>JAYZBC010000022.1:0-18720 GCA_036339375.1 Pseudomonadota bacterium | reverse complement strand
CTCGTCTTCTTCGGTGTCCTGGTTTTCCCCGGCCTTGGTTTTGCTGCTGCCAAAATTCCCTGGAAAACCGTATGAAGGAAAACCGCTTTTAATTTCAACCAGATAAATCAACAGAAAAAGTAACAGGGAAGCAAATCAATGGTTAAATTGTTGAAAAAAATTAAGCTTTTAGTACCTGTTTTGGTTATTCTCCTCACTCTGGGAAATTCATATAAAAGCCTTGCCAAGGGTTATGAGGGTATTGCCCCCCAAATTATCAAAGCCTTGCTGGTAAATCTTCGTTTGTCTACAGACGTACGATTCGGGGCGGTTACCTCCCACCAAAAATTAGGGACCCTTTCAATTTTTGATTTGATCGTACGTACCGATTTTGGAAAAATTTCGTTTGAGGAGGTTACATTTTCCCGCCCCTCTAACCGTCAAAATAACGATATGTTTGTAGACGGGCAAATTGAAGTCTCGGGTTTTCATTACGAAATCAGTTCACGGCATCTCCCTTTTGAGTTTGTTGCCATGAGCAGAGAAGCTGGCTTTGCTAAATTTACTGGAGATGCTGTTATTCAATTTGCATATCATCTTGGTAATTCAACTTTGGATTACACCCTTAATTTTACCTTAAATGGTGGGGGTGACTTAACGGTAAGTAACTCAATTTCAGATATTTACGTAGGCACGAGCTTGGTTGACTTTATCAGTAAAGGGCCAGGGAGTTTAAGCGGGAATAGCCTGCACGCAAAACTGAAGAGTTTTACATTTTCCTTTTTTGATAAAGGCTTGGTAAATAAGGCAATCCAGTTTCAGTCGAAGCAAACGGAAAGAAACCCCTCCCAAATTCGTAGAGAAATACCAGTCCTCTTAAGCAAGCAGGCCAAGCAGGCAACCCAAAAGTTGCCATCCAAAGAAAAGATCTTTCGCTTCATCGATAAAGGGGAAGCAGAAGTCAGAAAATTTTCGCTAAACCCCAAAAATTTGACGCTATCGATTATACCGGATTCTCCGATCCCCTTTGAAGATATCGAGGGTTTTATTGAGGGCGGCGATTTTGATTTACTTAATCTTCAATTTCACGCAAATCGGAAAGTTCTTCCTATTGCAACAAAACAATTTAAAAGGGCTATCGATAGTAAAGGTAAAGATGCTGTCAAATTAGCCATGATGTATTTACAAGGCATTGGCACGCCGCAAAATTTCAGTAAAGCAGCACGCCTTTTAAAAAATACCAAAACCCTAAAAGATCCCGAGGCTTTGTTTTCTCTATCGCAGGTTTTTTTCAACGGGACCGGAATAGAGAAAGATTTAAAAAGATCTTATGAATTAGCCCTGTTTGCTGGTGCTAGGGGGCATTTTACTGCTGGAAATCTATTAACGAAAATAGAAGCAGAGCTTACAGCCAGAGAAATTACACATTTACAAAATCAGGCAGCATCCGAATGGGATAAATCTGAAGAAACCCATTTCTTAAAAAGGAATAAAACTGCTGCCCTAGGGGGTGACCTGTCTGCTATGAGGATCTTGGCCAAGGCGTACTTACGGGGTTCCAAATTAACGCGTAACTATAAGCTGGCTTATGTATGGTCAAGCTTGGGAGCTGCAGCAGGTGATCCTATCTCCCGATCAATACGCGATCGTATTCTTTCGGTGAGCGGAAAGTCCGGTGTTTTAGAAGCAAGGGATATTGTTGCGGCACAGGATTTAGCCGAAGAACTGTGGAAGCGTAACCTGGAAAGAACCAAATAAATTCTTTGAATAACTCCCATGCGAAATTAATACCAAAGGTACGAGAAATTTGATTTAGCAAAAAACAAACTCTATAGGCTTTCCGCGGACGGGTATTAGGGGACTGGTTTGGGGAACGGAACCAAAGGGTGTATACTGAACTGAGTAAAACTAATGAGATAGGTTATTGCAGGGCGGATGGTCCTTCCGCCAGAAAAGAATTGCTAATTAGGCCCTAATCCACGGTATTTAGACGTCTGTTCCTAATCTCTAAATGGATACTGGGAAAAGGGAGGATTAAAAGATGATCGAAGGAAAAACAGTTGTAGTAACCGGCGGCGGCAAGGGTATTGGCCGTCACGCCGCCCTAACTTTTGCAAAGGCAAAGGCTAAAGTAGCAATTGTCGACGTGAATGAAGAGTCACTCAGTAAAACGTCTGAGGAACTCAACAAGTTTTCTGAGGTCACCAGTGTTAATGCGGATATCCGGGATGAAAAAGCAGTTCATGAAATGTTCAGTGAAGTGTATCAGCGCTTCGGTCAAATAGATGTTTTGGTTAATAACGCCGCTATCGTACCACATTTTGCTTGGGGTATTCCTCGGTGGTCCCTCATACGTGATATGAAAAAGGAGTTTTGGGACCAAGTCATCGATACTAATCTCGGTGGAACTTTTCTTTGCACAAAGTGTGTCCTGCCTTACATGGAAAAACAAAACTCTGGCCACATCATAAACCTCTATGGTGGGGGTGGTCTTAAGCCAGGCGGTTCATGTGCCTACGTTGCTACAAAGGACGCGATTTGGACCTTTACACGGTACGTTTCTGAAGAAGTCAGAAGTTCCAATATTTGCATGGTGATATTCTCACCCGAGGTACCAATCGTTACCGAGGGTGCGCCAGCGGACGCTTTTGAGCGTTTACCCACTCCAGAGATTTTGGGAGAGGGCTTTGTTTTGGCTGCTCAACTGCCTTTGGAGGAAACCGGAAAACTCTTTTCTTACGATAACGGTAAGCTTGTCCCGGGCAATGACGGACGCTATAGCTGATTTTGTAACTAAAGGCTGGCCTGCTACAAATTCGAAAGGCGTGAAATTTAGACTAGGCTCTATCCTCTCTATTCAAATAATTTTTTAAAAACAATCCTTCTCCCCCCAACACAATATTTTTTGATATTTCGGAAATTATAAAAAATGGTAAAAATTAGTCTTTTAAAGAGGATAATTTTTTCAATTTGGCTTATCCCCCTTGCGTAACTGGTTCGGTCTGTTTGTCTTAAGGGTTTTAAAGCGTTATTAAACAAAAACCCCCGTTTTTCATTTTGGAAAATTTAAATGTTTTCGACAGTCCAATGAATACTACCCGCGAAAAAGAACACTGGGTTGGAACTTGGGCGACGACGCCAGCCCCTACAGAGGGAGCAGTCATTAAAGGACAAACCATCCGTATCATTGCCCGTGTGAGCATTGGCGGGAATAAAATACGTGTCCGGCTCTCTAACGCTTATGGCAATCACAAACTTACCATTGGTGCGGCAACGGTAGCTCTCAGAGGAAGTGGGTCAGAAATCATTCGTGGATCTGATCAACAGCTTACTTTTAACGGGAAACCGACGACGGAAATTGCGGTGGGGGCCATTGCCCTTTCCGATCCAATAGCTTTCAAACTACCCCCACTGACGGATGCTGCTGTTAGCGTTTATCTTCCTGATGACATTGGTGAGGATTTTAAAATCACTGGTCATGGTACGTCGCGGCAGACTAATTATATATCGCCCAAAGGAAACCATTCTTCAGAAATTGATATGCCGGTAAAAGAGGAAACAGAAACAAATTTTTTTGTAACCGGTATTGATGTATTAGCACAGGAGCAAACCGGCGGTATTGTGACGCTAGGGGACTCTTTAACCGATTGTAATATTTCGTCTATCGATGCCAACCAGCGCTGGCCAGATCAACTTGCTCGTCGGTTGGTCAAACGCCACCAGACAAAAAACGGTAGACTTTTAGGGGTTATGAACCAAGGTATAGGAGGTAACCGTATTCTTCATGACATAAGGGGAGACAGTTGTTTGCGGCGTTTTGATCGTGACGTGATAGCTCAGCCTGGCGTTACTCATGTCATTGTTTTCTTGGGGATTAACGACATTCGCAACCGTAATTGTAACCCTGACGAGGAAGTAAGTGCAGAGCAAATGATTTGTGGTTTAAATCAACTTGCAATGCGTGGACACTCTGCTGGCTTAAAAATGATTTGTGGGACTTTACTAACTTTTGAAAATGAAAACTATAACCCCCCACCGGGCCGGACAGGGCTTTATACAGAGGAAGGGGAAAAAAAGCGTCAAATAGTCAATAATTGGATCCGTGAAAACAGTGACTATGACGGCGTAATTGATTTTGAATTAGCCATAAGAGCTCCAGACCATCCAACACAAATGCTCCCAGAATTCGATTGCGGCGATCATTTACATCCGAATGACAAAGGTTATCTTAGAATGGGTGATGCCATTGATTTGGGGTTGTTTGACTAGGGCTGAACCTGCTTTATTTTTTACTTAATTCCTTTATCAAGAAAAAGTTGATTAGTTGATTTCATAAACTTTTTACATTCTGAAAAGTTTTAATTAGTTTTTAGACTTACCCATTTGGTTGAATTACGTTGTCAAAGAACGATTGGTTTTATCCTACGAAAATTCGTTTTGGTTCTGGACGGGTGTCGGAGCTTCCATTGGCGTGTGGTGCTCTTAACATGAAGACCCCCCTTTTGGTTACCGATTCCAGCTTGGTCAACAACCCTATCATTGCGGATGCAATTAGGAACAATAATGAAAATGGGTTACCAACAGGGCAATTTTCGAATTTTGTGTCCAACCCAAGGGGTGAAGACGTCGTTGCCGGTGTACAAGCCTTTTACAGACAGAACTGTGATGGAGTTATTGCTTTTGGCGGTGGTAGCGCCATAGATGTTGGCAAGGCAATAGCCCTAATGGTTGGTCAAAAATATCCCATTTGGGATTTTGAAGATGTGGGTGATAATTGGCAAAATGTGAATGTGGAAGGCATGGTACCGGTTGTAGCAATACCCACCACTGCTGGTACCGGTTCGGAGACGGGCAGGGCGTCCGTCATAATCGATGAGACAACCCAAACTAAAAAAGTTATTTTTCATCCAGGAATGATGCCCGGCGAGGTAATTTTAGATCCTACTTTATCAATTGGTTTGCCATCACAAACGACTGCAGCCACTGGCATGGATGCATTAGTCCACTGCTTGGAGGCATACTGCGTTTCAAGTTTTCATCCTATGGCCGATGGTATTGCACTTGAGGGTTTAAGGTTAATCAAAGAATGGCTCCCAAAAGCATTTGCGGACGGTAAAAATCTCTCGGCTCGAGGGAATATGTTGGTTGCTGCAAGTATGGGATCAACAGCTTTTCAAAAAGGCCTTGGTGCAGTTCATGCGCTGAGCCACCCCGTTAGTGCCTTGTATAATACACACCACGGACTGACAAATGCAGTAATTTTGCCTTATGTTCTCGCTTTCAATCAGTCCCAAATAGCAGCAAAAGCAAAAAATATTGCACGGTATTTGGATATTCCTAATGGATCCTTTGCAGGATTATTAGATTGGGTGTTGGCTTTGCGAAGGGATTTGTCCATTCCGCACACCTTAAGTGAACTCCGTTTATCATCCGACCGAATTCCAGAGATGGCCAAAATGGCAGTCAAAGACGCGGCTGCTCCTAGCAATCCAGTGAAGCTTAACGTTAAAAATGCAGAAGAGCTCTTTCAAGCGGCATTTTTTGGGGAAGTATGATTAAGCGCGAAAATTATTAAATATCCAAAGTTCGTTCTCGTTCCCAAGGACTAATTGCCGTTGAATAACTTTGCCATTCGTTTAGCTTTAGTTTCACATAAGCTGAAACAAAATTGTTCCCAAATCCATCTTTAACAATTTTACTTTTATCAAATAATCGAATGGCATCGAGAAGGTTTAAAGGCAATTGGCGTACCCTTTTAACCCGTGTTTGCTCGTCATACATATTGACATCGAGGCGTTTGCCAGGATCACGATTATTATTTAATCCGTCCATGCCGGCCAAAAGGATAGCGGCTTGAACAAGATAGGGATTAGTTGACCCGTCCGCCAGGCGCAACTCAAACCTTCCCGCTTCGGGAATGCGTATCATGTGGGTTCGGTTGTTGCCGGTATAGCTGATAGAGTTGGGGGACCATGTCGCCCCAGAAACCGTCGTTCCCGCATTAATACGTTTATAGCTGTTAACAGATGGATTAAATATTGCAGCTAAAGCATCAGCTGAATAAAGAACGCCCCCCATAAAATCGTAAGCCATTTTGCTTAAACCCAGCTCGCCCCCTTGATTTTCAAACAAGTTTTTTTTGCCCTTCGTTTTCCACAAGGATATATGGGTGTGGCAACCATTTCCCGTTAAGTTTGGAAATGGTTTGGGCATGAAGGTGGCTCGGAATCCGTGTTTTTCTGCAATTGACTTGACCATAAACTTAAAAAATACGTGCCGATCTGCGGTAATTAAACAATCCTCATATTCCCAATTCATTTCGAATTGCCCGTTTCCATCCTCATGATCGTTTTGGTATGGGTTCCAACCGAGGTCAATCATACCATTACAAATTTCCGAAATGACGTCATACCTTCTCATGAGTGCACTTTGATCGTAACACGGCTTTTCTTGGTTATCGTAGCTATCCGAAATTTCGCTTGCCCCGGGTTCAAGCAAAAAGAATTCGCATTCGACACCACTTTTCATGGAATACCCTTTTTCCTTCGCTTTCTCTATTTGCCTTTTGAGTACAATTCTTGGCGCCATTTCTACTGGTTCACCATTCATCCATAAGTCAGCAGCGAGCCAAGCCACTTCCGGCTTCCAGGGTAGCTGTGTAAGACTTTCCGCATCGGGTATTGCAAACATGTCCGGATCAGCAGGGGTCATGTCGAGCCAAGTGGCAAATCCTGCAAAACCGGCTCCGTTTTTCTGCATTTCACCAATAGCTCGCGCGGGGACTAGCTTCGCTCGTAAACAGCCAAATAAATCCACATAGCTAATTAAAAAATATTGAATTTTCTTTCGCGCTGCGGCAGCTGCCAAATCAATACTCATTTTTATCACCTGTTTTAGTTTTTCCTGGTATCCAATTCGTTCCAGCTAAAGGCACTCCTGACATTGCAGCTGCTTCAACGGTCAATGCCGCAAGGTCTTCCGGTTCGAGATTAAGAACATGTGATTTTCCACACGCGCGTGCTAGAGTTTGCGTTTCCAACACCAATGTTGAAAGGTAATTTTCCACTCTCTTTGAGGCCCCTTCGACTTCTAATCGTGCCTCCAATTTTGGGTCTTGGGTGGCAATGCCGACTGGGCATTTTCCAGTATGACAGTGATGGCAGTAACCGGGAACAGTACCGATTTCTTGATAATCCTTAATGAATTTTGGTGCATTGCAATTGAGTGCAATCAAAGCCGCGGTACCAATTGAAACAGCGTCAGCACCTAGGGCGAGGGCTTTGGTTACATCTGCACCACTTCTAATTCCTCCGGATACAATTAAACGAACGGTTCGGTGCATATCCATTTCGCGTAGCGCTTCTACGGCCTGCCTCAACGCTGGAAGGGTGGGTATTCCAACATGTTCTATGAAGACCTCTTGAGTCGCTGCTGTACCTCCCTGCATACCATCAAGAACAATGGCATCCGCTCCAGCTTTAATTGAAAGCATAGTATCGTAGTAGGGTCTTGATGCCCCTATTTTAATATATACAGGCTTTTCCCAATTCGTTATCTCCCGGATCTCAGTGATTTTGATTGCCAAGTCATCCGGTCCTGTCCAGTCGGGATGGCGGCAGGCACTTCGCTGATCAATGTCCTTTGGCAATGTGCGCATGGCGGCAACACGTTCATTCATTTTTAGGCCTAATAACATCCCTCCGCCCCCCGGTTTAGCACCCTGTCCAACCACAATTTCAATAGCGTCAGCACGTCGCAGGTCATCAGGGTTGAGCCCATAGCGTGAGGGTAATATTTGATAGACCAGCAGGTCGGACGCGGCACGCTCTTCGTTGGTCATACCGCCATCACCCGTTGTAGTGCTTGTACCCAACCTGCTTGCAGCTTGTCCGAGAGCTGTTTTGGCGTTTACACCAAGGGCACCAAAGCTCATACCTGCGATAGTGATGGGGATATCAAGGATAATTGGCTTTTTAGCGAAACGCTCTCCAATTACCAAATTGGTTTTACAAGTTTCACGATATCCTTCTAACGGATACCGTGACATTGATGCCCCGAGAACAACTAAATCATCAAAACCCGGAACATGGCGTTTAGCCCCAAAGCCACGTATATTGTAAATACCTTCCCGTGCAGCCCGTTGAATTTCCGTAATATCACTAGAGGAAAATGTTGCCGAACTGCGCGCTCCATAAGGTACTTTTTCGTCAGTATTTTTGGGCATTTTGAACCTTAAAATTATATAGTTTCCGGGCTGACCCAAAACGCTTAAACCTGTTAGCATTTGCACTTATTTTTGAACGTTGTAATAGTTGTTCCAGATTGATTTTATGTGTTTCTGTCATGTCTTTTTCAATACAATCCGAGCCTAGACTTTGGACTTTTCCAGCCACGTAAATTTTGGCCTCGTATATAGAATCACCTAAATTATGACCTGCATTCCCACAGACCACCAAATTGCCTGCTTGTGCCATAAAGGCGCTCATGTGGCCAACCGAACCGCCAACCACTATATCAACCCCTTTCATGGATATGCCACAACGAGCACTTGCATCCCCTTGAATGGCAACAAGACCACCCTGACCCGATGCGCCAACAGATTGGGATGCATTACCTTTTACGCGAACTTCACCAGAGATAATATTTTCTGCTACTCCTGTGCCCGCATTACCATTAATTTCCAAAATTGCATTTTGGTTCATGCCACCACAATAATAACCGACATGGCCTTTTATTTTGACATACACAAGACTCGTTAAGCCGACAGCAATTGCATGGGCACCATTTGGGTTGTGGATTGTGTAAGTTTTATCGTTCTTTTCTGAAGTCTGGGACTGAAGTTCAACGTTTAATTCTTGCACAGAGGCTTTGGCAAGGTCTATTAAAGTAGTCATCTCAGGCATTTCCCCAGGTATAAACGGTTGCCGGAACAGGCTCCCAAATGAAAGCATTCTCGGCGCCAGGTAAATGTGCTATGGAACGAAATTCAGATGCCATTGCTACCCAGTCATCAGTTTCAGCCATTACCGCGGGTTTACAAGCGACTGAATCGCGGAGTACGGCAAAACCGTCCCTGGTTCCGACTGCAAATGTAAAAAAACCATCAAGGTCTATTAACGCCGCCTCGAGGGCTTCTTCAAGAGTTGCCCCCTCCGTCATACGATAAGTGATATATCCAGCCGCAACTTCCGTATCATTATCGGTTTCAAACTCTATTCCATACCTTTGCAACTTTAGACGGAGCTGGTTGTGGTTTGAAAGTGAACCGTTATGGACCAGGCAAAGGTCCATACCAGTTGAAAAGGGATGTGAATGCTGTGTCGTCACAGCACTTTCAGTGGCCATACGTGTGTGTCCGATTGCGTGAGTGCCATTTATAGCTTCGAGTTGATAAGTCGAAATAATGTCCTCAGGCTGGCCCGCTTTTTTGTAAATCTCTACTTTTTCTCCAACGCTAACTACACGAATATTTGGGTGATTTTTTTTCAACCAAAATTGAATATCCTGGGTGTCACTATTCGTGTGAAGGGTAAAATGGTCCTCCGCTTTCACTCCGGAAACTGTGATTTTTAAAGCCAAAGCGATTTCGGTTGTTAATTCGTCCCATTTTTGCGTCTCCGTCGCTCTATGCAGTGTCATCTTTTTTGTGCCCGGGGGTGTCGAATTACGGTAAATAGCTAATCCCGCGCTATCTCGACCCCGGTCTCCCATACCCACTAGCATAGGACACACCATTTTACCCAGGTTTGATTGAAGTTTTTCGGCCTTCAGAAATAACCCCACGATGCCACACATTTTTTGTTACCCATTGAAATAGAGGTTAAGCTTTTGAAGATATTAATAGGGCAAATCTTTGTCGTCTATCCCACCGGAGACCTGTTGACGGAAAGGTGATGCCGGCGGAAAATCTAACGTGAAGGTACTTCTTAAATTATCCAAAGGTGTCGAGTGAAGCGATACTCCGTATTTCGAATTTTTCTAGAGGGTCTACGTGGAAACCGAGGCTGGGAACCTTTATGGGAAAACCCAGAGCCTAAAAAGGAATACGACATAATTATAATAGGTGGCGGTGGTCATGGCCTTGCAACCGCGTATTACCTGGCAAAAGAACATAATATGAAAAATATTGCCGTACTAGAAAAAGGTTGGCTAGGCGGAGGTAATACTGGACGCAATACCACAATCATACGTTCCAATTACATGATACCCGGCAACACAAAGTTTTACGAACGATCCATGAAGTTATGGGAACAATTAAGCCACGAGCTTAACTACAATATTATGTTCTCTCAGCGCGGACAGTATAATTTACTCCATTCCCGCTCTGCTTTAGATGCTGCACGCCGGCGCGGGAATATTATGCGCTCAAATGGTATAGACGCTGAACTATTAACTCGTGAAACATTGCAGCAACGACTTTCCTACCTTGATTTTTCAAAAAACGCGCGATTTCCTATAGAAGGAGCCCTTTACCAAAGCCGTGCCGGAACTGCGAGGCACGACGCTGTTGCGTGGGGCTATGCGAGAGCAGCAAATGCGTTAGGCGTTGATATAATTCAAAACTGCGAGGTAGAGGGTTTTATATTTAAAGCTGGAACAATTATTGGGGTGAAAACTAAAAAAGGGTTAATAAAGGCAAAAAAAATTGGCGTCGCTGTTGCAGGCCACACCAGTCTTTTGGGGCGCATGGCAGGTCTTCGTTTGCCAATCGAAACCCATACAATTCAAGCATTTGTCTCCGAACCACTAAAACCAATGGTTGATTGTGTTATCGCTTCCGGGGAAGTGCATGTTTACATTAGTCAGTCTGATAAGGGTGGATTGGTACTTGGCAGTGATTTGGATGGGTACAATTCGTATACTCAGCGGGGTGCGGAACCTGGTTTTGAAAATACACTCGCTCGCGCAACACTCCTAATTCCTAGTCTTTCTCGAATAAGAATATTGCGGCAGTGGGCTGGCTTGGTCGACATGACTATGGATGGATCGCCAATCATTTGTAAATCCCCAATTGAAGGGCTTTATATTAACGGCGGATGGAACTACGGCGGATTTAAAGCCACTCCAGCTTCCGGCTGGTGTTTTGCTTGGACTATAGCAAGGGGCGAGCCGCATGAAGATAATGCTAGGTTTACGCTCAACCGCTTTCAAAAAGGTTTGCAAATAGATGAAAAAGGGGCAGGCCCTGCTCCACATGCACACTAAAGGAAATTTTTTGTAAATGTTAAGAATTGATTGTCCCGTCTGTGGTCTTCGCGATGAAACTGAGTTCTCATACGGTGGAGACGCATCAAAAATTAGACCAAAATTAAATGATGAAAATGAACAAAATTGGTACGATTTTGTTTTTGTTCGTGAAAACCCGGCGGGTGTGCATTCTGAATATTGGCAACATGTCGGAGGTTGCCGATATTGGTTAGTTGCAGAAAGGAATACACTGACAAATGAAATTATACGTATTGAGCTCGCAAGCGAAAGACGGGTTGAGGGTGAGTAATGAAAAAACAACCCAACAGATTACCAAAAGGTGGACGGATAGATCGGGGGAAAGCATTTTCGATAAAATTTGATGGAAGTAACATTGAAGCTTATCCTGGTGATACATTAGCCTCCGCCTTTCTCGCCAATGGAAAAAAAATTGTAGGGCGCAGTTTTAAATACCACCGACCAAGGGGAATAATGTCAGCCGGGGTAGAGGAGCCGAATGCTCTGGTTAATCTGAGGAAAAAGGGGCGAGCGGAGCCCAACACACGGGCTACTGTAATCGAAGTATATGAGGGTTTGGAAGCGGAAAGCCAAAATTGTTGGCCTACTTTGGCCCTTGATTTTGGTGTCCTTAACAACTTTTTCTCGCGATTTTTACCCGCAGGTTTTTATTATAAAACCTTTATGGGTTCGGGGCCGGGTACTTCCGGCTGGATGTTTTGGGAGAAATACATCCGAAGGGCAGCAGGCATGGGTCGTCCAGTTAGTGAGTTGGACCCAGATTCATATGAAAAGATCAATTCATATGCTGATGTCCTTGTCATCGGCTCGGGCCCAGCCGGCCTTTGCGCGGCTTTAGCTGCTGGACGTTCAGGGGCCAGGGTAATTTTGGCAGAACAGGATTTTTTGAATGGTGGCACCATTTTAAATGAGCCTTGTAACGGTGAGCACGCCGAATGGCTTACATTAATTTTAAAAGAATTAACATCACTGAAAAATGTTCTCCTTTTAACCAGGAGCACAGTTTTTTCTGCTTATCAAAAAGGTGTATACGGAATTCTCGAACGTGTATGGGACCACGTAGCAGAGCCTCCCCCCTATCAACCTCGGCAGCGATTTCATCTTCTCCGTGCCAAAACAACCATCTTAGCAAGCGGGGCAATTGAACAACCTCTGGTTTTTGAAAACAACGACCTTCCGGGAGTGATGTTAGCCAACTCCACCCGAGTTTATCTTCACCGGTATGGGATTTTGACAGGCAAAAAAGTTGTTGTTGCTACAAATAATTGGAGTGCCTTTGTTACGGCCCACGATTTAGCCCTCGTGGGAGCCAGGGTTTCACTTGTTTATTCAGGGTCCAAAATAAATTCTGATGTTAAAAAATTACTCGATGCTAGTGGCGTTGAAACCTTTATTGGTTATTCCGTAATAAGAGCGCGAGGCCTCCGTAGTTTGAAAGAGGTTGATATTGCCCTTACACAAGACAAACCTCACTCTTCATTTCCTAAAATGATAACAATACAGGTGGATTTACTCGCTATTTCTGGGGGTTGGGCGCCTAATCTAAATTTATGGAGTCAGCTTGGTTACAAACCAATTTTTAATCAATCTAGGGGAGCTTTTTTTCCTGACGTTGATAATTTGGAAAATTTTTCCTGTGTGGGGTTAGTGTCGCCAACCTTTAGAAACAAAAATCCTAGTGAAGCCTGGTTTTCCGCTGGCGTAAAGGCTGCGAATTTCTGCGGTCATAAAAATAATCCCGGTACTGTATTCCCCATACCAGCATCACCGTTTTCCACAACTCTGGGTGCTGGTTTAATCCGGGGGTTAGGTATTGGAATTCATTCCAATAAAGAGGGAAAAGCTTTTGTAGATTTTCAACATGACACAACTATTGGTGATATTGATCTCGCTGATTTGGAGGGCATGCGATCAGTAGAACATACGAAACGTTACACGACATCAGGTATGGCCACAGATCAGGGAAAAACCTCCAACATTAACACCCTTGCCCGGATGGCTGAGCTCCAGGGAGGAAAGATTAGTGATATCGGTATTACAACATTTCGGCCGCCCTATACCCCTATATCTTTTGGGGCTATGGCTGCTGAGAGACGAGGCAAAAAATTTGCTCCTACTCGTGTAAGCCCAATTCATGATTGGCATGTAAAAATTGGTGCAAAATTTATTGCAGTGGGTCCTTGGCAACGGCCTTGGTTTTATCCTGCTAAAGATGAGGGTCTGAAAGAAGCCTATATTCGCGAGGCCGAACATATACGGAAACATGTTGGATTGGTGGATGTATCGACTTTAGGAAAGATTTCTGTACAGGGTCCGGACGCAAGTGAATTTTTAAACCGAGTGTATGCAAATAATTTTAAGAGACTGAAGGTAGGACGCATACGATACGGTGTAATGTTAAGGGAGGACGGTTTAGTGCTGGACGATGGTACAACAGCACGCCTCGGGGAATTTGATTATTTCATGTCCACGACAACAGCGAATGCAGGCTCTGTCCTTTCCCACCTGGAGTTTTTGTTACAAACCTCTTGGCCCAACTTAAAAGTTCACCTTACAAGTGTCACTGATCAATGGGCTGCTATTGCTGTAGCTGGACCAAAGTCTAGGCAGTTGTTGCAGGAGGTAACAATAGGATGTGACTTAAGAAGTGAAGCTTTACCTAACATGGCCCTCACAGAAACAAAAATTGGAGAAATCCCTATTCGTCTTCATAGGATGAGTTTTTCAGGAGAGCTGGCCTATGAAATTTATGTTGGTTCTGGCTGGGGCCAAATAATTTGGGACAAATTAATCCAAAAGGGAAAGTCTTTTAAATTAATCCCTTATGGTACTGAAGCGATGGGAACTTTGCGTATTGAAAAGGGACACGTATCGGCTCCAGAATTGGACGGCCGCAATACATTATGCAATCTTGGTCTAGAACGTTTAGCCAATAAAAACAAACAATATGTTGGATCAGTTCTTCGCCAACGTCCCCTCTTGAATGATCAGTCTCAACAAATTTTAGTAGGCCTAGAGGTTATTCAGAAAAATCAGCAGTTAAAACCTGGGATGTTACTTTTCTCCGAAAACACACCAACTGCTGGACACGGCGAGGGATTTGTATCCTCCGTTACATGGTCACCAGCACTAAATAAATTTATTGGTTTAGGCTTCTTGATCCGTGGAAATGATCGACTAGGAGAAAAAATTCAAAGTGTTGATTTTTTAGAAAACAAAAATTTTTCCCTGCGGGTTGTTTCTCCACATTTTTTTGATCCTCAAGGAGAACGACAAAATGGTTAAGCTTCGTTCTGCTGTTAATTTTCAATTAAAGGCGGGATGGTTTGGGTCAGAACAAAAAGCCCCCCCAATTATTCTGAAAGAAATACCTCTAGTTTCTTTCACTCAAATTAGCGGTTGGCCCGACAATTTTGAGAAAAAAATACAAAAGTTGCTTTCTGTTTTAGGGTTTTCAGAACTCGGTACTTTCAGTAAGGCACAAATAGCCAAAGAAAAAACTGTTTTTCGGGTTGGACCAGAAAGGATATTGGTTTGGAGCTCTGGTGCTTTTGAGTGGAACACAATCAAATCGTTAGCAGATACAAATAGTCTGTCATTTCTTGACCTTTCACACGCACGCACAATTATTCAATTAGAAGGGGTTAAAGTTCCAGACTTGCTTGCAAGGCTCATCTCGGTTGATTTAAATAATGAGAGTTTTCCGGGACAATGTTTTGTACTCACCGCTATTCACTCTGTGCCCGTTATGCTCTACAGACGGCTGGATGGATTAAAAGGTCCCAGTTTTAATTTGTTTATACCCTATACCTGGAGTGCCAGTTTAGTGGAATTGATTTGTCAAACGGCATTGCCATTCGGTTACGTGGTGAAAGGGCCTCTTCCGCAGGATTAATGAAATTCCTTGAACGGATGTTTGTAGAGTGTATTTGGTTTTATTAAATATAAGAAAACAATGGTATCGGAGTGAAAATCTGGATATTTGCAACAGTCAAAAATTTAGGGAGAGTTAAAGTTGAAAAAACAAAAATTGATTTTAAAACAAGTGTCAAAAAAAGACAGAATTGCGCGACTGACCCTTAACCGTCCAGAAAAGAAAAATGCTCTCAATCAAGCACTCATGGATGAACTTCTTGGCGCTTTGTATGAAATTCGGGACAATCGGGACGTTCGGTGTATTATTATTTCCGGGGCTGGCGATACATTTTGTGCGGGTATGGATCTTCACGAATTAGGCAGAACCCGCAGTAAAACTCCACAGCGTTGGGATCAGAGTGATCTACGAGAGTTGCTCTCCCTACTCAGGAGTTGTCCCCAAATCACAATAGCGGCTGTACAGGGATTTTGCTTGGGTGGGGGCTTGGTTTTAGTTAACGGTTGTGAATTAGCAATTGCCGCTGAAGACGCAAAGCTTGGAATGCCTGAAATCATACGCGGGAGTTATGGTGCTGTTGCTACCCCCACGTTGTTTCAATCGGGAATACCAGCGAAAATTGCATTTCGTGTCCAGTTAACAGGGACAAACCTTTCGGGCTTGGAAGCAGCCCAAGTCGGTCTTGTATCACACGTTGTCCCAAAAGCAATTCTGAAAAAATCTGTTAATGCTCTGAGCAAAGAAATTGCTTCACGTCATCCTGCGGCGCTGGAGCATGCCAAACTTTCGGCGCAGGCTGCTATGGATTCGCCATATGATATTTCGCTCCGAACAGACGAATATCTTAGTCACCGTTTGCGCACTTATGCCGACCCCACTGGACATGTTGACGGCTATCTTAAATCCCAAAAAGGTGGTGGGAGAATGAATTATATTAAGCCGGATTCCGTTTGACATTTGCAAGTGAACCGGGGCAAACGTTTATAGAAAATGATCGACAAAATATAGTCAGTGGCAGGTTTTAAACAATAACCCTATGATAATTAGGGAAAATATGTAATACAAAAAACAGTTTCTTGGTCTTAAAATTTGTCAATGGAGGTTATGCTTGTACAAGACAAACAAAGACGAAAATGAATTACTCACACAAGTAAAAGCCAAAACTCCGATGGGCGAGTTTCTTCGCCGTTATTGGTGGCCGGTGGGGTTTTCGGAACATTTAAAAGACAAACCAACTTTTATCAAAATTTTGGGTGAAGAACTCGTTCTTTTCAGGGATGGAAAAGGTAAAGCAGGTGTGATTGGAGCCCTTTGTCCCCATCGCCGTGCAAATATGTGCTTGGGTAATGTGGAGGCCTTAGGCTTACGCTGCCGTTATCACGGATGGTTACTCGACACTGATGGAAATGTACTTGAAATTCCGGGTGAACCTGAGGATAGCAAACTCAAAGAAGAAATTGATCATCTGGCTTATCCGACAGAAGAGTTGGGTGGCTTTGTATTTACATACCTTGGGCCTCAGCCTGCACCATTGTTGCCGCGTTATGACTTCTTAGCAGGAGACGGAGAAATTTATATCACAATTCAAGGGTTTCAGAACTGTAACTGGTTGCAATGCGTTGAAAATGGTTTGGACCCTGTACATGTTAGTTTTACTCACGGTGGTGCTTGGCCTGATCTCCGAAGCACTGAACCAAATTTGGGTTTTGAAGAAACCGAGCTTGGACTTGTATATAAAGCACTCCGAAGACCTAAGAATACCGACAAACTCAACTACCGCGAACATCATCTGTTGATGCCAGGCATAAGTTGCGGCGGTAGTGGTGGCAGATATCTTTCCGGGCGCCAGAGTGGAACCGCACTTTCTGCTGCTAGATGGAGTGTGCCGATCGATGAAACGCATACGTTATTAATGAGGTCTCGGTTTAAACCGGCGGACAATCCTGCCCGTTTTGAGGGTGATCCTTTTACCGAAAGATGGAAACCAAGCGCTCCAGTGTTTGAGCCATTTAAAGAGTACAAAACTTCTGAAGAGCCGGTTTTAGGTTACAATATTCCGCCTCTACACATGATAGAGGACGGAATGGTGATCGATAGCATCGGACCAGTATCAGACAGAGAAAATGAGAATTTGTCATCGGTAATAGACGAAGGAATCATTATGTTAAGGCAGATGTATTTACGTGAAATGGAAAAGGTTGCCGCAGGCAAGGATCCTAAAGGAATTATTCGTGACCCCAAGAAAAACGAGGTCATTACAATTACCGCTTATGAAAAATGGATTTCTGAAAATGAACAAAATGCACCCTTGGAGGGCGCCAATACACTTTAAGAGGATGCATTGGGATTTGGTAGGCATTTGAAAAATGGAAAAGGCGTAGTTTGAACGGAGAAAAAAATGGCTGTCTATACTGTGCATGAAAGCGACACCGAACTTGTTAAGTCCGGCCATGGTTTTACAAAATTCCTACACCACAGCAAAGGTGAAGGAGAGCCTACAATCATGATTAGACATTGGGGTCCGGAAACGGACATACCTGTGCATTCCCATCCTTTTAACGAAATGTTTTACGTTCTTGAGGGGGAGGTATTTTTTGGCGATCAGATCTGTGGCCCTGGATCATGTATTTTTATCGACAAAAATACAGAATATGGGCCAACTCAAGTTTCTAAAGATGCGACGGTATTACGCTACGCCGAAGGTCGCTCAAAATGAAGACTTAGACGAAAACAAAAACTGTACAATAAATAAAAAATACACAGAGGAGGAAAACTACATGACTAACAAAAGGAAGCAAAAAATGCGAACCGGAGGTTTAGTTGCGGGTTTGCACGTCGCTCTCATATTGGCAGTTGTTAGTGCGCAACCATCGATGGCAAAAGATCCTTACGATAAGTTAGTTTCAATGGCAAAAGCCGAGATGGGAAAAGTGGGCGGAAAAATTAGGATGTCTCTCGATTGGCCTGGAAGAGATACAAAGAAAATTTTACCTGCCTTTAAAAAGGCATTTCCTTTCGTTAAGAGCATTAAATATAAACGCGAAAGAGGAATTGGCCCATTCGGCCGTTTTTTAATTTCCTGGAAACAAGGGCAAAATCCACCTTACGATATCATGCATGTGGCTGGTGAAATGCAGAAACAATATAGAGATGCTGGAGCCTTTATTAAGCCTATCTTTGATTACCGTGAGCTGAACAAATCCAGGCCTTCCGGATCACCAGAGATTAGTGACTTAGCCTATTCGCCAGATGGCTGGTACCTCTCGAGTGCGGGCCTGGTCAGAGGAAATGCGTATAATGCTAAATTGGTGCCAAAAGGAAAAGAACCGAAGACTTGGGATGCTTGCACGAACTCAATGTGGAAGGGTAGGGTCCTGATAGATTCCCGAAACAAACTTCACGCATTCCAATATGATACAAAACAAAGAAAACGGCATATCCAATGGCTTAAGGATATGGTCAAGAATAAAGTTGTCATAGTTCAAGGGCAGGGTTCTATAGCTCAAAAGGTAGCAGCTGGGGAATATCCAATCGCTTGTGCCATGAACTATCATACGACACAACGTATGATTGACCGCGGTGCCAAAAATTTGAGGTTTACTGTTGCGGACGTAATTCCCCTCGAACTCGGGACACGCCTA
>JAYZBC010000021.1:0-30905 GCA_036339375.1 Pseudomonadota bacterium | reverse complement strand
CTTTATGTTGTTGGCCACCATTTGTATCGCGCTTACAGTAGATTTGGGCCCCGTAATAGTAATCGCTATTGGAATTGGTTTAACGGGCCTTGGTCTGGGCGCAACCAATAACCCTATCATTCAGCGAATATTAGCGATCGTACCGGAGTCAGAAAATCATATGGCGGGTACTTCAGTCCAAACGATCCGGAACATTGGGATTTCATTCGGGGCCGCTGCCTCTGGAATGGTAGCTTCTGCGGCTGGTTTAACTGAAGACTCTGGTCGAGAGGTGATAGCACCCGCTATGCAATGGGTATATGGGGTGAACGCAGGTTTCGCTGTTCTCGCATGTTTGATGATAATACCTCTCCTTATAGCGCGGCACAAAAAAAGACTTCCTACCATAAAATAAAAATCAACCGCCCGTTTTCGAAAAAAAAACGGGCTTGCCCAGAAAAATTGTTCAAAAAAACTAATCATTTTTTCATGATAGACGCTCGTTGGTAATAGGGCGTAAACTTATTATATTTACATTAGTTAAGTTTTTATTTGTGGTAGGAATTTGTACTTAAAGCACGTTACGATTAGGTCAAACTTTAATATTACATTGATGGGAATATATCATGGACACTCCTTCAAAATCAGCCGTAGCGCTGGCTCATTTAAGATTATCAGTTACAAACCTTTCTGAAGCTGTCGAGTTTTTTGAGGCAATTGGCGCTCGTGCTGATACCCGACGTGAAGGATTCACTGTTGTAGAGCTACATGACCGCACACGCCTTCAGCTGACACAAACCAATGCTAAAATTTCTTCCGAAAATTTTCTACAATTTGATTTCAAAGTAGACAACATCGATGAGGCACGGCAGGATTTTTGCAATAAGGGGCTAAATCCGTCACAAATTGTCCGCCGTAATCCAGGACATGATTCTTTTACCCTGATAGGACCCGATCATTGTGAGGTTAAAATCAATTCGGGATTTAACCGAAAATAAATAAAATGTGTCGGAAAGACATTTTTTAGAACTAGTTTAAGTAGCTTGAAATTATTCTATTTGGCCCCGTTGGCTAAAATATCGGCACCGGTCACAATGATCTGATGCCTTCGGAAGGCTGGTCCCTTCTAGGGTTGCCTTACATTGGCGCAAAACCCCATCAACCCAATCAAAGTTGCCAACGTATTGAATAAGGTTAGTCTTAAATAACATACGGCCGATAGTCTCTCCATTTTGATCAGTTTCGTAAAAGCCCGTGTCTTTACGCCCATTAATATAAAGAAAATACCCTACCCCGCTTACATCAAAACCATTTTGATGAAACAACCATTGATAGATTTCCATTTGGCGTTTGTAACCAAACCCCCATCCACTCTCAATACCTGGGTCTGTTTTTTTACTTGTAGATTTATAATCAACTATGTGAATTTCGTTAGTTTCAAGGTTCTGCCAAATATCATCAATCGCTCCAAAAACCAGTTGGTTGGTAGGCACGTGAAGGTAACGAATGCCCCGAAAATTATTTCGCCAATTTTCCAAATCTTGATGAGAAAAAGCCCGAACATTCAATTGATTTTCTTTCCACACATAATGTTTTTGATGCCCATTTCTCCTTATCTCATCAAATTCGTTCTTAAGAATTGCGTCCGTCGCAATGGCAAGGGTTAATGGAAAACTTTTTGGAAAAGCCAAACCCAACCGCCTTTTGAGATAAAAGCATTTTGGGCAATCTAAAAACTCATCGATGCCCGTTCGACTTAAAATAAAAGGATCATCACGATTTGGATCAAAAACGGTATGTTTGGCCATTCCCAATTATATCGAAAAATTTTCGTTTTAGGGATAGGAGAAAGGACTTATTTAGTTGGTCTTTAAATAATGGTTTTTAGACACCGCAGCAAAAACTTAATCGAGAACGAGAACAGAGAAAATACAATGGATAGTTTATTGATTGACGTTAGATTTTTCAATTATCGTGTAAGGGGTGAGCCTGGGAACCCATCTGGGCACATTTTTTTTGTAGATTCGGTATTCTTCGGCAAACCGTTTTTCTAAATCTTTTTCCTCTGAAAAAGGAAAATAAAAAACGTTTGCAATAAAAAAAATACCTGACCACCCCGCCAGTGGCCAGGATTGAAAATATAATGACATGGCAACCAGAATGAAAAGCACCCCGGATATCATCGGATTACGGACATATCTGTAGGGGCCCTTGACGACTAAATTTTGAGGGGGATTCCATGGCGCTGGTGTTCCGTCACCGAACCGGTGAAACTGTCTTACCGAGCCAACCGCTAGAGAAATACCAATCACCGTAAAAATGGCCGCCAGCCAAAACCCCACCTGATTGTAATTGGAAAGAAAAAATTCCCATTTGGTTCCTAAGGTCAGCCAAAATATAAAAGTTGGAACATAAATGATTACCGTACCCGGCAAAATCAGTATCGCCTTAACCAGTGGCCAATTCATTTTTTGCTCCCAAATTGAAAAAAATAGTGATCATTCAAATCACATTTTACCATTTTCACATATCAGGAGAATAGAAAAGGTAATTTTCTGCAATATCAGAATTTAATTGAGTATTTTAAAAGAAGTTATAACAAAAAAATAAATTTAGAAAAATCGGTAGAGACTGGACTTTGTACTACCTCTATTCCAAGCTATAACAATAAAGAAAAACTTAGGAGGAATAACCGTGTATTCACTTTATTTTTCGCCTGGTGCGTGTTCTATGGCTTCCCATATTCTATTAGAAGAATGCGGAGCAACTTATGAAACCAAGCTCGTCGCACTAGCAAAAGGGGAACAGCGAACCGATAGCTACCGTAAAATCAATCCCCACGGAAAAGTACCGGCTTTAGCCATAGGCGAAAGGGTCATTACTGAAAATGTTGCCATTTTACCTTTCATTGCAAGCCAATTTCCAAAGGCTAACCTCTCCCCGGATGACCCAGCTGAGTTGGCAAACTGCGTGGAAACGACCGGATGGCTTGCAGGAACAGCTCATGTTGCATTTGGCTCTATTCTTCACCCTGAACGACCAGCCGGTGGAGCTGATATAGGGGAATTTTCCTTAAATGCCATTAGTGAAAATTGCCGAAAAATCTACTGGGGGTGTATGGAAGAGGTTGACACAAGGCTTTCGGGCAGACAATGGATGATGGGAAAGCAATACACTTTTATTGACCCCTACGCTTTAGTATTTTTTGGCTGGGGTCTGCGCATTGAAATGCCAATGACAGATTTAGAACATTACAATGCTTTCAAGGAAAGGATGTTAGAGCGACCAGCGGTTCGTAAAATCCTTGAAAAAGAAAATAGCCCTCTTCTCCAATAATTTTTGTCTATAAACTAATTTTTAATTTCTAGGGTTTGAGCGGTGTGAAATTTTCCAGACTTCTTCTTTAAAATGGAAATTACCTTGGTAATTATCACAAAGGAGGGCCCAACGGCGTCCACATTCTTCCGCCGCTAACTTAAATTCCTCGGGCATATAATTATAAGGAGGGCGCATAGGACCGGCTTTACAATAACCGGCTGCGTTAATTCTTAATTTTTCCAACTGAATGTTGTAGGAAGCAAATACCTCTGCATCAGTAACGATTGGATGAATTGGCGTTGCCGCCCAGTCAATTGCCTCTGCCAGCGTTTCAATTGCCTGACTATTTTTTTGTTGGATAGCTTCCATTATGGCGCACGCAGGAGCCGGTCCCATGGCCGCCGACGTTGCCCAACAAGCGGTAGTGGTTTGAGGAGAAAGATTATAGAATTTTTTGACTGACATTTCATGCGGCACAAAATTAATTCGACCCTTTGACGCCTTAATAATTTTCACTAAATTACCCGGCCGAGAATGTTTGGCAGCACAAACTGTTGGCGCTTCACGTGCAACTGCCTCCCAAAATTCCAGTGGGAAAGAATAACGAAAAGCACGGGAATTTGCATAAACCATCACAGCGAGTTGAGGAAAAAGTTCTGAAACCTGACGATAGAAGTTTATCGCTTCCACATCCACTAAAGGCTGCCACATGGGAAGCCCGAGCAAGGTCCCATCTGCCCCACGATCTTTGATAAAATGCAATCGATTGGCTACTTCGTGCCCACCAAGAGCACTTGTGCCAACAAATGTTGGTATTCGTTTTTTTACTGTTTCCAATACGCAGGCGACAAATGCTTCGTAATCTGACTGAGAAAGTGTCGCACACTCACCGGTAGTGCCAAGTACAATTAATCCTGATATTCCATCTTGAATTAATGCATTAATCACTCGCTCGGTTTCTACGAGGTCAACAGTATCCCTGGCATCCAAACTTTCAGCATTCGGTAGAGCAGGTGTGGGTATAATGGCGTAAAGTCCTTGGATGTCTTGTGCCGTCAGCATTTATTTTCTCCCAAAAAATTATTAAACGCCATACTGCCCTATTCACTGGCCATAATGCGTTACCCGACTGCGATCAGTCATAATGGCTTGGCTCATTTTCCTTTTGAACTTCCATCCTTGGTTAATTCTAACGAGCTGATCTCGATGTCGGAGTATGCTCAGGGGCATTACGACGGGTGCAGGACCATCTTCATTTTTCCACCCTTCATGTCGGTAAAGCGTAACATATTGCGTGGTGTTTACCTCGTCAGCGCCGTTGACCTCAAAACGCACGTTACTAACCAAATGCGTGGTCAACCAATCCTCGCGTTCAGCCATTTTAGCGACAATTGCTTCTGGTCCAACAAGGTCGACGCCTAGCCGAACCCAAACACCATCCTCTGCAAAAAGATTGGCAAGTTCAGTATATTTTTTTTCATCTAAAAGCATATAAAAGTTGATGACCAACTGCCGACAATCCCACTCGAGCAGGCGTCCACTTTCCCTATTCATAGACAAAGATCTCCCTTAACTTGGTTTCTTTGAACAGTCCGTCAAGCAAACACGAGTTTACCACTTTTGTCTCGGATTAGACCACGTCCATCCTCAGAAGACGGCATATTCTCTGGGCCAAGAACAATGTCTTCAGTATTTATGAATCCCTTAAATGTATCAACTTTGATAACACCCTCCTCGTCTACCGAAACTGGTTTGCCCTTCCCACCTTTTTCAACGTCATCCATAGATTTCCTTAAAATTTGGCGATATAGCGCCACACCAATATCTGTCGAAGCCAGATGCTCCTTTTCCCGGGGAGGTATAGCTCCTTGAGCTTCTTGTATGACTAAATCTTCAACGGGAGGTATTCCCTCCCAAGCGGGATATTTCCGGTGATCATAGTCTTTCTTTTCAATGAGACCCCTTACACCTTCATCCAGCCCTCGTGCGGTATTTCCACTACGAGGAAAAAAATTGCTCTGAAAATTTCCCTTACGGATTAACGTATAACGAAAAATTTCGAAATGCGTATCATCTATAATTCTCAACATTCCGCCCCCTTCTCGTCGGTCTACCGTGAAATCAGGTGGCAAACCTGCAAGAATTCCGCCGAATCGAAAATGAGTAGGAAAGGCCAAACTCCAGGTATTGACATATTTACCTTCAGGATCAGCCGTATTATGAACGATAACACTTTTTAATCCAAAATCGGTTTCAAACACACGGAAGTCAATATTGCGCCAATCTGTATCAACTGACATATCGCAATAGGGCTTTAAATCCTCAGGTACAATGCCAGGGACAATCATGTGGAGGACGTAGGAGTGCCCTATATCTACAAAATTTTCCAAAAAATTCAAATAGTTATAATTTCGAATATCACCGCGACTAAGGACAATTTTTCCATCTGAGCGTGCTAATATGTCAATCTTTGGTAAAGGGGGAGGATTTGCCTTGTCCGCCCCCATGTAGCACCAAACCACACCAGCCCATTCCTCAACTGGATACCAGATGTGTTTAATTTCATCGCGTAGCGGGCTATTAACGGGTTCGAGAGGCATATCAATGCAGTTGCCTCGCCTATCAAAAGTCCAGCCGTGATAAGAACATTTCAGACCGCTTAGTTTAATTTGCCCGTATTCAAGTGAGGTACAACGGTGTGGACAAAACTGTCCTACCAGTCCCAGGCCGCCATCTCCGCAACGGAAGGCCACAAGGTCTTCACCCAGCATCCGAACCCCGTAGGGAATATCTCTCAAGTCTTCTGACAAACAAAGAGGATGCCAATATTGTCGGAGCATATTTCCTGACTTAGTACCTGAGCCAGTCTTTGGAAGGTCTTTAAGAAAGTTAAGGTGACTCTCATTCTTATGTAAATTGTCCATGAAATTCTCCGAACTCCAACTCATTTAATTTAAAAAAATAAAATTCTATGTTACTCATAGGTTTTGAATGCTGTAAATAAGAAGGGCTTTTGTCAAATAACTATGAGAAATTTATAGGACAAAGAGGATGCGAAATGCTTGGTTAAAGTTGTATGTATTGAGTAAATCTTGCCAGTGAGAAATAAAGGCACCAGCGTTCAAACAATAAAGGTAAAAATTAGTTGCTTGTTTTAACTTCGAAGTTAGCTAAAACTTCTTCAATACGAACGCAAGGGAGAATCAAATGAAAATCGCACTGTATTACGCACCGATTACTTGTGCACTAGCGCCTTATATTACGCTTACAGAAGCAAAAGCTAACTTCGAAGTTGTACCACTCAATTTTCGCAAGCAACAACATATGTCGCCGGAATATCTTAAAATCAACCCGAAGCACAAAGTACCTTTGTTAATGGTAGACGGAGAAACGTTAACAGAAAATGTAGCCATTCATATTTGGATTTCACGTACATTTCCTCAAACGCAACTGCTGCCCGCCGACCCCTGGCAAGAATTGAAAGCAGTCTCAATGCTTTCCTGGTGTTCATCAGGTATTCACCCCTATTTAAGTCGAATTAATTCACCTCCAAAGGTCTGCAATGTGCCGGATGCAGATGATAGCGTACGCCAATTAGCTGCTGAACCACTTTACGAGAATTTTGAAATAGCTGAAAAATTACTGGATGGTCGTGAGTATTTTTTTGATGACTTTACCGCTCCGGATGCGCATTTTTTCTGGTGTTTTCGCCGGGCTACTCAGTTTAAGCTAGACCTTACCCGATTTGGAAACTGCAACTCCCATTTTCAACGGATGCAAACTCGGCCAAGCGTTAAAAAATTGCTTGCATTTGAAGCTGAAACCCAAGCCAATTTTTCCAATTCTTGATTTTGGCTTCTGAAACCACCTCGATCTTTTCTTTTGTGTCTAAGAATTTTTCACGACTGCAGGGGTTTAAAGCTAATTTAGTTAGGAGCAAATTAAGGAGCTTGGGTTATCACAGCAGGTTTCTCCCTTGTCTACTTAACCATTAGGTTTGGCAAATAGGTCCCAAGTTCGGGAAATATTATGAGAAGAACGAGAACAATTAAAGCACACCCAATGTATGGGGCAGCCGCCTTAGCAACCTGCCAAAGAGTGGTCCCTTCAGGTGCCACACCCATCATTACGAAAAGGAGTAATCCGAAGGGTGGGGTTGTAAGGCTAATTTCTAAAGCTAATAGCATAACCAAGCCAAACCAAATGACGTCAAACTGGAGCATTTCCGCCAATGGAAAAAATATTGGAACGGTTAACAGCATCATCGATACCTGGTCCATAAACATCCCAAGGATAAGAAGTACACTAAACATGATCAGAAGCATCACTAATGGGGCAAGCTCTACTTTAGTTGCCCACTCGATCAACCCCGTGGTTGCGCCAGTAAAGGCAAGTAGCTGGCTAAAGGTTGAGGATGCGAGAATGATGAGAAGGACCATTGCCGTGACGCGCAAAGATCCGGAAAAAGCCTTTACGAGAATTTTCCATGTCAATACGCGATAAATGAGCGCAAGAACCATCACACCAAGGGCACCAAATCCCGCAGCCTCTGTGGGTGTAGCAATGCCTAAAATTATTAAACCGATAACACAGAAAACAACGAGGCCCATTGGAAGGACGTTGACAATTAGAGACCAAATCATTTGTCCAAAAGTGTATTGCTCTACTGTGTATTCTGGCGCTGCATCAGGATCAATTTTAACTTGTGCGTAAATTAGGATGGAGTACAACACAGCAAGAACGAGCCCCGGAAAAACACCAGCGATCAACAACTTGCCAATATCTATTTCTGCCAAGCTTGCTAATAAAACAGAGAGCGCAGAAGGCGGAATAATCATTGCAAGCCCGCCGGTCCCCAAGATTGGCCCCATTGACATATGCCTTTTATAACCGCGATTAGTCATTTCAGGGACCATCAATGATCCCATCATGGCGGTGTTGGCCATAGTTGAACCGGAAAGTGTTGCAAATATGGTTCCACCTGCAACGGTTATATATGAAAGTCTGCCAGGTAGACGTCCAAAACACCGGTCAAGCGCATCAAATACGCGAACAGCAAGGCCGGTATGAAAAAAAAGTTCACCCATGATAATAAATAAGGGTACAGGAATTAGGGCGAAAATAGTCACCGATTCAACGGCGTTTACAACAATTTGTGGCATGGCATTTAAGCCGCCCATGAAAATCATTGCACCAATAATATTTGCGGTCAAAAAAGCAAAAGCTACGGGTATCCCCAAAAGCATGAAGACAATAACCATCCCGACCAAAAAGCCGGCGATTGAATACCATTCCGTAAAAAGTTCCATCAGAGAGATTCTGAAGTTCCGGCCTTGCCCGAATAATAAGAGTCAAAGCCGATTAAATACCGTCCGAATTCTATGGCAACGAGCGTGAAACCAATCGGAAATGGAAGGAAAAGTATCCATTTAGGCATGTCAATCGAGCGGATATCTATTTCACCGGATTCAAGCGTACCTAAAAACTCGACAAAACCGTAATAAACAAACAATAAAGACAAGAATATGCAAACTAAATAAACTGTTTTCGCCATTACCATTTTAATAAGGGGCGGCATGGCCAGAGTAAGAGATTCCACAACAACATGCGCTTTTAGCCTTACCAGCCATGGAGCGCCAAGCATCGTTGAAAACAACAAGCAATATTCAGCGATTGCGCTGTACCACTGTAGAGAATTAAACCCAACGGTGCGTATCGCGACATCAGCCACAATCCCAACAAATATTACAGCCAACATTATGCCTGCAATTATTGCGAGACCATTAATCAAACCAAGATAAAACTTTGCAACCACTCGCATAGAGGTATCTAAAAAATTTTGCCTGGTTTATCAGTAGCATAAGTTCAGATAAACCAGGCGTTAGGGTAATTATTAATTTATTGTCCGTGATAAAGTTTTGATAATATTTTTGCTTCCGCCGATTTTACTTTTTTAAGCCTCTCTATTGGGGTTTTATTTGCAAAACCCAAATACTTTTTGGCGGCAGCACCTTTCAAAATAATTTCTTTTGTACCACCTTTTTTATAAATTACTCGTTCTTTTGCAACTTTTGGTGCCCAATTGTTATAGGAGCTTCTTTCCCAATCCGCGCCCGCTTTGAGCATAATGGCCCTACCCTTTGACGAAAGTTTATTCAGCGCTTTGTTATTTATAAATATGCATGGTTCCAGCTGGTAGAAAGAAGGAAAAACAGTGTATTTGACATATTTATTCCAGCCAAATTTTCTTGTGAACAAATTAGGGAAAGCGAAACCGTCTACAAGGCCTCTTTCAAGGGCGTTGTAAATTTCTGGGACTTGGACAGTCATCGTCGTGGCACCAAGTGATTTTTGAAATGCATCATAAATGGGTACAGAACGCATTTTAAATCCCTTGAGAGAAACAACACCATCGGCGGTCATAGGCGGCTTCTTCCTGAGATATAGGTTAAAGGAAACGCTAGACGCCGTGTGAGCTAGTATTATTCCACCTATACGCTTGGTCATTGCATCATTCAGCGCCTTCATCGCACCGTTTTTACGCGCATCCCAGGGTTTCAAAAAGGTAGCCGATAAAGCGTCGACTTCAGGTGCTACACCCCGGTGATAACTTGCTGCGGTATGCATCAGGTCGTATAAGCCAGACTTAAATCCTTTTGCCTGTGCAGGAGCTTTTGCAATTTCCGGACCACCAATATGTTTAATTTTGAAGTACCCTTTTCCTCGCTTATTCGCTTCCTTAACAAACAGCAAAAAGTCCCCTGCTGTAAGCGGAAAGTTTTTTGGCCAAGCGGATATTCCTTTCAGCGTGACCTCTTTAGCCTGCAGAACCGGTGCTGAAACTAGAGCAGCCAGACCTATTACAGTAAAAATTTTTGCAATTTTGTGCATCAAAAATCTCCCTAAGTTTTTTTTGTTATGCCTGCTATACTTTTTTTTTTCAGTTTCATCAAATTTTCGATTTAGGCAAGCGGAAAACGTCTTCCTGGAATTTCAAATCTATTGCCTAATTTTTCGTTAATCTTAAAAACCAGAATTTAATCACATAAGCACTTCTTTTGACAAACAAGATACTGACTCTTTTTTTTAATATAGTTGTTAGGTTTTTAGCTAAACTGTTTGCTTTAATGCAGATAATTTTCGTGGTTTAATTAAGTTGTGAGCTTAAGTTCAATGGGGAGGACGTTATGGCGGTCAATGGGTTTAAAGTCTTCGATGGAGACGGTCACGTACTTGAAAACGACGATGAGTTAATCGGTTATTACGAAGGCGAATTTTCTGGACTTCAAAGGTTTAAAACATTTGGTATTTGGCCATCACTGGACGGATGGGCACGTGGTTTTATTATGGCAGAAGGTGATGAAGTCCCCCGTAGATATACCCACACTGATGCGGAAGTTTGGGGAGAAATGCTTGAAAAAATTGGTGCTGAAGGAACAGTGTTGTACCCAACAGCAGGGCTCGCTGCGGGATTGATTTCTGATACTAGGTGGGCGGTTGCTACTTGTATGGCATATAATAATTGGTTGGAAGACCTTTACACCAAAAAAGATGAAAGGCTTTATGGAGCGGGATTATTAGCAGTGCAGGATCCGAAAGCAGCAGCAGCCGAAATTGAACGATGTGCAAATAAAAGAGTTAGGTTTCCAGCAATGATCCTTCCCTCACATACCAATTTGGGAAAAACATACGGAAACGAATTTTTTTGGCCAATTTTCGAGGCAGCTGAAAAAAATAATATGCCCCTGGCTATTCATGGGGCTCCTAGCCGTGGTTTTGGTTTTGATCATTTTCAGGAATTTGTAAAAGTTCACACCCTGGAGCACCCATTTCCATTAATGATCCAGCTAACGGATATTATATTTTCTGGCGTATTTGATGTTTTTCCAAATTTGCGTATCGCATTCCTTGAAGGTGGCGCGACATGGGTTCCTTTCATGATGGATAGAATGGATTATGAATTTGATTCCATTTTTGGGACAGCAGCGCGTAAAAAGATCAAAAAAAGTCCATCTGAATATATTCGAGAAGGGGAAAATTTTTGGGTATCTATGGAACTTGGGGAGAAAAATTTAAAATATACCATTGACGCAATCGGCCCGGACCGAATTTTATATGCTTCAGACTATCCTCATGAACCGACAGAAGAAGATTTAACCACCGAGTTACCCGAGTTTTTGGAAACTAATTCTTTTTCTAATGATGTTAAACAAAAGCTGGTCCATGATAATATGATCAATTTTTATAATCTTCACTGAAGGAACCAGAATTAAATTCTATAAACGAGCACGGATAGAACTGGTCGGAAGTATAGTTGCATGATCCTTGGCATGAACTTAAACCAGGTGATTATCGTCCGTTTATTAAATTTTTGATTTTGAGGTTTAGGTCGAGAGGAAATGGATTTGCCACGTGACTAAGACCATTTTAGTTGATCTTCCAGGCGCCAATGTTTGCCTTTACCAAAACATAATACGAGACGCCGACAAATTGTTTAAACGGCTAATCGACGAAATTGATTGGCGTAGGGAATCCATAAAAATGTTTGGACAAAAACATCCACTTCCTCGTTTGACACGTTGGATGGGCGATACTTCTTACACCTACTCTGGTATAAAAAACCAACCGATGGCTTGGACCAAAACCATACAAAAGATTCGTCATCAAGCCGAAGCGATTGCAAAATCTCGCTTTAATGGTGTCCTTCTTAATTTATATCGTTGTGGTCAAGATTCCATGGGTTGGCATGCTGACGACGAAATTTCTTTGGGCAACCATCCAACCATTGTTTCGGTCAATTTAGGAGGTACCCGACGAATTAGCTTTAAGCCGAAACCCCATTTTGATGGAAAAGTCGTCTCTTTGGAATTACCACATGCTAGTGTTCTTGTCATGCGCGGTGAAACACAGAAAAACTGGGTACACACAATTCCAAAGACAACCAAACCTGTAGGTTCGAGAATTAATCTAACCTTTCGCAAGGTGCTTAACACGCCATAAAAACCTTTCCAGAATAAGGTTTTAAATTGGTAAACGGTGGAAAAGAGAGTTAAACACAAAATTTGGTTAGCTTATTAAAACAAAAACTTAAATTAAAATTTAAGCATTATAAGGAGGGAAGGTAATGGCAGATGATGGAAAGGCTGGTTGGAATAACACCGCCGCCGAAACCACTGGTGATGCTATGATCGCTGCTATGTCGGAGGGCGGTATAGACCATATGTTTTTTACATCTGGTTCCGAAATTGGTTTTTTTCAGGAAGCAATTGCTAAGGCGAAAGTAAAGGGACATAACAAACCAATAAAACTCATCACCGTTCCCCATGAACATGCCAACTTGAATGCAGCATTAGGTTTTGCCGCTGTGAGCGGCCGTCCTGCAGCAACCGCTGCTCATGTCGATTGTGGAACCCAACATTATGGAGGCGCAGTCCATACGGCTTGGCGTAGCGGTCTTCCTGTTTTAATTACCGCCGGTTTTCCACCAACAGCCTTCGCAGGCACGATGAAGGGTTCGCGGGAGGAAGGAGGTCATTTATGGATGCAAGAAACCTATGACCAAAACGGTATTGTTCGAAATTACGTTAAGTGGGATCACAGACTTTCATATCAGGATAACCCAGGACTTATAGTTAGCCGAGCATTACAGGTAGCACGGTCAGAACCCTGTGGACCGGTTTACTTAAGTTTTCCTAAGGAACTTACCTTTCTAAACCTGGAAGATGCGCGATTTCCAACTGTAGAACAGCTTGGTATTCCTCGTCCGGCCGCCCCAGATCCGGCAGGAGTATCAGAAATTGTTAAGAAACTTGCTAAGGCTAAGAACCCGGTCGCCATCGTTTCGGGTTCAGGTCGTAACCCCGAAACGTTAGCTGCTTTGGTAGAACTTTCCGAGCTATTAGGCTTAGCTGTTGTAGATTCAGCGCACAAGGCCTACCTTTGCTTTCCTTTTAAACATCCACTTTACCAAACCCAAGACGCTCTCCAAAAAGCAGATGCTGTTTTAATTATCGATGTTGATGTGCCTTGGATTCCAGGCCACAACACCCCGCCCGCAAACGCATTTGTAGCGGCTGTTAGTCATGACCCTATAAAACAACGAATTCCGACTTATGAATTTAGTGCAGACGTTCGACTTGTCGCTGATCCTTTGCAAGCAATTCTCTCCATAAAAACCGCAGCTCGTAAAATTATAAGAAAAACGGCTGATAAATCAAAAATCAATAGCCGGAAAAAACGGCTAAATAAATTGTCAACTGCCTGGCATAAAGCGAACATTCAAGAAGCAAAAGGACATGCAACTGAAACACCTATACATCCTCTGTGGCTAAGTTACCAAATTGGAAAATTGGTGGACGATAACTGCATCGTGTTAGATGAAACCCTGCCCGCAAACCGTGTTCGTGATTTTTTACCTAACGCAGTTCCAGGTTCATATTTAGCCAATACTGGATCGAGCGGCGGTTGGTCGCCCGGTGCCGCACTCGGGGCTAAAATTGCCGCACCCGATCGTGACGTTATTGCGGTTACGGGTGACGGGTTCTATATGTTTGGTACCCCGTCTCCAGCCATTTGGGCAGCAGCTCAACATGATGCACCTTTCATGACTGTTATTTACACAAATCGTAGTTACACCACTGGAACGTCTGCAGTGGTTAGAAGTTTTGGAAAAGATTCCTATGCAGCTAAAGAAGGCTTTGTTGGGGGATACTTTGACCCGCCAATTGATTTTGCCAAAGAAGCAGAGGCGGCAGGCGCTTATGGTGAAACAGTGTATGATCCAGCCGATTTGTCGGCAGCTCTTAAACGTGGTCTGGAACAAATTCGAAAAGGTAAACCCGCTGTCATTTCTGTTTGGCTGAAACGGTTAGAAGGTAAAGATTAAAATTTAGCCAAAAAAGATCATTGAATTTATACAAGAATTTAGTTTTGTTTTCTTGACTGGGGTATGATAAAAAAGCAAATCCCATCCCCCCCCGGGTGGGATTTAAAATTATACCAATACATGACATATCAAAATTGGTTTAAAAAAAATTTCAGGTTATTTTATGGCCAATAAAAACACAAACCATTGTCTTCAACTGGACTCAGAAACCAGAGAAAATGCGCGCCGAAGGCTACTCTCAATAAGAGGGCATTTAAATGGAATTCTTCGTATGCTCGAAGAAGAGTCTGTGTATTGCGTTGATATTCTTAAACAAATTAAGGCAGTTGATGGCGCAATGGATAAAGTTGGTGACTTGGTTTTGAAAAGCCACCTTAAAGATCACGTTGTAACAGCTCAAAAGCGAGGGGACGTTATAAAGATAGTGGACGAATTAATGGAAGTACTAAAGTATCGCTAATACACCTTAAGACAACGGAGAATTATTTTGTCAGTTCATCTAACATTTCGTGTCGAAGGAATGACCTGTGCGAATTGTTCAGGGCGAGTCGAACGCGCTATAAAAAAGGTGCCAGGTGTTACCCAGGTTAATGTCAACCTTACAACTGCAAAGGCCAGCATCACTGCCAACAAAAGGAACACATCGGTTAGAGAATTGTTCTCAGAAGTAGAAAAGGCTGGCTACCATCCAGTTGCCGGACAATTCAAGATAAATATCGGTGGAATGACTTGCATTAATTGTACAAGTAAAATTGAACGTACTTTAAAAAAAATGGAAGGTGTCCTAGAGGCTAACGTTAACCTGACAACAGCGCAGGCAACCCTCTCATATATTCCCGATCTTCTTAAAACTGAATCTATAGCTAAAGCTATCCAATCCTTAGGTTACGTACCCCAAACCACAGTATTCCCTGACGGTAAAATTAAAGACCAAGAAAGTGACAACCGCGATTTTGAAATCCAAGGCCTTAAACAAAGTGCTCTAATCTCCACTGGATTTACAATTCCACTAGTAGGAATTTCCATGGGCCGCATGATACCAGGCGTTGGAGATTGGATGTTAGCCCACATTAACGAAACGAGTTGGATGGTTTTTGAGCTTATTTTGGCTGTACCCATTCTCTTTTTCGCCGGCAAAAGATTTTTTGTTCATGGATGGGCTGAATTTCGAAATTTTAGTCCCGGAATGAATAGCCTTGTTGTGCTCGGGGTGAGTGCTGCGTTTATCTATTCCACTTTAGCACTAACATTGCCCTGGATTTTCCCCTTGGGTACCGCAAAAACCTACTTTGAAGCGGTAGGTGTAATAATTACCTTGATCCTTTTTGGCCGTTATCTAGAGGCGGTTGCGCGTGGACGTACCTCAGAAGCAATCCGGAAACTCGTGAATTTGCAACCCGCAAACGCTTCGGTCGACCGGGAAGGACAAGATCAAAATATAGACGTAAGGGATATTGTTTTAAATGATTTAGTGACTGTTCGGCCGGGCGAGCGGGTTCCGATTGATGGAATTATTGTTAGTGGTGAGAGCTACATTGATCAGTCGATGATTACAGGGGAGCCTCAACCCATAAAAAAGGGTTTAGGTGACGAAGTCGTAGGTGGCACCATCAATAAAGCAGGTGCTTTCCAATTTAGTGTCACAAGATTGGGATCTGAAACGACACTAAACCGTATTGTTCAAATGGTTGAAGACGCACAATCCAGCAAACCCCAAATACAAAGAATAGCCGATAGGATAGCCAGCGTTTTTGTGCCTTCAGCGATTATCCTCTCATCTTTCACTTTCGTCTTGTGGCTTGCTTTTGGTCCAGAACCACCCCTTAGCTATGCCTTTGTAACCTCGGTATCGGTTCTATTAATTGCTTGTCCATGTGCAATGGGCTTGGCCACCCCAACAGCAATTATGGTAGGAACAGGGCGTGGGGCAGACCTTGGTATTTTATTCAGGAATGGTGAAGCTTTGGAAGTGCTTTCCAAAGTAGACACATTTGCACTGGATAAAACTGGGACATTAACTCTTGGCCGCCCCATTCTTACAGATTTTTTTGATCATACAGGGCAAGACGATGTGTCAGAACAAACGTTGACTATAATAGCTGCTGCAGAACAACAAAGTGAACACCCTGTGGCCAAGGCAATTATCCAAGCTGCACACGAGCGTAATTTGAACCTTCCACCTGTTAAAAACTTTTCAGTTAAACTTGGCCACGGTATAGAAGCAAAAATAAAAGGTAAACACGTCGCAGTTGGCGGCGAGCGGTTGATGCAAAATTTGGGTATTGACGTGTCACCTGTTAGCAATAAAGCAAACACGCTGGCTTCGAAAGCAAAGACCCCAATTTACGCCGCCATCGACGGTAATTTTTCTGCTTTGCTTGCTGTCTCAGATCCAATCAAAAAAGATAGCAGGGAAGTAGTCAAAAAGCTTAAAAATCTTGGTTTTAAGATTGCCATGGTAACAGGCGATAATCAGAAAACTGCAGAGAGCATTGCCTCTAAGGTTGGAATTGATGATTGGGTTGCGAGTGCCCTACCCGAAACAAAGGTTGAAAAGATTAAAAAACTGCAATCTGAAAGGCGCAAGGTGGCGTTTGTAGGTGATGGGATCAATGATGCGCCGGCTTTGGTTCAAGCTGACGTGGGCATCGCCGTTGCCAATGGAACTGATATAGCTATTGAGGCTGGTGACTTGGTACTTATGTCTGAAGAACTGAACAGCATCATTGACGCGTTTGAGCTAGCCCAAAAAACAATAAAAACAATTAAGGGAAATTTTTTCTGGGCATATTCATACAATGTGGCACTGATCCCACTTGCTGCCGGTGCATTGTTCCCAATTTTTGGCATTTTACTCGATCCAATGCTAGCTGCAGCAGCAATGAGTGCGTCTAGCATTTTTGTGGTGACCAACTCTCTTCGAATACGCAGTTTTCAGCCAAGTTTGAGACAGAAAACTATTTAGGTGTAATAGCTGTCCCATAAAATTTTTTCCAAATCAGTGCACACGCCGCCAATTTCGTAAAAAAAAGGAATATTTTCATATTTTTCTTTTGGCATAGATAACGTCTATTTTTTAACTACAAATAAATCACTTTGTTAGCAAAGAAATGAAACAAAGGGTAACAAAAACCTTCAATGGCCTGCCGCCTTCAGTGCAAGGGGCAATCTGGATGACCATGAGTGCTATTTTATTTGCCGGACAGGCGGGAATTGTAAGGCATCTCTCGACAAATTTGCATTTTATAGAAATCTCATTTTTCAGAGCCCTTTTTGGAATAGTCATTATGTTGCCCTGGCTCATCCGGGTAGGCTTCGAACCGTTACGGACGAAACACACTAAGCTTTATGTAATGCGCGGTTTAATGGGAACCTTTGCTATGTATGGCTATTTCGGTGGTATTTCATTAATTCCGCTCGCGGATGCCACCGCTATTTCTTTTACTTTTCCATTGTTAGTAGCATTGGCAGGTGTGTTGTTACTAAAAGAAAAAGCGCACGCAGCACGATGGGGTTCTTTATTTGTTGGATTTTTAGGTACCCTCATAGTCATCCGACCTGGCTTTCAGGAGGTCAACATTGGCATATTTATGGTAATAGGCGGCGGGGTTCTCGTTGCACTGTGTGCTATGGTCCTTAAGGTGGTGCTCCGTAACGATTTGCCAGATACTGCCGCCCTTTATCAAGCGCTTTACATGCTGCCATTTTCCTTTATAGGAATTTTATTCGTCTGGGTGTGGCCCACCTGGGAGCAATGGTTTTGGGGGTTTGCCCTGGGTGCTTTTTCAACGAGTGCCCAACGTTTGTACTCAAGAGCTTTTACTACGGGTGATGTAGGGTCCGTTGCCCCTTTCGATTTCACGAGGCTACCCTTTGTTATTGCGATTGGTTTTGTTGTTTTTTCGGAATTACCCGATATTTGGACTATAATTGGTGGTACCGTTATTTTCTGCTCTTCAATTTTCGCTGGGCGTACAGAAACTCTCCGTAACAAGAATAAAGGTGCAAGGTAAAACAGTTAAATAATGAGACAAATTTTATTCCCTGAACGCAGGAAAGCTTTCAATGTAAATTCCCATTCAATTATTGCCACTAGCTTAATTTTTTATAAGTGTACAATATGAATTCAGATCAACCCCAACCGGTCTTCACAGGAGGTCGAGATGCCCGTTATTAAGGTTAGAGACATTGCTTATGGTCGAATTAAATCTCCCGATTTGGATGCCCAGGAAGAATTTCTAACTGAATTTGGAATGGTACGTGTCGAAAAAACTCATGATGCCCTTTATATGCGCGGCACAGATGCCGATCAATTCATACACGTAACTCATAGAGGTGACCCTGGTTTTATTGGATTTGCGTACCATGCATCCAGCGAGGACGATCTTGATCGTGTGTCAAAAATAGAGGGTGCCAGCGAAATTGAAAGTATGGATGAGCCTGGGGGAGGTAAACGAGTTCGTTTAACCGAGCCAAACGGTTATCAAATTGAAGTCGTTTACGGACAAGCGGAACATGATTCTATTCCGGTAAAATTTCAGAAGCTCAATATGGGACCTGAAAGCAACAACCGGACAGGCGAATTGATGCGTATCCACACTGGACCTTCCCGGGTCAAAAGGATTGGCCACGGCGTAATGGGTACCACCAATCTTAAGAAAACCGTCGCCTGGTTCCGAAACACCCTGGGTTTTATCGGTTCAGATGACGTCTATGCTGGTGATAAAAAAAATTTAATGGGGTCATTCAGCCGTTGTGATCAAGGAGATACTTATGTTGATCATCACGTATTTTTCTGCATCCAGGGTGATCGAGTTGGACTTAACCATCTTTCATACGAAGTAGCAGATATTGACGATGTTTTTACCGGCCACGAACACATGAAAAGCCTCGGTAAATATGAACATATGTGGGGTATGGGGCGTCATATTTTGGGTAGCCAAGTGTTTGATTACTGGGCGGATCCATGGGGCCGTGTGCATGAACACTGGTCTGATAGCGACCGCCTCAACGCAGCTGATGGCAGTAATCTTATTTCCGCTGAAGAAGGGTTGGGCTCACAATGGGGTGATCCCGCACCACAGAAATTTATCGAACGGATAATCACATAAAGAACGATTTTTTGGATTTTCCAATTTTGAAACTTAAATTCTTATATTTTTGATAAGTCCAAAATTTAGAATTCAGCTTTCGTTGTTTACCGCTTATTGCTTGTAAATAAAAAGGAGTTTTCTCAGAACGGCAGCTAAACATGGCTTTTAACCATGGCTGCTCCAATTCTCTACATTTGGCGGCATTTCTTCTCGTTCCTTCAAATGTTCCGCACGGTAGGTATCAGTAGTACAACCCCAGCGGAGCCGACACATTTCTTCAGCTACTTCCTCAGCACGCCTCTCAAGCTCATTGTTATCCAAATACTTACTTGCCAAATCTAGCTGCCGCCGGGAATGGTCCTCATCAGCAATTTCGTGTTCTGCAAAAAACACCGCTGCACGGTCTGTCTTACTGATGCCGTAAAATTTTTCAAAGGCTGGTAAAATTATTTCGCCGTTAAGCGCAGGCATCTGACCTTCCTGAGTAAATTGCATAGCCAGCACAACACCAACCGGCTCTTCTCGTGCGACATTTAAATAATATAGCGCCCGACCATACCAACCCGGCGTCATATCAACTCCTAAAACTTCTTTCTTAGACATGCCTACTGTCTCACAAAAATCATATATCATTTGCATATGGTCGTGGGCACCATGTTCTGTATTCCCGCCTATGAGACCCTCTTCTTCAGCCATATTCTCGACAAGCATTTTTCGGACATCTGCAGGCCCACGTGCATAAAGGTGACCAAAGGCCTGAAGCCCGTAACGAACATATTTCGCATGTTGAGCCATATAGACGGCAAGCACCCGTAAATCGAGCTTACCTTTAGCCAAAAGCTGAAACATGGGATGCTGTTTAAAATGCCATTTATCTCGAATTCCAACAATCCGACTAATTATGCCTCCATCAATGGGAGTTTTTAAATTTGTTGCCATTTTATTCTATCCACTTTGTATTCAAAGGAAGCACGGGTCTGCAATTGTATTGGAAGCCCTCTGGACCCACAAGAAGTGGCTTCAATGAATTATTTAATTATTTTTTTCCAGTTTGACAGGAGGTCCTCCAAACGGCCGGGAAAATTTTCCAATCGCTGGCATATCAATTTCAATCAAAGTGCATTTACTGCCCTTCAAAGCGGAAGCCATTGTATTTTGAAAAAAACGGAGATCAGTAATTTTTTCGTAATCCCAACCTGTGCTACGAGCAACAGCTGAGAAATCTGGGGTATAAATTTCCGAATAAAACCGGCGCCCCCCAAATTGTGCATCCTGAATGTTTTTGATGACCTCATAATCGTGGCTGTTCATCAAAATCAGGACTATATGGACTCCTTCCTGGGTCGCGGTAGCCATTTCTCCAACGTTTACTTGCAATCCACCATCACCAACAAGACATACAATTTTGCGTTCAGGACTGGCGATAGCAGCGCCGATGGCCATTTGGACAGACTGCCCGATTCCACCCCCAACAGCGTGAACACCATCATAAGGGCCTTTTAAGAGAACGGCCCGATTACCCCAAGTGCTATTTGAAACTGTTACGTCCCGGACCCAAATAAAATTGTTTACAACAGCATTTTGGATGGCTTCGACTAGAACACTATAGGGGCCGAGCCCTTCGCTCAGAAACGTTTCAGCAGAGGCACGAGCTTCCCCTAATGTACTTACAAATTTAGCGTCAACGTCCATTTTACCTTGTAAACGAGCTGCGATACCTTCTAGAGAAAGAGCACTATCGCCTTTGATAAATTTGTCCGGTATGTAGGGACGATTTTCAGCGGCCAACTCATCCACATCTATTTGGTAAAGCGGTCGCGGAAGACGCAAGCCATATTTAAGCGTTTCGTTACTGCGTAAACGGGATCCTGCCACCAACATCGCATCGCAACTATCAAAAAACGATTCCACCGATGCATACATGTTGTAAGCACCAAGGGATGCGGGGTGATCTTCCGGAACAATTCCACGGCCTTGAGTAGAGGTTACAACGCCAAATCCAAGTGAAACTAATTTTTGAGCCGCCTGCTTAGCATGCCGTGCCCCACCCCCCAACCAAAGCATTGGGCGCTTCGCCCGAACCAAACATGATGAAATTTCATCAAGCTTTTTTTCATTTGGTTTAACTGTTTTTATGGGTAAAGGGTTGAGATTTTTCGGCCATTCAATTTTAGTATGCTGAATATCTATGGGAACTTCGATACTAACGGGCCCAGTAGGTGCACTTAACGCATCCTGAACGGCTAGTTTAAAGGATTTGAGTGCTGAACCAGCGTCAGTAATCCGCCGGGCAGATTTTGAAACCGCCCTTAACATCATCAACTGATCCTTTGCTTCATGAATATAGCCATGCTTTTTATCAAGGTGAGCGGTTTCAATTTGTCCAGTGATATGGAGCAGTGGTGTCCCGGCAGTTTGAGCTTCGATCATTGCACCTGCCGAATTCCCTGCAGCCGTACCAGTGCTGGTGAAGGCCACGCCAAGCTGCGGGGCGACCCGTGCATACGCATCCGCCATATTAACGGCACCTGCTTCACTTCTTGATGCCACGAAGCGAATGTTATTACGGATGCCAATGGCGTCAAGAAACGGCATATTGTGAATTGAAATCACGCCAAAGGTGACTCGAACACCACATCTTTCCAAAAAAACCGCTAAAATTTCTCCAACCGTTGCCTTAGCCGACATGTCTTGAAAAGCCTCCAGAGACATCTATTGTTGATCCCGTAGTGTAAGATGACAGGGGGCTTCCCAAATAAAACAACGCCCAGGCTGCCTCCTTTGGGGTGCCAAACCGGGCCAGGGGAATGCCTTTCTCTTTCGCTTGATTTTCTAACCAGGTTTCATAGGAAATTTCATGGCTGGAACTATCTTCAAACCGCCTTTGCCATTGCCCGGATTTTACAACACCTATCAGTATTGAGTTAACACGAATGCCCAAAGGTGCAAGTTCTCGAGCCATGGAATGCAGTAAATTAAGTTGCCCTGCTCGGGCTGCTGATGATGCTATAAGATGTAATTCTGGTTGTTGAGCAAGTAACGAACCTGTGCAGACAATCGCCGCAGAACCTGATTTCTCTAATAAAGGTTGAAAAGCTTTTGATGGATAGAGAACACCAAAAAATTTAGACTCTAATTCTTCCTTCCAAGCGGCATCGTCAGTGTTATCAAAACGAGACATCCTTCCCTGGCCGGCATTGTTGATGAGAGTATCCGTGCCACCAAACTTATTAGCTGTGGCCTCCACCAATCCATCAAGCGATTTTTTATCGAGCACGTCACAGGAGTTGAAAAGAATTTGGTTTTTAGAGAAATTGGAAGCGAGCTCACTTTCAGCCTGTTCAAGACGTTCTTGATTTCGGCCACAGATAGAAACGTTGGCACCTGCTTCCAAAAAAAGTTTCGCTGTTTCCAAACCGATGCCTGAACTGCCGCCAGTAACTACAACGGTACGACCTCTTAAATCAATCTTCATCCATTCCACCCTGTTGAAGCGCTCTGTACCAAATGGTCGTTGAGTAAAAGAAAAAAATCATTGGCCAATTTCAAAATGAGTTACATTTTTTCCGAACTCTCTAAGGAAGAATCTATAGAAAACCCTCAAATCAGAAAAACAAATACTTGGTTAGCCATAAACGTCGTTGATAAAAGTCAGGATTTTTTTGTTGAACTGAAGACTGTCTTCTATATATGACGCGTGGCCAACATCCAATAATGTTTTGTATCTTTTATTGGTGTAGGCATCGGCTACCAAGCGGCACTGTACTTCTGGTGTAATGGTGTCTTTATCGCCACCCATGACCAAAACGGGTCCCGCATAAGAAGGCGCATCTCCCACTAAATGAGCATTTGTTAACATGTGCGCCGCTTGAGCATAACCAATCGGATTTAATTTTTTCATATTCCAGTGAACCAAGGCCTGAGCACCTTCTGACGCATTGTCCGAAAGTAATACAGAGGAGCGAGCAGCGGCGAGGCCTTTTGGTCCCAATTTCTCCATTGAGGTTAACCTCATCAAAAGCTTTTCAGCTCGAGTTTCTTTATCCGCTGCTCCATAACCATTTGCAGGATTCGCCAAAACAAGGGCCGGTAATTCGGCATGCATTTTAGCATAATTTCCTGCAATGAGTGCTCCGAAAGAATGCCCAACAAGCAGATGCGGTTTTATATCGAGGGCTGAAATAAATTTTTCCAAAGCCTTTCTATAATGTGTTGCATCTGGATTTTCCATAGGTAACCGCGCGGTGCTTCCATAACCAGGAGCGTCCCAGGCAATGATACGATAGTTAGCAGCCAACCCTTTTAACTGGTAAATCCACGATCCAGAGCCTGACCCAATTCCGTGCAAAAAAATGATTGCAGGTCCTGTTCCGTTTTCTCGATAGGAAAAGCTGTAACTCTTAAAATCAAGATACTGAATTGGAAATGTTGTCTCAATTTCCGTCTCAAATGATTGAACAAACGTCATCGGCTTTATTCAGCTAGTTTTTCACGTTTAATTTTTGCCAATGGATGATCCGGGGGGTAGGTGGGCGTGATAGGTTTTTTATTACCAAGCATAACAAGCATTAAGGCTTCTTCCTTCCCAATATTTACGAGACCGCGATAAAAGCCGGGTGGAACCGAGACTAAATCTCGTTCTTTAAGGATGGTTTCGTAGGAATTTTGATTATTTTCAATAGTCAAGCGAATACTTCCTCGCAACATAAAAAAAACTTCTTCAACATCAATATGGAGATGTGCGGGACCCTCACAACCTGCGGGCAAAATCATAGTTGAAAAAGTGAAATGCTCTGCGGGAACAACATTTTCATCACCTTCAACTCCTGTACCACCCGTTCCCATGTAACGACATTGTGCACGAGCATATTTTGGATTGTAATCTGCCTGAAATTTCAGTGCGTCCCAGTCGTAAGTTCTGGTTTCAAAACGGGCTACACGAGATTCCATCCAATCTTCGAATGACTTGTCGACGGGTTCAGCCCAAGTTTCTATCTCTTCGCGTTGAAAATCTGGAGAATTAGGCATAACTTTTCCTCTCAGGTTATAAAAAACAAGCTTGAAGTATCTGCATTTGCAAACTTTTCCCGCACAGTTGCATCAAATCATTTTGGCGCAACTACACCATCACCGGATTTTCTTTTTGTGTTGTGATGGGCAAGTTGGGAAAGCTGCTCTGACACCATTTTTTTCATTAAGTGTCTTACTCGTGTGAGCCCTACGTCGTGAGCATTTAATCCTTCAAAATCTCGTGCATTCGGTGACAAGTTTTCCAGAACAACACGATCCTGTTCAAGGACGTCCCAATGTAGCCCTTCTAATCGATTTTTATACATAAATTTCCAGACATCTCGCTTCCACCCTTGAACTTTACGTGTACGCCAGAAAAAAACCTGGGTGTGTTCTTCATCAATAGGAGTGACATACCCAACGATATAAAAACTACCACCCGGTCCAGCGTTCTTACGGTAAGGGATAGAAAGAAGCAGCCACATACCACCGGAAAACCCAACCTCTACCCAATCAAAATTGATATCACGCTGACCTATTTTTTCGAAAGACAATCCCGTGGCAGTTTCCCGAATTCGCATTTTTGCCGTCTTATCCCCATAGGCCATGGAGTGGGATTTAGCATGCAGATAGGCGCCATGCATCGGATCCATCACGTTGTCTACAGCGTAAATGTAATTACATTTCCAAGTCGCAGTACAAAGCCTGTGGCCAAAATCTTTTCCGGCCAGTTCATTGGGCAATACGAGTTCTGGCGGGTTCGGATGGGCTTCGTCACCAAAATATAAAAATATAGCATCCTTGGTTTCATTCACCGGATAGCTATGTGTCGTTTTCTCGCCTTCCATACTGCAATTTTCAACAGCAGGTACTTTTTCAACTTTACCGTTGCTACCTACCTCCACACCATGATACCAGCAGGCAAGGCGATCTCCCAAATTCCAGCCAAGTGATAGCCGTGCTCCCCGATGTGGGCAACGGTCTTCGAGTGCGTGAACGTGACCTTCGTGATCACGCCAAAGGACAATATTCCTCGATAAACGTGTAATTCCAATGGGTGTATCTCCTAACGCCCAACTCGGCAAAACGGGATACCACAGGTTCAATAAACCTTTTTCGAACCGATTTTCTATTTCTTGCTTTGAAACTTTTTTTTCGGACATAAAACCTCCGAATGTTAACGATACAAATTTACTAAAAAGCTAGCCTTTTTATTGCCATTTTGAATTTTTCCGCGTTCCAAGGCGTACCATCCGGCGCTAATACCTTTCGGCTGTTTAGTTCGCTCACAATTTCTGGAAGGGTATCTATGTCTGCTTCAAAAATTTGAGACAATGCTTTGGTAAGTCTTATTTCATAGTCTGTCGGAGTTTCCGATCTCGTTTGCCAGGGAATATTTACAATAGCTTCCGGATGTTCAATACGACCCCTCCCTGAAACCTCCTCCTTATGGCCTTGTTTTTGTAATTCCAAAAAAGGATTATAATCCATTGCACTCTCCCAAATTCACTTGCTAAATCTAGCCTATGTTTTCTAGCAGCGTAAAGTGTATTCAAATTTTCAACAGAAAGTTAGGGTTTACAAACGCAATTAGGCTGCTTCCAATGGCGCATGAGGAATAGTGCCTTCTTCAAGTATTCCATACTGATGATCGCGCAATATATCGTCATGTATGGGACGGGCCCCATCGAAACACAGCCAGAGCCTCAGAAGGTGACGTTTGCGTTCCTCATCTGGCCAGTCTTCATAACGGGTGCGCGCATGTAAGTTCACGTAGTTTTGGACTAAAGAGATATCCCCGAGTTCAAAATCGATATCCATGGCTAATTCATTTGCAAGTGTGCCATATAGGCTAATAGCTTCATTCTGCGCTGGGGTGAGGTCTGGCACTCCAGGCATTCCTTGTGCACGTTTTATAGTACTGCTAGCACCACGTGCCGCAAAATAACCTTGAGTTACGCTAAACACTGGCTGTCGTGTCCATGGATCGGATTCTCCAGATGGCAATTCACCTCGTCGAGACCTGTAAAAACGAAAAGCCAATTCTTTCACTAAGTCAGGGCGTTGTGTTAACATTTCATTATAAACTGTAACGGAGCTACACATGCGATGTTGACCTCCAGATTTGGAGAGGCGCAGAGCACATAGGCCAAAGATGTCACAACTATCTGAATGAAAACCCAATTCTGACGCAGAGTTATATCCCCGGCCTGTGGCCGAAGTAATTTTCTCACCAAGATTTTTTACGTGGCCTAGAAGATGGCCCTTTCCATTTTGCGATACCGCCCTCCCGATGTAGCAGCTTATACCCCAAAAAGCAGCCGCCTGCTGATAACGTGACCGGCCATCAACAGGGAGCCCTCTGAGAAACACAAATCCACGACCATGGATAATTTCACCCCTCAACTCATCAAGGATTGGACCAAAGGTCGGTAATTCAAAACCTTTTCGTTTTATATCTTCAATATCTATACCTTGTTCTTCAACACGGTTGACAGCGTCAAGAACATCAAGCACTTCGGCATTGTTCATTCTATAAATATAGGCCTGAGAATCTGTTAAAGCCTCGCGCGTCCAACTTGAAGCAGTGTCAATTCGTTCCATAAACACACATGGTTTATGAATACGGTCTGTCGGTTTCCATGGATTAAAAAATTTTTTGACTATAAAAATTCTCCAATTCTAAAATTTTATGCGTTAGTTTGATAAAAACATTCTGCCACATAAAGGTTAAGAAGGCCTCATCTGATGCTCAAAAAGAAATACAAGGCCTAAAGAGTAAAAATTATTTTTACCTTAAGACACTAATGAATTGGCGATGCACTTGCAGGTTGAACTAAAGTAGATTGATCAATGTGATCTGCAACGATTCCTTCCAAATCAATAATTTCCTTATTATCACTTCTCCGAATAACTCCTTTTGGATCAATTCCTTTTTTTACATCCCTAATTGCATCAAGAATGACTTTGCGAAGCAGAATGACTCCTTCGTCTGACTGGCCTAACTTTTCCGTTGACCTATCGAAACGGGGACCCTGGCTCACCATCGCCCGGTAATCTTGTTCCCGGTGTACCAATAAGCTATCACCAACAGAAAAGCTCGACCCTTCGGGCAAATCTGGCAATTTGCCGTCAACTTCAGGAGTGAAACAAACACTAAGAACGAGGGTATGGTGATCATCCACAGGTGTACGCCAATTTGCTGAATAACGAGGCCACTTAAACTCTCCCTTTGGCCATGGCTGTGGCAAACGAACCATTGTTGGCAAAATGTAGTAGGAAGACCTCTGATAGTTTAGTCCGGGCCGATTGGCCGTTGCTTTAATACCAAGTTCCAACGTCTCCCAGGTAGTCTGTGGAATTTCAGATCCCCAAATATCTGATCTTTCTCCACCTTTGCCGCCGTGCAAAATTGTCGTGTGCGCCTGATCCACCGAATTTTCACAAATCTGGAAATAGTTAGCAGGCCACAGCCCAAAATTTTCCACAGCCCGAATCCCATCTGTTCGAGCGAAAACATCAAACCGAGGTAAAATTGGTGGATTTTCGCCCCCCAAATATGCCCAAAGCAAACCGCCCATTTCTTGGACAGGATACGCTTGATGATGAACTTTATCTCGAAAAGTGGAATCTTCCGGTTCCGCCGGCATACTGAGGCAATTACCATGAATATCAAAAAGCCATCCATGATAACAGCAAGATAAACCCTCTTTGTGAATTCTTCCAAATTCCAATGAAGTGCCACGGTGAGGACAATACTTACCGAGTAAACCAGGGTTTCCTTCTCCATCACGAAAAAGCACCAAATCCTCTCCTAAAATTCGAATTGCTGTTGGTTTACCAGTAAAATTTGCTAGCCGGTCTGCCCAACTTCCGACAGTTCCTACCTGATTTTGGAATGTCAAAGACTCCGAGAAATCCCAGTGGGTTTTAACACCTTCCCATTTATCAGATATGGCTACAGGATGCCAATACTGCCTTAACCACGATCCCGCGGGCGTACCAGGACCAACTTCTGTGAGCTCTTTATTTTCTGATTTTGAAAGCATAACCTCTAACCTCACATTAAATTAAAAAAACAGAAACAAATTCACAAGGAAAACGAACTCTTTTGTCATATTTGAAACAAGGTAAAAAATTTATTTATAAAATACCATCCAGTTTATAAGTTTTTTATACATTTGTTTTGTGTCTGCTCATTTGAGATTGTAAAATTTGGTATGGGAAAAATTGTTCTTGGCATCGGCACGTCACATAGCCCTATGCTTAATAGTTTGGCAGAAGATTTTGTGCGCCACGCAGAGATAGACCAGGGCAAAAGCAATTGGCAGCGAGAGCTCTATGATAAAGATGGCCGAAAATGCAGTTATGAATACCTTCTTTCAGTAGCAGATCCAAAAATAAAAAGTCTAATTACCATAGAAAAAATAACTAACCATTTAAAGCAATGCCAAGCAGCTATAGAACGTATCCAACAAGAAATCCATACTGCAAACTTGGATACCTTAGTTATTATTGGAGACGATCAACGCGAACAGTTTTTTGAAGATAACATGCCTGCGATACTAATTTACTGGGGGAAAACAATTAAAAATTATCCCCTTCAGATACCACAGAATTCCCCGCCATACTGGATTCGCGCAAGGGCACAATACCACGAAGAAAAGAAACCTAAAGAATATCCGGTTGATTCAGACCTTGGATCAAATTTAATTAATTATTTAACAGACCACGGTTTTGACATCAGTCAATCAACCATTTTACCTAAGTCTCGGGGAGAAGGACATGCATTTGGTTTTGTGCACAAACGTCTTTTAAAAAGTAAAGAAATACCTGTCGTTCCCATTATCCTCAATACTTACTATCCCCCTAATCAGCCCACGGCTTATCGGTGCCATGTTTTGGGACAAGCCCTCCGTACTGCTATAGAAAACAATGGAGATACAAAACGTATCGGGGTAATTGCCTCTGGTGGTCTGAGCCATTTTCTAATTGATGAAAACCTAGACAGGAAAGTTTTGGCCGGTTGCCGGGTACATGATGCAAAAATGTTGTCAACTATACCATCTAAAAGTTTAGTTTCCGGTAATTCAGAAATGCGTAACTGGATAGCGTTGGACGGAGCATCTGAACACCTAAAGTGCAAATGGCAAGAATATATTCCTTGTTATCGATCAGAAGCTGCCACTGGTTGCGGAATGGGTTTTGCTGTCTGGAGAAATGGTTAATTTCCCCTAAATGCAAAGACTTAGTCTTCCTCCATCAAAACATCTTGGCTAGGGGCCAGGAAACAATGGCAGGGAATGCCAGAACAAGTAATATGGCAATAAGATCGCAAATAAGGAACGGAACAGCGGCCCTGTAAATTTCGTTCATTGTTGTGCCTTTCGGTGCGACACCCTTCATAACAAACAAACCAGCGCCAAACGGGGGGGAGGTAGAACCAGTCTCAATTGCGATCAGGTACAACACAGCAAACCATATGGCGTTGAACCCCAATTCTTCGACCACCGGTATAAAAACCGGTAGCGTAACCAACATAATCGGAACTGGGCTCATCAGCATGCCCAATACAATTACTGTCACAAGCATCAAACTTATGAGCGCAATTGGACTAACATTAAAGCTTAGGACCATACTGATTAGTCCTGAAGTAGCACCGGTAAATGCAAGCATTTGTGTAAAAGCTAATGCCCCGGAAATGATTAGCAAAATCATAACGGAAATTTCTAGACTTCCAACTATGGCCTTTTTAAAAACACTCCAACTCATACGCCGTTGGGCAACGGCCAGTAAAAAGGTACCAAGGGCGCCTGAAGCTGCAGACTCGCTTGGAGTTGCAAAACCAGCAAAAATGACACCAACCACCATGAAAATTATAAAACCAACGGGTAGAATATGGATACCAGCGACACGTAGCCTCTCAGGCCAAGGCACCCTCTCAACTACAAAAGCTGGTGCCACTTTGGGATCCACAGCACAACGCCCAACTATATAAATAGCATAAAGCACCGCCATAATTATTCCTGGAAGGATAATTGCGATAAGAATTTTGCCTATTGAGAGTTCTGCAACGACACCCAAAAGTACTGCCAATCCACTAGGCGGGATCATGATTGCCAACCCTCCGCTACCAAGAATGGGGCCCAAAGACATGGGCTTGCCGTAGCCCCTTTTTTCCATTTCTGGGACGAGAGATGATCCTAAAAGCGCAACACTTCCCATACTGTTTCCTGTGAGCGCAGAAAATAGCACTCCACCACCAACCGCCATCAGAGCCAGCCGACCTTTTATACTTCCAAACCATTTATCCAGGGCGTCCAGCAAGCTAATTCCAATTCCTGAATGAAACATAATTTCACCCATTACTAAAAAAAGTGCTACAGGAACTAAGGTAAAGGTACTGAGGGATTCTGAAATTTGGATAACTTGTTGTAACATACCCGGAATTCCGCCAAAGAATATGTATGCACCCACACCGTTAACGACCAGAAATTAAAACGCCCCCGGCATACCAATAACCCTGCCAACAACCCGCGACCCCATAATCATTAAAAAGGCTTCCCACCACTCCATCGCTTTGTTTCCCTCCTGTCTGTTATTTTCGGTTTACTGCGAGA
>JAYZBC010000020.1:0-2917 GCA_036339375.1 Pseudomonadota bacterium | reverse complement strand
TCTAGGTTTCCATCAAATTCAGAAGTAATAACAACACCCGGATATCCCAATTCGTTTTTGCAACGGTCAAGTTCTTTAAAAGACTCTTTTCCCCCAAGTGGGTGGGCATGTGCGGTGCCGATAAACCGCCCAGGATAATTTTTTGTAGCTTCATAAATACGGTCATTGGCGATCTGACACTTTTCAATGGGTCCGCACATACCCTCTGCACAACTTAAAACGGCAACGTCAATTCCCGCCTCATCCATCATTTTGATGTGTTCATCAAGGTCATATAGCAATGAATGAAAACTGTAACTGGGTACGCCATTTTCATCATAGTACGTTTTGTTTCCCGCTTCAGGATCTGCCTTGAAAAGTTCTTTTGGAGTGTAATGATGTTGAAAATCGATAATCATTTTTTTCTTTCGTTTCCTAAATCTTTTTATATACCTAATTATAAGATACTTAACGCCAATTAAATCGGATAAAATAGATATAATAAAATTTTCTTGAATATGTTCTGATTTTTCTTCCTTCATTTTTTCTTTAGTTCATTCGGATTTTTAATAAGTCATTAGCCAAAAGAAAATAAAAGTTATACCTTGATTTAATTTTTGAAATAAAATCATCGGACCAAAAATTATGTTTAAAAAGCTGGGCGTTTCCTCAAATACCCTCTGCAGCCACGCTGTAATGCGCCAAATTTTGCTGGACGCATACCCAGGAGCTAAGCTTTGGGAAGGCGAAAAAATCGAAGAGGAAGATTCTTTAATTCAATTTTTGAAAGGCTGCGATGCAGCAATTATTGGGTTTGAACCAGTTTCAGATAAAGTTTTATCCGCTTTGCCACAGTTGAAAATCATCTCTAAATTTGGCGCGGGCTGCGAAAAAATTGATTTTGATGCCTTAGAAAAACACAACATTCGATTTGGTTATACTTTTGGCGTTAACAAACTTTCAGTAGCCGAACTGACACTTAGTTTTATGATTTCGGGTCTTCGTTGGGTTACCCCTTTAAATCTTTCTATGCGTAATGGTGAACGTCCGAAAAACCGAAATGGACGTTTGTTAACTGGGCGAACAATCGGAATTCACGGTTGCGGAAACATAGGCAAGGAAGTGGTAAGATTACTTAAGCCTTTTGACTGCACCATTCTGAGTTGTGATATAAAAGAATTCCCAGATTTCTATAAGTCCTATGACGTCAAACCAGTTCCTTTTAAAGAACTTTTGGAACGTTCGGAAATACTTTCGTTACATTTACCAAAAACACGGACGACAATTGGCTTGTATTCGGAAGAAATTTTAAGATGTTTAAAACCCGATTGTGTCCTCATTAATACCTGCCGGGGCCAAATTGTGGATGAATTAGCATTGCAAAAAGTACTCAAGGAAAAGCGCTTGGCCGCAGCTTGTTTTGACGTATTCGCGATTGAACCTGCAGTAAATGATGAGTTGCTAAATTTACCTAACTTCCTAGCAACACCCCATATTGGCGCTAGTTCAGAGGAAACTCGGGTGGCAATGGTTAATGCAGCTATTAAAGGTTTAACAGAGAATAACCTAGTTGAACCCAGTAAATACTACGACAACTAATTTTTGGTCTCAGGTTTACAAATCCCGCATCGCAAAACAATAATTTACGTGTTTTACTTTTTATTTGTCTAATCCACACTACAGTGAACGGGCCAAAATCGGGGTGGATTTGTTTTGGAGATTCTTTTCTCTTTAAGAACTACACTTGGCTCCACAATTGTTCCATCTAACGCCGTTGTTTTTGATATGATTTTTGAGAAACTCTCAGGATCCAAATACATAGCTAGCGGATCGATCATTCGACCGTGTTTCATTAAATATCTACCACCACCCCTTATTTTACTCTCCTTTGAGGCAAAAGTCGTTAGGTGTAAATGCGGATAACCAGCTACAAAGTATCCCCCATCAGTTCCTGTATCTCCAGAGATAGCAATTTGTTGCCCGGCTTTATATTGGGTACCAATTTCTGCATCAGGCAATTCGTCTAAGTGTTGATATTTAGCATAAATGTATCGATCGAAACCGGTGGCTTCAGGGGAGAACTTCACAAAAATAAAATTACCTGCAGCCTGCCCCCCTTCTCCCTTTCTTACAAGTTCACCATCAGCCATAGCAAGCAATGGCGTACCTATATCTAAGGATAAGTCCATCCCTCCATGCAAACCGGCCATTCGAAACGACGGTCTATCACTGCCGTCATAACGATAAGGACTAGCATATTCTGAGGCGATCCCCTCGCAAGAAATTTCTTCGGGAAATTTAACATCTAAACCAGTTTCTTCTAAACCTATAGCAGCAGCGGTTTCCCAGCTGAAACCACTCCTTGAATCTCCGCCTCCACGCATACCGCCACCCCCGCCCATACCGCCGCCTCTCATTCCACCACCCATTCGGTGATTAAAGGCATATGCTTCGGAAATAAATTGGATCAAAAAAGGAATTAAAAAGACAAGAAATACTATTTTAAATATGGGGGAAGTCGCCTTACGCATCTATTATCTCCTGTTTTAATCATTTACTTTAAAGTTGAATCTCAAGCATGAAGAAAAAATATTCTTTATTTATCAAGGGACTATTAGTTTTTATTACTAAAGTGGTTTAAAAATTAATCCTTGTTTTTTTTCTATGGGAATTCAAACGAAAAATTTTGTTGGCCTAGGTGCAAACAATTATACAAAAGGCGTAACATTTAGACAAACGTCCCATAAAATTGGTATAGAACCTTACCAAAATAAATTTTATCCAGAAGGTATATAGAACACTGGCCTCTCCTCCTGACCGACGCGCGCTTTGGGCAACCTATGCAATTGGGTTGTTTGGGATGGGTTATATCGATGTGTTTGTATTTTTAATGCCACTATATGGTTACGAACTTGGACTTAGTGCGGCGAAAATTGGA
>JAYZBC010000019.1:0-16888 GCA_036339375.1 Pseudomonadota bacterium | reverse complement strand
GCAATTGGTTCTGCTGCATTGGCAGCGCTTGTTCTTTTTGCAGCCTATACAGCAGATATGGCTTATTATTTTCCCAAATTATCGGCTCAAATAAAATTTGAATTACAAGATCCGTTTGTTGTAATAGGTTTGTTATTGGGTGGTTTATTACCGTATCTTTTTGGAGCCCTTGGCATGCAAGCCGTTGGACGAGCGGCAAGCTCTGTGGTTATAGAGGTTCGACGACAATTTAAAGAAATACCAGGTATCATGGAGGGAACAGAAAAGCCTGAATATGGGCGCGCGGTAGATCTTTTGACTAAGGCTGCCATCAAGGAAATGATTTTACCATCACTGTTACCGGTTTTAGCACCGGTACTTGTTTATTTTGTAATTTTAGGGGTTGCAGATCAAGTAGCAGCTTGGACAACCCTAGGGGCTTTGCTTTTGGGAACGATTGTTACGGGTATTTTTGTGGCTATTTCAATGACGTCGGGTGGCGGAGCGTGGGATAACGCTAAAAAATTGATTGAAGACGGTAACCATGGAGGCAAGGGCTCTGAGGCTCATCATGCGGCTGTAACAGGAGATACGGTTGGAGACCCGTATAAGGACACAGCTGGTCCTGCTATTAACCCTATGATTAAAATCATCAATATAGTAGCCATCTTATTACTAGCTATAATGGCTCCGTAGAGATTAATTTGTTCTATAAAATAAAATTCAGAGGTTTTCCTGAAATCTAAAATTGAGGATCTTTATCTACTGGTGAACCAAACCGCCCAACATTTCCGATAATTTGTTGGATTATTGTCAACTCTTTTCCTTTTGTTGGTGTTATACGTTTGATGTGGACCATCTTTGTAAGTTTAGTAGAATCTACTCCTATAATTTCTTGTACAATCCCTTCTGTGTTGAAACGTATTTTTAATGCCTTGCGTTTAAGAATATTTGGTGCCCAAAAAGATACGGAGCGAACACGAGTACCTATATAAAACCAATTAAGTTTGTCGAAACTAGAAACTGTGGAAGGAGTCCCTAGTTTTTTTAAAACGTGGTCTTTTGTATGAACTCCAATTTTTATCGCTGCAATCAATTTTTGGTTAGGAAAAGTGCCGTGTTCATCTATTCTCGCCGTACAACCATAAACTAGAGACAAAATCATAGTGAATTTTAGGAGGGTTTGGCCCATTTTTTTTATTTGGAATACAAATTTATTATCTATAGCCATACTTAAACAATAATTGTAAATTTCGTTCCATTCAAGAAAACCGATTTTTATGTTAAAAGGATGCGTATGGGAATTTTGGATAAATCCAAAACCCGAAAGGTGGCTACCAGCTTGTATATTACAGTTGTAAAACAAGCACGGCAGCCTTTCCTTTACACAAATTTAGGTGTACCCGATACTTTTGACGGTAGATTTAACATGATTTCTTTGCATGTTTTTCTGGTATTGAGGCGTCTCAAATCGAATTTCACTCGTTCAGAAAAAACGTCACAGGCCCTTTTTGATGTTATGTTTGCTGACATGGATCAGTCATTGCGTGAGATTGGAGTCGGAGATCTTCGTGTTGGTAAAAATGTCAAAGTAATGGTGGCCAATTTTTATGGTCGTATATCGGCCTTTGAAAAGGCTCTTAGAGACAGTTCGGATGTATTATTAATTGAGGCAATCAATCGGAATGTTTTTCCTAAAGAACAATCAGTTCAAACTAATTCAGAAAAAATTGCTCAATATATTCATTTTTTAAAGTTACAGTTGGATAAAATTTCACTTGATACTATTTTAACGGGCAAACTTCAGTTTGATATTTATACGGTGAATGATTTTGAAAAACAGTCTAGTTCCTGAAATTTCATTGGTAATCCATCCATCGGAATTAAAAGAAAAAAATCTTAAATTCGATATAAACGCTAATTCCGCAGTACGAAATTCTTTGTCCAAGAGGTTTGGTTTGATTGCTGTAAATAAGTTTCAACTCAGTTTAAATCTACAGTTACTAGAATCGATAGGAGTAATGAAATTGAAGGGTCACATGATTGTGAGCGTGGTACAAAATTGTGTGATAACTTTGGAACGAATTATTAATCATATAGACGAAGTTTTTGAAATTAAATTCCAGGAATATGGCAACTTCGAAGTGAAAAACGTTGAGTTTGAGGGAGAATTTGAATCATATACAAATGACCGAATTGATATCGGTGAAGTTTCCGTGCAAGAATTTGGTTTAAGGCTTGACCCCTATCCAAGATCTGTTTCTGCTTCTTATAAAAGAGTTGAATCCTATATACGACCAAAAAATGAAAATGTTAACCATCCGTTTTCGGCTTTGGCGGATTTGAAGGCTAAAAAGTAAAATGACAAATTGCTCTAAGTATTTTTCTTAAAAAACAAGTTTTTTGTTGGTTGCAGCAGCAGTCAATTTTCTATATGAAAACTCCCGTTTTGGATTATTAGGATTGGAATTTTATTATGGCGGTACCCAAGAAAAAAACATCTACGTCACGTCGAAATATGCGTCGTTCACATGATGGTTTAAGTAGTGAAAACCGTATTGAATGCCCTAATTGCGGAGAATTAAAAAGATCCCACCATGTGTGTACTGCCTGTGGATACTACCGTGAAAGTGAGGTAGTTGAGGTTAACAGTGCTTAAGTGGGATTTAACATTAAGATAGTTAAATGGATTTTGAATTGAAAACCCAACTTACTATTGCTTTAGATGCAATGGGCGGAGATGAAGCGCCCCAAATGGTAATAGAAGGTGTAAATCTTGCGCGTGTTAAATTTCCTAACGTCCGTTTTTTATTGTTTGGAGATGAAGACAAAATAAACCCCTTGTTGAATAAAAATGAGGAATTAAAGAATTCGGTGTCAATACGTCATACAACTGAATTCGTTAGTGCTGAAGAACGACCAACTGTGGCGTTAAGACAAGGGCGTCAATCCAGTATGCAATTGGCAATTAATGCTGTTAGGGATGGTGATGCAGCGGGGATTGTTTCAGCAGGAAATACTGGAGCTTTGATGGCAATGTCAAAAATTTGTCTTAAAATGCTTCCCGGCATCACTCGCCCAGCGATAGCGGCTCCTTGCCCTACCCGTGTGGGTGAAAGTGTAATGCTTGATTTGGGAGCAAATATAGAGGGTGATGCAGAAAATTTAGTTCAGTTTGGAATGTTAGGTGCCGCATTTGCAAGAACAGTTTTTGGGATTGAACAACCTACGGTTGGTTTATTAAATGTTGGTGCAGAAGAAGCGAAAGGCCGGGAATCTGTTAGGCAAGCGGCTTCTATCTTTAAAGAGAGAAAACTGCCATTTAAATTTCATGGATTCGTTGAAGGAGATGACATCGGAGCCGGTACAGTTGACGTGTTTATTGTGGATGGCTTTACTGGAAACATAACCCTTAAGGCTGTAGAAGGAACGGTTAGACTTTATACGGAATATTTACGGCAGACCTACCAAAGTTCGGTTCTGAGTAAATTGTCCTACTTTTTAGCTAAGGGAGCATTTAAAAAGATGAGGGCACGCATTGATCCTAGAATTTATAACGGAGCAACCTTTCTTGGATTAAATGGCATAGTTGTGAAAAGCCACGGAGGCACTGATGCGTTTGGGTTTTCCAATGCTATAGCTGTGGCCATTAATATGATAGCCAATGACTTAAACGGGTTTGTCACTCGTGAATTAACTGAATACAGTGAACAAGATATACCACAGGTAAAGGCAGGATGATAAGGAGGTCTGTGGTAGAAGGGTGTGGTTCGTATCTCCCTGAACGAATTGTGACGAACAAAGAGCTTGCAGAAAAAGTCGACACTTCAGACGAGTGGATTCTACAACGAACAGGAATTCGTGAAAGACGAATTGCCTCTGATGATGAAAAAACATCCGACTTGGGAACGAAAGCAGCCTTTAAAGCTTTGGAATCCGCTGGATGTAAATCAAGCCAAATTGATCTAATCGTGCTTGCAACTGCAACGCCCGATGATACCTTTCCTGCGACGGCAACAAAAGTTCAGTCTGCTTTAGAAATTTCAAAGGGTGCTGCTTTTGACATCCATGCGGTTTGTACCGGTTTCATTTATGCTCTGAATGTTGCTGACAATTTTATTAGGTTAGAACAAGCAGATAGAGTTCTTGTCATAGGCGCTGAGACCTTTTCTAGAATTCTTGATTGGGAAGATCGTTCAACATGTGTTCTGTTTGGTGATGGAGCAGGGGCTGTCGTGTTGGCCGCTGAAAAGCCAACTAGTGAACGCGGAATTCTTAGTAACCATTTGCATTCGGATGGACGTTATCGTGATTTGCTATTTGTTGATGGTGGTCCTTCATCTACTCAAACTGTGGGACATCTAAAGATGGTCGGAAGGGATGTTTTTCGGCATGCTGTGACTAATTTGGCATCCGTTTTGAACGAAGTGCTTAAATTTAATAAATTGGAAATAGATGACATTGATTGGTTAGTGCCTCATCAAGCAAATAAAAGAATTTTGGAAGGGACCGCAAAAAAATTGAAGATAGCACCAGAAAAGGTAGTCGTGACAGTTGATCGACATGCTAATACGTCTGCAGCGTCAATTCCCTTGGCTCTGGATGTAGCGGTTTCGGATGGACGTATAAAACGTGGAGATATGGTGGTAATGGAAGCCATGGGCGGTGGTTTCACCTGGGGTGCTAGTCTAATTCGTTGGTAATTTTTATTTTAACGTTTTTTTAAAGATGCAATTTTTTACCTTATTGACGGTCATCTTCGGTTTCGTTACCGTCCGTCATGCGTCGTATGGGGGCGGTTATGGCAAAATCAACATTAACGCGTGCACAACTGAGTGAAGCTGTTTACGAAGAAGTTGGTTTATCTCGAAATGAATCTTCTGATTTGGTCGAGAGCATCATTAACGAAATAAGCGAAACCTTAATTCTTGGTGAACCCGTAAAAATCTCTTCCTTCGGAACCTTTTTAGTGCGTCAAAAGGGAGAACGACAAGGAAGAAATCCTAAAACAGGAGAAGAAGTTCCAATTAAACCGCGCCGAGTTCTTGTTTTTCGGGCATCACAAGTTCTTAAGAAAAGGATCAACAAAAATGAAGTTTAAAGGAAAAGGGTCTACTGGTACCAAATGAGTGAACCTGTTTCCATAAAAGAGGTAGAGGATGATAACGGTCGTCGCAACCATAAGTCGGCTGCTGCTTTTAGGACAATAAGTGAAGTAGCATCAGAGTTAAGCGTTCACTTACACGTCCTTCGTTTCTGGGAAACAAAATTCACTCAGTTGCGCCCAATGAAAAGAGCAGGGGGTCGTCGCTACTATAGACCGGAAGATATTATTTTGTTAAAGAAAATTCGGTCGTTACTTTACGATGATGGGTATACCATTAAAGGGGTCCAAAAGTTATTACGTGATACCTCAAAAAATTTAAAAATTAAAGCAACAGGACGTTCAAAAACTCAACGCGGATCTCTAAATTCTTCGCAGTTAATTAAGTCTGGATCCAGAGTTTTGAACGAGGAAAATACATCAGAACTAATTTTAGTCTTAAAAGAGTTAGAAGACTTAAAGGAAATATTAAAGAATAACAATTGAATTAAAACGTGTTGATTAGGAAAATTTTCACCAAAAGTAAAATTAATATGTAAAAAATTACGGAGCGTGGCGCAGTCTGGTAGCGCACTTGACTGGGGGTCAAGGGGTCGTAGGTTCAAATCCTATCGCTCCGACCAAAAAATGCTAGAAAAGAGGGGTTTTGGAGGATACCAGAACCCCTTAGTTTATGGAAAATACCTCTGCAACCATTCGAAAAAATTACGATCAATTTTGTTTTTGGATGGTCTTAAAGGGTATTGTTCTACAAGGTGAGAAAACATGCACTTTCATATACAGCTAATCGATAACCCGGCTACTCCTGAGCGCCGTGCGGGTAGTCGTGAGGCTCATTGGGCCTATTTGGATGAGTATCAGGAACACTTCGTTGCCCGGGGTGCAACGCAGACGGACGATGGTGAGCGTACGCTGTCGAGCGTTTTATACGTTGAATTCGATGATGTTGATTCAGTGCGCCAGTTTATCGCCCATGAACCTCACAATCTCAATGGCGTATTTTCCGAAGTGCGTATTAATCGTTGGCATCATGCACTTGGTCGGACACAGAGGGAATTTCCCCGGAAGAAAGGTCAGGTGTGCTGGTACATTCGGGGTTTCGGAAAGCCGGGAGCCAATGACCGGCGTAACGAATTGGTGGATGCGCATCGAGCCTACTTTGCGGACTATGACGTAGAAAATTTCATCGTTCGGGGTGGCCTTCGAAATCAAACGGGAGAGTTGTGGGAGGGTAGCGCAAACCTTATCGCGCTTCCGTTGCGTACTGATGTAGAAGTTTTTCTTTCTAAAGAACCATTTTACACCAATGGTCTTTATAACGAAGTTTTGGTGGAACGATATAAATTCGGCGGTCGTCCGGGACAAATTGTATAGGTGTAGGTGTTTGTTCCGGCTTTGACAAAATTCTAATGGTTGCACTGAATAAAAACCTAAAAATTGTGCGGAGGTAATTTTTCAAAATTAGGCTGCTTTAAAGCTTAGCCGCCACCTAAAATGCAAAATGTTTGTGTTCTATTTAAAACATTTGAATTTCTTAAAAACCAATTTTTATTTTGGTAAAGAGTTGGAACAAAATAGAAGTAAATGATTTAAAATTGTAAACATTCCATTTTGACCGAAAATGGTGATTCACATATTATAAACAAGCACAATCAAACTGCGAGAGGAAGAATAGTATGACTTGGATTAAAACAGTTCGGCCGGAACACGCAACTGGTGCACTAAAAGAGGCCTATGACGAACTTAAAGCGCAGGGTAGATCTGTGAGTAGTTTGGTATCTGCATACAGTTTAAAGCCGGCGTTTTTGCGTGCGGCGCGCGAGTTATCACACACTGTCACCTTTGGCGGTTCAAGCCTCGGGGAACGCAAAGAGGAACTGATTGCCACGGTCATCGCAGCGAGACTTAAGTGTACGTTTTGAACTGTTAACCACGGAGAGTTTCTCCGTAGGCAAGGTGAAACAGAGTTGGAGGAAGTGGTTGCGCTGACGGAAGATTGGCGCAGTGTTATTACCGATCCAGCGGAATATGCCATGCTCGAGTTTAGTGAGCAGGTAGCTGGAGATGCTTGGAAGATAAAGGAAAGTGACATCGAGGAATTGAGAAAGGTTGGTTTTTCCGATCTCCAAATTTTAGAAATCGTCGGGGCGGCATCATACCGCGTTTATATTTCGAAGTTTGCTGATGCGCTGGGTGTCGAATTGGATGATGAATGGTTCACGGATAGTTCTGACGCGGTAGAGGCGTTAAGTGTTGGTCGTCCTGCCCTGAAATAAGACCAAATAAATAACGGGATTTGGTAGTTTTTTTTGGGTGATGTAACTTTATTTCCTGATAATTGTAACCCAGGTGTCCTCACAACATATATTAATGCTATGGCATGTGACTGGTGATTGTCCTCCCCTTGTTCAACGTTAGTCACGTTAATTTAAAATTATCCTTTTGAGGTGGGATAACCGGCGTTTCACTGTGGGGGGTATCCGCAGGAACCCAGTCGTAGGGGACAGGTTGAGCCCGGTATATCCAATTCCGCTCAGCCATAAAGATCGACGTGAAAGCATTCGGCTTGTCAGTGAAACCAGGCTCTATCTCTCTTTCAAAGTTAGGATTGACGTACTCCCAAACGATTTCTCCGCCTGGAGTTACCTGAAATATTCTGCCAAAGTCACCTTCACAAATTAGCGTATTTCCATTTGGCAGCCGTCGCGCACTACTCACATGAAAGCTTATGAAGGTCCAACACTGAGCGCCTGAGGCCAGACCATCATACTGCCATACAATCTCCTTGGTCGTGGGATCAACCTCAATTACTCGCGACCCTAGAAAAAGTTCCAAATAAACAGGGGGGAAACCGGCCGACCCCTGATTATCAAAAATTAACACGTTACCCTCCCCGGGAAGTCCTTTTGGGATCAAATGGGCATCGTGTTGGCCGGCAACTGAATCAACCTGACGAGGGACATCGCCAATAAAGCTCTTTTTGGAGAAGTCATAAGCACCTGGATAATCTGGCCCCATTTGCCAGACCACTTCGCCGTTTGATTTTGAGATTATTGCAACAAAATTGCCGTCCCGGGAACAGGTCATAATGTTGTCTGGGTGAAACCTCTTATCTCCGGAGTCGAACCATTTGTTTGTTCCCAGTGGTGACATGTTGTTGAGAGCAAGAAGCCCAGTCCTTCTAGGTCTCATCCTGTTGCTGAGCAACAATTTCCGTTGCTCCCGAGATAAACCAAACTCGTCAATATGGTCGCTCGACAACCATTGCCAGGAGATTTCTCCTTCTGTTGTGACCTCATAGAAAGCTTGATCCATGATTGGGTCGTCCGAGATCGAAGGAACGCGGTGGGGCAACCTGGAGAGTACAAGCGTGTTACCGTTTGGTAAACGTGCGACATCGTGACTTTGTTTTACCGCACCACCGGGAGCTTTTTCTCCCCATTGCCAAACCACGTTCTCATCCCAATTGAGCTCCACCAGTGTTTCATTGAAAAAATTATGGCGTTCTTTCTGAAGAATAACATGGCCCCGTTTGCCATCGTTAAGTGCTGGGTCAATCATCTCTGCGGGCATTGCAGAAAAAGGCCATACTTTGGTCTCATTGCCATTCATATCTATCAGGTAAGCGTGGCCGTTTCGTCCATCGTAACTTACGAAGCAGTTGTAGGCTTTCCTGGGATCATAAATGGTCACACCCGTGGGGAAAATTGTTGGTGGCATGCAATTTGTCCTTTTGCCGTTGGGTCGAATTTTACAAGGTTACTTTATGGTGTCAAAATTTATAGATCGCTAAGGTTCCTGGAGCGGGATATTTGTTTGCCTTTAATCCCTATTAAACTAGTTTAGATTAACCATCCAACTCACACCCGTTTTCCTTTAAATTCAGGTTTTAAAACTGAAATTGTGCTCGTTATGGCGATCTGCCTAAGGTGTATGTTATTAAATTTATGTTTGACCCAGTTTGCAGGCTCCTTGCCAGGTAGTTTCCGGTGTAATTATTGCTTCTTCACCTCTAAGTTTCTCATAGGAAATTTGTGTGTTTAGGCCGAGAGGTGGTTTTCCCTCTTTAATAAAACCTCGGACGGATTGGAGCATAAGACGTCGCATGCGGACAACTGCAATATCGGTGGTCCCTAAGTGCTCCGTGCTTCTGTCAAATATAGGTCCCATGCTCTCCTGAACAACGGCATCTTCCATTTGCACTCCTCGCAACCCTGACGCCGATTCTCCGGTCTCCATCGCTACACGGTCTTGAAGCCAATTATTCTTTCGGTTTCTAATCATGCGAAAATTTTTATCAATATCAATACCCGGTATGAGGCCGGACCAAGCAATTTGTCGCTCTCTTTCTTTGTCGTCAACGGGCTGTTTTAAATTGTATCGTACAAAAAATAGCATAGTATTTTCGTCGTCGATGGGTACAAATGCTTGTAGGGCACCCCAATCTTTTTGACCCGCAAACAACCCATAAAAAGGGGCAACGAAAAGGGTAACCCGTACGTAGAATCTATTCATCTCCTCCGTTATAGCATTCCGAATAGCGGCATAGCGGAAACCGTAGTCTGTGTTTTCTATTTCAAAGCGTGGTTGCCCATCGCCGGAAGGCCGGTCGACGACAAGAGACTCACCGCGATAATCAGAGCTGAAGGAATTGGCTGTTGGCTTAAAAGTATCACTGTGTAGGTAATTGGCATGCGCAGAGTCTAATACCCCTTCTAAACATTGCACCCAATTGCACTCAATATGTACTTTTGTATGGACCAAATGCGAATCTGGATACTTGGTGAACTCAAAATCCATCGTTGGTGGCTCATTTCCTTCAGGCCCCATGTATGCCCATATGATTCCACCAGTCTCATGGACAGGATAAGCAACGGCACGCACCCGATCGATAATAGCCTCGTTGTTATTCTCGGTTGGCATATCGAGAATTTTACCCGAAACATCGTACTTCCATCCGTGATAAAGGCAACGCAGCCCGCATTTTTCGTTACGGGCTAAAAACAGGGAAGCTCCACGGTGGGGACAAAGTTCTTGGATTAGACCTACGTCACCATTGGTATCCCGAAATGCAACCAGATTTTCTCCCATTAACCGTACCCGAACAGGCTGACGATCGCTCTCTAGTTCATCGCTAAATAGTGCAGGTATCCAATACCGTCGAACCATTTGCCCCATCGGTTTTTGTCCCGTGATACGACATAGTAGTTCATTGTCTTCAGGTGTGAGCATGTCTCAAATTTTCATAAATATGCTGTAATTTATTGGGATGATATATCCCTAGAATTGTAAATCATAGTTCACTAACGAACCATTACAATAAAAAGAGTTTCTAAAAACTGAGTAATATGTAACCGATAGAGTAAGGCTACCACCTACTTAGACCCTACAGAAATGTTTTTTCGATTTCAGAAGGAAACAACTCTAAAGCCAAAAATAAGTTTTAAAAATTACCATCCAAGTTCGTTTCGGACACCTGCCATTTTCTCGAGCTGGGTCTCGTGATTGCCTGCAAAACGCAAAACGAAATGAGTGGCACCCGCTTCAGCGTAGCTCTTAAGATATTCAGCGGCACCTAAAACTCCACCGGCATACCATGAGCTGGATAATCGAATTTGTTTCCCTCTACCGGGATAGTACGCCTCAAAGAACTTCTCAATATTGGCTTCTGCAGCGGCAGCATCCTCGTCAATTTTCAGCGTCATATACATAGCTCCGGTTATTTTAGTGGGGTCACGTCCGGCTTTGGAAGCGGTATTTTTAACTTTGATCCACCCTTCACGAAATCCTTTTGCTTTAGGAGGATGGGGCATCCACCCCTCAAAATAGCACCCCGCGCGCTGTATACTCCCGGAAGACGAACCCCCCATCCAAATTGGAGGACCCCCGGAGCGGTAGGGTTTAGGCCCAAGGGTGGCTTTTTTCAGGTGCCAACGACCATTCCAATCGACAGGTTCACCTGACCACAGAGCCCGACACAACTGCATGGATTCAAGTATGCGTCCAACGCGCTTATCGAAGGGAACCCCGGCTGCGACGAACTCGGCCTTAACTCCCTGATGGTTACTAGGCCCGATACCAATTCCCAGAATAAACCGTCCGGCGCTAAGCTGATCAAGCGTAGCAACCTGTTGGGCCAACAGAATTGGATTTCGAAGTGCTGGGAGCAGTACTGCAGTGCCAAGGGTAATCTCCTTCGTGCACGCAGCAACACCCGCTAACATGGTTAGTGGCTCATGGCGAGGCCTGTCAATTAAAGAGTCACCTATCCAAACAGAGTCGTAGCCTAAATTTTCAGCACTCTGGGCAAGTTCCATAAGGGGTACACCGTCAGGCGAGCCTTCCATCACCCTTTCGCGCGTAGGCAACAAATAACCAATTTTAGGTTTCATATCTTATTTTCCTTTTGGTTTTTCTTTAATTAAGTGGCTATTGGTTAATTTTTTCATTTGGAATTACTTGTTTAAATAACAAAAAATTTAATGCAAGAAATTTGATCTTAGAAGTCTATTAAAGGCCGAGATTTGTCATCGAACTTTTATATTAAAATAAACTTAAGACAGATAAATTAAAAGGTTTTGGGTCTAGCTAATAGGGTTTTAACGTTCGAAATTTGTGGTAGTTTGGTCGTTAAGTTTAACTTTGTTTTAGGAGAGAAAAGTGAAGGAAGAGGTTAAAGTATTTTGGCAACCTCATTGAACGAGTTGTCTTAGGGTAAAAGACTACCTGTCGGTCCGTGGGATCGAATACAAATCGATTAATGTGTTGCAAGAGGGAGGAATGAAAGAGTTGCGCGAACTTGGTGTGCGCACTGTACCAGTCGTGTCTAGGGGTAAAAATTTTGTGTTTGCCCAGGTGATAAGAGACGTGGTTGAATTTTTGGAGCTGAAAGAAAATTCTGCCCCTGAACTTTCTCCAAAAGTTCTTGCCAAACGTTATGAAAAGATTTTGGCAAAAGCTATTCAGCTGACCAGACAAATGCCTGATAGTCGTCTTCAAGACGAATTGCCGAACCGTCAGCGTTCGTGGCTCGTCCTAATGCATCACGTTTTCCAAATTCCAAAAGCTTTTCTTGATATGGAACTAAATGATGAGACGCTTACATATGAATCCATGGTTGCCCCTCCGCCAAGGAATTTAACTTCTAGTGCTGATATTGCCGAATTTGGAGAAAGAGTTCGCAGTCGCTTTAAAAACTGGTGGATAGATTCTGAATTCAAGGATTTTTCAGAGGATGTCCCGACTTATTTTGGTTTAACAACACGACACGAAATGCTTGAACGTACCGTATGGCATTCCACACAACACGTCCGACAAGTCTCCGCGCTTTTGGAGGAAACTGGCGTAATACCAGAGGAGCCGTTAACCGGTAAGGACATTCAGGGCCTACCTCTAACAAATGCAATCTGGGATGAAGCTTAATCCATCGGACTAGTGACGGTTATTATGACAAAGATTTCCTTTGTGATAGCAATGTGTTTAGCCGAAGTGCTTGGTATGCTTAGTTTTTCAACCTTCCAGGCGCTTATTCCAACATTTCAAATGAAATGGAACCTAAGCAACACCGATGCTGGCTGGATTAGCGGGATTTATTTTGCTGGGTATGTGGGAGCGGTGCCAGTGCTCTCCAGCTTAACCGATCGCATTGATCCCAAGAAAGTCTTACTATTCTCCTTGACGCTTGGTGGTGGGGCATCACTTGCGTTCGCTTTTTTTGCAGACGGGTTTTGGTCAGCATTTTTCCTGCGCAGCTTGCATGGAATAGGACTTGCCGGCACTTATATGCCAGGTCTTAAGGCTCTTTCAGATCAGACTGAAGGGCCTAATCAATCACGTTACGTCTCCCTATATACGGCAAGTTTCGGTATTGGTGCAGGTTTATCCTTTTTATTAGCGGGTATCATCGAACCATCCCTTGGATGGGCTTGGGCATTTGGGGTCAATACAATTGGTACGATCCTGGCGGCAGTCCTTATCCTTAAAATTTTACCGTGGAAAAAGCCTCCAAAAATTTTATCACAACACCATCTTCTTGATTTTCGTCCAGTCCTGAAAAACCGCTCTGCAATGCGATACATCCTTGGATATTGTGGTCATAACTGGGAGCTGTTTGGTTTCCGGTCTTGGGTGGTTGCATTTTTAGTTTTTGCAATGTCACTTAAATCCGGAAACGGTTTTGGATTTGACGCTACGGTCATTGCTGCTGTGGCGACATTGCTTGGCGTACCGTCAAGTGTTTTTGGTAACGAGTTGGCTATCCGTTTTGGTCGGCGTCGGATAATAATTGTTATTTTAATTTTTTCGGTCTTGGTTAGCCTAATAACAGGTGCAGCCGCGGGAGTGTCTTATGGGCTAGTGGTTTGTTTGTGTTTGATTTATGGGGTCCTTTTAACCGGCGACTCCGGCGCTATTACCGCTGGCACAGTTGCTGCATCTGAACCTGGAGCGCGCGGGGCGACCTTGGCTATGCATGCCATGATTGGTTTTGTCGGGGGAATTCTAGGCCCCCTTTGTGTTGGGGTCGTCCTTGATGCGGCTGGCGACACGTCTGTATTGGGATGGGCACTGGCTTTTGCTGTGATGGGGGCTGGCAGTGTTGCAGCGTTGGTAGCAATTTCATTCATTGCACGTAATACATATGACCCGAATTAGTGCACTCGTGCTGCGTTTAAAACGCGAGCCACGTGCAATGCTTCTCGACCGGTGCCATCGCGTATTTGTTCTCGACAACTCGAGCCATCAGCGACAATTAGTGTGTTTTCAGAGGCCTCTCGGACAGCTGGTAGTAGTTTGAGTTCGCCCATAGCCATGGAGATGGGGAAATGTTCAGCTTCATACCCGAAACTACCAGCCATCCCGCAACAGCTCGTTTCCACCGTTTTTACTTCCAATTCAGGTACCAACCCCAGGACCCGCTCTATTGTATCCATAGCGCCAAAGGCTTTTTGGTGGCAGTGGCCGTGTAACAGGGCATGTTTTTGGGGTAGTGCTTGGAGAGGCAAAGGTAAAAGTCCTTTTTCAGCTTTTTGGATTAAAAATTCTTCGAATAAGAAGGCATGGGAGGCGAGAGCTTCTGTTTCAGTACAGGGGTTCATTGCCGGTAGTTCATCCCGAAATGTAAGTAAACACGCTGGTTCTAAACCAATGACCGGAATGCCTCTCTCTACGAATGGTGTTAACGCATCTAGGACACGCTTCGCTTCGGCTCGTGCCTGATCAATTAAACCAGCGGCTAAAAAGGTTCGTCCACAGCATAAAGGGCGGCCTTTATCAGTGGGAGTAGGAAAATGGACCTTAAAATTGGCAGCATTGAGTACGGAGTATGCTGCTTGGGTATTTTCAGGATGAAAATAGGTACTAAAAGTGTCAACAAACATAACGACATCTCGTCCATCATTGCTGATTTCCTCTGCTCTTGCTTTAGGTGGTTCAAATGGTTTGCACCAAGTGGGTAGTGGTCGTTTAGTGCTGAACCCCATTAACCTTTGTATCATCGGTGCCATAAGGGGCACTCGGTTTGAAACATTTGTAAGATGCCTTAAAGAATTCACATACGGCGCGTAACGGGGCAAAAAAGCGATAAGCCGGTCGCGCACACTTGTTCCGTATTGTTTTTTACGCTGATTTAAAATTTCTATTTTCATGCGTGCCATATCGACACCCGTAGGACACTCTAGCTTACAGGCCTTACAACTTACACAAAGGTCCATGGTTTCCGCCATGGCATCGGAAGTCATGGCTTCTGGGCCTAATTGGCCGGTAATTGCAAGGCGCAGAGAGTTTGCCCTTCCACGCGTTAAATGTTTTTCATCTTTTGTAACACGGTAAGAGGGACACATTACGCCAGAAGAGGATTTTCTACAGGCGCCATTATTGTTGCACATCTCAATTGCCCGTGTGAAACCACCCCATTCGCTCCAATCTAAAACTGTTTCTGGCGGGGAAGCTTCATAATCTGGCTGGTAACGGAATAAGGACCGATCATCCATCCGCGGGGCATGGACAATTTTACCGGGATTAAATAACCCTTTCGGGTCGAATAATTCCTTGAGGTCTTCAAAGGTTCGAACTAGCCTTTCTCCAAACATAGGAGTGTGAAACTCAGACCGAACGATTCCGTCGCCATGTTCTCCAGAATGAGAGCCCTTGTATTCACGGACCATAGCAAAGGTTTCTTCCGCGATGTCACGCATCTTTCTCACATCCATAGATGCTTTCATGTTTAGCACTGGGCGGACGTGCAAACATCCAACCGACGCATGGGCATACCAAGTGCCCTCTACCCCGTGTTTGGAAAAAACTTCAGTTAACCGTTCCGTATAATCGCCCAGATGGTTTAATGGGACGGCACAATCTTCAATAAAAGAAACCGGTTTTCCATCTCCTTTCATGGACATCATAATATTTAAACCGGCTTTACGTACTTCAGTAATGTCTCGCTGAAAATTAGGGTCTGCTATTTTTAGTATGGAATTGGGAAAACCATGATCATCTAAGAGCTGCTCCAAATCATCTAATTTATGCTGTTGATCAGTTTCATTTTCTCCGGAAAATTCTACCATAAGAAGAGCCTCCGGATTGCCATTTACAAATCTTTCAATAGTAGGCCGGTAGGCGGTAATTTCCCGTGCAAGCGCAATCATGGTGCTGTCAATTAGCTCCACCGCCGACGGATCTAGTTTTACAATTTCCTGAGTTATATCCATGGCTTGGCGGAATGAGGAAAAATGGCAAATGCCAAGCACGTTATGTGATGGAATTGGGTGCGTGATGAGTTCAAGCTTGCGGAAGTAAGCAAGCGTGCCTTCCGAGCCCACCAGTAATTGAGCCATGTTATGACCCTCAGTGGAGATAGTGTCTATATTATACCCACCTACGCGTCGGAGCAGTTTAGGGAACCGTCGTGCTATCTCTGCTTCCTCCCTTTCTCCCAACGATCGAACCTTTCTTACGAGATCCATATAACGAGGGTCAGCCGAGAATTTTTCGAGGTCTGATGGAACTTGTGTAAAACGGTGTTGAGTTCCATCAGCTAGGATTGCATCGATTGCGCTTACATTATTAACCGTCAAACCGTATCTGATTGATCTCCCGCCGCACGAATTATTGGCAGCCATTCCACCCAAAGTGGCACGACTGCTGGTTGATGGGTCAATTGGAAAGAATACTCCGTGTTGTCGGAGAAATTGGTTTAACTCGTCGAGTACTACGCCAGGCTGCACCGTTGCTGTGCCGGTTTCGGCGTTAAAGTCAACAATTCGATTTAGATTTTTAGATGTGTCTATAATGATAGCCTCACCGACGGTTTGTCCACATTGCGAGGTTCCACCCCCGCGTGGCAAAACGGGTACTCCCTCCTCTCTAGCGATTTCAATGGTCCTTACGACATCTTCATCTGTTTGGGGTACGACAACACCAATTGGTTGGATTTGGTAAATCGATGCATCTGTGCTGTATTGGCCACGTGAAAATGGATCGAACAAGACATCACCCTCTACCTCACGGTTCAGCCTTGCGGCTAGATTGGTATCGCCAATCCGGTTTTTGCTTTTGTTAGCTTTCTCGGAATTTTTGTTTTGATGTTTATAATGTTTAGGCACTACTGTCGTTTTCCACTTCGGTATTAGTTTGGTTAAATTGAATAATTGGCAGTTTGAAATATTACAATATTAACGCATAATTTGATTCCTTATTCCAACTTGTTTGTAAAAGACTATGACACAAAATAAACCTTATCTTTCCGGCCGCCATTTTTTGCAGATACCTGGTCCAACCAACGTACCCGAAAGAGTATTAAGGGCAATT
>JAYZBC010000018.1:0-58422 GCA_036339375.1 Pseudomonadota bacterium | reverse complement strand
TTGGACTTGGTATGTCACTGAACTGCCAAGAGGTTTTGTTAAAAACGTTTTCAATTTTGCCTGGTTACCGGGATCTATTGTTGTCTGCAAATGGCGATGGTGTGGGGAATAGGGTCTCCCGCCCGATATACTAATCCCACCGACAACCTTTACGACTTCAGTATTATCATATCCGGGGAAACCGGAAATTTTGTATCTTGTTGAGAAGTTTTCCGTATCCAAAATGTTAAAAGACACAAAATCACCGGCTTCATTTTTGTATCTAAGAGTGTTGTTTTTTACTTCTCTTCCTGCAATTACAGAAGTCTTTAGCCTGTCCTCTTCTATGGTTTTTAATTTGAATTTATCAAAATTCACAATCGAAGTGTCGTTGTAGCCACCGTATCTATAAATTCCGGCGCTAAAATTGAGTTCCGCACAATTTTTAATTAGAAAAGGATGACCATCCAACATAAGTTTTCCATTCCTGTAAATCGAAACTTTGGAATTTTTTGATGTATCCAAAACTAACTTAAATTTTATCCACTCACCAAAATTCTGTTTGCCGCCGCTTTTCAAAACTCTTTCATGTTTTAGACCGGGAGAAGAAATCGGCGGCCCGGATTTTATTATTTGGATATAAATTAACCCGCTTGACGCCGCTAAACTCAAGGGGATGGGCCCGTTACAAACACCGGTATAAGGATCGCCTTCCGTCGTTTGATCAAGAGTTAGGAATCTTTCACCTATCCCATGAAAGCCTTTGACAAAACGGACTTCAAATTCCAGGGAGTATTTTTTATCCCTCTCCAGGGTATTGTTTTGGAGGACTTGAGCCCGCTCTCGAAATGACGAGGATCGCCTTTTCCTGTCATCCTTTTCACACAAACCGGCGTCATTTTTCCGTAACTCAAAACGGAGAAATTTATTTGGACCGTCGTTTGCCCATTTGACAGATTTATAATCACCCTCAGTTTTTGGGAAGCCACAGTGATCATTAAATTCCATATTCCAGTCAGTGTCAGTGAATTCTGCCAAACATTGAAAGGCAGGAAGCACTGTTAGGAGTGTGAGGAGTGTCAGCTGGTGAATTATTTTTTTTATCAGCATTTCTAGCTTTGTGACGTTATTCCAAAAATGGTTCCCAAAATTTTTAGCGAAGTACATTATGGGACCCAAATATTAAATTAGATTATCATAAGTACACGCTAATCCATTATACGAATGTTTTTTAAAGGGGATTAAAATTAGTTTCCATCCGTGGTTTAATGTGAACCGTTAGGAAACAGAGCTTTAGGACTATCTGCTCTAAGGCGGCACACGAAAGGTTGATACGCATAAACGTAGAGCCGAAGCGAAGCGGAGGCTTCTTGATGCTGGTTTTCAAGACTAGTGCATTCAACCACTCTGCCACCTCTCCTATATTTGGGGAACATACTGATATTGCTGCAATAATTAAAGCATTACTCAGAGACTAAATAATCTTTCTAAATTTTTGAATATCCATTTGCTCCAATTTTGCTCCAAGGAGAATCAAAAATGGCGAAAGGTTCACCTACTTCTTCATCCATATTTCCAACAGCTACACAGTAACACATGGCGTTAAATAAATAACTAAAGATGGAAAGAGGCTAAAACGAAGGTCTTCTTTTTATATGAAAAAGTAAAATAAACTTTAGTTTTATGCTTCTGAAGTAAAGTCAGAGATTATCCCCTTCCTTCAATTTGACTGAGTCTACGAAATCACCAGCAGCCACTTTTTCCTGACCGTCGTAACGAACGCGTTTTACGCCAATACCACCATTTGATGTGGCAACAATAAATCTTTCGGCGTCAATATCTACAACCAACCCAGGTTGGCCACTTATTTTGTCATCAAAATAACAATCAAAAATTTCCAAATTTTTTTCACTAAAAATTGTCCATGCACCCGGCTGAGGATTTGATCCACGTATTAGGTTATAAACCTCTTTCCCCGGCTTATTCCAGTTAATCTTTGTGTCTTCTTTTTTACACCACGATTCATAAGTCGATAATGAATTATCTTGTTCAATTTTCGGTGCGGTCCCTTCTTTTACAAGGTCAACGGCCTCAATCATGGCATCAACACCCATAGGAAAAAGCTTCTGAAAATAAAGAGACCCCAGCGTGTCATCCGGCTCGATGGCAACCTTCTTTTGGAGTAAAATTGGCCCCGTATCCAATCCATCGTCAGGCCAAAAAATTGTTAATCCTGTTTGAGTACTACCTCGAATAATTGGCCAATTAATAGAACTTGGACCCCGGTGTTTAGGCAGTAAGGAGGGATGGTATTGGATACTTCCCATTTTTGGTGCATTTAGGAAAACAGCGGGAACAAACTTAGTAACAAAAGCCATTACACATAAATCTGGCTTTAAAGATAAGATATCTTTCAGGGCCTCTTCTGTCTTAAAACTTTTAGGCTGAAAAATTGGAAGTGCATGATTATTAGCCGCTTCTATTATTGGATCTAAGCTTCCACTTTTACTTTCGCCCGGGCCATAAACTGCAACTACATTATCACCGCGGGCAACGAGGTTATCGACTACTGCCTTTCCAAAGGCTTGCATCCCATTCACAACAATACGCATTCTTAATCCTCTCTTTGTGGCCAAACTTTATTATCAAGTTGCTTTCAAAATCGAAATAAATTCGTAGAAAAGGTTTTAAATTATAAAACTCGAGTTAATAAAGTTCTTATATCAAGGCATCTGTTTTGGCAGCCATAATAAAATCATTTTCATGTAAACCATCAATTTTATGGGTAAAAAAAGTTATATTCGCATACCCCCAGCCGAAACTAATGTCTGGATGATGACCTTCTTCTTCTGCTAACGACCCAAGTTTATTTACAAAATCTAGGGCTTTAATAAAATCACTAAATTCAAATCTTTTAGATATATTCTTGGCATTCCCTTCCAATATCCATTCACTAATTTGATTTAAAAATTCTTTTGCCTCAGATAAAGCCAAAGGCGGAATACCTCCTTGACAGGGAACGCAAACTTTTTCCTTTAAACTCATAATGCTTTCCTCAAAATTAAAATGCCGTTTAAACTAACTTCATTTTATTTAATTGTTTTGTAAACTTGCCTATAAAGTTTGTCCAAGGCAAACTCAGATTAAAATTTATGGAGACTTTTGGTGGCAACAGTTAACAAAAGAGATAAAGTTTTTCTTAACTACACACAGGATGAATTAGACTGGCAATATGACCACAGCAAACGCTTTCCGGACACAGGAATATTTCAGGAAGAAAGAGCAAAAGCGAGCGCAGCAGCAAGAGAAACGGTGGAAGCGCTTATAGATATTCCCTATGGAGAACATGAAGATGAAGTACTTGACGTATTTCCCGTTTCAGGAAACAAAAATTCTCCAGTGATAATCTTTTTTCATGGGGGCGCATGGACCCGTGGTAGCAAAAACGGGTATAGCTTTCCTGCAGCGGAATTTGTCCCTCGTGGCGTTTCGTGGGTTGCTACCGAATTTACAAAGGTTCCACAAGGAACACTTTCTAATCAAGTTCGTCAAAATCGAGATGCCGTTGCTTGGGTTTATCGGAATGCCCAAAAATTCAATTGGGATACAGAAAAGATTTTTATAGCTGGACATTCCTCCGGGGGGCACATGTGCGGGATGGTTTTAATTACAGATTGGGAAAAGAATTATAAGCTCCCTAAAAACCTTATAAAAGGGGCTACCGCTATCAGTGGTATGTATGACCTTGAAGCCGTTTTTTTAAGCTACCGGAACACCTATCTAAATCTTTCTAAAAAAGATTGGTACGAAAATAGTTCAATATTTTTTGTACCTAAGAACTGTAAAACTTCTTTGATTATTGGGTGTGCTGAAAATGATACTGACGAATTTCATCGGCAGCCCGAATCCTTCTTAGCGAAATGGATGGCTGCGGGAAACAAAGGTGAATTTATTGAACTTTCAGATCAACATCATTTTTCCGGGAGCATGTGTTTTGGAGACGCGAGTCACCCTTTATTTCATAAAATGATGAAAATGGTTGGAAATTAATTTGAGTTAAGATTATGTAAAAGGTACATGAAGAAAGTTTTAATTCTATTGCTCTAGTTGATTTTCGTTCTGCCTATCCCACATTGCCTTATATAAGCCATGTCCTTTTAAAAGTTCTTCGTGTCTTCCCCTTTCTACGATATGTCCTTGGTCAAAAACCAAAATTTCATCGGCTTTTATAATAGTAGATAATCTATGAGCAATAACTAATGTGGTGTGATTTAAAGATACCTTTTCCAGGGCTAGCTGAATTTCTCGTTCTGTTTTAGTATCCAAAGCCGAGGTTGCTTCGTCAAAAACCATGATTTTGGGTTCCTTCAAAATAGCTCTAGCAATGGCTACTCTTTGTTTTTCTCCGCCAGACAATTTTAACCCCCGTTCCCCAACAACAGTTTCGTAACCGTCTGGCATTCGCATGATAAAATCATGAATAGAGGCCAATTTTGCAGCCGTTTTAATTTCACTTAGGTTAGCATCAGGTCGACCATATTGGATATTATAAAAAATGCTTTCGTTAAAAAGAACAGTATCCTGTGGTACAATAGCGATAGCAGCCCTTACACTATTTTGTGTTAAAGACCGAATATCTTGCCCATCAATTATTATGCTTCCACGATCAACATCATAAAATCTGAACAATAATCTCACTACCGTTGATTTACCTGCGCCACTCGGACCGACTATGGCTATCGTTTTGTTTGCAGGAATAGTAAAATCAATCTCTGAAAGAATTTTTCTTCTGTCTTCATATCCAAACGATACATTTTTAAAATTGATTTCTCCAAATCCAATTTTTAGCTTTTGAGCTCCGGGTTTATCAGCAACTTCCTCAACTACCTTAAGTAGGTTAAACATAGCTTCCATATCAATAAGGGATTGTTTGATTTCTCGGTAAACAAATCCTAAAAAGTTTAAAGGTTGAAAAAGTTGCATTAAGTAAATGTGTATCATTGTAAATTCACCTATGGTCATATGCCCTGCTACCATTCTGTTTCCAGCCATAACCAAAAGGATGACTAAACCTCCACCAACAATTAAAGCCTGTCCGATATTCAAAAATGACAAAGAAGTTTTACTTAACACAGCCGCACGCTCATAACCTTCCAAAGAACGGTCAAAACGAAGTGCCTCATGCTCCTCGTTTCCAAAATATTTGACTGTCTCGTAGTTCAGGAGACTATCAATTGCCCGGGTATTGGCTTCATTATCGGTTGTATTCATCTGACGCCTAAACTTTATACGCCACTCGGTAACTATAAATGTGAAAATTATGTAGCCCCAAACTGTTATAAATGTAACGAAGGCATACCAAAAATTAAAAAGACCCCATAAAATCCCACAAACCATTAAAATTTCTAAAAACGTAGGCAAAATATTAAACAACATAAAATTAAGAAGAAAATCTATGCCCTTTGTCCCACGTTCAATGGATCGTGTTACCCCTCCTGTCTGACGATCTAGGTGGAAACGGAGCGCTAAATTATGTAAATGCCTGAAGGTTTCTAAGGCAACGGTCCGAATCGCGCGTTGCCCAACCTTTGCAAACACACCATCACGCAATTCAGCGAACGCTATGGACAAAACACGTACCATTCCATAACCAATTAAAAGGGCAAGCGGTAAAACGATAAACTGACTGTTCTTCGTACTTAAAATATCAACTACATCTCTGAACAAAATTGGGGTATATACATTTGCCACTTTTGCCAATGCCAACAATAAAAGTGAAAGAATTACGCGTACCTTCATTTCAAATTCGTGTGGTGGCCATAAGTAATGGGAAAGAGTTTTCAATGCTCTCCACTCAAACCCCGTATTCTCTTTACTTTTCACTTTAGTTTTTGCCTTATCATTCAATTTATTTTTTTAAAAACAATTTCACGATTTAGGTTTCTCTTGTTGCAAGGGATTGTTAACACTGCCTTGGCTTTTTAAAAACCTCTCAAAAAATGAGCAATGTTTTATATTTCAAAGATTTTTTTATTTTTTTCCAGTTCTGGTTTTTGGCTGCTGGTACTTTTGTGTTGTGGTACCCTCTTTCTTTGGGGCAATCGTTTAAAATTAGCCCGCTGGGTTCTAACTCCTACAGTTTTCTTTCTTTTGATCATTTCCAGTATGCCAGTTGGACATTTAATGGTCTCTTCTTTAGAAGATATTTTTCCAAAAAATGTGCTCCTCCAACCTCCAATTTCCGGTATAATTGTTTTGGGAGGATTCATGGATCCCATTATTTCCGAAACGAGAGGGCAGCCCAGCCTTAATAACGCTGCCGAAAGAGTTACAGCGTTTTTGTCATTGGCCAAGAGGTTTCCTAAAGCAAAGTTAGTATTTTCAGGAGGGTCGAGCAGCCTGACTCAAAGTTGGGTTAGGGAAGCTGACAAGGTGGAGGATTTACTGAAAAACATTGGTTTTAATACCGACCGAGTAGTTTTTGAACGAAATGCAAGAAATACATATGAAAATGGTGTTAATTTACACACCCTTTTGCGCCCCAAACCTCAAGAAAGATGGGTCCTTATTACATCAGCAGTGCATATGCCCCGTGCAATAACCGTCTTCCATAAGCTAAACTGGTACCCTATACCTTACCCTGTAGACTTTAGGACTCGAGGCAAAGGCCATTGGCACTGGACATTTAATATGAAAAATGGGCTCCAATCATTCGACTTAGGTTTTCGTGAATGGTTGGGACTCTTTTTTTATAAAATTTTAGGGAGAACAAAAAGTTATTTACCTAAACAACGGCAATAGCCGGATTGCGTGATTCGTAAGCAATGACACATACTCATTGTAGAAATAAAATCCGCAAATTTTATAAATCTCTGCAGGTGCCAAAGAATTTTTAAAGAAAACTCTCCATTATTAATTTTTTGTCTTTTGGGATTGCTTGGTTTGACACCCCAAGCAACTGCCAACGATTCATTTTTAGTTTGGTTAAATGGGGTACGTTTAGAAGCGTTATCACAAGGCATCAAACAAGTCGTAGTTGATAAAGCACTAAAAGATGTACAACCTATCAGGCTTGTTTTAAAAAGAGATAGAAGCCAATCCGAATTTAAATTAAATTTATCGAAATATAGTTCTCGTGTGATTACAAAAGCAAATATAAAATTTGGTCAGCAGAAGGCGAAATTGCATTCGCATTTATTAAAAAAAATTTCAAGAAAATATGGTGTTCAACCCCGGTTTATCATGGCAATTTGGGGTATAGAAACTCGGTTTGGTTTAGTACAAGCTAACACCCCCCTAATTCCTGCAGTTGCCACTTTAGCTTTCGACAAACGCCGGTCAAAATACTTTAGGAACCAATTATTCGCTGTATTAAAAATGCTTGACCAAGGCTACATTGAAATTGAAAATCTATACGGTTCCTGGGCAGGCGCGATGGGACAACCTCAATTCATGCCTTCAAGTTATTTAGCATATGCACAAGATTTTGATGGTGATGGAAGGAGGGATATTTGGAAAAGTGTTCCCGATATTTTAGCCTCAATTGCCAACTACCTCAAAAAACATGGCTGGAAAAAAGACCACACCTGGGGCAGAGAAGTTTTGCTACCGAAAAAAGATATTTCTAAAATAGCTCTACCAACAAAGGCATCACTACCGGGTTGCAAAGCACGAATGTCTAAACAAATGTTAATTAGTCGATGGAACGCTCTAGGAATCCGTAGAATAAACAAAAATAGATTGCCGAAACGTGAGATATTAGGAAGGTTGGTTTTACCTGATGATAAAAGGGGAAAGGCATTTCTAGTTTATAAGAATTACAAAGCAATTTTATCTTATAATTGTGCTCACCTGTATGCTTTGACTGTTGGCTTACTTTCAGATCAAATTGGTAAAGCTATAAAGTGAATGAATTTCAAAAGTTTTTGTCTTATTTAGGGATTCTTTTTCTACTCTCTAGTTGCGCAGAGACAGAATTAACACTTCATACAATAAAAAAACTTATTCCCGCAGAACCCAAAAAAAGCAAGGGAATATACAAGGTCGGAAGGCCCTACCAAGTTAATGGAATTTGGTATTACCCCTCAGTAAATTACCGATACAACGAGAAAGGAGTAGCGTCTTGGTATGGTCCTAAATTTCACGGTAGAATTACTGCCAATGGGGAAGTTTTTAATATGAACGCCTTAACTGCTGCGCATCGAACTTTACCAATGCCAAGTATCGTTCAAGTAATTAATTTAGAAAATGGAAGAACTATGCGGTTGCGAATTAATGATCGTGGACCATTCATAAGAGGAAGAATTATTGACTTATCAAGGAGATCAGCCCAACTTCTAGGCATTGAAAAAGCAGGAACAGCGCTTGTACAGGTAACCATCATTGCAAATGAAAGCAGAAAATTTGCTATTAACGCTGATAAAAAAAATTATCGGACAAAGTTACAACCTAGGGAAAAAATATCCTTTACGCCTTTAACTGGTCACAAAAATCAATTCAAACCAAATTTAAGGAAAGGTTTGCAAGCCAGAAAACGTCTGAAAAGCAAACAAATAACCGAAAAACAAATCGTTTTAACATCAAAAAAAGTTAGAAAAAAATTAAGAATTTTTGTACAAGCAGGTTCGTTTTTACACAAAGAACTTGCAGAGAAAATGAAAAATCTCCTTGATCCTATTGGTCAAACACGAGTGATTGAAACTATAATAGGAAAAAGACGATTTTATCGGGTGCAGGTAGGTCCAGCTACCTCTGTAAAAGCCGGGGACGAATTACTAGGCCTTGTAGTTGCGAGTGGTTATCCTAATGCACAGCTTGTTGTTCAATAATTCTATTTTATTCAGTTAGGCTAGGCGTGCTTCTTGTAAGGATTACTTAATGGTTTTTAAAATTTTTCGTCACTTTTATGAAAATTTAACACAAATCATTTTGCTTCTTGTTTTTCTATCTATACCCAGTGATTTACTTGCAAACAAAATTACTACAAAGGCACGTCAAGCCATTCTGTTTGATATGAATACGGGTACAGTTTTGATGGAAAAATCTGCAGATGAAAGAATGGCCCCAGCTTCAATGAGCAAACTTATGACGGCATACATGGTCTTCGAAAAATTAAAAGCAGATCACTTGAGCCTAGATGATACTTTTCCGGTTAGTTCTAGAGCTTGGAAAAAGGGTGGTTCAAAGATGTTTGTAATGGTGAATACTCGTGTGAAAGTAAGTGACCTATTACGTGGCATCATTGTTCAATCAGGTAACGACGCATGTATAGTTTTAGCGGAAGGTCTTTCCGGCTCTGAAGAAGCATTCTCAGAAGAAATGAATAACCGGGCGAAAGTTTTAGGACTTACTAACAGTTACTTTGAAAACGCCACCGGATGGCCGTCAAAAAGCCATTACATGTCGGCAAGGGATATAATTATTTTGTCCACTAAAATCATCCAACAATTTCCAGATTATTATAAATTTTTCGCTGAAAAAAATTTTAGTTTTGGAGGAATTAAACAGGGAAATAGAAACCCCCTTTTATATAGGGATTTTGGAGCTGATGGCTTAAAAACCGGGTATACGAGGGCTTCTGGCTACGGCCTTGTTGTATCTGCTATTCGCGATCAACGTAGATTGCTTTTAGTTCTAAATGGGCTTAGTAGCAAACAGGAGCGTTCTTCTGAGGCCTCACGTTTTTTGGAATGGGGTTTTCGTAGTACTGCAATTTACCCAATTTTTAAAAAGGGAGAAGTCATTGATCAGGGAAATGTTTGGTTAGGAAAAGAAAGAAAAATATCAATTGCCGTTCCAGAAAATGTAGTACTTTCGATGCCTAGAAAGTCTCGTCGAGAATTGAAGCTTCGTCTTTTATACAAAGATCCCATTCCTGCTCCAATCAACATTGGATCAAAAGTTGGGACAATGATCATTACAGCGCCAGGTATCAAAGAAAGAAAATTTTCTGTTGTCGCTGGGTCTAATGTTGAAAAGTTAGGAGGGATTCGACGTTTAACCCACAATTTAAAATATGTATTGTGGGGAACTTCAAAAAAATGACGTTGAATTTATGTACCTATAAATTTGTTAGGGAACAATTTTCATGACGGGGCGTTTTATTACCTTCGAGGGCGGGGAGGGTGCTGGGAAGTCAACACAAATAGCTTTACTAGAGAAGAAACTTAATGAACTCGGAATTAAAAATGTTGCCACACGTGAGCCAGGGGGATCGACTGGAGCGGAATTGATCAGGAAAATATTGGTTAATGGCGCTGTCGACAAATGGCACCCTGTAACTGAGACTCTCCTCCATTATGCTGCCAGAAATGAACATTTAAAAACAAAAATTCTTCCGGCTTTAGAGAAAGATATTTGGGTCTTATGTGATAGATTTTCTGATTCCACAAAAGTTTACCAGGGTTTAGCCCAGGGCGTTCCTATAGAAATTATCAACGCCCTAAACAAAATTGTGGTTGAGCCATTGGAACCAGATTTAACAATCATTCTAGACCTACCTCCAGAAATTGGTCTTAAAAGGGCCAAAACAAGAGGTGGAGACGAAAAAAGATATGAAAAAATGGAATTTCTTTTTCATACAAAACTAAGATCAGGTTTTAATGAAATTGCAAAAAAGAATCCAAAAAGATGTGTTTTAGTAGACGCAAAGCCAACAATTGAAGAAATTTCTGTTAAAATAAATTTTATAGTGGGAAAAAAACTGTTTAAAAATGGAACCCCAATTTAGTTGAAGATTGTTCATGGAGCCCCGGCAAAACCCAGATTTAATAGGACATGAGGAAGCAGAAAAATTTTTCTTGTCTTTATGGAAATCTAAAAACCTACCACATGGTTGGTTATTTTCCGGACCTAGGGGTTTAGGTAAAGCAACAATGGCATTCCGTTTTGCCCGTTTTGTTTTATCAAGCGGAAAAACAGAATTCTCCAACACAAAAGAAAACCCATCCACTTTAAAAAACCTTTTTATGAGTTTTGAACATCCAATTTTTCGAAAAGTAGCAGCAAAGAGCCATCCCGACCTTTTTACCCTAGAACAAACCAAGGTTACAGATTCAGAAATTAATAAAATAGACATCACAATAGATAAAGTGAGACAGGCTGGTGAATTCTTAAGAAAAACACCAGCTGAAAGCGGTTGGCGTATTCTGGTCGTGGATAGTGTGGATGAAATGAATATTCATTCCGCTAATGCCTTACTGAAAATTCTTGAGGAACCTCCCAAACAGACACTTCTTTTGCTAATCAATCATGTAGCAAAAAAATTGTTACCAACCATCCGATCCCGTTGTTGTACCGTAAAGTTCAGAACTCTTGAAACAAAAAAAATTGAAGTCTTTTTAAAACAACAGAGGCCAGATCTAAAAAATGAGGAGATAAATCAATTAGCTGTACTTTCTCAAGGTTGCCCTGGTGGAGCGATACATTTAGCAGACCAAGGCGGAATAACCTTATATAGGCAAATGATTGATTTACTAAATAACTTACCAAAAATGGATACTACTACTCTTTATACTTTAGGCAATCAATTTTCACGTCACGGCGAAAAACAAAGTTTTAAACTTTTTATGGAACTACTTGAAGGTTGGATAGGGCGTCTCGTAGTGTTTAAAATACGCAATCAAAATAATATATTAGATAGAAATGTTTTAGAGGAAGAAGTTTTTTTTTCAAAAGTTATTACCAACTCGAAAATTGATATTTTGTTAAATACATATTCAAATATAATCAGGTTAACCAATCAGGTCGAACAGCTAAATCTCGATCCCAAACACATTTTCCTCGAAGTTTTATGTTCCCTTCAAGATACTTTGGGTGGTAACAGTAGGTAATCTAAATGTCCAACAAACAGACTTATTATCTTACCACTCCAATTTACTATGTTAATGATAAGCCTCACATTGGTCATGCCTATACAACTTTAGCCTGCGATGTGATCGCACGTTTTAAAAGGCTCGACGGTTACAATGTTCATTTTTTAACTGGTACTGATGAGCACGGCCAAAAAGTAGAGAAATCTGCCCATATTTCCGGAATTCAACCAAAAGAATTCACAGACCAAGTATCAGAGAATTTTCGTGACTTAGCACGGGACATGAACTGTTCACACAATGATTTTATCCGGACAACAGAAAAACGGCATATCAACGCTGCCCAGGCGATTTGGAAACGCTTGAAAGCAAATGGTCATATTTATTTGGGAAAATATGCTGGCTGGTATGCTATCCGCGATGAAGCTTTCTATGATGCTTCTGAATTAACTGACGGCCCAAATGGAAAAAAAATAGCTTCATCCGGTGCTGAAGTGGAGTGGGTAGAAGAGCCCAGCTACTTTTTTGACCTTTCTAATTGGCAAGATCGGCTTTTAAAATTTTATGAAGAAAACCCAAATTTTATAGCACCAGAAACCCGACGCAATGAAGTCATCAGCTTTGTAAAAGGTGGCTTACATGACCTTTCAATTTCACGAACTAGTTTTAAATGGGGTGTTCCTGTGCCTGATGACCCAGGACACATTATGTATGTATGGCTAGATGCCTTAACTAACTACATTACAGCGGTCGGTTATCCAAACGAAAAATCAAATGAATTTTTAAGATGGTGGCCAGCTGACCTGCATATGGTCGGAAAAGATATTTTGAGATTTCATGCCGTTTACTGGCCTGCTTTTTTAATGGGCGCGGGCCTAAATATTCATAAAAGGGTGTTTGCGCATGGTTGGTGGACTAATGAAGGACAAAAAATCTCTAAATCGATTGGCAATATTATCGATCCAAATGAAATGATAGAAAACTATGGTCTCGATCAAGTCCGTTATTTTCTATTAAGAGAAGTACCTTTTGGAAACGATGGAGATTTTTCACATCGCGCTATAGTAAATAGGATTAACAGCGATCTCGCAAATGATTTAGGTAATCTCTCTCAAAGAGTACTTTCAATGGTCAACAAGAATTGTGAAGGTAAGGTGCCAACTTTCAATGAAAGTGATATAGAAAAATTTTCAGTTTACCATACGCTTTGTATGGCCCACGGTTTGTTGGAAAAACAAAGAATTCATATAAATCAGCAAAAGTTTCACGAGGCCCTTGATGAAATTTGGAAAGTGGTTCGTGATGCAAATAGGACAATCGATGATGCAGCACCCTGGAGTTTGAAGAAAACCGATCCTGACGCGATGGGAAATGTACTGTATATGCTTTTAGAAATAATTCGTCATTTAGCTATTTTACTTCAACCATTCATGCCTAATTCAAGTGGATTAATGTTAGACCAGATTTCAGTAAAAAATGATCAAAGAACATTTAGATTTCTTCATTCTAGTACTAAAAAGAATTTTGATTCTAATTCCCTAAAGCCAAAAACCAAGTTGCCTAGTCCCAGTGGCGTTTTTCCAAGGTATGTGGAACAAAAAGAACAAAATCCCTCTCAAAAAGTTAAATAAAATACATGTTAATAGATAGCCATTGTCATTTGGACTTTGATTCATTTGACGGAGACATTAAGGAAACCATAGAGCGAGCATCAAAAGTAGGTGTAAAAAAAATGTTGACCATTTGCACTCGTTTTAGTCGCTTTGATAAAATTCTGGGGTTAGCCAACAAATATGAAGAACTGTTTTGTTCAGTTGGTATCCATCCGCATCACGTTCAAGAGGAGGAAATAATAACGGCAGATGAATTAATTTCTGCAACCAAAAACCCAAAAGTAATAGGAATAGGGGAGACCGGTCTGGATTTCTATTACAACAACAGCCCGCACCTCGATCAAGAAAAAAGTTTACGAACTCATATTGCTGTAGCAAGGGAAACACAATTACCTTTAATAGTTCATACCCGTGATGCAGACGCAAAAATGGCAACCATTTTAAAAAAGGAAATGTTGATAGGAAAATTCCCTTGTGTTTTACATTGCTTTTCAAGTGGCCAAAGTCTTGCAAATACGGCTCTCGAACTTGATTTGTATATCTCACTCTCTGGAATTGTGACATTCAAGAACGCCCAGGACCTTCGAAAGATTATCAAAAATATCCCCTTAAAGAGATTATTGGTAGAAACAGATTCGCCATTCTTAGCGCCTGTTCCTAATAGAGGAAAACGGAATGAACCTTCTTTCATCATACACACAGCAACCAAAGGAGCGGAAATTAAGGGTGTTAGTTTGGAAGAGTTTTCTTTAATAACAACAAAAAATTTTTTTCGTTTGTTTTCAAAGGCTAACAAAAAAGATTTAGTCCTTCCATGAAAGTAACTATTCTTGGATGTGGATCCTCAAGCGGTGTTCCAACAATCACGGGAAATTGGGGAGTATGCGACCCCAAAAACCCAAGAAATAGGCGAAGAAGACCTTCTGTCTTGTTGGAAAAGAACGGATTTAATTTATTAATTGATACTTCACCAGATTTACGGGAACAACTAATTGACTCAAAATGCAAACAGATCGATGCGGTTTTATATACACACGAGCATGCTGACCATGTGATGGGAATCGATGATCTTCGTGCAATCAGAAAAGAGCTTAAAAGAAATATTGAGGTTTTCGCTGCTCCCGAAGTGATAGAGAATTTGAAAACTAGATTTGGCTACTTATTTTCTGGAACACAAAGTAAAGAAAAATTATATCGTCCAATATTTAACTCTAATAAAATTTTAACTCCTAGGTTCCAAGTCGGACCATTTTCTGTTGAGTCATTTATACAAGACCATGGGATTTGTAATTCATTGGGCTTTAAGTTTGGATCCTTTGCGTATTCAACTGACGTCGTACGCCTTAGCGAATCTTCTTTGAAAACACTGCAGGGGACTAAAGTTTGGATTGTTGATTTTCTTCGATATGTAAAATAACACCCAACACACGCAAATCTAAAAACGACACTGAATTGGATAAAAAAAATTAATCCACAGAAAACATATATTACGCATATGAATACTGAAACAGATTATCAACTTCTCAATTCAAAATTACCAGAAAGCATAGAACCAGCATACGATGGGTTAGTTTTTAATATTTAATCCCTTTTATACGAAAAATGATTTAACCTATTGATATTAAGTTTAAAAAATAAAATCGTTTATTAAAAAAGGTGTATTTTATGAAACATAATATACATTATGCGACAAAAAATTATTTAATCAATGAGTTAGTCCAATGTTAAAAAAAAACAATACGATTTAACTTCCCTACTACAAATAATGAAAACTCTAAGAGATCCTATAAAAGGATGTCCATGGGATCAAAACCAAACAATTAAATCAATTGTAAAATATACTATTGAAGAAGTTTACGAAGTTGTTGAAGCGATTGAAAAAAACGATCCTAACCTCTTAAAAATTGAGTTAGGCGATCTTTTATTTCAAATAATATTTTACTGCCAAATTTCAGATGAAAAAAACGAGTTTAATTTTTCAGATGTAGTGGATGGTGTTTCAAAAAAAATGATAAATCGACACCCTTATGTTTTTTCCAAACCTGCTAAAATCAGCCTTCAAGAACAAAAAAAAGTTTGGGAAGCACTTAAAACTGAGGAAAACAACAAAAATAAAGAAACGAATTCGACATCCTCTTCCATAGATGGCATACCAATTACTCTTCCTTCACTGATGCGTTCTTTAAAGCTTCAAGAAAACGCATCACGAGTTGGGTTTGATTGGCCGGAAATAAGTCAAGTTTATGACAAAGTAATAGAAGAGTTAAATGAAATTAAAATGGCTAAAACAAAAGCTAATATAGAAGAGGAAATTGGAGACTTATTATTTTCTGTAGTAAATCTTGCACGACATTTAGAAGCTGATCCAGAAACGGCTTTACTCCGAGCAAACTTAAAATTTGAGAAAAGGTTTCGAAACCTTGAAAATGAGGTATTGAGTAAAGGAAAAAAAATTTCAGAAAATTCAATCGTAGAGCTAGAAAAAATTTGGGCAGTTATTAAAAACCGTTAATCATTTGTTAAAAGAAGCATTAAGCTCGAAGTATCCAGTTTATTACCTCCTCGTTGTTGGATTTGTTTATAAAACTGATCCACAATGGCAGTTAGTGGAAGCCGTGCACCATTGTAGTTCGCCTCGTCTAAACAAATGCCTAGATCCTTCCTCATCCAGTCTATCGCAAATCCAAAATTAAATTCACTGCGCAACATAGTTTGTCCACGATTTTCCATTTGCCAAGATTGAGCAGCACCCTTGCTAACAACTTCTAAAATTTGCCCTCCATCTAGCCCTGCCTTCTTTGCAAAGTTGAGTCCTTCAGCGAGAGCCTGCAAAAGTCCTGCTATACAAATTTGGTTAACCATTTTCCCTAATTGACCGGACCCGGATTTCCCTAATTGAACAACAATCTTTGCATAGGAATTAATTAGGGGTTTTGCTCTCTCGAAATTTTTTTTATCACCACCCACCATTACAGAAAGTGATCCATTTTCTGCACCTACTTGACCACCAGAAACTGGAGCATCCAAAAACCCAATTTTTCTTTCTTTAGCAATAGCATAAAGTTCTCGAGCAACATTAGCTGAGGTGGTCGTATGATCAATCAGAATAGATCCAGATTTCATATCAGAGAATGCTCCGTCCTGCTCTAAAGTTACAGACCGAAGATCATCATCATCCCCAACACAAGTGAAAACAAAATCTGCGTCAGCAGCAGCTTCAGCTGGTGAATTTACAATTATTCCATTATGTTCCCCTGACCATTTTTTTGCCCTTTTCCGGGACCGATTGTAAATTTTCATTTTGTGTCCTTTGGCCGCCAAATGTCCTGCCATCGGGTATCCCATCACCCCAAGACCAATAAAAGCACAAGTCTTCGATTTTACCATTGGTTTCTTCCTTTTTTCTCAAAACAATCTAATGAACTTCTAAAAAAGTAGAATTATCACCACATTTATAGGTACAAATCAGATTAAGAATTTTTAGAAACTTTAATTTAAAAATTTTGATATAATTTTAGCAACTTGTTGCCAACAATTTTCACTCGGCGCGCATAAAAGGCCAGAGAATCCAGATCTTTTAAATAAATAGAGGGTATTGTTTAAATACGCTACTTTTCCACCAGCTTCTCGAATAATTAAATCACCAGCTGCATGATCCCAAGGTTTAAGACTCCGATAGAAAGAAAAATCCAGTTCACCTTGAGCTATTCTTTTATACTCAATACCGCAGCTGCCAGCCCTACCGATGGAAGAAAAACATTTTTTAATTCCACATTTTTCCTTTAACGCCCTACCGAGTGAACCCTTTAATTCCTGTGTTTTTTTCTCATAACTATTTTCAAAAACTAAACGGTTATTATTTGTCCAAGTGCCACTCCCCTCTTCTGCTATCAAAAGTTCTTGAGTTTCAGGTTGTAAAATGGCGCCAAATCGAACAATTCCGTGTATCGCAAACGCAACCAAAACAACGTAATCTGGACATCCATTTTTAAAGTTAGAAGTTCCATCTATAGGATCAACTATCCAAACGGGTTCTTCTCCAGTTAAAAAATCATAAACCTCCGGATTTTCTTCAACCACTTCTTCTCCAACAAATAAAGAGCCGGGAATTAAATTTGTTAACTCCTTTGCCAAAATACGCTCACTTTCAATGTCTGCAATCGTTACTATCCCTCCCCCTTCCTTATGACGTATTTCATTTTTTTTAAGATTTTTAAACCTTGGACGTATTTCAGTTTCCGCAACCTTCCGCATAATATCGGAAACTTTTGTAACATCGGGAAGTTTCATAAGTTTTTATTTTCAGTACCAAAACAAAACTGCTTAGAAAATCGGTTTACATCCGCTTTATTCAAACTTACACGAAAATGTGCTACCTCTCGATTATCTTTGCGGCTCAAAACATTCCCACGATTGTATAACCACGCAATTGCTTTTCCGTCATTTAAATTAATTTCTATATCAATTGTTTTATGTGTTGCTGAAATTTTTTCTTCAATAATTCTGAGTAAAGAATCAATTCCTGCACTTGAAATCGAAGAAACTAAAACAGACTCATCTCTTCCACTTTTGTTATTCCAAACTTTTAGGTCCTCCTCGTCTAACAAATCGATCTTATTCCGAACTTCAATTAACGAACTTAACAATTTATTTTTTACCCCTATTTTTTTTAAAACGCCTTCAACAACGTCCTTTTGTACTTCTGTATCTGAGTGAGTAATATCTCGAACATGAATAATTAAATCTGCTTCTAGAACCTCTTCTAGAGTAGCCTGAAAAGCCGCAATTAAAGTTGTTGGAAGAGAAGCCAAAAATCCTACTGTATCAGATAAGATTATTTGCCTACCTGAGGGTAATTTTAATGCCCTCATTGTTGGATCAAGAGTAGCAAAAAGTTGGTTGACGGATTTGACTTCAGCACCAGTCAAAAGGTTAAATAAAGTGGACTTTCCCGCATTGGTATAACCCACCAATGCAACAACTGTATATGGGACTCTTTTTCGAGCTTTTCGATGCAAACTCCGAGTTCGAACTACTCTTGAGAGCTCCTTTTTTATTTTGTTAATTCTGATTCCGATTTGGCGTTTATCAGCCTCAATTTGGGTTTCACCAGGCCCACCTAAAAAACCAAAACCACCCCGTTGACGTTCTAAATGAGTCCAACTTCTTACTAATCTACTTCTTTGGTATGAGAGATGAGCTAGTTCAACCTGAAGTCTTCCTTCCCGACTACGCGCTCTTTGTCCAAAAATCTCTAAAATTAGACCTGTGCGATCTATAACCTTGCACTCCCACTTTTTTTCAAGATTTCTCTGTTGAATGGGTGTTAGAGGGCTGTCTATTATAGCTACCTTAATTTGTTCTCTACGAACAATAGTTTCAAATTTTTTTATCCTTCCAGGAGAAAAAAAAGTTCCTGGATATTTTTTATTTAAAACCACTACCTTTGAATAAAAAACAACTAAATTGATGGCACGCGTCAATGCAACAGCTTCTTCTATACAAGAAACAGAATTTCGTTCTAAATTGTTTTGTTTTTTATCGAACGGACATAAAACAATTGCACGTTCGCGAATGAGTGACTTGGTCACGTTGCGTTTTGAATAATTTTAAGCCCCTTCTTCTTCGTAAAGCTGAACAGGAGCTGAGGGCATCACAGTTGAAATCGCATGTTTATAAACAAGCTGGGAATGACCATCACGCTTAAGAAGTATACAAAAGTTATCAAACCATGTGATTATACCTTGAAGCTTGACGCCGTTTACTAAGAACACCGTAACGGACGTTTTGTTTTTCCGAACGTTATTTAAAAATACATCCTGCAGGTTATCTTTTTTCTCTATCATTTTTTTTCTTTCAGTTTGCTGAAACTGAATGTTTACGAAAAGCTTTTACCTTGGTCACAGATCATTTCGATAGTGCAATTTAACTTATACACAAAAGTCATGTTAATAGGGAAATTTTTGTAGCTAGTTCGTTACAACCGATAAAGTGAATTTTTGGCATAAATTCCATAAAATCTCCACTATTTGGAATTCTTTTATTTATGAAAACACCTGTACAGCCAGACCGATAAGCGCACTCCATATCAATTTTTGTATCTCCAATAAACCAAACTTCAGGACTTGGCTCGATCCCACTGCCTTGAAGAGCCATAATAACCGGCTCCACAGAGGGCTTGTCAGCGATTGCATCTGTTGCTCCGACAAGACCACCAAAGTACTTATTCCACCCCAAATGGTTTACTTCTTTTCTTAAATGGTTTCCCATTTTATTGCTAACAACACCAAGGTAAACGTTCTTTTTATGAAATATTTTTAGTACTGACTCCGCACCGGGTAACTCCTTCAACCCTTTCAGATGTATTTCTCTAAACCTTTCGTAAAAACAATTTCGTGCTCTCTTCCATTCCTCTCCAAACATTTCTGGGAATGCCTCACGTAATGACCTCCTTACGCGTTCTTGAGTTTCTTCCAAAGTCCAAACCGAACGACCCATTTGTTTCAAAGTAACATTCATTGAGTCATGTATTATTGGCCAGGTATCAACTAATGTGTTGTCCCAATCAAATAAAACTGCCTTAGGCAATGTAATGACTTTTTTGGCCATTTAGGCACCTTCGTTAAACACATAATCACGATACAGGTTTAAAAGATGCAAACTGACAGGCCCGGGGTTCCCATTTTTGATCGTTTTACCATCTATATTAATCACAGGCATCACAAAAGAAGTAGTGCTCGTTAAAAAAGCCTCTTCCGCTTGTAATGCTTCTTTTAAGGAAAATGCACGTTCTTTTATTTTTAAATTTGCCTTTAAAGCTATTTTGAGTAAAGTTTGACGTGTAATACCACCGAGAATTTCATTTCCAAGTGGGCGAGTAATAATTTCTTCCCCATTTGCTACAATCCAAGCATTGGTTGAAGAACCTTCTGTAACGAAACCATTTTTGTCTAGAAACCATGCTTCAAACGCATTTTGTTCCACTGCTTCTTGTTTTGCTAGCACGTTGGGTAATAAAGAAATAGATTTTATGTCAGGACGATTCCACCTATTTTCGTCAAGCGAAATAACACTCACACCATTTGCAATTTCCTGATCTAAAGGAGGACCTTTTTGACTAGCATTAATTATCAACGACGGTTTAATATTTTTAGCAGGGAAAGCATGATTCCGTGTAGCCACTCCACGTGTGATTTGAAGATAAATTGTCCCGTTTTCTATATGATTAATTTGAATAACTTTTTCTAAAATAATTTTTAAAACTTTTAAACGACAAGGAAGCAGGATTTTCAAAGCTTCTAAAGAAGTTAAAAGACGACAAAGGTGAGCTTCACAATCAACTAATTTACCTCGAAAAACTGCTATTACTTCATAAACTCCATCAGAAAATTGGTATCCTCTGTCTTCAATATTTATTGAAGCATCTTTCTGGAAGACATACCGGCCATTTACATAAGCAATACGCGACATATTATTTCTGAAAAAGATCCGGCCCTACAGCGAACAAATTTTCGATAGCCTTAATTGAAGATGATACTGAAAACAAAACTACACGATCGTTTACTTGCATCATAGTATCCGCTCTTGGAATTATTACCTCACTATTCCTAAGGAGACCTCCAAATAAAACGCCATCAGGTAAATCTGCTTCACCAATTCTTTTTCCGGTTAATCCTGAGGTTTCTACTATTTCAGCTTCTATAATTTCGCCAAAACCGTCAGCTAGTGAATGAACTGCCCGAATTTTTCCTCTCCTAATATGCTGAAGAATAGTAGATACCGTAATAGCACGAGGACTAACCACCACATCAATGCCGAGCGAAGTAATTAGAGGTGTATAAGTCGTATTATTGACTAGAGTAATAGCTTTCTTTGTACCAAATCTTTTTGCCAAAAGTGATGCCAAAATATTTGTTTCATCATCATTTGTTACTGCAATAATAGACTCGCTCTCAGAAACTCCAGCTTCATCAAGAATTTCAGGGTCAATAACATCACCATTTATCACGATAGTCTCTTCAAATTTGTCTGCCACTTGATGTGCACGATCTTTATTTGATTCTATTATTTGCGCTGATACTCCTGAATGATTTTTTTCAATAATTTCCCCAAGAAAAGCGCCTACATGTCCACCGCCCGCTATTATAATTTTGTGTGCGACCGTTTCCTCATGCCCAAAGACAGTCATAGCACGGGATATATGGTTTATGTCAGAAACAAAATATACATCATCACCAGACATCATTTGATCGTCGGCAGAAGGGACTAGACCTTGTCCGTCACGAACAATTGCAACAACTACTATATTTAAATCCGGAAAAAGACCTGTTAACTGCCTTAAAGGGGTATTAATGACGGGGCAATCGGAATTACATCTAACCCCAATCATCATAACTTTTTGATCAACAAGACTAATTGATTCAAAAGCACCTGGAACCTGTAATCTCTGAAAAATACTGCGAGCAACTTCAATTTCTGGTGATATAATTACATCAATGGGCATATGATCTCGGCTAAAAAGATCAGCCCAAATTGGATCCCTATAACTTTGATCACGAATTCGAGCTATTTTTTTGGGTACGTCAAAAAGGGAACTCGCCACTTGACACGCAACCATATTTACCTCATCCGCATGAGTCACTGCTATGATTATATCAGCATCTGCTGCTCCGGCTCTCTCCAATGCGTCAGGATGCGATCCAAAACCAACAAAAGCCTGAACATCAAGTGCGTCACCAATTTTTCTTACCAATTCGGGTGACTGGTCTATTACAACGACGTCATTTTCTTCTAAGGAAAGCTGCCTTGCAATATGAAAACCCACTTGACCGGCACCACTTACAATAATTTTCATTTCAAAACTGTTTCTTCATGGAAGTGACTTAAATTATCTGATTTTTCCTCTTGTATACCACTATTAATACCAAGGGACCTTAGCTTACGGTGTAATGCAGAACGTTCCATACCCACAAATTCCGCTGTTTTAGATATATTACCACCAAAGCGAGAAATTTGGAGTTTAAGATATTGCCGTTCAAATAATTCCCGTGCATCTCTTAAAGCAAGTCTCATCACTTCACTCCCCTCCTCCCATCTCATTGTGGTCGGTGTCTGCGAAAGAAATTCGGGAGGTAGTCCCTCAGCCCTTACCGATTCGTCAGCTCCACCCACGGCCATAATTAAGACCCAATCGATAACATTTCTAAGCTGTCTAATATTTCCTGGCCAATCATAACTCTGTAGGACCGCCATAGCATCTTCTGCAAATTTCCTTTCCGGTAATCCAGCCAATTCTGCTTCTTCATTCATAAAATGCTTAATTAAATGGGGAATATCCTCTGGTCGTTCACGTAATGGTGGAACCACAATAGGCACAACGTTTAAACGATAGTAAAGGTCTTCACGGAAATGGCCATTCCTTATTTCTTTGACGAGATCGTGGTTTGTACTAGCAATAACGCGGACATCAACATTTATGGGATGGGTCCCGCCAACTCGAGCAAACCTTTGCTTTTGCAAAATCCGTACTATTTTTCCCTGTGTTTCAAGTGGCATATCCCCTACTTCATCCAGTAAAAGGGTGCCGCCGTGGGCTTGTTCAAATGTACCTATAATTTGATCTTTCTCTGCTGACTTCTCCTTCCCAAATAATTCTATTTCTATATTTTCCGGAGCCATAGTGGCGCAATTCAGCACAACAAAAGGAAAATTTTTGCGCAAGGATGAGCGATGTAAAAGGCGGGCTATTACCTCCTTTCCTGCACCAGCAGGTCCTGAAATTAGAACACGACTGTCCGTAACAGAAACACGTTCTATGACATTTCTTAATTGATTTACCGCTTTTGAAACACCAATAAGGTCGGTGTCTACGCTAAAAAGTTGGCGGAGTTCTTTATTTTCTCGGCGTAAACGAGCTGCATCCAAAGCGCGTTCAACCATCAGTAAGAGATGATCTGCTTTAAACGGTTTTTCAATAAAATCGTAGGCACCTAATTTTATGGCTTTTACTGCTGTTTCGATATCAGCGTGACCGCTGATCATAACAATAGGAATTTCAGGGCTTTCTTCCTTGAAATGTATCAAAAGTTCTAAGCCATCTTTGTTACTTCCTTGTAACCAAATATCCAAAATAATTAAGTCGGGTTTTTCTTCTTTAAAACCAGCCAACGCAGTATCACTTTCTCCAAACTCGCTACATTGATACCCCTCATCTTGAAGAATTTCCGAAATTAAATGGCGGATATCGGGCGCATCATCCAGAATCAAAACTTTTAGAGCCATAATTTACCAATTGTTAATTTCATGAATTTTCTGTTTTCTGGTCTTCTATTTTTCTACCAAATGGAAAAATCAAACTTGCTTTCGCCCCTCCTCCTTTTCTATCTGCAAGTGTAAATTTTCCGTTATGGTCCTCCATAATCTTTGTAACAATAGCTAATCCCAATCCTGTCCCCTTTTCACGAGTCGTTACATATGGCTCTATCAAACGATCACGTCCTTCGAAAGGTAAACCCAAACCATTATCAATCACGGATAAAATCATTTCCTCTCCATGTTTAATTTCTATTGTAATATCAACAGAACCAGATTTTTTGTTTTCTTTCTCCTGGCCCCATTTTGTTGTAATTGAATCCACAGCATTTTGTAAAAGATTAGTTAGTGCCTGACTAACTTGTTGAAAATCGCAAATAATAAGAGTTGGGTTTTTTTCTAATTTACATAAAAACTTAATTTTTTGATGAGCATTGCTAAATAAGATCGTTGATTGTTTACATAGGATGCCAATGTCTTGCTCCTTCATTATTGGTGCTGGCATCCGTGCAAATGAAGAGAATTCGTCTACTAATTTTCCTATATCTCGAACCTGGCGAACAATAGTTTCCGTGCAACCCATAAAAATTTCGTCATTTGTAGAAAATTTTTTCTGATATAGTTTTTGAAGTCTTTCCGCAGCCAATTGAATGGGAGTAAGCGGATTTTTAATTTCGTGAGCAATTTTCCTAGCTACATCGGACCATGCTGCTTTTCTTTGTGCAGATACCAACTCACTAATGTCATCAAAAGTTACCACAAAACCTTGATCAGTTTCTTTCCCTTTTTGAGGTGAAATACGAACCTGAATTGTTTTTTGCTGTAAACCACCCTTTACAATAATTTCTCCATTAACTTGCTGGTTTTGGTTATCAAGAGCCTGTTTTAATAAATCGGAAGTCTCCGGAACCAATTCACTAAAATTCTTTCCGATAGCTTTGACGGCTGTTGTATCAGAAAGTTCAGCAGCTGAACTGTTTAATACATTAACTTTGCCAGTTTGGTCTAATCCAACAACACCTGAAGACACTCCTGACAAAACCGTTTCGATAAAATATCGTCTTTCATCGAGTTGACGATTAACTTCAACTAGGCCATCACGTTGGATACTAAGTTGTGCAGTCATTCTATTAAATACCCGAGTTAGTGTTCCGACTTCATCTTTTTCTTCTCCCTCTTCGACCCGTGTATTTAAATCTCCTTTACGAACATTTTCAGCTGCATTCACTAAAGCGGCGATAGGCCTCGTCATCCCGGTAGCGAAGTATAAACCGAGCCAAATCGAAGCAAGCAACAGAAGGAGTGCTACAAGCCCAAACATCAAAGCAAATGCGATTTCTCCAACTGCGGTTTTCCCCTCAATCTCTCTATACTCATGCACCGCTTTTCGAGTAACGTTTATACGTTCTAGAACCCGGTGATCTATGAAACGAGCTACAAAAAGAAAGGTATCTACAAATCCTTCTAACTTCACTAAGGCACGAATTCGGTCTTCTGCATCAGGCTTAAATAAAACTGGGGCCCCTTGTCTAGCCCTATCCAAAGCCCAAACGGGTACGGGTTCATCAAATAAGGAAAGCCCAAGTGCACTCCACTTAACGAAAGCTGTTCCCCTGGAATTGAAAATCACAACTTCACTTAAAGATCTTAATGTCCCCTGAGAAGCAACTATCCTTTGAAACCTAATTGGATTTTTAGTAAGCAAAGGTGCCGCCCAATTGAGATCTCGTGCCATAGCAAGAATTTCTCCACGAATTGTTTCTTGATGTTCCTTTAAATACTGTTCCGCAACCGCATGGGATTGAGCCACTGTTTTTTTAACTGTGTCACTAAAAATCCATTGAAGTCCAAAATAAAATAAAAAAGCTGATGATGCTGAAATTATTATAGCGGGTGTCACCGCAACCAAACTAAAAATCAAAACTAACCGTGTATTCAATCTAGATCCCACATATCCCCGATGCCGACCTATCCATAATTTAACTAATCTTCTAATAACTATTGTTCCTAGAATTATTAAAACAACCAAATCTATTTTCAAAAGGTATAAAATCCCTTCCATGTCGGTACGAAAGGGACCCCAACCGGCCAAAACTAAGTATGTTGCTATAACCAATCCAAATGCTGTACACGTCAAAGCGATAGCAATTTTTCTCGAGAATCCGGTAGTTTTTGTCCAAAATAAAAACTGGGCGAGCCAACGAAAGGTACTTTTTGCTGTTTTAACCGTCATGTTTTAAAACTGAAAAAAATTATTTTTATTCAAAACCAATATAGGGAATAAAAGTGTCCCAAGAATTTTATTCTCTAAATTCAAGGAATTTTTCGGTTTAAGTTTAACAAGAAAAAAATCATCCATTAGGACAGCTAAGCCTTTGATAACAAATTTTTAAAAAATTGATCAATGAAATTTAGCGCATCAGAAGCTTCGGTAATTTTGTTTATAGTTTTCCTAAACTCCGCAGAATTGGGCAAACCTTTACTGTACCAAGCCATGTGTTTTCGGGCTATTCTTAAACCTCCCGATTTACCATAAAAATTTAACATTTCTATGTAATGTTCCCGTAAGATTAAGTATTGTTCCGCAAGGGTTGGAGCAGGAATCCGTTTACCGGTTTTTAAAAACTCAATCACTTGATTTAAAAACCAAGGTTTTCCATAAACTCCCCTTCCTATCATGACACCATTTGCTTTAGACAAACGCAAAATGTTTTTTACATCATCCAACGTAGTTACATCACCATTTGCAACCACTGGAATTGTTACTGCATTTTTTACTTTAGAAATGAATTTCCAATCAGAATTTCCGTTATAAAATTGACACCTTGTCCTGCCATGTACAGAAATCATTTTAATTCCAATATCTTCAGCGATTTTTGCTAATCCTGGGGCATTTCTTAATTTATAGTCCCAGCCCGTGCGCATTTTTAATGTCACTGGAATTTTTACAGCTTTGACGACAGCCTCCATAATTTTGGCTGCTTTGTCCTCATAACGCATAAGAGCAGAACCAGCGTCTCCGTTTACCACCTTTTTTGCAGGACAACCCATATTAATGTCTATTAATGCCGCTCCAAGACCTTCATTTAATTTTGCAGCTTCTGCCATTACAGCTGGTTCGCAGCCTGCCAATTGTACCGACATTGGAAATGCCTCAGCACAATTTATAGATCGATTCAGAGTTTTTTTGTTTTGCCTAATCATAGCTTCACTTGCTATCATTTCTGATACTACTAGTCCTGCTCCTAATTTTTTTACCAAACGTCGAAAGGGGAAATCTGTTACCCCAGACATAGGTGCCAAAATTACAGGAGATGACAATTCAACTGGACCGATTTGAATGCTCATTTCTTTTGCATAAAAGTTTTTATTAAAAACTGTGCAATAAATAATGCAAAGTGGTGCAAAATTGCAACACTTATTTCTCAACACCTAAGGAAATTTGGTAACTACTTGTAATATTGAACATACTTTCAAGAAAATGCCTCAATAAAGGTATAAAACTTAAATCTCGTAGATTAACTAAAAAAAACCTATATATTTTTAAGACTTTTTGTAAATTTGCCTGCTACTTAATATTAAAGGATTGTATTCTTTATGACTTTAATTTTCTGATTTTAAAAAGACTGAGGGAAAATAAAAGAGGCTTTCATGACGGTTTATGCAGCTTTAATTTTAGCGGCCGGTGATGGGGAGCGTTTTGGTGGAGAAAAACCAAAACCCTATTCCTTATTGGGTGATAGAGTGGTTTTAAAACACGCAGTCGAAAATTTTTTAATGCATCCCTCTATAGACTACGTCCAAGTAGTTATAAGACAGAAAGATATTGCAATATTCGAAACAGAGTTTGATGAATTAGGTATTTTGCCTCCTGTTTTGGGAGGGGCTTCACGGAAGGAATCAGCATTTCTTGGATTAAAGAGTCTATCAAAAATTAAACCCGATTACGTTTTAATTCACGATGGAGCAAGACCATTTCCTAAAACGGATCTAATAGACCGCGTGATAACGGCTCTAAAAGATAACAAAGCAGTTACTCCCGCCCTCCCTGTTTCTGATACTGTAAAACGTGTGAATTTAAATAAAATGATAGTCAAAAATACCTTAGATCGATCGGGTATATGGTTGGCACAAACCCCTCAAGCTTTTCAATATTCCAAAATCTTAGAGGCATACAACCTTTTTAGTGGTAAAGAATTTACAGATGACAGTTCCTTAGCCGAACAAGCAGGAATAAAAAGCAAAATAGTGATGGGAAATAAAGACAATTTAAAAATTACTACACAAATGGATCTTAAACGTGCTTTAACAATTTATACTGCCCAGTCTTATGTCACAAGAGTTGGGAGTGGGTTTGATATCCATCGGTTTGGTCCTGGTGACCATGCAGTACTTTGTGGAATTAAGATTCCTCACAATCAAGGCTTGATAGCACATTCAGATGGTGATGTTGGATTTCATGCTATTACTGATGCAATCTTTGGTGCAATCTCTGCGGGTGATCTCGGTACACATTTTTCAGACAAAGATAGCAAATGGAAGGGAGCTAACTCTGCACATTTTCTAAAATTCGCAGTTAATCTACTAAAAGAACGAGGAGGCAAAATTTTAAACATTGATGTAACAATCATATGTGAGTTACCAAAAATCTCTAATCATAGATTAAAAATGCGCAAGAAAGTTTCGGAAATTTCAGATATTAGCCTCGACCAAGTAAGTGTTAAAGCGACAACACCTGAAGGATTAGAGATCTTAGGCAATAGCAAAGGAATTGGCGCCCAAGCCATTGTATCTGTATCCGTTCCTGAAAATTCAAAATCTATTAAATGAAACTAAAAAAGTTATCGCACGGGTTCCATATTACTAATCCCATATTTTTAATATCGACATGGTTTGGTATTGGTTTGATACCCCTAGCCCCGGGCACTTGGGGCTCACTTGCTGCGCTCCCGATTGCCTGGTTAATTACAAATCACTTGGGTCAAACGTTTCTTTTGGTATTTATAATTTTTCTATTTTTTCTTGGTTTATCGACCAGCGAAATTTATTCCAAGCGCACAAACGATATGGATCCGAAGTCCATAGTTATTGACGAAGTAGTCGGTCAAATCTTAGTAACGACTGCAATACCCTTAAGTTTTTTTTGGTTTTTGGCAGCATTCATCCTATTTCGAACCTTTGATATCCTCAAACCCTGGCCAGTATCGTGGTTAGATAAAAATATAAAAGGTGGTGTCGGCATTATGTTGGATGATGTTGCTGCTGCTGGATTTGCATGGATTGTTCTTTTTGTCTTAAATAGTTATTTGGTGATTTAATGATTTTAAATGAAAAAATATTAAAAGATGCTAGAGAAATTATACAACTATGCAGTATAAACAAAATCCGTATAGCAACAGTTGAGTCTTGTACTGGAGGTTTAATTTCTGCTTATCTAACGGCTATACCAGGTTCCTCGATAGTATTTGATCGAGGTTTGACGACATACACCAATGAATCAAAAATATCGCTTGCTGGTGTCCCCGAAAAAATGATTAAAAAGTTTGGAGCTGTAAGTAAAGAGGTAGCAATTTCAATGGCAAATGGCGGTTTATCAAGATCCAATGCAAATATTGCTATTTCCGTAACAGGAATTGCCGGCCCAGGGGGAGAAACTAAAAATAAACCCGTAGGTCTTGTGCATTTTGGATTAGCAAAAAAAGACTTTAATACATTGGCCTTTAGCCAAAAATTTCAAGGTGACAGAACTAATATACGCAAAGCTTCTGTCCTTTATTCATTTAATTTAATTAAAAAAAGCTTGGAAAAGTGATATTTTACCCGCTTTTCCCTTGATTAGGGGGCCCATAAATAGCTTTTGCTCGACTTTCAAATGCCTTTACCATACGAATCACAGCTTCACCAAAAAACGGCCCAATAAATTTTCGTAAAAAGAGTGAACGGAATTCAAAATCGATATAAAACTTAATTTCACAACCATTATTCTTCGGTTGAAAGTGCCAATAATTTTCTAGGTATTTAAATGGCCCTCTTTGATATTCAACGTTTATAATACTAGGCCTCGTCAAAATAACTTTTGAGCGATAAATCTCTTTTATCCACTTATATCCCACTGAAAGTTCGGCATAAATTGCAGTTTCTTCTTTTTTTATAATTCTGGCGTCCAAACACCAGGGAAGGAATTCAGGATATCGTTCTATATCAGCTACAAGATCAAATAACTTTTCAGAAGAAAAGTTTAAATGTCGGATTTCTTCATGTTTTGGCATCTTTGGGTATGTTTTGTAATTTAATGGTTCTTATCCCACGCAATTTCTGGAAGTCTTCATCTGCATGATATGAGGACCGGGTCAGCGGAGAAGATGATACCAGTAAAAAGCCTTTTTCCTCTGCTTTTACTTTTAATTGATGAAATTCAGTTGGGGAAACAAAACGAACTAACGGCTGGTGATTTGGAGTAGGCGGTAAATACTGACCAATAGTTAAAAAATCAACATCAGCGGAACGCAAATCATCCATTACCCCTAAAACCTCTTGTTCAGTTTCACCCAGACCCAGCATTAAACCGGATTTTGTAAAAATTTTTTCTTTTAAAGATTTTGCTTTTTTTAACAGCTCCACTGAATGTAAATACCTTGCTCCTCGACGTATCGACGAGTAAAGCTTGGGAACAGTTTCTATATTGTGGTTAAATACATCTGGCTCGGCTTCTATTATATTTTCTAATGCCCCGTTTTTCCTTAAAAAATCGGGAGTTAACACCTCGATTGTTGTATGGGGGCTATAAGATCTAATTTTCAAAATTACATTTGCAAAGTGACCTGCTCCCCCATCTGACAGGTCATCGCGATCTACAGATGTTATGACTACGTGTTTTAAATTAAGTTGATAAACAGCTTTTGCAACACGTTCTGGTTCATTTAGATCTACCTTTGATGGAACCCCAGTTATAATATTACAAAATGTACATGCCCTCGTACAAACTCTACCTAAAATCATTATAGTTGCGTGCTTTTTACTCCAACACTCACCTATATTAGGACACGCTGCCTCTTCACAGACAGTATTTAATGATAAATTCCTTATAAGTTTTTGAGTATCAAAGAATTCAGGGGAATTAGGAGCTCGAACACGAAGCCAATTAGGTTTTTTAGGCGAGCTTTTGATCAATTTATCCATATCACTTAATAGCTAGAAATAGAAATTTTAACTTGGACATTAAACACCCAAAATCTATTAAAAATGAATTACTCGTCCATAGGCGTCGAGAACTGCTTCATGCATTGCTTCAGACAACGTTGGATGAGGAAAAACTGTTTCAATTATTTCCGCTTCAGTCATTTCCGCATTCCTTGCAAGAGCATAGCCATGTATCATTTCTGTAACTTCAGGACCGATCATATGGGCCCCCAAAAGAGCACCATTATCTTCATCAATAATTGTTTTTATGAGTCCTTCCGTATCTCCAAGTGCAACAGCTTTTCCACTTCCTTTTAACGGAAATCTGCCGACCTTAATTTTATAGCCTAATTTTTTAGCAACTTCTTCTGAATAGCCCACACTTGCAACCTGGGGACGACAATAAGTACAGCCAGGTATATTTGTTAAATCCAGAGGTCTGCTGTCCAAACCAGCAATATGCTCTACACAAATGACACCTTCATGGCTTGCTTTATGTGCTAACCAAGGGGGCCCAACAAGATCACCGATTGCAAAAATACCTGTCTCACCGGTTTCATACCATTCGTTTACTAAAATGTGTGAATCTTCAACGATGATTGAAGTCTTTTCTATACCAATACCCTCCGTGTTACCTAAAATGCCAACCGCAAGTATCACTTTTTCAACCTCAATTTCATTTTTTGTTTGTTGGTTTTCTAGGGTTGCAGAAATAATCTTTGCCTTGCCATTCAATTTTATCACTGATGTGTTGGTATGTATTTTCATTCCCCGTGCTTCGAATGATTTTTGAGCTAAACTTGAAATCTCTTTATCTTCTACTGGTAGGATATTATCCTTTACCTCTACAACAGTAACATCTGTACCCAAATCATTATAAAAACTGGCAAATTCAATACCAATCGCACCAGAGCCAATCACTAATAAAGATTTTGGAAGTGAACGGGGAACCATAGCTTCCTTATAACTCCAAATTCGTTTACCATCCGGTTTAATTTTGGGCAAGGTTTGAGCACGAGCTCCGGTGGCCAAAATTATATTTTTACTTCGAAGCGTATAGTCATGCGTATTTTGGCCTTCCACTATCACAGAATTTTCTCCTCCCAAACGCCCAGCTCCAAGGAAAACCTTCACTTTGTTTTTTTTCAGGAGGGCAGCAACTCCTTGTTCAAGTGTGTTTGCAACCTTTCTGGAACGCTTCACAACCTTTGAAAAGTCAATTGAAATTCCTTTCGCATGCAGTCCAAATTCATCAAGGTTCTGAAGAAGATGATAGATTTCGGAGGTACGTAATAGGGATTTTGTTGGAATACACCCCCAATTCAAACAAGTCCCGCCAAGCAATTCTCTTTCCACTAACGCAGTCTTGAGGCCAAGCTGGCTTGCCCGAATAGCTGCAACATAACCACCTGGCCCTCCACCGATTACAACTATGTCAAATTTATTTTCTGGCATTGTTTTTTACATTTTCGACTTGCAAAAGGAATTTTAGTCATTTTAAAACTGAAAAGTTTCTATAAAATCAAAGTAACATTTCGGGAGGATATTCAAGTAGCCTTTTTATTACACCGAGTAGTTTTGCACCCAGAGCTCCATCTATCATTCTATGATCGCAAGAAAGGGTACAAGACATTAATGTTGCTGCTACAACCTCATCATTTTTTATTGTTGGTCGCAACTCTGCAGCTCCGACGGCAAGAATACTACCTTGAGGTTCGTTAATTATTGCTTCAAATTGCTTAATCCCAAACATTCCTAAATTCGAAATAGTAAAAGAACCCCCTTGAAATTCTTGAGGGGTCAGTTTGCCTTCCTTTGCTTTCGTTGCTAGCTTTCTCATTTCAAAAGAAATCTTGGAAAGTCCTTTCAACTCCGCAGAGCGAAGAATAGGAGTTATCAAACCTGTTTCTAACGCAACAGCAATTGAAATATCTGCACAATTGAAAAAGCGTAAATTTCCTTCTCCTTCCCAACAAACATTAGCGCTGGGAACTTCCATTAAAGCTAATGCACAAGCTCTAATAACAAAGTCGTTAATTGATAATTTATGGCCTTCCAACCCTTGATTCAGAGTGGAACGAACCTTCAATAGTTCATCAATTTCACAATCAACTGTTAAATAAAAATGTGGAACATTCTCTTTTGCACGTGTCATACGATCAGCAATGACTCTCTGCATTGAACTCAGCGGTGCAACCGAAAAAACTTCTTCATTGGAATCGAGAGATTTAACACTCATAATTTTCGCATTTTCTACATCAATTTTTAAAATTCTACCTCCTGGACCAGTTCCGGAAATAGCATCCAAAGACAAGCTTGCTTCTTTTGCAAGTCTTCGCGCAAGAGGGGATGCAAAAGTCCGCTTCAAACCTATTGTTTCTTCCTTATTCTTTTTGTTTTCAGAATAATTTGAGTTTTCTATTGGAATGGTGGTTGCTTCAACGTCTTTACGAGTGATTTTTCCTTTAGGACCCGTTCCAGTGATATCTGAAATGTCCAGTCCTCTCTCTTCTGCTATCCTTCGTGCAAGAGGAGTAGAAGCTGACTTGGTAGTGGTATCACCTTTCCTGTTATTTTCCTTTTCTTCATCAATATTTGAAGAACCTTTTTCAGAAGAAATTTCAAGTGAGGCAATGTTTTCTCCTTCTTGAACAATCAAACCAATTACTTGGTTTACCGAGACATTTTTCGTACCTTCCGGTACTGAAATTTTTCCTAAGTATCCTTTTTCAACCGCCTCTACTTCCATTGTGGCTTTGTCAGTTTCAATCTCAACTAAAACATCGCCGTAGGAAATAAAATCTCCTTCTTTTTTTCGCCATTTCACCAATGTCCCTTCGGTCATCGTTGGTGAAAGAGCTGGCATCAAAATTTCAAAAGCCATAGTTTTAGATTTTGAGTTTCAAAAAAAATTTAATGATAACAAGTTTTTTTAGCGGCAATTATTATATCCTCCACTTGTGGAATCGAAAGAGTCTCTAAGTTTGCAGCATAAGGTAACGGTGTATCTTCCGCTGTTACTCGTAACACAGGTGCATCAAGCCAATCAAAAGCTTGTTCGGTAACAACAGCTGAAATTTCTGCTCCTATTCCAGCAAAAGGCCAACCTTCTTCCACAGAAACTAAGCGATTTGTCTTTTTTACTGACTTTATCACAATTTCGCAGTCCAATGGACGTAAAGTCCTAAGATCAATTATTTCTGCTTCAATTCCTTCCTTCGCCAAATTATTAGCTGCTTCTATTGCTTTACCAACCATTAAGGAAAACGCAGTTATTGTTAAATCGGTACCTTCACGGACAACATTCCCTTTCCCAATAGGAACTAAAAAATTAAGATCTGAGTTAACATCAAAGTTTCTACCATATAACAGTTCATGTTCTAAAAAGATAACAGGATTTGGGTCTCGAATCGCCGATTTTAACAAACCTTTGGAATCCATAGCGCTCCATGGTGAAACCACTTTTAACCCTGGTATATGTGCATACCAACTTGCAAAACACTGCGAATGTTGGGCAGCAACTCTTGAAGCAGCCCCATTAGGACCACGGAAAACAATTGGACACTGCATTTGTCCACCAGACATATAATTTGTTTTAGCAGCGGAATTAATTAGTTGATCCATCGCTTGCATCGCAAAATTAAATGTCATGAACTCCACAATAGGTTTCAACCCCCCAAAAGCCGCCCCAATTCCTACCCCGGTGAATCCATGCTCTGTGATAGGCGTGTCAACGACACGATGCTCGCCAAATTCAGCTAGCAAACCCTGGCTAACTTTATAAGCACCTTCATATAGAGCAACCTCCTCTCCCATCAAAAACACCGCATCATCCCGTCGCATTTCTTCCGCCATCGCGTCACGCAAGGCCTCTCTTACAGTTTGCTTAATTTCTGTTTTTAGAGTTTGAGCAGAATCTAACTCAATAGGCTCTCCCTCGGAAATAACGGTTTTTTTCACCTTGTTTTTAGGTATAGCGTTATAATTTGGAGTCTTTTTAGGTTTTTCTATTTCCAAATCTTCTTTTTCACCGATGATCACACCGATTATATCATTTACTTGAACACTTTCAGACCCACCAGGAACTAATATTTGGCCAAGTATTCCTCGATCAACCGCTTCAACCTCCATTATTGCTTTATCGGTTTCAATCTCCGCTAAAACGTCCCCAGGTTCTACTTTGTCGCCCTCTTGCTTAAGCCATTTCGAAATACTGCCTTCCTTCATCGTAGGCGATAGTGCAGGCATAAGGATATTTTTAGGCATTGTCCAAAGAGTTCCTCATAACTCAAGCTTCTGAAAATACGTCTGTATAAAGTTCTTTAGGATCAGGTTCAGGGCTCTTTTTTGCGTATTCGACTGCATCTAAAAGGACTTCCTGAATTTCTTCGTCTAATTTTCTCAGCGCCTTTTCTGATAAAATTTTCATTTTTATTAGGCGGTCACGAAAATTAGAAATTGGATCATTTGCTTCTCTTACCTGTGTTACTTCTTCCTTACTCCGATAATTGGCGGGATCTGACATAGAGTGTCCCCTATATCGGTATGTCATCATTTCCAAAATATAAGGACCCTTCCCTGCGCGGCATACAGATGCAGCGATCTCACCAGCATTTTTAACAGCTTCTACATCCATACCATCAACCTGAATTCCCTTTATACCCCGTCCAACACCAAGCTGAGATAAATTCTCAGTAGCAGACGCCCTTTCAACTGATGTCCCCATTCCGTATTTGTTATTTTCTATTACATAAATGACAGGCAGGTTCCATAAAGCTGCCATATTAAAGGATTCATGAACTTGTCCCTGATTAGCAGCTCCATCACCAAAGTAAGCTAGGGTTACACAATTATTTCCTTTAAATTTTTGGGCAAATGCTAGTCCAGTACCAATAGACACTTGAGCACCCACAATACCATGTCCACCAAAAAAGTTTTTTTCTTTGCTAAACATATGCATTGAACCGCCCTTTCCTTTAGAGTAGCCGCCGCTTCGACCGGTCAATTCGGCCATCACTCCCCTAGGATTCATTCCGCATGCAAGCATATGCCCATGATCACGATAACTAGTAATCACCGCATCACTACCTTTTATTGCCGCCTGCATCCCTACTACAACTGCTTCTTGCCCTATATAAAGATGGCAAAATCCACCAATTAAACCCATTCCATATAACTGACCAGCCCGCTCTTCGAAACGTCTTATTAACAACATGTCTCGATATAATTTGACGAATGTCTCAACTTCTATGGGTTTTAATTTTCCTTTTCTACTACTTTTCTCAGTAATAGGTTTTTTTCTACTTTTAGCCATTCTAGGTTTGATTTGTCGCTTTGTTGTCATTCACCAGCCTCGACCAGTCATAAAATCTTTGCTTTGATACACAAAAACTTGATGCACACAAGGTTATACTAAACCGTCACATACGCAATATTTGGCCGTGTAAGTTTATTTGCTTTTAAGGTAGGTTTTTGAAAGAAAAATCTATTTTTATTATTTTATTGAATAAAACCAACAACTTAGAAAATATACTTGAAATAGGTATAATTACTTAAATTTGAGAAATACATCTTTCGGATCCTTTAATCCAGTGATAATTCCAACCCTTTCCTCCAACAAATCGGTGTCAATTTGTTCATCACTCAACATCGCTATTCGTTGTTGCCGAATTTTTAAAAGTTGTTCAGATTTTGAATGTTCAAAAGAAGCTTTAGTAATTTGGTGTCTAATCTCTAGCCAAGCTAGTAATCCTCTATCTCCTTGAATTGCATGAAGTACAAAGTAAAAGAAAAGCAGCGCTCCAAATATTGACCCGGCGATATCTCGGCCTCTGCGACGGATTTCTTTTATTAACGACATTTCGAAACTGAATCACATTCTGACGTTATTGGTCAAGAAAACTTTAAGTATATTACCGAAAAAAATTTCTATCACTTCTTTAAAATTGTATCACCAGCAAATTCTGCTTGAATTCCTAAATCCTCCTCAATTCTTATTAATTGATTATATTTAGCAGTTCTATCAGATCGGCATACTGAACCGGTTTTTATTTGTCCACAATTCATAGCAACCGCCAAGTCAGATATAATAACATCTTCGGTTTCACCTGATCGATGGCTCATAACAGCCGTATATTTTGCCTTATGTGCCATTTCAACAGCAGAGATAGTTTCTGTTAATGTTCCAATTTGATTTACTTTAACCAAGATAGAATTTCCTACCTGCTCTTTAATACCTTTTGACAGTCGTTCCGTATTTGTAACAAACAGATCATCCCCAACTAACTGAATTTTTTCGCCCAATGTATCAGTTAAAATTTTCCAACCTTCCCAATCATCTTCAGCTAAACCATCTTCAATAGAAAAAATAGGAAATTTTTTGATCAAGTCAGAATAATAAGAAACCATCTGTTCGCTGTTGTATGACTTATTTTCTCCAACCAATTCATACTTACCATTTTTATAAAATTCACTCGATGCTGCGTCGAGAGCCAGCACTACATCCTTCTCTGGTTCATATCCAGCCGTCTTAATAGCCTTCAAAATAAATTCGAAAGTTTCTTCTGCAGACTTCAAATTTGGCGCAAAACCCCCTTCATCGCCAACGCTGGTGTTTAAACCCACCTTAGCCAATTCAATTTTCAAACACCGAAAAATTTCTGCTCCACAACGAATAGCTTCTGTTATATTCGCTACTGAAATGGGCATAATCATAAATTCCTGAATTGCTATACAATTGTCCGCGTGGACTCCGCCATTAATTATATTAATCATAGGAACCGGTAATATACGGGCAGAAACTCCACCCAAATAACGATATAAAGGCAATTCTAATTCCGATGCAGCCGCTTTTGCATTAGCCAAACTTACCCCAAGAATTGCATTTGCACCCAAGCGTCCTTTGTTACTTTGTCCATCAAGCAGTGTCATGGTGTGATCGATTTCAATCTGATCTTGGGCGTCCAAACCTTTTAACACATCAAATATTTCTCCATTGATCGCTTGGATTGCCTTCTGAACGCCCATCCCATGGTACCTGCTTTTGTCATCATCTCGTAATTCTACCGCCTCATAAGTCCCAGTGGATGCTCCTGAAGGTACTGAGGCTCTCCCAGAAGCACCACTTTCAAGCAGCACGTCTACTTCAACAGTTGGATTTCCTCGAGAATCCAAAATTTCTCGGCCAAAAATCGAAATTATTGCAGTCATTAATTACTCCATAAAACCGAAATTGCCTCAAGATTTAGCAATTTTATCAAACTCTATTAATTTTTTTAAAAGGGCTTCCATCTCATTTAGTGGGACCATATTTGGTCCATCACTTGGTGCTTTATCCGGGGTTTGATGTGTTTCCATAAAAACAGCCGCTACTCCTACCGATACAGCGGCACGAGCCAAGACTGAAACAAATTCTCTTTGTCCACCACTTTTAGAGCCCATGCCTCCCGGCTGCTGCACTGAATGTGTTGCATCAAATACAACTGGACAACCAGTTTTTGCCAATATAGGCAAAGAGCGCATGTCGGAAACTAAGGTATTATAGCCAAAACTTGAACCCCGGTCACATACCAGAACATTATCATTTCCACTTTCAATTGCTTTGGCCACAACATTTTTCATGTCCCAAGGAGCTAAAAATTGTCCCTTTTTAATATTCAACGTTTTTCCAGTTTTTGCTGCTGCTACGATTAAATCCGTTTGACGGCACAAAAATGCAGGTATTTGTAAAATGTCTACAACTTCGGCAACTGGTTTACATTGCTCCGGCAAATGGACATCAGTTAGAACAGGGCAGCCGTATTTTTCTCCTACCTCTGCCAGAATTGGCAGCCCCGATTTTATTCCTACGCCCCTATTCCCAAAAAGTGCTGTTCTATTAGCTTTGTCGAAAGAAGTTTTATAAATAAGGCCAATACCGAGGCGGCTGGTCATCTCAACAAGTGCATGGGACATTTCAAAAGCATGGTCCCTACTTTCTAGAGCGCAAGGACCTGCTATTATGACCAAGGGTTGGTCATTACCTAACGTAACATTTCCTATGTTAATGTTTTTTTGCATTTTTTTTCAAAATTTTACACGCCGAAAAATGTATTAAACCAATCGTGAACGTTCAACAGTAGCCTTTATAAAAGAGGTAAATAATGGATGCGGCTCAAAAGGTTTAGATTTTAATTCCGGATGAAACTGTACTCCAACAAACCATGGGTGATTTGATAGTTCCATAATCTCGGGTAATTCACCATCTGGGGACAAACCTGAAAATACCAACCCAGCCTTTTCCAACTGTTCTGTATAATTAAGATTTACTTCAAATCGGTGCCGATGGCGTTCACTAATTCTATCTTTTCCATAAATTAATTTAATATGAGATTGATCCTTTAGTAGGCAAGGAAAAGCACCAAGCCTCATTGAGCCACCAAGATCGTCATTTTTATTTCTACGTTCAATTTTGTCCCCATGTATCCATTCAGTAAGGAGCCCAACCACCGGTTCAGTGGTATCTCCAAATTCAGTCGAATTCGCATCTTTTATATCTGCTAAATTTCGTGCTGCCTCTATAACAGCCATCTGCATACCGAAACAGATTCCAAAAAAAGGAACGTTTCTTTCGCGGGCAAATCTGGCAGCAGCAATTTTACCTACAGAACCGCGTTCCCCAAAACCACCTGGGACAAGGATTCCTTCGACCTCTTCCAAATGGTGCAATATATCTTCATCTTCAAAAATCTCTGAATCAATCCATTTCATGTTGACACGAACGTTGTTTGCTATACCACCATGGTCTAGAGCTTCGGAAAGAGATTTGTATGCATCGGGCAGTTTAGTATATTTCCCCACTACCGCTACGGAAACGTTACCCTCTGGTTTTTTTACGCTTTCTACGATCCTCTTCCATTTGCTAAGGTCTATTTTCTTTTTAGTTGAAATTCCAAAATGGTTACATACCTGAATATCAAAACCCTGTTGGTGATAAACTAGGGGTACTTCGTAAATAGTTTCTACATCAGGAGCAGAAATCACTCTTTCAGAGGAGACATTGCAAAAAAGTGCGATTTTCTTGCGGGCATCTTCAGGAACGATACGATCTGATCTACAAAGTAACAAATCGGGTTGTATCCCAACGCTTTGAAGTTCTTTTACAGAATGTTGAGTTGGCTTTGTTTTAAGTTCTGCAGCAGATTTGAGATGTGGCAAAAGGGTAAGATGAATGAACATGGCTTGTTCACGACCTAATTCGTTCGCTTTTTGGCGAATAGCTTCTAAAAAGGGTAGGCTTTCGATATCACCTACTGTTCCTCCAATTTCGCAAAGTAGAAAATCCGCGGAATCTAAATCTTCTTCAATAAATTCTTTAATTGCATTTGTCACATGGGGTATAACTTGTACTGTAGCTCCTAAATAATCCCCATGCCGTTCACGAGCTATTACAGAAGAGTAAATTTTTCCGGTGGTTACGTTGTCGCCTCTTTTAGCAGGTACCCCTGTGAAACGTTCGTAATGGCCAAGATCTAGATCCGTTTCTGCTCCGTCATCCGTGACAAACACTTCCCCGTGCTGAAAGGGACTCATCGTACCCGGGTCTACGTTCAAATACGGATCCAACTTCCGAAGACGCACCTTAAACCCTCTTGCTTGAAGCAAAGTTCCTAATGATGCAGAGGAAATTCCCTTTCCTAGGGAAGAAACCACGCCACCAGTAATAAAAACAAACCGTGTCATGGAACTCTAATATATACCTATAATTGATTATTCCCAACGCTAAAAAGAAGGCGGTTTGGCTTCGTGTTCAGGAACTGATTCGGATTCAACTATTTGGCTACCGGCACTTTTGGCAAGTTTGGTAGCGATGTCGTGGGTGTATTTTTAACAGGATCAACAATAGATTGCTCTGGTCCAACTGTGTTACCGGCTAGAATTGCTAAAAATAAACTAGAAGCTATAAAACAGGCTGCAATTATTCCTGTTGTCTTGGTCATTAAATTTGCAGAACTTCGAGCAGAAACCAGACCACCCATTGTGCCACCACCTATACCTAACGCACCACCTTCACTGCGTTGTAACAAAACTACAATAACAAGACTAATTGCTAGAAATAAATGAATTAATAATAAAACTGTTTCCAATGAAAAGGCTTTCAAAAAATTTCAAAAATACTGTTCTTACTTGACTGTAGTGGGTTTTTTCAACTTTTAGTATATTTTTTATAAATGCTCAATGTCATTTTACGCAACTAGTACAAATTGACCAAAAATTGTCAACCGTAAGACTGGCGCCCCCAATTAAACCCCCGTTTACATAATCAAGGGACAGAATTTCACTGCAGTTTTGCGGATTCATCGAACCCCCATAAAGAATTTGAATAAAAGAACCGTTTGGAACTTTTGAAGACAATAACCCGTGAATAAATTTATGGACTTCTAAAATCTGGTCCAAAGCGGGAATCTCTCCACTTCCAATCGCCCAGACTGGCTCGTAAGCAATAATTATGGAGTTAGAATGAATCTCATCGGGAATTGATGCAATAATTTGTTTTTCAATAACTTTTAAAGTTTGGCCATTGTTACGTTGGTCAAAAGTTTCTCCAACGCAAATTATTGGTCTTAAACCGCAATCTTGTGCTATTAACACTTTTTTCGACACTAGATCATCAGTTTCTTTTTGATAAACACGACGTTCGGAGTGTCCAACAATCACAAATTTACAATTTAAATCAAACAACATGCTTGCACTAACTTCTCCCGTATAAGCACCAAATTCCTCGGTATGACAGTCTTGTGCACCTAATGAAACTTGAGAATCAGCAATTACCTCTCCCACAGTTCTTAAAGCTACAAATGCTGGACAAATTACGATTTCACAACCAGGATTTCCCAATTCCTTTAATTTATTCGTTATTCCGAGAGCCAGGGTGGCCGCATCGGCACTTAACAAATTCATTTTCCAATTACCTACAATTAAAGGGCGCATTTTTATCCTATTTTCTCGCAGCAAAGCAAAATTTCTATAGCTTTCTCTATCACAACTGTATAATTACTCCAAATAAGGTTAACAAGATGGAAAAATTCAAAGTACCATATTTGACACTTTTATTTATTTAATATTGAACTACTTTTGTTTAAACGTAGACGACTTAACAATCCAATAAGGTCTTCAATATGATTGAAATGATGCGCTCAAAGGCTGCCTCATGGATAGCTAAAATTCTTGCGTTTTTTCTGATACTATCTTTTGCCGTTTGGGGAATTGGCGACATGTTCCGCGCTCCTACCAGCGGGGAAATTGTAGCAAAAATTGGGAGTTCAGAAGTCAGCAGTGAAGAGTTTCAAGAACAAATCAATAGACTGCTATCCATAATGCGTGAACAAATTGGACAGGATTTCAATCGTGAACAAGCCGTGAAGCTCGGTTTAGTGCAGCAAACCTTGGATGAACTAATAAACAGTCATTTAATCAAGATGGAAGCTAACCGGTTGGGTTTGGTAGCAAACAAAACTCTCATAAGGCAGGCGATTTATAAAAACAAAAGATTTCGTAACCGAAGAAATCAATTTGATAGATTAATATTCCAACAATATTTGCAACAGAAAAATCTCCCAGAAGCCAAGTATATTTCGAATTTAAAGCAACAGTTGGTTAATGAAAAAATAATAAGGGCTATACAATCTGGAACTTACGTACCACAAACACTATTAGATACAATCTACCAATATCGTAATGAAAAAAGGGTAGCTGAGGTAGTTTTTATTCCATTTTTAAAAAATGCTGGAGTAAAAGTCCCAAATAAAAAAGAAATTTTAGAATTTTATACCCAAAACCCGGATCAATTTTCAGCACCAGAATATCGTCAATTAACAGTTCTTTATTTAAATCCAGAAGAAATGAGCAAAGAAATTACACCTTCCGAAAAATCAATTAAAGAGGAATTTCAGTACCGTAAAGATATGAAGACCATTCCAGAACTACGAACCCTCCAACAAATACTATTCCAAAAAGAATCTATAGCAGACAAATTTTCTAAACTTGTTCGAAGTGGAAGGCCTTTTTCGAAAGCAGCCCAAGATCTGAATTTGCCTAAAGCTCAAATTCTGGGGACATTAAGAAAAAGAGATTTACCTAAGCCAATTGGCGGAAAGGTGTTTATTCTGCCAAAGGGACATACAAGTGTTCCTATAAAAACTTCGCTTGGTTGGCATGTATTACAAGTTAATGAAATTAAGCCTTCGGAAGTACCTACGCTTCTATCCTTAAAAAAAGAAATAATGGAAGATCTAGCAAAAGAAGCTGCCGTAGACAAAATTATCAAAATTACCGGGACACTCGATGATGCTCTTGCAGGAGGCAAACCCATTGAAGAGGCTGCAACGTTAATAGGAAGCGGCGTAATAAAAATCTCTAACGTGGATGCGCTGGGAAATGATTTAGCTGGAAAAATTATTACCTCAATACCAAAAGACTCAAAATTTCTTAACAAAGCCTTTTTAACGCCGATAGGAGAAACTACTAATTTAGAAGAAACTCTTAACGGAGGTTTTTATGTTTTACGAGTAGACAATATTGTAAAACCTAAGCTTCGATCATTAAATGTAGTGAAGGAAAAAGTCATTCTTCTTTGGAAAAAAAACAAAATCTTTCAATCAACAAAACAAAAAGCTGAATCTATAAAAATGTTAGGTATTTCTTCCGGAAGCCTTACTCGAGCTGCGAAACAAAACGGACTAAATGTTAAAACAAGTAAACCATTTTCACGTTTTAACAGGGTCTCGAATTCTGTTATTACTGATGCTCTTGTACGCCCACTTTTCAGTGCAAAACTTGAAGAGATCTTAGTTTCCCCTTCCAACAAAGGTTATTCAATAGCAAAATTAAAGAGAATTTTACCTGTTCAAAATCTTAATGACAAAGAAGAGAAGCAAAATCTTAAAGCCATGTTAGAAAATAACATAGCTTCAGAATTTTTCGTTCAATATTCGTCCGGGCTTCGTAAACAATTTCCAGTCATTATAGATAAATCAGTCATGAACACAGTGGTGGCTGGTAAACTGGACTACTGATGAACGTAGAACCAGTCTTTAACGAGTTTGAAAAGCTATACGTAAAAGACAAACCACAAGTTGTCTGGAACACACTCATAGCTGATCTCGAAACACCAGTTTCGGCTATGCTCAAACTTGCCAACAACAAACCAAATAGTTTTTTATTAGAATCAGTTGAAGGCGGATCCGTCCGAGGTCGTTATTCAATAATAGGTATGGATCCGGACATCATTTGGCGTTGCCATGGCAATAGGGCAGAAATTAAACATATCACTCAAAAAACAAAGGGGAAATTCAAAGTTTGCCGTAGAAATTCTATAGAATCGTTGACCGATTTAGTAAAAAATTCTCAAATAGAATTACCAGAATCAATGCCCCCAATGGCAGCAGGATTAGTTGGTTATTTGGGTTACGACACAGTTACTTTGATGGAGAACATTCCTTCAACTCACATTGATCCATTAAAATTACCAGATGGACTATTTATACGGCCAACAATCATGGCCATTTTTGATTTAGTGAAAGACACAGTTATAATTGTAACTCCTGTCCGTCCAAGAAAAAACATTTCAGCAAAGAGCGCCTATAACTCAGCTAAGAAAAGATTAGAAAAGGTCCTTTATGATTTAAACGGAAAATTAGTTCATAAAGAACCCAAGGCAAGTGACTTAAAGTCAGCCAAAAGGCCTATTTCAAATACAACTCCTTCGACTTTTAAAAAGATGGTTAAAAAGGCAAAAGAATACATATTTGCCGGCGATGTTTTTCAAGTTGTTCTTTCACAAAGATTTTCCATACCGTTCCTTCTTCCACCATTTGCATTATACCGAGCGTTACGCAGAACCAATCCTTCCCCATTTTTATTTTTTTTAAATTTTGGTGATTTTTCAATAGTTGGATCTAGTCCGGAAATTTTAATACGCCTAAGAGATAGAAAATTAACACTCCGCCCGTTAGCCGGAACACGACCTAGAGGAGCTAATCCCACTGAAGATCAAGAGCTCGAAAATGAACTTTTGAAAGACGAAAAAGAGCTTGCAGAACATTTGATGTTACTCGACCTAGGCAGAAACGATATTGGGAGGGTCGCAAAAATAGGGACAGTTTCGGTAACCGAAAAAATGGTTATCGAAAAATATTCACACGTAATGCACATAGTTTCTAATATTGAAGCAGAAATTGATCCAAATTTTCACGCGGTAAATGCACTCGTTGCTGCTTTTCCGGCTGGTACAGTAACCGGAGCACCAAAAATTCGCGCCATGGAAATTATTCAAGAATTAGAACTTGAAAAACGAGGTGTTTATTCTGGAGTGGTTGGATACTTTTCTGCGAATGGGTCTATGGATACTTGTATAGTATTGCGTACTGCCTTGGTTAAAGATAAAAAAGTATATATTCAGGCTGGGGCTGGTATTGTTGCTGACAGCGATGCAGAAAAAGAACAACAAGAATGCAAAAACAAGGCACTCGCTTTAATTAAGGCCGTGGAAGAAGCTATTCGTTATGCGGGTGACAGCTAATTTTTGCTTATAATAAAATAGTTAAATTTGTTTTAAATTGGCAAATTCGATTAAGCTACCATTGTTTAATTTAAATGTGAATTTTATAACATTTAAATTTATAATTCTTCTTAAAACCTTTTTCCATGGAGAAGGTTAAATTTTTTAATCAGTTTTTAAAAAGAGCCTTTCTTTAAAAAGAACGTTATTAAATAAAATGTTACTTCTAATCGATAATTATGACAGTTTCACTTATAACCTAGTACATTTTCTTGGTGAACTTGGCGAAAAAACTCTAGTTTATCGAAACGATAAACTAGATCTAGAGGAAGCAATAGAAATGAATCCTGATGCTATAATTTTATCACCTGGCCCGTGTGATCCTGACAAAGCAGGGATTTGCATTGAATTGGTCAAACATGTTTTAGGAAAGATTCCAGTTCTCGGAGTTTGCCTTGGGCATCAGGTTATCGGACAAGCTTTGGGTGGCAAAATAATCCGTGGACCTAAACCAATGCACGGAAAATCCAGTTTAATTAATCACCAGGGTACCGAAATTTTTAAGGATATACCTAGCCCTTTTTTAGCTACTCGATACCATTCTTTGATTGTAGAAAAAAAGTCTCTGCCAAACGAAATAATCATAAATTCCTTTACCAAAGACAAAATAATTATGGGAATATCCCACTCTAAATTTCCTCTATACGGGGTGCAATTTCATCCAGAAAGTATAGGAACGAATTATGGGCATACTTTGCTGGCAAATTTTCTCAAAATTGCTAAGAAATGGAAGAACCGTGAATGAATGCTGAAACTGAAAATATTAAACCTTTACTTGATAAGGTAGCAGACGGACACTTTTTAAGTGAAACAGAAGCTGGTACAGCCTTTGACATAATAATGTCCGGCAATGCAACACCGGCGCAAATTGGTGCATTTTTAATGGGTCTCAGAGTAAGAGGGGAAACCGTAAAAGAAATTACTGCTGCTGCCCGAATCATGCGTTCCAAAGCTTTAAGTATTGTAGCTCCTGAAAATGCAATTGACGTGGTAGGCACGGGTGGTGACGGAGCTGGAACTCTTAATATTTCCACTGGAGCAGCCATTGTTGTTGCCGGTTGTGGTGTTCCCATAGCAAAACATGGAAACCGTGCACTTTCTTCTAAAACTGGGGCGGCTGATGTTCTAAGTGCATTGGGCGTTAATATAAATTGTGAAATGTCTTTAATTGAAAAGTCTATTAAAGAAGCAGGAATTGGGTTTATGATGGCACCTCGCCATCATAGTGCCACGCGGCATGTGGCCGGACCGAGAGTAGAACTTGCAACTAGAACAATTTTTAACATTTTAGGACCTTTATCCAATCCCGCCTCAGTAAAACGACTTTTAGTAGGAGTATTTGACCGGAAGTGGGTAAAACCGATGGCTGAAGTTCTGAGAAATCTTGGCGCTGAAAAGGCTTGGGTTGTCCACGGTTCTGATGGATTGGATGAACTAACCATTACGGGACCAACATACGTAGCCGCTTGGGAGAATGGTGAAATCAAAACTTTTGAGATTTCACCCGATCAAGCGGGAATTCCGTATGGAAAACTTGAAGACCTAAAGGGAGCAGGTAGTGAAGAAAATGCTAGTGCTATGTTACAAATGTTGGAAGGAAAACCAAGTGCGTTTCGTGATATAGTAGTTTACACTTCTGCCGCTGCGCTCTTAATTGCTGATAAGGCCAAAAACTTAAAACAAGGTTCTGATTTAGCAAAAACAGCAATAGACAATGGTAGTGCGAAAAGAACGTTAGAAAAATTAATTTCAATCACTAACGAGGAAAGTGACTCTGTTTCTTAATGTCAAACGTACTCGAAAATATATGCATGCAAAAGCGTGCACATATCAGAGCACGCATGACTGCTTGCCCTATTTCTACCCTTTTAAATTTAATTAAAAAACAAACTAAACCACGAGGTTTTGCTACCGCGTTAGCTCAAGCGTCAAAAAATGGCTACGGTTTAATTGCGGAAATCAAAAAATCGTCCCCTAGCAAGGGTCTACTAAGAAAAAATTTTAACCCAATTCATTTAGCGAAAAATTATCAGTTGGGAGGGGCAACTTGTATTTCTATCTTAACAGATACTCCATACTTTGGTGGACAGGATGAAGACCTCATTGCCATACGTAGAGTAGTTTCATTACCAATTTTACGAAAAGACTTTATTTTAGAACCATACCAAGTAATTGAATCCCGTGCTTTAGGGGCCGATTGCATATTATTGATAATGGCGGCATTAAGAGATGAAGAAGCAAGAGAATTGGAAGAAATCGCTGTCCTAAACGGAATGGACGTTTTACTTGAGGTTCATAGTGAAGTCGAGTTAGAACGGGCCCTACGTTTAAAATCTCCTTTAATTGGAATAAATAACCGTGATTTAAAGTCGCTCAAAACTAACACTCATACAACCATAAACCTCGCCAAAATTGTTCCTCAAACAAAAATTTTAATTTCTGAGAGTGGTTTGCATACTCGAAATGATTTATCCAAAATGGCAAAGGCCGGAGCACGTTGTTTTCTCATAGGAGAAGCACTTATGCGGAAAGAAGATGTAACGCTAATCATCAAAGATTTACTTTTAAACCCATTCCCAGTTAAAACAGAATTGGAGAATTCCCTGTGACCATTAAATCCGAACTTAATCATCTAGATAGAGAAGGTAAAGTGGTTATGGTCAATGTTTCAGAAAAAACCAAAACCAAGCGAATAGCCAAAGCTTCAGGCTCTGTAATTTTGGGGAAAAAAACTATACAGAAAATTCGTCAAGGCAATCTAAAAAAGGGAGATCCTTTTACAGTTGCAAGATTAGCAGGGATAATGGGAGCTAAAAAAACTCACGAACTTATTCCTCTTTGTCATCCCCTTTCTATCGACCATATAGAACTGGATTTCAAATGGAATATCAAACAAAACACTATAAATATTACCGCAACTTGCCAAGTCGACGGAAAGACTGGAGTAGAAATGGAAGCGATGACAGCTGTATCCGTTGCAGCCCTTACCATTTATGACATGTGTAAGGCGATTGATAAAGGAATCCGTTTAACTGAAATTAAGTTAATATCAAAGTCGGGGGGAGCATCTGGAGACTTTTGGGCTTAGTAAATTAATGATGATATCGGTAGAAGATGCTAGGAAAAAAATAAATGCATCAATGCCATTAATGGCGTTAGAGCAAATAGGACTTCCTCAAGCATTAGGAAGAGTATTGGGCGAAGACCTGGTAGCTCGTAGAACACAGCCACCTAAACCGGTCTCGTCGATGGACGGATATGCAGCAAAAATAAATGATTTGACATCTATTCCAACGAAACTAAAGGTCGTTGGAGAGGTGCCCGCTGGTACCTCCTACAAAGGTCAAATCAAAGATGGAGAAAGTGTTAGAATATTTACTGGGGCACCGGTGCCCAAAGGCGCAGATCTTATAATCATTCAAGAAAACACCCAAAAAGAAGGGGAGTTTGTTAAAATTATCAAAGGGAAGCCAACTGTTGGACAGTTTATTCGACCTGCTGGCTTAGATTTCAAAAATGGTGAAATTCTTTTAAAAGCCGGGCGCTCAATAACAAGTAGGGATATTGGTCTTATTGCCGGAATGAATATACCTTGGTTAATGGTAAGACGACGACCAAAAATTGCCATAATATCTACAGGCGATGAAATTGTAATGCCAGGTAATTTTATAGGTTCCAACCAAATTGTAAGCTCAAACGGATTAGCACTAAGTGCTTTTATTAATGCTTCTGGTGGCGAAACGATTGATCTAGGAATTGCCCCTGATACAGCAAAAGATTTACAAGAATTAGCCAAACAAGCAAAAAATGTTGACATGTTGGTTACCTGTGGTGGGGCTTCGGTGGGAGAACATGATTTAGTTCAAAAAGCCCTGAGTCAAATTGGGCTCGAAATAGAATTTTGGCGCATTGCTATGCGCCCAGGAAAGCCTTTGATGTTTGGAAAAATTGGTACAACAAAAATGCTCGGCCTTCCCGGAAATCCTGTCTCTGCCTTTGTATGTGCAATTATTTTTATCGGGCCCGCTTTAAATTCTATGCTTGGGATAAAAAATGGTAGTTCAATAGATCCAGAAACTGCAATCCTTACCAAACCCTTGCAAGAAAACGACGAAAGAGAAGATTACCTTAGGACGATTCTAAACCGGGATAGCAAAGGAACTCTATTAGCAACACCCTTTGAGAAACAAGACAGCTCAATTTTTTCGGACCTTGCCCATGCTGATGGCCTTGTAATTCGAAGCCCTTTTGCTACATCGGCCAAGAAAGGGGATAAGGTAAAAGTAATAAGTTTTTTGCGGGAAAAATTCCCCATTTAATTTTGAATTATCCAGGATTAGTTCTTGATTTATTTTTAGAAAATAATTAAACAGTTATTTTGTTTTCGTTTTGTTCTTTTATATTTAAACCATTTTTCATTGCATATATTTTTAAACGGTGATTGGAATGTTGACAAAGAAACAATATCAGCTGTTACATATCCTAAAGAAAAAAATAGAATCTTGCGGATATTCTCCTTCTTTTGAAGAAATGAAAGTTTCATTAGGGCTCAAATCAAAGTCTGGTATACATAGATTAATTAATGGACTTGAGGAACGTGGTTTTATACGTCGCTTGCCTCACCGAGCCAGATCCTTAGAAATATTAAAAATGCCGAATAATTTCCCAAATTTATTGGATTATGCATCTGAAGATAAAACAAATATCATTAATGGGACGTTTATAGAGGAGAAAAACGTTTCCAGTTCTAAAACAGCAACGGTCGAATTGCCATTTTATGGGCGGATAGCAGCAGGAAACCCGATTGAAGCCTTAAGACAAGAAAGCGAGACAATTGCGGTTCCAGAATCCTTTTTGGGAACAGGAACACATTATGCTTTAGAAGTGCAGGGAGATTCTATGATAGAATCCGGTATCAATGATGGGGATATAGCTTTGATAGAACAAGCAAGCCATGCCGAAAATGGTTCAATCGTTGTGGCTTTATTAGATGATCATGAAGTTACTTTGAAACGTTTAAGACAAAAGGGGCAATCTATTGCCTTAGAACCTTCAAACTCAAAATATGAAACACGAATATTTGGCCCCAATCGAGTTAAAATTCAAGGCCGGCTAAGAGCAATACTGAGACACTATTAAATGTTTACAAGAGCGTTGTTTCGTATTGCAAATTTTTTCAAAAATCCATAAACCAGATTATTAATGTAAAAGTATGAAGATCGTCACAAGATTTGCACCCTCACCAACAGGTTTTCTCCATATTGGTGGGGTACGGACTGCTTTGTTTAATTGGTTATTTACAAAGCATGAAGGAGGAAAGTTTCTTTTAAGAATTGAAGACACAGATAAAAAAAGATCTAGTAAAAATGCTGTTGATGCGATTATAAATGGCCTTGATTGGTTAGGTTTAGTGCCTGATGAAAAACCTTTTTTTCAATCGAAACGTTTGAACCGTCATAAAAAGATAGCTAATCAATTACTCCAGGAAGAAAAAGCATATCTCTGCTATGCATCCCAAGAAGAATTGAGAATCATGCGAGAAAAAACGCGCAGAGAAGGTAAAACTCGCTTATATGATGGTCGATGGCGAAATCGTGACTCAAAAGACGCGCCAAAAGACATTTTACCCGTCATCAGATTTAAAGCACCCCTTCAAGGAAGTACCACTTTAAATGATCTCGTTCAGGGAAAAATTACTCTAAACAATCAAGATTTAGACGATATGATTTTACTTCGTGCCGATGGTACTCCGACCTATATGCTGTCTGCAGTAGTAGACGACCATGACATGGGAGTTACTCATATTTTACGTGGCGATGACCATTTAACGAATGCCTTCAAACAAAATCATCTCTTTCAGGCAATAAAGTGGAAAGTTCCGGAATTTGGACACATACCCTTAATTCATGGCCCGGACGGAAGTAAACTCTCCAAAAGGCATGGGGCATTGGGGATTAATCATTACAAAGATCTAGGCTACCTTCCTGAAGGTATACTTAATTACCTTATGCGTCTTGGCTGGAGTCACGGAAATGAAGAAATTATTTCTCTGTCAAACGCCATCAAGTGGTTTAAAATTAGTGCCATCGGAAAAAGTTCGAGCCAAATTGATTTTGATAAACTAAATTCTACAAATGCCCATTATGTCCGCGAAACGAACAACCAAACTTTATTAGAACTTTTAAAGCCAAAAATTAAAAAGAAACTTAATATTAGTTTAACCTCAGAACTATGTGAGCGCTTAATTAAAGGAATGACTGGATTAAAATCTCGGGCAAAAACCTTAAATGAATTGACCGAAATGTCATTATTTTACGTTATTTCTCGACCTATAGAAATTGACGTCCATGCGAAAAATCTATTAAATCAAAATTCAATTGAATTATTAAAAAGTCTTTATAAAGAACTAAAAAATATGGTTATTTGGTCTGAAGAAAATATAGAAACTCTCGTCAGAGAATTTTCTAAAAGCCAAAAAATTAAACTAAAAGATATAGCTCAACCGATGAGAATAGCTCTTTCAGGATCGAATGTTTCTCCAGGCCTATTTCAGATTTTGACAGTACTAGGACAGAAAGAAACGTTAGGACGGCTTAACGATTTAATTTCGAAGAAAAACTCAACAATTGATTAGGGAGAGGAAATCAGCTATCCCTAAAATAAAATTAAAGTAAATCGTGCTAGGGAGTATTACAAACCGCGTTATTTTCCGAAAAGGGTGTATCGTAATGAATCAGGACTCAAATACCGGGACCAGTTCAACTAACAATAACGTAACGATTAAAGATAACGTTAAAGGGGGAGAATTCACTTTTCCGTTAATAGGGGGTACAGATGGACCCCCTGTAGTTGATATTAGACGTCTTTATGCTAAGACAGGTTATTTTACCTACGATCCTGGATTTGTTTCTACTGGTAGCTGCGATTCAAAAATCACTTTTATCGATGGAGATAACGGCATCCTGCTACATCGTGGATACCCTATAGAACAGTTAGCGGAACAAAGTACCTTTCTGGAGGTTTGTTACTTATTACTCTATGGTGAACTACCTAATTCTGAGGAAAAAAAATCCTTTGAACTTGCAATAACACACCACACAATGTTACATGAACAAATCACCTATTTCTATCGTGGTTTTCGACGTGACGCGCACCCAATGGCTATTATGTGCGGTGTAGTCGGTGCCCTTTCAGCTTTTTATCATGATAGCACAGATATATCAGACCCACATCAACGCATGGTCGCGTCATACCGCATGGTTGCTAAAATGCCTACAATCGCGGGATGGGCATACAAATATTCGTTAGGGCAACCATTTGTCTATCCTCGAAATGACCTTGGGTTTGCAGAAAATTTTTTACACATGTTGTTTGCTACCCCCTGTGAAAAATTTCAGGTAAATACCGTGATAGCTAAAGCAATGGATTTAATTCTAATTCTTCATGCTGACCATGAACAAAATGCCTCCACTTCCACTGTTCGTTTGGCAGGGTCAAGTGGAGCCAATCCCTTCGCTTGTATTTCTGCAGGTATCGCCAGCCTTTGGGGCCCAGCACATGGAGGTGCAAATGAAGCGGTACTCAAAATGCTCAGTGAAATTGGGGATAAATCAAAAATAAACAATTTTATAAAAAGGGCTAAAGACCCTAATGATCCTTTTAGAATAATGGGATTTGGCCACCGTGTTTATAAAAATTTTGATCCTCGTGCAAAAATAATGCGTAAAACCTGCCACGCAGTACTAAATGAACTTGATATCCAAAATGAACCACTACTGGATTTAGCAATGGAATTAGAGCGTATTGCATTGGAAGATGATTATTTTGTGGAAAGAAAATTATACCCAAACGTTGATTTCTATTCCGGTATAATATTTCAGGCTCTAGGTATTCCAACCAGTATGTTTACAGTATTGTTTGCTGTGGCACGTACTGTAGGTTGGATAGCACAATGGAATGAAATGATTGAAGACCCAACGCAAAAAATTGGACGGCCTCGCCAATTATACACAGGGGAACCAAGACGTGATTATATTCCACTGCCAAAACGAACATAAAAATATCGCAATTTAATTTTTATTATAACTTTCAATAACTTGTAAAACAGTATGTGCAGCCAATTGGCTTGGCAGTTCACCTTCGTTTTTCATTAAATCAATTGCATAATTAGCAGCATCCAATTGGGCAACACTTGCTCGTTTGTTTTTAATCAAATTTTTTAAAGAATTTGCTAAACGTATTCCCGTACAAGCTCCTTGAAGTAATTCTGGTACTGCTTCCCGTTTTAATAAAATATTGATAACGGTTACAAATTTAACTTTTATCAACCAATACACAATTAAATATGTTATTGGATTCGTTTTATACCCAACAACAAAAGGCGTTTTTGTAAGCGCAAGTTCTAAAGTAATTGTTCCAGACACCGCTAATGCAACTTTTGCAGCGAACATAGCTTCAAATCTTTCTTGTTCTTCATCAACTATCAAAAAGGGTATTTCCCACGAAGATACTTTTCTTTGAACTACGCTTTTAACTGATTTTATAGTTGGTAAAACAACTACCAGTTCTGGGTATTCTTTATATAAAATTTCGGCAGCCTCTCGAAAAGGACCAATGTGCCGTGAAACCTCTTTTTTACGGCTCCCTAATAGTAAGCATAATACAACCGATTTTTCGGAAATGTTATGACGCTTTTTAAACTTATTTCTATTTAAAGATGCAAGACTTATTTCAAGTGCTGCATGACCAACAAACGTTGCTGATAAACCTGCCGATTCAAAGTAAGGAGGTTCGAAGGGAAGCAACGTTAAAAGATGATCTAACTCCTTGGCAAATTTTTGCACTCTATTTGGTCGCCAGGCCCAAACCGTAGGGGCAACATAATGAATTCGGGGGAAACCTTTGAGCCGCCGGCATTGTTTAATAACACGGAAACAAAAAGACGGGGCATCTATAGTTATTAAAACGTCAGGATTAAAATTCTTGATTTCAGTAGAGGTTTGTTTAATCCGTTTCAAAAGAAAAAAAACTTTATGGAAAATTTCAATTATCCCCATCATAGAAATTTCAGACATAGGAAAAATACTAACTAATCCTTGTTGCACCATTTTTTCACCGCCAACACCCATAAACTGGATGTTGCCACCAAATTTTTCTTTAATTGCGGACATAAAACGACCGCCTATTTGATCCCCAGATGGTTCACCAGCGATTAAAAAAATTTTTAAATTTCTTTTTGATTTCTTTGAAATAACAAACTCTAATTTATTTAATTAAGCTTGGGCGTGGGATACCTACGATAAAAACTCCCTTAGCATTGGCCAATTTGATCATTCTTTGGAGTTCAATTACAAGTACGCCACCAGCTTCTATAGCGATCCCGGAAAGTCCGCATTCATTTGCAAGTTTTACAGTAGCTTCACCAATTGCAGGTAAATCAACCCGAAATTCTTGTCCTGTTTTTGGTATTTTAACCAAAACACCTCCAGCACCCATTTTCTGGAGTGTTTGGCATCGACGAATGAGTTCATCGGTACCTTCAGCTGCTTCGATACCAAGAACATTACCTTGCTGTATTATTGCAGCCTGGCCAATATCTTCAACGCCTAATTTTTGTAAGATCTCGAAACCACGTTTGGCATCCGCAATAGCTTCTGCTCCGGGTTTTATATTTCCGTAAACTCCCTCGGGTGCTAAAAAACCCTTTAAAATTGCTTGAGGACCTATAACTCGAAATCCTTCCGCCTCACACTCTTTAATAATAGCTGAAAGTAAAGAGTCATCACCTACCCACGACCGACCCAAACGAGCTAAAAACATTGCACCGCGTGAGTCCGGTCTTAACTCACTTAAACTTGGTCTACGTACTTTGCCTGCAAAAACCAATTCTTTAACCAAATTTTCTTTTAACAATTTAATTCCACGACCAAAGTCACCGAATCTTATTTCAGTTGAAAATTTTATAGGAAACCTTTTCCAATCCCCCTGCCCTTCTAACGAAATTACAAAATAATCTCGATCTGTAGACTGACATACTTCAACTAAACGCAATGGAAGCTCGCCAGAACCAGCAATTATACCAAGTTTAGGTGCTAATTGCATTTCTTGGCTGACAAATTGCACGATTGGAATTTGTACGGATAAAATCTAAAATATCCATAACTGCTTGATTTTCTTTATACATTTCTGTCACATCATTGATCCGTTCAACCATCGAACCCTCTTCCGCAAACAAGAGCCGATATGCTTTTCTTAAAGTAGCGATTTCAGATTTCGAAAATCCACGCCGGCGAAGCCCAACGATATTCAAACCGGCAAGTCTAGCTCGATTGCCTAAAACAGACCCATAAGGTATCACGTCTTGTTCTACACCAGACATTCCTCCTACCATCGCGTGGCAACCTATTCGAACGAATTGGTGAATTGCGGATAACCCTCCAAGAACAGCATAATCACCTATTGTAACATGCCCAGCAATTGTCGCATTATTTGCTAAGATTACATGATTTCCTATTTGACAATCGTGTGCAACGTGAGATGACATCATAAAAAGGCAATTGTTACCTACTCGAGTAACCATTCCACCACCCTTTGTCCCGGGGTTCATCGTGACATTTTCACGTATGATGTTATTAGCACCTATTTCTAAAGTGGAAGGTTCTCCTTCATATTTCTGGTCTTGAGGTGCATGCCCAATTGAGGCAAAAGGATAAATTTTTGTATTTGCACCAACTTTTGTTTTACCGGTTACGACCGCATGGGAGATTAATTGAACATCATCCTTTATTTCTACCTCATTACCAATACAACAAAATGGTCCTATAAAAACGTTTTTTCCAAGCTTTGCACCAGTATCTACAACAGAAGTGGGATGAATTGTTTCCATAAAATTATCATTCTTCAATCATTGCACTGTAGGTAGCTTCTGCCACTATTTCTTCTTTTACTTTTGCTTTTGAAGTAAATTTCCAAACATTTGCACGGCGCGCTTTTTTATTAACAAAAATAGAAATTTGATCACCTGGCTTTACTGGTTTTCGAAATCTGGCATTTTCGATAGACATAAAATATACTAACTTACCTTCGGCTTTAGCCCCCAAAGTCCGTACAACTAAAGCGGCAGCAGTTTGTGCCATTGCCTCAATTACTAAAACACCAGGAAATACGGGTTGATTCGGAAAATGCCCTTGGAAAAATGGTTCATTTATTGAAACGTTTTTTATACCTGTGGCACTTTCGCCAAGTATTACATCTTCAATTCTGTCGATCATTAAGATTGGATAACGATGGGGTAATAAATCCAAGAGGTCTTCAATTTCGATTGTATTAGATGGCTTTTTCAATTTTTTACTGCACATCTCTATGCCTTTTTCTAGCCATCCTTCTCAGAATAATTGCCTGTCTTAGCCATTGTCTCATTGGAACCCCTGGACTGCCTGCATATTGTGCTCCTGCTGGAATGTCCTTCAAAATACCAGACTGACCACCAATTTTGACTTTATCCCCAATAGAAAGATGACCTGCAATTGCTGCTTGCCCCCCGATTACCACTTGTTTACCAACTTTCGTACTCCCGGCAACTCCAGCTTGAGAGACTAAAATACACCCCTCTCCTAATATTACATTGTGTGCAATTTGAACAAGATTATCGATTCTACAGCCTTTTCCAATTACTGTGTCAGATCCTGACCCACGATCAACAGTCGTATTTGCACCTATTTCTACATCATCACCAACAATTACCCGACCTAACTGTGGTAAGGTAACAAATTCGTCAGAAGAGCTGGCAAAGCCAAAACCTGCTTCCCCTAACCTGACCCCTGCATACAAAACAACACGGGAACCGATTAAGGAGAAATGTACGGAAGTCGAAACACCGATTCTGCAATCATTTCCTATTTTCACACCTGCACCAATTATCGCATTTTCACCAATTACACATCTCGAACCAATTTTCACATTCTCTTTAATAACAGCCCCTGAACCAACCGAGGTGAGATCTCCTAACACAGCGGTTTTATCGATAACCGAAGATTCCGCTACATATCTTTTGGGTTGCTCACCTGGATAAAAAGCCTGAACAATTTTTGCATATGCCAGATAGGGCGTTTCACTTAGGAGTAAAGCCATACCTTTAGGCGCATCTTTTTGTCGGGAAGAGTGTAAAACGCAAAGACCAGCTTTACTTTTCATAAACTGTTTCCGATAAGCTGCGTTGTGCAGAAAACTAACATCATCAGGGCATGCTTCCACTAAGTTTTTAACATCAAAAAAATTTTTATTAATATTATTGGCCATTGCCAATTTGGCTTCGCCGATTTTGGCTAGCTCTTTGGCGCTAAATGGCCCTTGTACTTTAAAAAACCGTGGGTCCGGCATATGAAAATTACTTTTTAGCCGGAATAGAAAAAATAGGAGGTATTGTTACTTCTACATTCGGCATTTTTTTGTTTAACCGATTCATTACTTCAGAAGTAACTTCCAATGTTGGCTCAAAATATAAAAACATTCTTTTTGGTACAACAAATTGAAGAGATTTCTCACGCGCCAATTCAAGTGTAATTTGCCTTATAGTTTTATGTATTTTTCCCATTGCATTAGCTAAAGCACGGTCTAATGCGCGATTAAGGGTATGTACCCGCCTTTGTATAACAGTTACTTGGCGCTTAAAATTCTTGCTCTTTTTTGCATAAGCCTCAGGATTCAAAACACCCTTTTCTGTTTCTAATTTCATTTTTGTTTTTCTCAATTCTTTTTTTGAAATATCAATTCTTTTTCGAAAACTGTTTTTTAGTTTTTCTAATTGCGGTCGAATTTTTTTAGCCGCTACTGACATACGGAGCACCTTTTGTACGTCAATTATACCAAACTTTTTTTCTGTTGGTGCTTTGGCGATCCCCGGAGTGATTATTACAAATACGGTGTCAAATAGGAC
>JAYZBC010000017.1:0-13246 GCA_036339375.1 Pseudomonadota bacterium | reverse complement strand
GTCGACAAGTGGGCCAACTGGAAGATCCAGCACGACTGGTCCATCGGGTTAGGATGAACAAAGGCCACAACAGGCCCCGTACGTCCCATGCGTTCATAGTAAAGTGGTCCATGTATATGCTGCGCCATTACGTTCCCCGTTTACCTAGCTGTTGTAACAATTTTACTCTGATCCTTACACAAATACCATAAGTCGCCCCCCGATCAATCCGAAAGACGATTAAAAAAACAGCCTTTTTCAAAAATTAGCCTGGGACGGTTGCTTAAGCCGTTTGAACGTAATTAAATCACGCAAAAATTATTTGTGAGGAACGAAATGGGAAGGCTAAACGGAAAAGTCGCTGTTGTTACTGGTGGTTCACAGGGTATTGGGGCGGCTTATTGCAAACGGTTAGCGGAAGAAGGGGCGAAAATCATTGTAGCGGATATAAGTAGTGGAGAGAATATTGTTAAACTCATTAAGGAGTTGGGTGGCGAAGCCAAATTTATAGAAACAAATGTCTCTGTCCAAAAAGATAACGAGAGAATGGTTGCAGAAGCAATTGAGATATTTGGAGGCCTCGACATCCTCGTTTCAAATGCCGGATTGTATACCAACTTAGAACGAAAAATATCAACAGACGAAACTCCAGATGAATGGGACCAAGTGATGGAGGTCAACATTAAGGGTGTTTGGCTTTCCTCAAAGGCGGCAATTCCCGCGATGAAACAAAAGGGTTACGGCAAAATAATCAATATAGCATCCACTGCCGCTTTTAGTGGTCAGGGTCACAGCACAAGATATGCAGCATCAAAAGCAGCGGTGCTGGGTATAACACGAACTATGGCCCGGGAATTTGGTCCTGACGGAATTAGAATAAATGCTATTGCACCCGGACCAATTCAAACTGACACACCGACCCTTGTAGACGGTGGGGATTTAGAAAAGCGCCAAAACGCAATACTTCAAAGACGAGCTATTAAACGTATTGGCGTACCCGAAGACGTTGTTGGTTTGTGTGTATTCCTGGCCTCACCGGACAGCGACTTCATGTCTGGACAAACTGTCGTTGTGGATGGGGGTACGATTTTTTGGTAAAAAACTTTGTTACAAAATAAAAAAATATAAAAACTTTAACCCAAAGGCCATCTTAGTAATGAAAAACGGCGGCTCTGATAGCCGCCGTTTCGCAATGAAATAAGTACTATTATTTTCCGTATACGATTTTACGAACTCGCTTGACCACTGCAGGCGAAGTTGCTTTAAGCGCATCTTCTACAACTTTTTGAATTTCTTTCCCAGTACTGGAAATTAGCCGGAGACGACGTTTTTTTAGTTCGGCCCGAAATCTGGGATCGGCATTCATTTTTTTGTATGCACTACGCAAGCCGGGAATTAGATTTTTTGGTACACCAGGTGGCATGGTCAACCCACGACCTAAAGGCCCTGCAGAAGCTAAAAACATCACAAGAGGTTTGTCTTTAGGCTTAACCAAATCGCCTAGCATTGGGACATTTGGCAGATCTGGATCGGGGAAAACGCCATTCTGAAGAACAGCATTTGCAAACGGCTTTTTCCCTTTGAACCAATGTGGGACCTTAGAATCCCAGGCAAGCCAATTAGGTGCCGTCATATCTGCCTCTCCCGTTTCAATAGCAAACATCGACCGGGAAGAACCCTTATATCCGGCAATCATTTTAATTTTTAATCCCAACAAACCAGCTGCCAACTTACAAAACAAAAAGGTGCTGGAGGAATAACCCGCAGTAGAACCTATTACTTGCTTTGTTTTAGCGTCTGATATCTTAAGAACCCCGGTCCTAGCGGCAACAACCATAACAGAGTTTGTTTGATTGGACGAACCAAGCCAAGTGAATTTGTTTGCTTTATACCTCATTTTTTTTGGCCGAAGAACTTGGTTAACCACAATATTATCCAATGGGACAGTAGTAACATACCCAAATTTGGGTGCAGCGTTATACATATAATTCATTGCCTTGGAGCCGCCCGCGCCAGGCATATATTGAACAATCACAGTTGGATCACCCGGGATATGACGCCCTATATGTCTTGCGAAAGTAGAGCCATATTTGTCGTAGGTCCCCCCTGGACCATAAGGAATAACAATCGAAACGGTTTTTCCTTTATAGTGTTTTGCTAATGTATTTGCCTGTAATGACCCGGCAGCTAAACTTGTTGCCAGAGCAATTGGCAGCACATATTTAAGTTTCCTTAACATTTTCCCCCCCAAATTTTGTTTTCTGACCTTTTCTACTAGATTTTTTATGAAATCAAAAGGCCCTGCCGCATAGATAACAAATATTTTTAATCATAGAGAAATAACCATTAGAGACCCTTTTATTAACGGATGCTTATTTACGGAAGTTAGTTTTTAAGAATATTAATGAATTTTGTTATTTTTATTTTTTTAAACGGCAAAAAATCTTATATTCATACTAAAACTTTTAACCGATCAAAAATTCGATTTAGCTTAAAACCTTCAAACTTCTTTAGGCTGGAAGTAAAACCTCCTCAAAGTTAGTTTTATAGTTTGGGAGCAAATCTTTTTAGGACCTCTAGTCCAAGCCTTGCCGGCTCATAATCGGGGTCAAACTCTAAAGCCTTTTTAAATTCGCGTTCTGCTCCCTCCAGATCACCTTTCATTTGAAGTATTCTAGCTAAGTTATAATGTGGAAATTGATAACAGCAATAGCGTTTCGCATGCATCGCTTTTCGCAACCAGGGAATGGCTGCCTTCGGTTTACCAGCCTCTAACAGATAAACACCAATATCATTATAGGGATTGCCAAATGTGGGATCTAGGGGAATAGCTTTTTTACAATGGGCTATAGCTTCCTTTAATTTACCTTGATGGCTCAATGACCAACCTAGGTAGGTGTGCGCTTCAGCAGAGGGCTGGACATCTATTGAATGTTTAAAAAAAGCAATTGCATAATCAAACAAACCCATCGCGTGCATCACCGATCCTTGTTCCCACAAAACCTCCGCCTTTTCCCTTAAAACGGAGTTGGAATCTTTTGCAAATACAGTTTGTGTAGGAAAAATTTGGCAAATGAGTAGCCCAATGAAAATCAACCGTATCATATTCGGTTCCCAGATTTGGTTAACAAATTCCTAAGTAATTTGGTCTCCCGCTAAAAGTTACTATACGCCCTAGAAAAAGAATCCCAAAAGGGTTAAACAGGGCCATTAAAATTCTATAAGATCTTTTGTGTAACAAATTTAGTTCCAAAAGATTTATAGCCCCTTTTGTAGGTATTTTACCCAAAAGGCCACTTCTTTTGGCATTTAAATCAATGTTCCTTTCCACTTGTCATTTTGTTTATTTTTGTATGCTATAAACACTTAATTAGGGACGTCTTGGTTGCAAAAAATAAGAGCAAAAAGAACCCTAAAATTTGTTATAAAGGATAATTAATTATGGCGCGCTACGCGATTAGCCAACCTGTCACTCAAGTCGAAGCTCCAAGGCTCCTAACTGGAAACGGACGTTATACCGACGATGTCCAACTTCAGCATCAAACTTGTGCAGTTTTCCTTCGTTCGCCTCATGCTCATGCAGATATTTCAAACATCGATTGTTCGGAGGCAAAATCTATGCCGGGAGTTCTTACCATTCTAACAGGAGAGGACTACAAAAATGATCAAATAGGGGACCTCTCCGGTTTATCACCCATGCGGAAGCGTGATGGTTCACCGATGTATCGACCCCCGCGTCCCGCTTTGACTCGGGATCGGGTGCGTCATGTGGGCCAGTCTGTAGCTATCATTGTGGCGGAAACCGTAAACCAGGCCAAAGACGCTGCTGAAACGATAAAAGTCGATTATGTCCCTTTACCGTTCCACCTATCAACGGACAATGCCAATCACGCCGAAACACCCTCCTTATGGCCTGAGTGCTCAAATAATGAGCCTCTGTTTGCGGAATACGGTGATGAACAAAAGGTCGAAACTGTTTTAAAAAATGCTCCTCATGTAATTCGGCAAAAATTTATAATTAACCGTGTGGCGGGTAGCACTATGGAGCCGCGTGCTGTCGTAGCTAGTTTCGATTCAGGAAAAAACCAGTACACAATTTATGCTTGCCACCAACGCCCCTATATTTGGCGTACAATGATGACCCAAAACATGTTCAATATTCCTGAACACGGAATGAGATTAATAGCGGGTGATGTTGGGGGATCCTTTGGCATGAAGGGTGGCTTATACCCGGAGGTCCCGCTCATTGCATGGGCATCGGAACGTGTTGGACGCCCGGTAAGGTGGACATGTGAACGGAGCGAAAGCTTACTGTCGGACGATCAAGCACGCGACATGGTAGTAGAAGCTGAATTGGGCCTAGATTCTGAAGGGCGTTTTCTAGGGATGCGTCTGAAATCTCAAAATAATGTTGGAGCCTACATTACAATGATTGGCTTCATCTCCACAAATGGCATTGCGAATTCCATGTGTGGCGTTTACACAACGCCTGCTCTCCATGGCCAAGCAGCAGCAGTTTTAACAAATACCGTGCCCGTATCGAACTATCGAGCACCCGGAGGAGCACCGGGTACATATGTCTTAGAAAGAATAATTGATATAGCTGCCCACAAAATTGGTCTTGACCCTACTGAAATCCGACGTCGCAATATCATCTCTTCTTCCGCAATGCCGTATAATCTTCCAACTACTGGCGTTTATGACTGCGGTGAATTTGAAATCATTATGGATAAATGCCTTAAAATTGCGGATTACGTTGGATCTTCTCAAAGAATAGAAACTGCCAAAATTTTGGGTAAGCTTAGAGGAATTGGGGTTTCTACAACAGTGGACCCCTCTGCTGGCCCTTCGCCTGAAACAGCTGAATTGCGTTTTGATCCTGGCGGTACGGTAACAGTATTAGTAGGCTCGACAGCCGGCGGACAGAGCCACGAGACTATCTACACTCAAATTGTTTCTGAAAGGTTAGGAATTGAGGCGGAAGATATCCGTGTCATCGAAGGAGATACAGAAAAACTGTCCTGGGGTACGGGTACCGGTGCCGCACGAACGGCAACAATTGGGGGTACAGTCGTGTTTAAAGCTGTCGACAAAATAATAGCAAAAGGTAAACAAATAGCTGCACACCTGTTAGAAGCAGCCGAACCAGACATAGAATTTAAAGATGGGGCGTATATCGTTTCCGGTACTGATAAATCCATAGTTTTCAAAGATGTTGCAAAAACCGCCTTCGTACCCTCAAAATTGGCTCCCGATATTGAAATTGGGCTATACGAAACCGCTACATGGTCTCCAGACCAAAACAATACACCTAACAGTTGTCATGTCTGCGAAGTAGAGATCGACCCTGAGACAGGTATAATCGAAGTTGCCAGATATGTTGCCGTCCACGATGTGGGAACAGAACTCAATCCCTTATTGGTCGAAGGACAAGTGCACGGTGGAATAGCGCAGGGAGTTGGGCAAGCGTTGATGGAAAATGTCTTCTATGAACCTGATAGCGGGCAATTGCTGACTGGTTCATTCTTGGATTATACGATGCCCCGTGCTGATAATTTCTGCAATTTTGAAATAGCAAGCCACCCCGTTCCAACTATGACCAATCCCCTTGGTGTTAAAGGGGCAGGAGAATGTGGAACTGTTGGCGGCCTTGCGGCAATGATGAATGCCATCAACAATGCACTACTTCCCTTAGGTATTGAAAATTTTGCGATGCCCGCAACTCCCGAAAGAGTTTGGCAGACTATTCAAGCCGCAAATACTCCCTAAGGTCAGTAAAATAAAATGAGAAGTTTGATTCAACGTGTTTCCCAGGCCAGTGTTGAAGTTCATGGCGGTATCATTGCCGAAATAAGTGAAGGGTTTCTAATACTCTTTTGTGCCATGAAGGGTGATACAAAAGCCAAGGCTGAACTTCTTGCTAAAAAAGTAGCCAACCTACGTGTTTTTGAGGATAAAAATGGAAAAATGAATTATTCTTTAATGGATACTCATGGATCTGTTCTAGTTATAAGCCAGTTCACCCTTGGTGCAGATACAAGTCGCGGCAATCGGCCAGGGTTCTCTGGTACTGCTTCCCCCGAGGAAGGCGCGCAACTTTATCAACATTTTTGCCGCACTTTATCTGAATTTGGAATATTAACAAAGCTGGGAAAATTTGGGGAAACCATGAGGGTTAAGCTAACCAACGAAGGACCCGTTACAGTTTGGCTTGATACAGAAAAAGGCTAATACGGTTTAGGTTCGAACCTACCAGAAAACCTCAGGGAATAAAATTTATGGCCTGTTTATAGTTTTTTTAATTAGTTAATATCAAGGTATCGAGGTTAAATTAAAGGTTTTAAAACTTTCAATAACTTTAAACACTTCCTTGTAGGTATTTAAAAGGTTGTATAGTTTTTGTTCTTAACTAAAGCGTAAACAGGCTATTTAATAAACCGTTAACATTAAAGGGGGATAAGATGAAAAAATTAACAGTTGCGCTTGCTGGTTTAGCTGGATTTATGTTGATTGCAGCTTCATCTGCTTCCAGCGCTAATCTAAAACTTCTTACAAGCTGGAATAAAAATATATGGCCAACTTATGTCGTTCTTGACCGTTTTTTAAAAAACGTAAACAAGATTGGCGGCGATAAAATAAAAATCAAAATTAGCGGCCCAGAAGTCGTGCCGGGTTTTCAGCAACTACAGCCGGTAAAAGCTGGGGTTTTTGACATCTTGTTTACCCATGGTGTTTATCACATGGGGTCAAAGGGATTAGCGGCTATTATGGACGCCATGAATGCCGATCCAATCGGAAAACGAGACTCTGGTGTATGGGATCATCTCGACAAGTTTTACCAGAAAACTCATGGTTTAAAGCTTCTTGCCATTTCAGCAAGCAGTACCAAAGGCTATCACATTTTTTTAAAGAAACCTCTTTCACCCGGTGGTGACTGGAAGGGACGAAAAATTCGGGGCACCCAGACTTACCACGGTGTGATCAAACTTTTTGGCGGCCAACCAGTCGTAATGCCCGGTTCTCAGGTTTATTCCGCCCTTGAAAAAGGAGTGGTTGACGGGGCAGCTTGGCCTTCAGCGGGCATGCTTAGCATGAAACATTACGAAGTGGCCAAATACAAGGTTCGGCCTACTTTTGGCACATCCACGTTACCATTGTTGATGAACTTGAAAAGCTATAACAAACTGACTAAAGCCGAAAAAGGTATACTCCTTCGCGCCGGCTATATGACCGAACTTGAGATGCCTTGGATTGGCGATCAACTTCAAGCTAAGGAAGATGCCGAGCTGGCTAAAAAAGGTGTGAAAGTTACGCGCATACCTGCGAATAAAGTTCCTGGCATGAGAACAGCGTTTTCACAAGGGATATGGGGCCTTGGCACTAAATGCTGCGGAAAAGCTGCTGAAGAACTCCGTGCTTTGTCTGAAAAAGCGGGACTTTCCTGGTAGGGTAAGGACAAATTAAAGAAATGGATTGCGGGATAGCTTTCATCCCGCAATCCATGTTTTCGAGTCTTCTCTATTAAACATTTGTAAATTTTTATGCCTTTTCTTAAAACGATGTGCCGATGGCATGACTGGTTAACCCAGTTTGGATATTATCTCGGGTGTATTGCCCTAGGCGTAATTTTTAGTGCTTATATAATTGAGGTATTCGGCCGATATTTTTTTAACGCGCCACAATGGTGGGCGAGCGAGGCTGTTTCTTACTCTTTATGTGCTGGTACCTTTTTAATGATGCCGTATGTTACCTGGAAAAAGGGTCACGTTGCTGTAACCCTAATTTTCGATATGTTGCCCCGCTCTTTAGTCCGTTTCGCCGTTTGGTTTACCTATTTTCTTGGTCTACTCGCGTGCGGTTTTGCAACATGGATTACCTTTGATGAAACAGTCCGCCAATGGATAAATGATGTCCATATAATGGCTGTAAAACCGGTACCCAAATACCTTGTTTCGGTGGTTATTCCGTTTGGTTTTGCGAGTTCTACAATTCATTTTTTTCGTTTACTTAATTGGCAGGCTATTGATCCCGACAATCCCAGTGCTGTTGGCGGTTTTGGAGAGGGTTAAAACATGGGTTGGGAAGCTACTCTTATAACATCAATTTTGTTGCTACTTGCGGCCTTTATGACAGGGGCCGCTTTATTTGTAGCTTTTCTTGTCATCAATCTAGCAGGCGTTGTCATATTCATTGGCCCCGCCGGTTTTGGCATGATCGCCAACTCTATTTTTGACACCGCCAACTATGCCGACCTTGCTACCATTCCCCTATTTGTCCTGATGGCGGAAATCCTATTCCGGTCTGGTTCGGTAGACATCTTGTTTGACGCTGTGGACAAGCTGGTTGGACGGATGAAGGGGCGCCAGTATGTGCTGACCGTATCTCTATCAACAGTGTTTGGCGCTTTGTCCGGATCTGGCATGGCTGTGGCTGCCATGCTAGCACGTACACTATTTCCGACTATGCGCAACCGCGGTTACAACACCAAACTCGCAATTGGCAATATGCTGGCAGGAGCCAGCCTGGCACCCATCATTCCACCGAGCGTGCTTGCCATCGTCATCGGCACACTATCAAACACGTCGATCGCAGGTTTGCTAATAGGCGGCATAATTCCTGGGCTCATCCTGGCAGCCTTTTTTCTTGCCTATACAATGATTCGGGTTAAAGCAAATCCGTCGCTTGCACCCGATGACGATGACGCTCCACAAGTCACTTTAGTGGAAAAGCTGCATGCGGTAGTAAGTTGTTTTCCCTTCGCCATAATCATTTTTTCGGTCATGGGCTTCATCATGTTTGGGATTGCTACGCCATCGGAAGCCGCAGCAACGGGCGTTCTGGCTGCACTGGTCACAGCGGCCTCTTACAAGCGGCTCAACTGGAAAATGCTTGTCGAATCACTTGGCACCTCCGCCTTTATCACTAGCATGATCCTACTAATCATGGCGTCCTCGCGGATGTTCAGCCAACTGCTTGCCTTCTCCGGGGCAACTTCCGAGCTAACAAATCTAATCGTAACCCTGGACTGGCCACCCATGCTCATGTTGTTCGTCATGATGATTATCCCCTTTATAATGTGCATGTTTATCGACCAAATTGCACTAATGATGGTTGTCATCCCTATTTATCAACCCTTGTTAACCACACTCGGTTTTGATCCAATTTGGTTTTGGTTAATTATGCTGTTAAATGTAACCGTTGGCGGTATTTCTCCACCTTTCGGTTACGTAATTTTTGCATTTCAAGGTGCTGCCGACAAAGTTACCATTGGCGAAGTTTTTAGTGCGTCATGGCCTTTTGTCGCGCTATTTCTGCTGGGTATGGTTGCACTCGCCGCCTTTCCACCCCTTGTAACCTTCCTGCCTGGATTAATTTAGGCTTAACGTTTTTCTCCCAAATGTTCCCTACCCCAGATTTCTAAGCTATGTATTTGTAATTAACAGAACTGGTAAAATTCCATTACAAAACGAAAGTTTTAAAAATTGTTCTGAAAGAATTTGCCTTAATAACAGTCAGGAATTAAAATCCCCGGTCATTTTGCCAAAACTTGGGGCTTCCATTTTAATGGTATCAGTAATTAGTTTTCCCCGGCGGGAAGTCCGTGTCATTGGGCTTATTACCGTAGCCCATTTCTTAAGCCATTTTTATCTGACCGCCCTCGTACCATTTTACCAGGCAATTTTATCAGAAATTGGTGGCAATTGGACTACCTTGAGTTGGGGAATTGTTGCTTATGTTGTTTGTACAGGCGTCCTACAAACTCCGATGGGTTTTTTAGTTGACCGAGTTGGAGGACGACCAGTACTGATTGGGGGTATGTTGATCCTTGCAGGCGGGATCGGATCCATCGGATTTGCGACGGAACTATGGCATTTAATTGCATTAATGGCAGTAGCTGGAATCGGGAACAGTGTTTTTCATCCAGCTGATTACTCTATAATTTCAATATCAGTTGAAGAAAATCGGTTAGGAAAAGCCTTTTCTTTTCACTCATTTGGTGGGTCGTCTGGGATGGTCTCCGGCCCTCTAGTAATGGCCATCGCAATAAATTTTGATGTCCCCTGGAGGTTCGCTATAAATGCCGTGGGTGCAATCGGTATTTTTGTAGCCATAACGTTATTTCTATTGAGTGGAATTTTTTCTGAAAAGAACTCCGGGAAACGACGGGACGCACCACCTCCTTTTCGAGAATTGTTAACTTCACGACCTCTTTTACTCATGTTCCTTTTTTATGTTTGCGCTTCAGGGGCCAATGCGGGAATTGTTCATTTTTCAGTTCCAGCACTTGGCCAATTGTACAGTATCCCGGTTGTAGCAGCAGCTATCGCACTCACCGTCTATCAAATTTGTTCCCTCTCATGTGTTCTTCCTGGAGGATTTTTGGCTGATTCAACAAAACGACATGATTTGATAATGATAGTTTGTTTAGGTATTGCTGGATTAATGATAGCATTGATTGGTTTTGATTTTTTTCCATTTTGGATGGTTGTTGGTATCATTGGTATTGGGGGCGCAATGCGAGGTTTGGTCACCGCTGCTCGTGATGTTATCGTACGCCATTCCGCTGGAAAACACAGCGTGGGGACCGTTTTTGCATTTGTATCAACCGGCTTCTTGTTCGGTGGAGCAGTTTCTTTACCAATTTATGGCATTTTACTCGACCTTGGCACGCCCGAAATCGTCTTTTGGGCTTCCGCCTGCTTTTCCTTGTTCTCTGTGGGGACAGTCGTGCTCCATAAAAAATCGAGGGTTTCTGCAAAAAATAAAAGTAACAATTAACTTTAGATACTAAAAAAAGAATTTCTAAATAGGCACCTAATGGAACTCAGAAACTGGCAACAAAAGATTATTGATAGCTTCCCGTCTATTATCAAACAACACCGACGTTTCATTTTAAAAGCGCCAACTGGTGCGGGTAAAACGGTGTTGGCGAGCGAAATAGTTGAAAGGTTTTATAAGGGGAAAAAAATTGTCGTGCTATGTCATCGCCTTGTTTTGTTGGAACAGCTCGAAATAGCGCTAAAAGAAAAGCACAAAGTGCGTAAACTGTCGGTCTCTGATAAGGGCCCTGCGTTTAAGGGTTATAATATCTTACTGTCCACCAACATGAGAGCGAAAGACGTTTTGGCAGACGCAGTGCCAAAGGCTGACCTCATAATAGTGGATGAAGCTCATCGAGTTTCTCCTAACGGAACAGGCTACAAACGTATACTTGATGACTTTGAAAGACACGGCAAACGAGACGCCCAATTTATGGGGTTAACGGCGTCTCCAGAGCGTCGAACTGGAGATCAACGTGATCAACTGAACCTTGCCTTTGACGCAATTATAGACTGTGCAGATATTGAAAACTTAATTAATGAAGGTGTTTTAGTACCTCCCGTATATAGACCCCATTTTGTCCACGATATGGATCTCAGTGGGATCGATATTAGCTCCGGTGATTTTCCGGTTTCAAAATTAGCATCTGCAATCGTTAAATCGTCAATGATTGACTATGCAATTTCAAGCTATAAAGAAGAACGAATAAATGTTCAAAAAAAACCAATTTCAGCTTGGTTTTGTCCAGATATAAGTGTCGCCCAAAGGACCCTGCATAAAATTGAACAGAACGGAATTGTAGCAGCAATAGTCACAGCCACAACGCCGATTAATGAGAGAATGAAATTATTAAAACGTCACGAGACTGGAGCGATTGAGGCAATGGTTTCCGTGGGTGTGTTAGCCGAGGGGTGGGATAATCCTTATTGCAATATCATTGTACATCTCCGCCCTACCCTTTCAAAAGTGTTGTGGGGCCAATCCGTGGGGCGCGGGTTACGTTCCGCACCGGGTAAAGAAAAATGCATAGTAATCGATGTCAGTTCAAACTGGAGTACCTTCGGGCCCGTTGAAAAATTAGAGTGGAGCCTTTGGAGCCATCGGCGTTCGTATATGCAATTTACCAACCGGTTTAATTGGATAGGACAACAACAAGACGGAGAGGATAGCGAAACGGTCTATCTGCTGTGCGAAAATCAAAGGGCCAACGAAATTAGGTGTTCCCATATTTATAAGAAAAACGTGTACGAAAACGATACCTGTCCTGTTTGCGGCTCCTACGCTGCTATCGATATCTATAAAGAACACAAATTAGATAGTTCTCTAAACGAAAATGGCTTGCATAAGTTGTTCTTTGACCGAGTGCCAAAGGTCTACGAAGAGATGAATATTGCCGTTTGGAAAAACCTTGGTGGTACTGCATGGAGAACTGCTAACGCTAAAGAACAAACATTTCTCGCATTTTGTAAGGCCTTCGCTGAAGTATCGGAAGAAACGACCCAATCTGAATCTGATTACTGGGATGCAGCCTTGGCCGCGGAGGCTCGCATCCGTGCTTATCTGGTGGAAAATAACATTCATATTGTAAAACAAGACGAATTTAACCTCTCCCTGATAGCTGATGGTATGCTTACAGGGAGAGAAATACGCACTGTACAAGCCCATTACGGCATCTCCCTTTGCGGCGAAGCCTTTAAAACACACACGATTATTGAAAATGAAAGAAAATATCAAAAAGCCCTCAGGATTGCCGAAAGGTTAGCGGTAATGGGGTGTTCTTCTCAGGACAACCTGCCCTATTTTAGAGCTGCTGATCATTTAATTGAAGGAGAAAAAAGTTCTTCGAAAATTTAAAATTTAAAATTTAGTATATATTTTTATTGGGGATATAAACTTGCTTTTTCTTCAGCAATCAACCGAGAGACCATTTGGCGCATAGCCAGTTGGCCGGCATCTTTTGTTACATCCAATATGGAAAAATTTACTCCAAGCCGACTTTGTTGACCTTCTATAATTTCAATGTCCTCTTTGGCTGTCATGTCTTCAATTTTGGCTGATCAGGGAATAGTTTGTGTTTAGTTAAGAATTCGATCATGAAACGATTAAAGAGCCAGGGCTGTTCAATCTGGCAGGCATGCCCTGCCCCCGGCAACACTTTAAGTTCGCACTCGGGTATTCGTTCCTGTAGGGCAAAGGCACTTGGATGGGCTTTATCCTCACTGCCCGTCAAAATCACAGTGGGACAAGCAATGTTGGCATGATGCCCCTCCGGATCTGGACGTTGAAGCGCCCGGAATTGATGAATAATCGTCTCAACATCCGCAAACTCATTGCGTTCGGAAAATAAATTAGCAAAATAATGGGCGAGAGGCGTTGCCTGAAATGCTGGACTGAAATCTTCAAACGTATACCGCCAACGATAATCTATCCCATTTGACCGGTAGGA
>JAYZBC010000016.1:0-40754 GCA_036339375.1 Pseudomonadota bacterium | reverse complement strand
TGCCGTTGGAGCTTTATTAGCGTTTGTAATTACTTGGCTTCAAGGCCGAATGACAAAATCATTAGTGAAGGCAGCTGTCTTAGAAGCTTTAAGTAGTACCGCGCGAATTTTCTTTATTGCTGTTGGAGCCGTCCTTTTAACAAGGTTTTTAGCTCTAACTGGCGTTCCGGTTTATCTTGGGCAAGTGGTAGGGGGATGGGCTGCTGATCCTCTGCTTTTAGTAGTGGCAGCTTCAGTTGTTTATATCATCTTAGGAATGTTCTTGGATCCATTAGGCGTGATGCTTCTTACTTTGCCTTTGTTTCTGCCAATGTTTATAGCACTTGATCTAAATTTAATTTGGTTTGGTATTTTGGTAATCAAATATTTAGAAATCGGGTTAATCACGCCACCTGTTGGTATGAACGTGTATGTGATAAAAAGCGTGGTTGGAGACAAGATTGAACTTGAAACAATTTTTAAAGGGGTCGCATGGTTTCTAGTTTGCGATATCATAGTTGTTGGCCTAATAGTTGCATTTCCAAATATTGCACTTTGGTTGCCAAGTATGATGAAATAAAAACTTAATAAGTGATTTTTAACAGGGGGTATAAATGAAATATAAACTTAAAATTTTAGCTGCAGCAGCGGCAACAATGATAATTATGACACCGGCTTTAAGTGCAGCGAAAGAATTGGTCTTTGGTAGTGCACTTCCACCTATGCATAACGTCAATAAAAAAGGTCTTGAACCAACTCTTAAGGCGTTGACAAAAAAAACCGGGGGGAAACTCAAATGGAAGTTATTAACCGGAGGCCAATTATTTGGACTTAGAGCCTCTTTAACCGGGACAGGCGGCGGATTGGCAGATGCTGGAATAATCGTTCCTTCATTTTTTCAATCTAAACTTCCTCACGTTTATGTAATTGTCGATTTAGCTATGTTTGCTAATGATGGCTTGGTTGCCAACGTAGCAGCTGCCGACACTATATTTAATAATTGTCCCAACTGCTTAAAGGATTTCAAAAAACAAAAAGTTGTTCCTCTCGGATTTTACGCACTTACCACCTACAAACTCCTATGCAATACAAAAGTGACCAACCTAGCAGAGGTAAAAGGTAAAAGGATGCGTACATCTGGCGCAAATGGTCGATGGGCCAGAGCTATGGGTGGTACTCCAGTACAAATGAGTGGTTCCGATATGATTCAAGGCCTTCAAAAAGGACAAATTTCCTGTACTATTGGTCCTTTAGGGTGGATCAAAGCCTACAAAATTGATGAATATGTTACCCATGTTCTTGATTTCCCAATGGGAAATTTTACTGCGGCTATGCATTTCGTTATGAACCGGCGTTCATGGGATGGGCTTACACTATCTCAAAAGCAAACCATGATAGATGCCATGCCTGAATCAAATGCAATGGCATCAATTGAGGGATATGCCAAAGACGAGGCGATTGGAATAAATATGCTCAAAAAGCGCAACGCTGTCTTTACTAAGGGTGGAAAAGAATTTGAAACTCTCATGGCGAAACATTTACAAAACGATATGAAGTCAATCATTGCTGGTGCGAAGAAAAGAGGGGTAAAAAATGCCGCAGAAATTATTTCCGCTTATCGTGCCAATGTTAAAAAGTGGGAAGGCATTTTAGCTGGCAAATCTCGAGACAAAGAAACAGTTAAAGGTCTCCTTCACAAACATATCTATAGTAAACTTGACGCTTCTAAACTTTAAAAAGTAGAATTCAATACAAACTGAAAAAGGTGGTCTAAGACCACCTTTTTTGTTTCGAATTTTTTAAATCTTATCCTTTCAACATTAAATATCTGCATAACAATGAGTTTCTGCTTTTCCTCCTGGATGAACAACAGCACCTTTAGAAGCGGGTCCCACCGTCTGCGCATATCGCCATAAGGCTCCAGCTTGAAAATCGTGTTTTCGTGGTTTCCATTTTTTTCTTCTTCTTAATAGTTCTGCTTTACTTAGTTTGACGTTGAGAGTTCCTCGCTCGGCATCAATTGAAATTAAATCGCCGTTTTTGAGAAGGCCTATTGGTCCTCCTTCTGCCGCCTCCGGCCCTACATGTCCAATACAAAAACCTCTTGTTCCTCCAGAAAAACGTCCATCAGTAATTAAAGCCACCTTTTCTCCTAGCCCAAGGCCATAAAGAGCCGCTGTTGTAGAAAGCATTTCACGCATACCCGGTCCCCCTTTTGGCCCTTCATAACGAATAACCAAAACATCACCTTCCTTGAATCGCCCCTCAATCACTGCCTTGAATGCCATTTCTTCAGAATCATATACCCGAGCAGGGCCATTAAAAGTCAAACTATTCATCCCTGCTACTTTTACAATCGCTCCATCCGGAGCCAGATTACCCTTTAAACCCACGACACCACCTGTAGGACTTAAAGCATCTCTTACGTGGTATACTACGTCTTGTTTTTTAGGAAATTTAATCTTTTTATGGTTATCCGCTAGCGACTTTCCAGTAACAGTCAAACAATCCCCATTAAGAATTCCGTTATCCAACAACTCTTTGATAACAATTGGAAAACCGCCAATTTTATACATGTCAGTTGCTGTGTATTTACCGCCTGGCATTAAATCAGCAATGTATGGTGTTTTTTTAAAAATACGGGCAACGTCATCTAGGCTGTATTTTATTCCAGCTTCATGCGCTATTGCTGGTAGATGTAGCGCAGCGTTTGTAGAGCCCCCAGTTGCCGCTACCGCTTTGGCAGCATTATCCAGAGAGTCACGGGTTACTATATCTCGGGGCCTAATGTTCTTCGCCAGACAATTCATGACCGCCCATCCGGCTTCCTTGACAACTTTATCCCGAGATTGAAAAGAAGCTGGCGCACCTGCTGAACCCGGCAATGCCAGACCCATAGCTTCCGAAACACAAGCCATGGTATTTGCAGTAAATTGCCCGCCACAGGAACCAGCACAAGGACAAGCAACGCTCTCTAACTCTTTAAGTTCTTTGTCTGTCATTTTTCCAGCTGCATGCATCCCTACTCCTTCGAAGACATCCACAACCGTAACATCTCTATTTTGAAACCGACCGGGAAGTATAGTTCCTCCATAAACAAAAATACTTGGAACGTTTAGCCTGACCATAGACATCATCATGCCGGGAAGGGATTTGTCACACCCTGCTAACCCAACAAGTCCATCGTAACAATGCCCACGCATAGTGAGTTCCACAGAATCCGCTATTATTTCTCGGGAAACTAGGGACGATTTCATTCCGGAATGCCCCATTGCAATTCCATCTGTGACAGTAATAGTTGTAAATTCTCTTGGGGTCCCTCCATTCTCAACAACCCCCTTTTTGGCCGCTTGGGCTTGCCTTGAAAGTGAAATATTGCAGGGTGCCGCCTCATTCCAACATGTAGCCACTCCGATTAATGGACGGTGAATATCTTTGTCTTTTAAACCCATTGCATACAGATAACTGCGATGAGGCGCCCTTTCCGGCCCTTCTGTCACATGCCGACTAGGTAAATTCGACTTGTCAAATTTAAAATTGCTTTTTCTTTTTTTCCTATTGTTTTTATTAACAGCAGCAACTTTGGGCATAGGTTACCTCATTTCTACAGGGTTAAGCGGGGTTCTGAGCTGAAGCCAAATGTTTTTACAACTTAATCTAAAAACCCTAACTCTTTATAAGCTTGAAGAGCACCGGGATGAAGAGTTACCCCATCAGGTTCAAGAATTTTTCTACCCACAGACTTAAGTTCATTAAATAAAGAGGACAGACCGGCATATAACTCCAACTTTTGTCCTAATTCTTCTGCATTGTTAACCATTTCCGAAACCAGTTCAAAAACGAGTTTTTCAGACGTTCGTTCGTGAGTAGCTATAACATTAAGAACTCCCACCTGTTTGGTGTCCTTCGTTAAACCACGGAAGGCGGTTTTTAGAAGGCTTGACGATCTATAAAATTCAACCTGATCAATCACTTTTTCTAATTGTCCCGGGGAATATTCTAGAACTCGTAAATCGGTTTGTTTTGCCAATTCTGTCATAACCGGGTTTGGTACTGGACACTGCCATTGTACATCAATTTTTTCAGCTTGGAGCGCCTCAGCTCCCTCTTCAAATCCCAAATAGTGGGCATCAAAATCTTCAAAAGAAATTCCTAAAACTTTGAAAATAGTGAGGATGTGTTGAAACATACCACTATCACGAAGATTTACTGACAGTTTTTTTCCTTTAATGTCATCAACCAGATAGAGGTCTGATTCTGCTTTCACAATGAAAAACATAGGACCGACATTAGCGGGAGCTGCCATTTTTATTGAAATAGGCTCCTTAAAAGGGGTTTCCCCTCTTAATGCACGACCAATCCAGTTAGATGCAGAAAATCCAAAATGAAGATCACCATAATGAAGCCCCAAAGAACTACCAATACTAGAACCAGTGACTGGAATTGTTTTTACGTCATAATTATTTCTTAGGAGATCAGCAACTGCTTCACCCTGCCTATGAAAAGTTCCACCAATTTCACTTGTACCTATACGAACTTCCATACTTCACCCTGAACCCTGATATAAATTTATGAGTTATTAAGAAATGTTTTCTCATAGGGAAACTTTTTTTATTAAAATTATCAAGCTTAGAATATTTAATTAAAATTTTAAATTCTCTAAAAATTTTCTTGATAACTACCTTAGAAATTAAAATGCTTCCAATCTTTTAATTGCTTCTTCAACTTTGCCCTTAACATTATGAGCTTCAATTAATCGTTCTCGATTATTTTCAACAACCGCTGCTGGTGCTCGTTCTAGAAATTTTTTATTTGAAAGTTTAAGTTCATATTCTCTAATTTCAATTTCTAGTTTCTCCATTTCTCGGTTTAATCTATCCCTTTCATCATGAACATTGATAACATTTGCTAACTCTAATAAAAATATTTCTTCATCAACAACAATTTGAATTGTATCGTCTCCCACGACATCATTGGTTTCGGAAATACTTTTAACTCTGGACAATTGTTTGATTATATCAGAATAAGAATTTAACAATTTCCAGGTTGAAGATTGTCCGCCTTTAAGAAGTAGAGGAACTTTTGCACCCGCTGGAACATTCATTTCTGATCGTACGGCCCTTATTTGGGTAATTAGCTTCACTAACCAGCCCATTTCATCTTGCGCATCTTGGTTAGAATTTTTGTCTAAATCATTCGGCCAAGGCGTGGTAATTAAACTTGTTGTTCGCCCCTTTGAGGGTGACATTTTTTCCCAAAGTTCTTCAGTAACAAATGGCGTAAAAGGGTGCAGTAGTAAAAGGATTTGATCAAGGACCCAGCCGGTAGTTAAACGAATTTCTGCAACCTCAGATTTTTTGTTTTTTATAAGAATGGTTTTTGTAAATTCAATGTACCAATCACAGAAAGTATGCCAAGTGAAATGATAAATTACGTTTGCAGCGTCATTAAAACGGTAGTCGGAAAGGGCTTTTGATAATTCAAATTCGGTTAGAGCCAGTTCTCTGATAATCCACTTATTTACTTTGAGCGAGCATTTTGAAGGGTTAAATGTAGGGTCCGAAAAGCAACCATTCATTTCGGCGTAACGTGCTGCATTCCATAATTTGGAAATGAAATTTCTGTAACCTTGGATACGGCCTGAAGAAAGTTTTACATCTCTCCCCTGTGCCGCCATGGCTGCCAAAGTAAACCGTAAAGCGTCAGCCCCGTATTCATCTATTAAGTCCAGGGGGTCTAAAACATTCCCTTTGCTCTTGGACATTTTTTGTCCATGCTCGTCACGAACTAGTGCATGAATATAAACCGTATGAAAAGGCACTTCATTTTTAAAATGAAGACCCATCATCATCATCCTCGCTACCCAGAAAAAAATGATATCAAAGCCAGTAACTAGAACATCGGTCGGATAGTAGCGTTTTATCGCCTCTGTTTCTTCTGGCCATCCGAGTGTCGAAAATGGCCACAACGCAGAAGAAAACCACGTGTCTAAAACATCAGAATCTTGAACTAATTGGGGAGTTTCTCCGTAAACCTGTTTAGCTTTATTTTTTGCTTCTTCTACATTCTCGGCCACAAAAATTTGTCCATCTGCACCATACCAAGCAGGTATTTGATGTCCCCACCAAATTTGGCGTGAAATACACCAGGGTTCAATATTATTCATCCACTCAAAATAGGTATTAGACCAATTTTCTGGAACGAATTTGGTTTTACCTTCTTTTACAGCTTTGATTGCGGGTTTAGCTAGAGTTCGGGTGTCTAAATACCACTGATCTGTTAAACGAGGCTCTATCACTTCCCCAGATCGATCACCATAGGGAACAGTCATAGGGTTATTTTCAATTTTTTCTAAAAGTCCAAGTTCTTTCATGGTTTGGACAACTTTTTCACGAGCCACAAACCTATCAAGGCCTCTAAATTCTTTTGGAACATTACTATTGAGGTAACCCGAAACATCAAAAATATTAATCATTTCTAAATCATGTCTTTTCCCCACTTCAAAATCATTAAAGTCATGCGCAGGAGTAATTTTTACGGCACCACTTCCTTTCGTCGGATCACTGTATGAATCACCAAGAATAGGAATGGAACGATTTGCAATTGGGAGGGTAACAAATTTTCCAACCACGCCTTTATACCGGGAGTCATCAGGGTTAACTGCTACACCAGTATCACCCAACATAGTTTCAGGACGGGTGGTTGCCACGGTTATAAAACGATTTTTGAATCCCTCTAGTGGATACTTAAAATACCAAAGGGAACCTTCTACTTCTCTTTGTTCAACTTCTAGATCAGAAATTGCGGTGTGTAATTTTGGGTCCCAATTAACTAACCTCTTGTCCTTATATATTAAGCCTTCTTCATAAAGCTTAACGAAGACATGACGGACTGCTTTTGATAGCCCTTCGTCCATGGTAAAGCGTTCACGAGACCAGTCACAAGATGCACCTAGTCTCCGTAATTGCTTTGTAATTGTATTACCAGACTTTTCTTTCCACTCCCAAACCTTTTTTATAAATTTCTCCCGACTAATGAGCCTTTCTTTTCCTTTTGGTTCCTTTTGGCCACGATCTAACTCAATCCCTTTCTGATTTAATTGCCGTTCAACAATCATTTGCGTTGCAATTCCAGCATGGTCAGTTCCAGGCTGCCAGAGAACATCATGCCCTGCCATACGATAAAACCTGATGAGAATATCTTGCAGAGTATTGTTTAAGGCATGCCCCATGTGTAAATTTCCAGTTACATTTGGAGGTGGTATTACAATCGTATAAGGGGCCAAAAATTTATTTTGGGGAACGCCATTGGATAAGCCACACGCAAAGCTCTTTTCAAGTTCCCATTTTTCGGAGTGTTTTTTTTCAATTCCTTTGGGATGATAACTTTTTTCTAAAGGCACAATTAAACTCACTTAAAATCCACAAAAATTTCTTGGTGGAAAAGATAAGGCCTTATAAATCTCCTAGAATATAAAAGGTCAACCCTTTGGTTTTCAAAAATGACAAAAAGATAGGTTCTATGGGTCAAAGGGAGGGGGTTTATTTAATTCAATCTTTTTTATTTTTTCTATAACGCCCAATAATTTTTCGTCTAAATATTCTTTAATAATGATTTGGGCACAATTTATGATTATCTGTTCTACTTGTTTTTTGTCTTCTTTAGTTATTTTTCCAAAAACTTTAGTTTCATTTCCCTCCAAATTTTTAAAAACATGTCGAATACGTTTTTCAACTGGAGACTCGTGAAATTTTTCTGAAATTGTTGGTGTTGAGGTTGTAATTTCAACTACAGAATCATTTTGGTTATTTTCACAATTTATATCACCAACAAAACTTTTTTGATTTTGTAAACCAATGTTCACGACTTCTGTTAAGTCAAGGATATCGCCTTCCTGATCTTTAGCTTTCTTTTCTTTGTTCTCTTTTTTATTAAATTTTTCTTTATTAAGTTCCAAAGTTTTGGTTTGTTCGTTAACAGGCTTTTCTTCTAAAATTATTTTTTTAATTGACGATAAAATTTGATCTAAAGATAAGTCTTTTTCAGAATTATATTTGCTCATAAAAGATTCTCTAGAGTTTACCCGATAGTAAAAAATGCCAATGGTAATAAACAATACAATTTAGAAACCTTTCAATTTATTATTTGAATTTTATCTGCTCCCAAAACCAATGTTTAGTTAGAGTATTGTACCGTTTACCAACGTTATACAGTTTTACAGAAAGTGAAAGTTTTTTTGCGGTCAACGAACCAACCGATTGACGAACCAAAAATGTTGCTACAACAACATCCCTTTCAGCGCGTAACAATCTAACCCTTGCATCCAAAAGTTCTTGTTCAGCATCTAAAACATCCAATACCGTTCGCGATCCAACACTTGCTTCCTGACGAACTCCCTGCAATGCAATTTCTGCCGCTTTCACCTCCGAATTAAATGCTCGCAGTTGCGCGCGTGCTGTAGACAAGCGTTCCCATGATTGCGACGAATCCGAAATCGCATTTTGTATAGCGGCATTTAAAATCATTGTTTTTTGGCTTTGGCTTTGCTTTGCCGCGCGTATTCGGGCCCGTGTTCCTCCACCTTGATAAAGAGGCAGGGAAAGTCGAGCTGTGAGTGAAATTTGATCCTTTTTACTGGTTTTAGAAGTTGCTTGGTCACGACGTGATAGTTCCCCTTCTAAATCGATTGTTGGGTATAATTCACCTTCTACAATTTTCACTTTGGCTCTCGCCGACTTTAAATTATGCTTCGCAACTAAAACGTTAGGATTGAAAGCGCGAGCAAGTGCAACACTTTCAGTTTCATTTGCAGGCAATTTGCTAAGGGGAAGAGCCTTTTGCAAATTTTTTGGATAAATTCCAACGACATTTTTATAGCGCGCGCGAGAAGATTTTAGGTCTCCAACAGCTTGAATTTTATCGGCAATAGCACGTGAAAGGCGTGCGTCCGCTTGAGCCACGTCCGTTCGTGTCACTTCACCAACTTCAAACCGATCTTTGGTAGCCTCCAATTGCCGTTTTAATACACGTTCATTATTCCGATTAAGTTTTAATACTGCCTTGTCCCGGATTACATCTGTATAAGCGGTTGCAGCAGCCAAAATTACACTTTGTTCAACAATTGTTAACTTAGCACGTTGCGTCAAAACATCTTCTCGGGCTTGGATTACTCCCCCCTTCGTCCTCCATCCCTTAAATAAATTTTGTTCAATAAAGATTTTATTTGTTCTTGGATTTCTGTTCTGAGACCCCGAACCATCGTTTTTATCTATATTGGATTGTCCTAAATCGTAATCGAATTTGACTTCGGGATGCCAACTGCTCAAGGCCTCAGCTAAACCTTCATCTTCAACACGCACAAGTGCACGAGAAGCATTAAGAGTAGGGTTATTTAAATAAGTTTTTACTAATGCGTCAGTAAGAGTTTCCCCAAACAAACTGGAAATTGGTAAAACTAAACCCGTAAAAAAAATCTTTAAGAATAAGGTTTTTTTCATTGGAAAATTCCTATTATACGGTTTACTTAAAACTTGAATTCCTCTTCTTTCTCAAAACCGGGTAATTTACAGGCATAAGCATTGAATAAATTGAGTTTAACCACATGCCCCTTTTTTTTTATTATTTTTACTACCTGGCCAAGATTTTTTCCGTTTCCAATCACAGCTCCTAATCGACCCCCTTCTGCAAGCTGCTCAATTAAAGTATCCGGAACAAACGAAATAGCGCCTTCAACACATATAACGTCATAGGGTCCTTGCGCGGCATAACCTCCTAATAATGGGCCCTCAATTGTTACCGCATTATCTATTGAAAGACTTATAAAATTATCAGTAGCCCGTTTTACAAGGTTTATATCGCTTTCCAGGGCCACCACGGTTGCAACTAAATCTGCCATTATTGCACTTGAGTATCCAGTAGAACATCCTACATCTAACACCACATCGTTAGCATTTGTTTCAAATGATTGTATCATGCGCGCGAGAAGCATTGGCTGGATAAGCTTACGCCCACTTCCGGCTAAGACCTCTTTATCGCTATAAGCTACCTCTTCAAGAGAAGGATCTACAAATTTTTCCCGGGGAATTTTGAGAAATGCATCTATAATTTCGTTCTGCACGAGTTTATTTGTACGAAGCTGGCAATCCACCATGTTTTTCCTGGCTTGTGTATAATCCCTCATAAATTTCCTTTATTTACATAAAATTAAATAACCCTAAAATGAGCTTACCAAAAGGAAGATAAATTCATTCGAGCACATTCCATACACAGTATTACAAAGTTACTTACAGTAAACCTGCTTGACCACAAATTAAAATAGGATCAAGTAATTTATATAGCAATAATCCGGCTCGGTGGGAGAGAGGCTATCCAGAGGATTGCAAATCCTTGTACGCCGGTTCGAATCCGGCCCGAGCCTCCAACCTCCAAAATTTTTCATTATTATTTGAAACAAAAGAAAAATCTAAAAGTAGTCTAATCTATTTCCCCGAATTTATTAATTACGAAATTAAAACCGGTATAAAATCTCAAAATTTAAGCACGATTATAAAAGGCCGGTAACACCTCTTCTATGCAGCGATGAAGCTGCTCACGGGGATTGGGGGCAACAAAACGCAAAACCGGCATCGTACACCCAGCCTCAATATATGAAGCTATTTTATCAATCACGGATTGTGTTGAGCCACAAGCAATCCAGGTTTCGGCGCGTTCGCGCGAAATTAGGCCCGCGCCGTAGTAAGAAGTCAAGAAAGTGGTTGCTTGTTCGAAAGCCTTTGTTTCATCATCATTGATATTGACCATCATGTGCAAAGAGCTGTCAAAGTGGGTGGTATCCCGACCAAGTTCTTCAGCATAACGACAAATTGTAGCAAGCCGTTCCCGAAATACATCCACCGGTGTCCCGTCCGTCTGCCATCCGTCTGCATGGTTTGCAACTCGTCGCAGGACACGATCCAGGGTTTTCGGATCCACCTCCCCCGCCGGGGGATTAACTGCAAGATGAATAGGAACAGGTTTTTGTATGGGTTTAGGTTGGAGATTGAGATCAGAAAACTGGTAATATTTTCCAGAATGAGTTACCAACTCTTCGCTCCAAAGACGTCGCAAAATCGAGATACCTTCCACCACCCGACCAACACGCTCACGGGAAGTAATTCCCATTGTCCGGAGTTCGTGAGCGTATTGAGGACCAAACTTATCCGTCCCGCCATTACACACTGTCAAGATCGTTCGGCCCTTGGATAAAATATCGAGACTGGCCCATTGGATTGCAAAAAGAATTGGTTCCCGCAACGGGAAACTCGCCAGACAAATAGTCCCAAGCTTAACTCGTTCAGTTCGGGTAGCCAGGGCGGAAAGCGTAACCATGGCCTCTACACGAGGCTTAGACAAAAGGTTATCACCCACCCAAATACCATGAAAAAGTCGTGATTTTTCAGCTATTTCCGCCATTTCGATTAGATCATCAAGAGTTCCCCAGTCAAACAACACAGCACGCGTGGACAAACTCAGACCAAACTTTGCTTTCATGCCGATTTCTATACCGGTGGTCATTACTTATGAATCCCTTACTCTGAAAAGTAAGAAAGGATTGTTTGCGCTACCGTTTGCGCCACTCTTTCAACGTGTGAAATTGGTACGAAGTCGGCTTCTAAAACTCCCCCTCCGCCACCAACGCCATACATAACTGCAGGGATCCCTGCGGAGCAAGGTCCGCCAGCGTCGAAGGTACCCTGTCCGTAAAAAGTACCGGGCATTTTATTGTGGACAGCCGTATGAGCATCCATAAGTCGTTGGACACCAATTTCTTCAGGATCCACCAATGCAGGCCACATGAAGTTACCCTGTTTAACTGTTACCTCGTAAGGAGCCATATCCCCAATTGCCTGCCGTAATTCATCAGTAACTGTTGCTGGCTTATCCCCGGGTAACAAACGCCGGTCAATACGAAGAAAAGCTTCCTCAGGTAAAGTATGCGGGGCAAGGGGTGAATAGGTAATTTGGTAGGGAATTGCATGGCGTTTTCCTAGCTGTTCGTGAATGCCTGGAAGTTTCATTTTTTTAATACGCTTCATCACTTCCCATGCACCATTGATAGCGCTAAGTCCTTTTTCTGGCTGGCTGGAATGCACCGCTTTTCCTTTTACGGTGATATTTACATCTACTCGGCCACGGTTTCCCATCGAAATTCGTTCACCTGTCGCGGTTAGTAAGAGGGCAAAATTTGGTTTTTTTGGTAATGCCTCAAGAATGGATTCTGTGCATGCATGGCTGCTACGGCCTTCATTGTTGATTGCAATGTAAAGATGCCCATCCAAGGTCAACTTGTGATCTATAAAAGCCTTTAAAATTGTTAAAATAATCGCCTGGTGTGACTTGTTTTGTGTTACTCCCTGCCCAAACAAACAGGGTTCTTCGTAACCCCACTTCCCGGCATTTTCAATTTTTCCTGACCAGGGATCGGACATTAAGTTATGATGCTGTACAGGCGTGTAAACCTGTACCAAAAAAACATTCTCGGAAGTCCCCTTGCCATACTTAGCCACAATTTGATTTTTTGGTACATCAATTAAATTATCAACGCCAATTTTTAACAAACGGGGCCTGAGTTCATTCTGTACGTAATGAATAAGAACGGGATTATCTGGTTCCATAAAGACTTCTGTCCCCATGGGAACGGCAGCAGGCACTTTGGCAAGCTCCTCAAGCATTTCTAATAAATAACGGAAGTCAAGTTTTTCAACCAAAGGTTTTAACTGCATTTTTTCCACCGGTGCCGTAAAGAGTAGGCTTGATCCCCTTAACCCTTTTAATTTTCCTGGGTATCACGCATCGTTTTCAAAACATTTTTATTGGGCTGCAACCCTAAACCAGGACTTTCTGGTAAAATAGCTGATCCTCCTTCAAATTCCGGAGTTTGCCCGTACAAAACTTCACAAGCAGCAACAGCATTAAATTGATACTCAACAGAAGTACCATTATCAACTCCTGCTTGAAGGTGTCTATTATGAAGAGGAGCTCCACCGCCGTTAGAAATCTGTGTATTAAAAGCAGCCGCAAGCCCAGCTATTCTAAGACATTCCGTCATTCCTCCCGTAATGATGACATTCGGCTGAACAACGTCGACTGCGTTTGCTAACAACATGTCTCTAAACCGATAACCGAGGCCCTCATTCTGCCCTGCAGTTAACGGAATACAAGTCGTCCTCCTTAATTCTGCCAATAAGCGAATGTCATTCTGATATATCGGCTCTTCAAAAAAAGAAATTTTAAGCTCTTCAATTCTCTCGCAAAGATATCGAGCATTAACTAAATCGAGCCTGCAACCGGCATCAACGGCTATCTCGACATCTGGACCAACAGCGTCTCGAACTTTTCTAATTCTATTAATATCCCGATTAACGATCTCTTTTACACTTGGCCCGGATTTCCTTTTGTCTAACCCAGGTCTACCCACTTGCATTTTAAGCCCCCTGAACCCCTTATCCACGACCCGCACCGTAACCTCAGAAAGTTGGTCATCATCAAGAAAAGAAAAACCGCAAGTTGCATACATTGGAACAGTGTCTCTTGCCCCCCCAATTAAACGCCAAACTGGAAGCCCTAGGGTTTGCCCTTTAATATCCCACAAAGCCAAATCGACAGCACTAATGGCATGAGAGGCATAACCTGTTTGTGCCCAAGGCGTGGCCGTCCAATACATCACGTGCCAAATCCGTTCATGCAAAATCGGGTCAAGACCACAAATTGCAGGGCCTAAAACAGAATTAACTGTTTCAGCTACAGGACGTGCTTGCGTAATAGACGTCATTCCATAGCCAATGTGTCCGGAATCTGTTTCGATTTCGACGTGAGCAACACTTACAAAGCTCTCATGATCGACACCAATACTACTAAAATTTACGGGTATATGGAGTGGGACCGCTTCAACACGAACAATTTTCATTTTACACCAATCTTTTTCTCAAAATTAGGTTGGGGGTGTCCCGATACCCCCATGCTCGCTTGACCATGCGGCAGGATCATTTAAAAATTTTTCTACTTCCTGCATAGTTTCTGTTTCAAAGTGTCCGCCGGCTTGTGCAACCCGCAACACATCCCACCAAGTAGCAAGGGCGTGGAGGGTTACACCAATCTCTTCCATAACTCGTTTGCTTTCAGGAAAAATGTCATAGTGAAAAACAACAAATACATGGTCAACTGTAGCCCCTGCCTGACGTAAAGCCTTACAAAAATTTGCCTTACTTCGACCATCGGTGGTCAAATCTTCCACTAGTAATACTCTTTCCCCTTCTTCCAAATGCCCTTCAATTTGGGCGTCCCTTCCAAATCCTTTGGGTTGTTTGCGTACATACTGCATCGGAAGCATCAGGCGGTCGGCCATCCATGCTGCAAATGGGATTCCGGCGGTCTCCCCACCTGCTACAGTATCAAATTGTTCGAAACCGGCATCACGAAGAATAATTGATGCCCCGAAATCAATAATGGTTTGGCGTAGCCGCGGATAGGAAATTAGCCGTCTGCAATCAATGTAAACCGGGCTTGCCCATCCGGAAGTAAAAATAAACGGTTTTTCGGAATTAAACCTAACGGCTTCAACCTCTAGTAACATTTTTGCAGTCAGTTCTGCTATCAACTCTTTTCCTGGAAAAGCTCCACCGACTGCCATAAGAAAATTCCTCTTTAATTAAATTTACGCAACAAAAATCTAGGAAAATGTTATATCTCTTTCCTTTGCCGGAAACAAATGCCTCATTCATCTTCGATGGACCAACCAATTGTTTCGCCCGCTAAAAATGGACGAATTCCTCTAGCACTGGATTGTGTAGGTATATTTGAAACAATTTTTTTTGGCCTTTTAAAGAGAGAAAGTTTCATCTTGTTAAAAGGCATCCCATAAAAAGATGGTCCGTGGAGAGAGGCAAAACCTTCAAGTTTGTCTAACGCGTTTAACTCTTCAAAAACACTCGCATAAACTCCCATGGCATTGGGCGAATTAAAAATGCCGGCACACCCGCAATTGTTTTCTTTGGCGTCGGTCAAATGAGGTGCCGAGTCAGTTCCTAAAAAGAAGGAAGGGTCTCCTGATATCGCCGCCTCTCTTAACGCAATTTTATCCTTCTCTCTCTTTGCTATCGGCAAACAGTATAAATGGGGCCTAATTCCACCCGCCAAAATATCATTTCGATTTATAATAAGATGATGCGGTGTAATGGTTGCTGCAATATTTTCTCCTGATTCTTTTACAAAATCTACACCATTAGCCGTTGTCGTATGTTCTAAAACTATCTTAAGTCCAGGAAAATTTGGGATCATCCAGCCAAGTAAAACTTTCTCAATAAATACTGCCTCTCTGTCAAATATGTCTATAGATGGATCTCCGTCCTCCCCATGAACCAGTAGGGGCATCCCAATTTTTTCCATTTTTGAAAGGACATTAAAAATATTCTTCCATTCGGAAACACCGTAATCAGAATTGGTAGTTGCGTTAGCGGGATATAGCTTTACAGCAACAAAAACCCCTTCTTTAAATCCCAATTCAATATCATTGGGATCACTATTATCGGTTAAAAAGCAAGTCATTAGAGGAATAAATTCTTTTCCTTCGGGTAGCAATTTTAAGATACGTTCCCGATACGAAATCGCTGAAGAAGTGGACGTAATTGGGGGTGTTAAATTGGGCATGACTATTGCCCGAGCAAATTGGGCCGTCGTGAAAGGTAAAACAGAACTTAAAAGTTCTCCGTCTCTGAGGTGGACATGCCAATCGTCCGGATAAACAATACTTATTTTGGAAAGTGAATTACTCACAATACAGGGTTCAGTAGAGCAGCATGAAGAACATCAACAGCATCCATAAAATCATTTAGGTCCATAGCTTCTAGGGGATTGTGAGATCCATTTTCATTTCGAACAAAAATCATCGCTGAAGGAATTCCAATATTAGCAAAAACACCCGCATCATGTCCGGCGCCGCTTGGTAAAGCTTCTGCAGTCATTCCCTTTTTGTCACAAATTTTCAACAAATGTTCCACCCAACGATTATCCATTTTAGCCGGAGACGACATACTTCGTTTGTCAAAATCGAAAGTGACCCCCCTTTCACGGCTCACATTTTTTGCCTCACTTTGGATTAACTGGTAGAAAGCCTCCAGGGTATCAATACTTTGGCTCCTTATTTCCAAACAGAATCGGCATTCGCCCGGTATCCGAGACATCGCATGATCATTTTGATTAGTAGTCAAAATTCCAACGGTTAAAACCAAATCCAAGCCTCGTTCCTGCAAGGCCGCCCAATGGGTATCAAGGCGCGAAAGCAAATCTGCGGTAGCGAGGACTGTGTCATGGCGTAACCATCGGGGAACTGCTCCAGCATGCCCTGCTTCCCCCTTACATATGACTTGATTATGTCTAATGTTTCCTCGTAAACCAGTTACCACACCCACTGGTAATTTGCGTGCAACCATCACCGGTCCCTGCTCTATATGGAGTTCTATATAAGCGCCTACTGATTTTGGGTTTAAAAGTTTTTCACTCTGTGAAATCAGCCTTATATTGGCACCGGTTTCCTTCATAAATGCTGAAAGAGATACCCCGGTGGTTCTGTGTGGTCGTTCTAAATCATCCCCATTCAACTCTCCAAATAACGCACTCGACCCTAAGTAACATAAACCGAACCAAGCACTTTCTTCTCCTCGCAAGGCCATTACACAAATTTTTCGAGGAGGAATAACGCCTTCTCTCTTCATTTTAATTAAGGATATTAAACCTCCAACTACGCCTGCTGAACCATCAAAGTTTCCACCCTGCGGTACAGAATCTAAATGCGAACCGCAAATAATACAGGGAGCATCATTATCCTTACCAGGTAATTCGATTACAAGATTTGCTGCTTGATCATACGTAACAATTAACCCTTCCTTTTGGGCTAGATCGGCACAGTATGCCATTGCAGCGGTTTCCCCCGGACCATAGCTTTCCCGACTTACACCTGGTCCATCTACACTCATAGCCCTTAGGTCATCGAAGATCTTTTTGGCTAGGTCCCGTCGATCATCTAATTTAAATTCGGAATTTGTTTTTAATTGATGAATTTTTGTATTCATCACAGTCTCCCTCTTAACCATTTTAAAATAAAAATCGGTTTTGAGTTGTAAACGATTATTTTATACGGTTATTGCGCCACCATTTACAAATACCGCACTAATTTGTCAAAGGTTTGTATTGAAAAATTAAATCCTAAACTTTTAATTTCTTACGTTTTAACATGGTTAAAACAACATAAAAGATTGGAAAAATGTAATAAAAAGCAAAATCAATTACATTTCCCTTTTTATTAATAATTAATCTTCTTCTAGAGGCGCAGTAAAAATTTTTTTCCCGGTGACTTTTTCTATGTATCGGCCGAATCTAAACTTGACTTCCGGACCATCCATAGGCGGCGACGCCCCTCTGTAATCCATTGGGTCTACTTCCAAGTGGATAAATGTATGCCCCTCTTCAAGAACAGCTTCTTCAAACCGGGCTTGAAATTCGTTCATTGAACCAAAAGAGTAAACACGTTCAACTCCAAACCCCTTCGCAATTGCCGCATAATCATTATCAGATCGTCCCGGAAGAGGTACGTTCGATGTAGAACCGTAAACTCTGTTAGATATCATAAAATGTTTGAGGTTGGGTAAATTCATTTGACGCTCCACCTGCAACATTCCTGGGTTCATACAAAAGGCTCCATCACCACTAAAGACCCATACAGGCTTCTCTGGCACCCCTTGAGCTATACCGCAAGCAAAAACAGAAGAGAGGCTCATAGACGCTTCCAGATAAAATACTCTTTCTGTATCCCCTGTTGCTGAATGCCAAATTTCGGAGGTCGTTCCCGCCGAAGTTACAACTAGTTCATCAGTCCACCGACCTGCGATATACGTCAAACATTCATCATACTTCATGTTAGACCCTCCCCTGGAGAAGTTTTTTGGGAAGAATTGCAACAGTTGGCCTGCTAATCTTCCGAGAGTGCTGGTAGGCTTCTCCTATCATCGGCAATTGTTCTCTATTCTCAATGATCGTATGCGGCAAATCTATAGAATCCAAAACGGCATTTAGGTAAAGTCCATTCGAAACATGGAACTTAGCTCCATCGTCGAATGTTCCCCTTTGCGTGATCATTATAAAAATTGGGATTTCATAAGTGTAATTTATCTTTGTAATAGCATAAATAAGGGTCATTAATCCTGAGGCGCCCATTAAAGCCAAGGAACCCGTTCCGCTAAAAAAAGCACCGGAACAAAGACCTAATGCAGATTCCTCTCGATTTACTGGAACATGGTTAAACCGGTTATCCTGTTCAAATTTCGCAATTGTCTGTGCTATCCAATCATCTGGCAAACTAGCCACTAAGCTTATCCCTGCTTCGGCACAGATATTGGTAATTTCTTCAGACACCTCGGCTGAATAACCCGTTTCACTGGCGCGAGTTGCAGAACGCTCAGACGCGGCTAAGTTGTTTTCCAATTTAATCTCTCCGTCCTCAATTGATGGATAAAATAATCACCGGGTTTACTGCAAGTCAAACTTCTAGAAACCATTTAAGGTTTTTCTTTTTTTTCTACCTGGCCGCCTTCATTACGCCAGGCCGAAAACCCACCGTCAATGTGGCAAACATTTTTTAAACCCATGTCCTGCACAGTCTTTGTTGCCAATGCTGATCGCCAGCCTGAGGCACAATAAAAAACAAGCCGTTTTCCGGAGGTGAAGATATTTTTATGATAAGGGCTTTCAGGGTCTATCCAAAATTCAAGCATTCCTCTCGGAGCGTGGTAGGAATCAGGAATTAATCCTTCTCGGTGCAACTCCCTAATATCTCTAATGTCCACAAACACTGCACCCCCGTTTTGTAAAAGGTCGATAGCATCCTTTGCTGAAAGGTTTTGTATCTCCGACCGCGCTTCATTAAGGAGCTCTTTATATCCCTTTGCCATAGTTCCCCGCTTTTCCATTTTTGTCCAAAGGTTTGAACGAAATCTTCCTATTTTTTTATTTTTATATCAATTTTACAAATAATAAATGAATAAGCAATTTTACATCAGTTTTTGTAAAGTAATGGGTTGGCTTTAAAGTCCTCGCTTTGCTATATACCTCCATTCAATTGTGTTATGAAGTAAAAAAGACTTAATCCCCGGTAGCTCAGTTGGTAGAGCAGGCGGCTGTTAACCGCCTTGTCGCTGGTTCGAGTCCGGCCCGGGGAGCCAATTTAAGATAGGCCGTCTTAAAAAAAGACGGCCTATCGATTTCTTTTTTGGTTGAGACTGTTAAATAACCTTATTTTCCAACACATACACAGTAAAAGTTGTCACTTAGAATCTAGCATAGTTTTATACCAAGCTAGTCCGCTGAACCTGCCACTTAATTTTATAAAGGTGGAAACAAATTATGGTCATGCAAAAACCCCTCTACTATTAAATCAAAAGCAGAAGGGTCTTCTAAATTACACAAGTGTCCTGTTCCTAGGATTGTTTCATGTTTGGAAGATTTAATTAAATTAGCAGTTTCTTTTCCACCCTCAAGAGAGTTGTCGTACTCTCCGTTTACAATAAGAACAGGTACTTTTATCTGGGATACTTCACGGGAAAGTTCAATTTTATCGAAAGTATGAAAAAGTGAACTAATAGCCTTGCCGGATAACAGACCTGAATCTTCGAGTATAACCTTACTAAGATAGCGTCCCCTTTTTGTGTCAACAAACCCGGGGGCGAATAATTCTTTTAAATGCATTTTACGGTAACTGGGCAAATGTTCCTTTTCATAACCAATTATTCTTGCGTCATAACTACTTCCTCGGAAAGAATTTCCGCCAACATGAATTTGGGCCTGAAATAAATTCGGATGTTCTATGCCAACCTGGAACCCAATTTTTGAACCCATGCTCGCGCCCATTAATATTCCTCTGGAAACATTTTCCTGTTGGCATACGCCTATTATGTCCCTGATTAAATCACAAAAAGGATACTGCTTTTGCGGTTTGTCACTACGCCCATAGCCACGCATATCTGTCGCAATCACTTTAAAATATCTGGAAAAATGGGAAATTTGATACATCCACATCCGATGGTCACAAGGATTAGCGTGAAGCATCAGCAAGGGGGGGCCTGTTCCAATGACCTCATAATAAATACGAACTCCACTTCGAATACTATAGGGCATACGTTTTCCTCAACTCCTTTTAAACCCGTCGTTGAAAGATTTTAATTGAGGGGATAATTCAATCCAAGCTTGTTTACTCCTTACATAAATTTCCCATTCCGGGGGAAACAAATCATAATCATTTAGTGTTCCTCCCATAATGGCGATTAATTCTGGTGTCACCTCATATTCGGTAAAAACTGAGGAACCGCATCCAACACAGAATTTACGAAATACAGATTTACGACTTCCTCCTTGGTGGACAAAGGTTTGAAAGCTGTCCCTTAAAATCTTTACACTGAGTTTTTTAAAAATAACTAATGCAGCAAAGGGGGAACCGCTCCATCGTTGGCAATCCCGACAATGACAGTGACCTGACATGATTGGTGGCTGAGAACACTGAAAAAGAATATTTCCACACAAACAATGCCCAAAAATCGGCTTATCCATGGATATCCCTAGTAAAAATATAAAAACCCAGAAAGTATTTGGATTGACTAAAACAAAATTTTAAATTCACGTTTTTCAAAATTATTCTTAATTTATTTTATTAAGAGAGGGCAGCAACTGCTTCTATTTCAATAAGAAATTCTGGCCAAGCTAAAGCACTTACCTCACAAATTACACTGGCTGGTCCTTCACTTGGAAAGTATTTTTTTCGAATATCGGTAATATCATTAAAGGCTCTAATATCTGTAACATAAACTGTTACCTTTACAATATCCTCCATATTAGCATCACTAGCCGTTAAAATTGCTTTTATGTTTTCTAAGACCTGTGTGGCCTGAGCCCTCAAATCATCTTGACCAACCAACTTGCCATTCTTATCGATAGCTACTTGTCCTGAAATCCAAAGCAATGGCCCTGATTCACTTCTTACCGCGTTAGAATAATAAGGTTTTAACGGGGCACTCACAGTAGATGGATTAAAAGCGGATTTTCGTTTCGATGACATGTCTTTTCCTACAATTCCTGATGGTTTTTGTTTTGTAATGCCCGCCAAACCTTTTCTGCCGTTATTGGCAGTTCTATATGTCCAACACCTAAATGCCAAAGCGCATCCACCACTGCATTACCAATTGCAGCAGGAGGTCCAATAGTCCCGGTTTCACTTCCTCCTTTAACCCCTAAAATATTACTGGGGCAAGGAATTTCCTGAAAAACTAAAGTAATATTTTGAGGCATATCGCTCGCTCGTGGCATGGCATAATCTAGAAACGAACCGGTTAAAAGTTGACCCGTTCCTTTGCTTCCTTTCTCATAAATAATTTGTTCCATCATAGCTTGTCCAATTCCTTGCCCTAAACCACCGTGAATTTGGCCTTCTACAATCATTGGATTAATAATTCGGCCGCAATCATCGGAAGTAAAGTAATCCCTCACACTAACCACACCAGTATCTCCATCTACAATTACAACAACTAAATGCATTGCCTCGGGGTCATTAGTATCAGTAGGTTCGTAAAATACCGTTTCATCTAAGCCCGGTGAAATCGATCCGTCATTTGGCAAATTTGAACCATGATAAGCAACATCGGCTATTTCCGAAAATCTAATAGATCTATCCGTGCCACGCACCCTAAACACTCCCATTTGGTATTCCATATCCTCAACAGCAGATTCAAGAAGATGTGCCGCCAAAGCTTTAGCTTTCTTTAAAACCTTTTGTGCCGCTAAAACTATTGCCGGCCCTCCAACTGATGCAGAACGGGAACCCCAAGTGCCATTTCCAAAAGGAACTTGATTTGTATCGCCTTGAACAAGTCGAATGTCATCAATCGAAATACCGAGAACGTCTGCCGCTATCTGGCAAAAGGCTGTGTCATGACCCTGACCGTGGGAATGACTTCCTGAAAAGACAGTTACTTTTCCATCACTATGCACTCGAACAACAGCACACTCATATCCACCATGGAGACCTCCTTTTGAAGCAAGATTTTGGCTAGACCCTGTTCCAGATTTGTCTAGAAAACAAGCAATTCCAATTCCCAAAAAAATTCCTTTTTCACGTAGACTTTTTTGTTCTTCACGCAATAATTTGTAATTGGAAATGTTCATTAATTTTTCAAATAGGGCTGGTGGATCTCCGCAATCGTAAGTCCTTCCAACAGGAGTTTTATAGGGAAAAAATTCGCTAGGAATTAAATTCTTATGACGAATTTCTACAACATCCATACCCATTTCCCTGGCACCGTTTTCAAGGAGTCTTTCATTAATAAAAGTAGCTTCAGGTCTTCCTGAACCGCGATAGGCATCTACTGGAAGCGTATTGGAATATGCCCCCCGAACTCGAAGAAATAAGGCTGGGGTTTGATAAAGACCAGTGATCGTTTGCGGATAGGAATTACCAGGAATACTCGGCGCAAACTGGCTAAGATAACCACCAAGGGCTGCAACAGTATCCACCTCCATTCCTAAAATTTTACCGTTCTTATCAAAGGCCATACGAGCTTTAGTGTAATGATCACGAGCCTGTGTATCTGAAATGAAGGATTCTGATCGCGTTGCTGTCCATTTTACGGGCCGTCCTACTTTTTTTGACGCCCATGTAACGATTGCCCCTTCAGTTAAATGAATTTTTAATCCAAAACCACCCCCGACGTCTGGCGAAATTACTTGAATACGATTTTCAGCTTCAAACAATACATACTTGGAAAGCCAACGACGAAAATAATGGGGTATTTGGCTAGTACACCACAATGTGTAGTGATCATTTTCTTCTTCATAATGCGCAATAAAGGAACGAGGTTCCAAAGGATTTCCAGCCACCCGATTTATATTAAAATTTAGCTCTGTAATGTGGCTTGCTTGATCGAAAACCTTTCGATTTTCTTTCTCATTACCCCTAAATATTTCAAAAACCAAATTACTTCCTATGTCCTTATGAATTACAGGTGCATTTTCATGAAGGGCATTTTTGACTTCGGTTACATAAGGTAAATCCTCATATTCAATCCTTACCTCTTCAACTGCATCCATCGCTTCAAATTTACTTTCCGCTATGACACACGCAATAATATCCCCTACGTGACAAACTTTGTCCTCTACAAATAATGGTCTCAGTTTTTCATTCATGGGGCGCCCATCACTAAACGGCATCGGATGTACACAAACTAACTTCCCCATAGAGTCTTGTTTCCAGTCCTTCGCTGTCAAAATTGATAAAACCCCAGGCATTTTTTTGGCTTTTGAAAGTAACAAAGATTTCAATCGAGCATGTGCACGGTCGCTCCGTACAAAAGTGACATAAGCCGTATGAGGAATATTCAAATCATCTGTATAACGTCCTTTTCCTTTTAGAAAACGGATATCCTCTCGACGGAGAAGTGATTGCCCAAAATACATAAATCTAGCCTCTTACATTTAAACGGTTTTATTAGTAGTTTCTGCAACTTCAGGAACTTGATCCAGGTAAACTTCAAAATCAACAAATTGGTACTCGCCAAATCGTATTCAATTAGTATGATGACAAAATAAATAGTAAAAAGCTCAAGGATAATTTAATCCAATTAAGAAGCTTTAGTTAAAAAGGAAGTAAAATGGCTGTTCGTAATAAAGGAAACCTTAAAAAGTCCCTTGGTGACCGTTTTTTTATAAAACTTCAAAGTACAAAAATTGAGATGCAACGGCTCGGCCGAGGAAAACCCCTTCTTCTTTTGCACAGCGAGGATAATTACGAAACAACGCAACCTTTTATAAAAGAACTAAGTAAAAAATTCCGTTTATATATACCAAGAATGCCAGGTTTTGGGCGTTCGACTTTGCCAGACTCAATTACTTCAATTGATGATATATCCTATCTCTACCTAGATCTCCTAGATCACTTCAAACTTGCGGACGTTAGTATCATCGGATTTTCGGTGGGTGGTTGGATAGCAGCAGAAATGGCTACAAAAAATTGTTCTCGTTTAAATAAATTAATTTTGGTTAGCCCCCTTGGAGTTAAAATTGGAGGAAAGTTTGATAGAGATATTGAAGATATATATTATCGACCCTTTGATACAGTCAAAAATCTTAAGTTTTATAAACCTGAAAAAGACCCACGTATTTTAACAGAAATGTCGGATAGACAAGCTTATCTTCTAGCCAGGCACAGAGAAACTATCGCCAGGCTTTGTTGGATGCCTTATTTCCATAATCCTAGTCTTAAGCATAGGTTAAACCGGATAACTGCTAAAACTCTTATGCTTTGGGGAGAAAATGACGGCCTAGTGAAAACGAAATATGGAAGAGCTTACGCAAAAAAAATTCCAAACTCTCAATTCGTAACCATTTCAAAATCTGGGCATTTTCCACACGTCGAACAACCAGAAAAATTTATGAAAGAAATTAATTCATTTTTGGGTTAAGCCAAAAATTTAACAAAATCAAATGGAAACTATGTAATGGAAACTTATCATTTTACTGAATTTGCTTGGCCCTATCTTCCTCCAGACGATGAGTTTTCATCGATGCGGGTGAATCTACCAAGTCGAGTTTATGACCCCAAAATAGGTGCGGATTGGTATAACATGTGTCTAGACCAACATTTGCTTGCAGATGATCTTGGAATTAACTGCATGATTAATGAGCACCACCAAACGGCAACCTGTTTAAATTCAGCAGCACCTCTTTCTGTGGCCATTGTGGCAAGACAAACCAAAAATGCTAGACTTTGTATCTTAGGCAATCCAGTTGCAAATCTAGCGGATCCTATTCGCTGTGCAGAAGAGATGGCTATGATTGACAACATCTCGCACGGTCGTTTGGAATGTGGTTTCGTTCGAGGTGTTCCTTATGAACTCTTTGCTTCCAACGCAAATCCTACAGAAACTAATGAACGTCTATGGGAGTCAATTGACCTGATGACCAAGGCATGGACATCTTTAGATGGACCATTTAATTACGAAGGCCGTTGGATACACAAACGCCAGGTAAACGTGTGGCCAAGACCCTACCAGGAACCCTACCCGCCAATATGGATTACTGGCGGTAGCAATATCGTGCATGGAACAGAAACAGTAAAGAGAGGCTATACCTTTGCAATGTTTTTGACACCTGTCGATGGGCTTATAAAAATGTGGGGGGCTATTCGTAAAAATTTAAATAAAATGGGTTTACCCAAACCGGCTGATGACCAGTTCGCTTTTATGCCCTTGGTTGCTGTTGGAGATACAGAAGAAGAGGCATTAAGGCTTGTCAACGAGGTATTTTGGTATGTCACGCATAACAAATCGGAGCCTCAATTTCGCGCACCCCCGGGTTATGTTGAAACGCAAATGTATGCAAATTTTCTATCCGGAAAATTCAGTGGTGGGAGAACAGACGCCATTAGAAAAAAGGGGATGGAATTTTTCAGAAAAAATCACGTTGCTATCTATGGAACGCCAGATTCTGTAGTCAAACAAATAAAATCTCTTTACCGAAAGACTGGCGGTTTTGGGCACTTGATCGCAATGCTCCATGCAGGGTCAATGAGCATGAAGGATGTCAAGAAAAGCATGACACTTTTCGCAAAAGAGGTTGTTCCTCAAATTAAGCATTTGGGGACAGTGAGTGATCGTTTCGGTCCTTTAGAGTTTCAGGGCCGTAAACTTCCTGCAAAAAAGGGTGGGGCAAGGACCCAATCTCTGGAGAGAATGTACAGAAAATTCCATGAAACAAATAAGTTAAAAATAAAAACGACGAAAAAACAAAAAAAAGTTTCTAATGAAAAGTTAACTGGCAAGAGAAAGGTAGCCGCTTAAAATTTGAAAAGGAGAGAAAATATGGCGATTAAGGGAATAAAAAGCCGTTATATTAATGTCGACGGTATACGCACCCATTATCTGGAAGGTGGAGACGGCCCAGCTGTGGTTTTTATGCATTCCGGTGAATTTGGTGGTTGTTCAGAACTCTCCTGGGAATTTAATTTACCAGCTTTCTCAAAACACTTTAGGGTAATTGCCCCCGATGGGTTAGGGTTCGGAAGAACAGATAAAGTTTTTGATTTTGGGGGAGGACGTGACCGGTTTTTTAAGCATTTAATCCGTTTTTTTGAGATCATGGACATTAAAGAAGCGGATTTTGTTGGAAATTCGATGGGAGGAAGTAACTTAGCTCGTATTGCGGCGGCCCCCCCAATGATTTTTCCAATCAGGTCAATGGTTCTAGCCTCTGGGGGTGGTTTTGCACCAGCCACTAAAGCCCGCCAACAATTACTTGATTATGATGGCTCACCAAAAGCAATGCGAAACCTACTAGATGGCTTATTCTATAATAAAAAAAATTGGGTTGATAATTCTACCTATATTAGAAAACGACAAAAGTTAGCAACGATGCCTGGCGCATGGGAATGTGCTGCAGCTGTTCGGTTCAAGCGGCCAACAATTAAGAATAAACGAGGGCAATTTGGTAACCCCGATAACACCACATACGAAAATATTTCAGTGCCCACTTTATTAATTGCTGGAAAACAGGATCAACTACGTGAACGGGGTTATGCACCAAAACTTGCCAAGCGCATTCCGAAGGCTAAACTTTCTGTCTACGACAAATCTGCTCATTGCCCACATATCGAACACTCTTCAAGATTCAACAAGGAGGCAATTGCTTTCCTCAAAGGGGTTCACAAAAAACAAAAATGAGGCGGTAAAATTTGGTGGTTTCAAACCCAAATCTTGGTGAGTAAAAAGAAAACTAGAATGCCTGTACCTAACCCTGTTCTTATAAAAACTTTACGTGGAAATTCGGTAGAAACAATTCATAGGGGCTCTTATGTAGTCGTGAATGCCCAAGGAGAAACAAAAATATCAGCTGGAGATGTTGAGAATCTCGTTTTTCCAAGGTCAGGTGTGAAGCCTATTCAGGCTTTAGCACTCATAGAAACGGGAGCCGCAAAACGTTTTGGTTTGGGGCACGCAAACTTGGCATTGGCATGTGGAAGCCATAATGGAGAAATAACCCACACAGAGATTATCGAGAATTGGTTAAAGAAAATCGAGTGTGCAGAAGATGATTTAGTCTGTGGGCCGTCTCTTCCCTGGACAGAAGAAGCCAAAAAACACCTCTTTGAAAATGGTAAAACTGGAACGAGTTTGCATGACAATTGCTCGGGTAAACATACAGGCTTCCTTAGCGTGGCCAAACATTTAGGTTACCCCACACTCGGCTACACTCGGCTCGATCACCCTGTACAAAAATTGGTGATCCAAATACTTGAGGAAATGACAGGCCTAGAGCTGTTTAACGCACCAATGGGTATAGATGGTTGCGGTATTCCTACAATTGCGATCCCTCTTTCAAAATTAGCCCTTGCAATGGCACGCCTGGGTGACCCGTATGATCAAAGTTCGGAGCGACAACTCTCTTGTTCGAGAATAAGAAGAGCAATGGCTGCTGAACCTTATCTCATCGGCGGCAAGGACCGTTTTTGTACTCGGGTTCTAGATGCTTTAGGAGAAGCTGCACTCGTTAAAACAGGTGCCGAAGGTGTTTATTGTGCAACACTAACAAAATTGGGCTTGGGCGTAGCTTTAAAAATTGATGACGGAGGAAGACAAGCAGCAGAAGCCGTTATGATACGCCTTTTAATAAAGCTTGGCGTTTTAACGGAAAATGCCAAAGGCCCTCTTCTTAATCTGCTCGAACCCCCTATTTTTTCTCGTTCAGGAGAGTTGGTCGGTCTGGTTTGTGCTGAGCACCCCTCTTTACAATGATCATTCACCCTGAACGACTGTATTCCTTAACTCCCCAATCCCGTCTATGTTAATCCGCACTGTATCTCCAGGTTTAAGAAAAATACCACGGGGACGGCCAACGCCGGAAGGTGTACCTGTCGAAATTACATCACCAGGTAAAAGGGTTAATCTTCTTGAAATCCACTCAATTTGTTCAGCAATATCAAAGATTAAATCGGAAACAAATTCATTTTGCATTTCTTCTTCATTTACCCAAAGCTTCATTTGACATTTATAGGGATCGTCGATCTGATCTGCCGGCGTAATCCAAGGCCCCAAAGGTGCAGCCCCATCAAAATTTTTGTGGCCAAACCAGTCTACACCCCAACGAGGCCAGTCATCCCGTTTGCTATGATCTCGGGCCGAAAGGTCATTCATAATTGTATACCCTGCGACATAGTCAAAAGCATTATCGACAGAAATATTTCGACCAGCCTTTCCAATCACCACTGCAAATTCAGCTTCCCAATCCACACAGTTGGATATAGCCGGTAAACGAATTACCTCGTCCGGACCTATAACACAATGAGGGCCTGACTTTAAAAAAAAATAGGGATTTGTAATTTTTTTATCTGGAAACGTTTTTTTATCTGCTGACATTTCCATGGCATGTTTTTTATAATTAGCCCCTGCACAATAAATTGCTGGTGGATAGAGAATTGGTGCCAAAAGTTTAACATCGGATAAAGAAACTTTGTCTGTTAGGCCTTCAGCCATTTTATGAAGAACTGGACACGCCTGATCCCATTCCCGAAGAATATTCAGGGTGCTCGTACACCACTTTTCGTCTCCTGTAGCATTTTGAATGTCAATGATTTGATCATTATCTACTAGTAAGCCTGGACGAACTTCCCCTTTATTTCTTTCAAAATTTAAAAGTTTGAAATCAGCCATTTTTTCCTCATTCTATGTGATGGTCAAAAAATCTCCTAAAGCAGGGATTGTCTCATTTGGTAAGCCATGTCACAACTGAAGAACTTGTTTATTCAAAGGAAATTAAATGTCGAATATTACGCTTGAGCAAGCCTCTACTATAATCGATGCCGCTATTCAAAAGGGTCGGACCTTAAATCTTAAACCCCTTACAATTGCAGTTTTAGATTCTGGTGGCCATTTGGTTGCCTTGAAACGCGAGAACAAATCTTCCCTTTTGCGGCCACAAATAGCTTTTGGAAAAGCATGGGGATCCCTTGGAATGGGATTTTCTTCTCGTAAACTCGTGGATCGTGCAAAAGGAAATCCAAATTTTTTTGGTGCCATTTCCAACTTAAGCGAAGGAAAAATGCTTGCAAGCCCCGGAGGAGTTTTAGTGGAAAACGGAAATAAAGAAATTATAGGAGCGGTTGGTGCGAGCGGTGATACGGGTGACAACGATGAGGTTTGTGTAATCGAAGGAATTAAAGCTGCCGGTTTAAATCCAATTGAATAATTTTATGATAAAAAATGAACAATTTTAAAGAAAGAGACCCTAATAATATTATAGAACTTGATTTTTCAAAATTCTCAAAAAATGATCTAAATAGGGTTGAAGCGTTAGGTGTAAAACAAAAACTTTTATATAGGTGGTTTCGTTTTGAACGGGTCACCGAACCCGGCTTAGACCAGTTAGTTTTTTATTCGGGCGCACGGGGAAGGGTACCCTATGCCGCCTATCGAGTTGATCGTCATCGGAATGGACTCTATGCCTTGGTTAATCATCGAACAGGAGAAACTATTACCAAAAGCCGTACATTAAATAGCGCATTAAATAAATTGCCAGATGATTTTTATTATTCAACCTGACATTGTTTAGGAGAAAGAAATGACAATGCTTGCTTCGTTTAACCTCATGCAGTGGGTTGATGATAACCGACATTTACTAAAGCCACCTGTTCTAAATCAGACTATTTTTGCTGAAGAAGATTTTATAGTGCAAATTGTTGGGGGACCTAATATTCGGACAGATTATCACGATGACCCCTATGAAGAATTTTTTTTTCAATTAAAAGGGGATATGACCCTAAAGGTTTTTGAAGAGGGAAAGTTACTTGATAAACCGATAAATGAAGGTAACATTCTTTTAATTCCACCCCACATGCCACATTCCCCGCAAAGACCTGACCCCGAAAGCATTGGTATGGTTGTCGAAAGAGTTAGACCAGCAGGTGTAATGGATGCCTTTGAATGGTACTGTGTAAAATGTTGTTCTCGGGTTTGGAGAAGGGAAGTTAGAGTCGATAATATAGTTAAAGATTTGCCCCCTGTTTTTGAAGAATATTACAAAACTGTTGCTCCTGAAAAGTGTAAAGAATGTGGTCACCCGCATCCACAAAAACTTAACATTTAAAGAGTTGTTTGAATTTGCAAAATTTAAAATTCAAGGGCGTTGATCACCGGGCTTTCTCCTAACAATTCGCTCTGGAGACGCATGGACTCCATAGGTCTTCATAAAAGAATGATCCTTTACCTTAAACCAGTGTTTAACGTTTGGAGGAAAAACCATAGTGGTTCCAGGAGAGATTGTCACCGGATCTCCTTCTCCTTCTATCCAGGCCTCGCCCTCACCTTCTAAAACAATAACAATTTCCATATACGGATGCCAATGGAGGCCTGATGAAAATCCTGGGGGTGAAGTTTGTAAGCCAAGCCTTAGGGGTGTGCTACCTTTTTCATCTCCAACCAGTGTCTGATAAGTGGCGCCGTCATGAAGTGGCAAATCCAAAACACCATTTTTAGGAATAATTGGCATGTTTATCTTATTGCAAATTTATTGGTTTTAGGACTGCATTTTGTCGTTTCGAAAGAAGACCCATCGCCTGATCCAAACCATTGAGTGTCATTGGAAACATTCTTCCGTTAATCAATCGGTAAATGAGTTGCGTGGACATCGTTTGTGGCCATCTTTCAGATGATTCCGGATTAAGCCAAATAATATCAGAAAATTTTTCCAAAAATCTTTGGAACCAAACAGCACCAGCTTCCTCATTCCAATGTTCCACCGAGCCACCGACTTCGGTAACCTCGTAAGGGCTCATGGTTGCGTCTCCAACAAAAATGACTTTGTAATCCGGCCCATAGGTATTTAATACCTCCCAGGTTGGAATATATTCACCATAACCTCTCCTATTTTCCTGCCATACGCGTTCATAAATAAAGTTATGAAAGTAAAAATATTCGAGATGTTTAAATTCAGTTTTTGCTGCAGAAAATAATTCTTCGGAAACTTTAACATGCGAATCCATAGTCCCACCGACATCAATAAATAATAAAACTTTGACACGGTTTTTCCGTTCCGCCCGCATATGGATTTCCAAATATCCAGCATTCTTTGCAGTAGCATTAATGGTCTCTTCTAGAAAAAATTCATCCTTTGCACCTTCACGTAAAAACTTTCGAAGTCTTCTTAAAGCAATCTTTATATTCCTCGTTCCTATTTCCACATCATCGTTTAAATTTCGGTATTCGCGTTTTTTCCAAACTTTCGTTGCACTTCCACCACCACCTTCTCCACCTATTCGAATTCCCGCTGGATTCACACCAGAATTGCCAAAAGGCGATGTTCCTCCTGTTCCAACCCATTTGCTACCACCCGAATGAGCTTTATCTTGTTCAGATAAACGTTTTTGAAACTCTTCAATTAGTTGATCAAAATCTAACCGTTCTAACTTTGCCAACTCTTCGTCACTAAAAAGACGGCGCGATGCTGAACGAAGCCAATTTTCAGGAACCCCTCCTTCAAAAAATTTTGCGCTTTTTTTTTCTAATCCGTTAAAAAAAACACCAAAGGCCTGATCAAACCTATCAAAAAAACGCTCATCTTTAACAAGAGCAGAACGGGCAAGGAAATAAAAATCATCCACATTAAAACAGCCTACTCCTTTTTCCATTGCTTCTAGCAGCATAAGGTATTCTCGGATCGTAACCGGTACCTTCAAATCTCGGAGGCCGAAGAAAAAGTTAATGAACATTAGGAATAATTTTAGAAAAAAACATCAACCTTGTCGTCTCGAAAGAAAGGCAAGTCTTTCAAACATGTGAACATCTTGTTCATTTTTTAAAAGAGCACCATATAGTTGAGGAATTGCATTGTTTGAATCGGATTTTACAGCCTTGGCATCAATATCTTCTACCAGCAACAATTTTATCCAATCTAAAAGTTCCGAAGTTGACGGTTTTTTCTTGATACCATTTACTGTGCGCAATGAATAAAAAACCTCTAAAGCCTCTTTTAGTAAATTTTTTTTAATGTCAGGGAAATGGACCTTAACTATCTTTTCCATCGTTTCATTTTCTGGAAACCGAATGTAATGAAAAAAGCACCGCCGGAGAAATGCATCCGGAAGTTCTTTCTCATTATTAGAGGTAATTATTACAATAGGTCGGTGTTTAGCTTTAATGGTTTCTTGTGTTTCGTATACATAAAATTCCATTCTATCGAGTTCCTGTAACAAGTCGTTTGGAAACTCAATGTCTGCTTTATCAATTTCATCAATTAAAACAACAGATTGTTGCTCATTTTCGAATGCCCGCCAAAGGGGGCCCCTATCGATGTAATTGCGAATATTAGCCACTCCTTCTTCTCCCAGTTGAGAATCCCTTAAACGAGAAACAGCATCGTATTCATAGAGCCCGTGAAGCGCCTTTGTCGTAGATTTAATGTGCCACTCAAACAAGGGCATTTTTAAGGATTGAGAAACCTCTACGGCCAACAGAGTTTTCCCGGTACCCGGTTCTCCCTTAACTAAAAGTGGTCTTTCTAAAGTTACAGCCGCATTGACAGCCATATTTAAGTCATTTGTCGTGACATAATTTTTAGTTCCAGTAAACTTCATAAAATCGACTATCATTCATAAGATTGTTTGAGCAAAATTACTCGATTTTCTTTGGGGGACCGTAGAACAGCTACAACTCCCAATCAAGACCAACAATCTGTTTGATTCAAATTAACAAGGAGAAACAAATGGGAGTAATAGTTGCAATTCACCTAATAGCAGCCGTTATTTGGGTAGGCGGGATGTTTTTTGCCGTTTATGTTTTAAGATTAGCAGCTGGTCCAATGGAACCAAAAGATAGACTTAATCTTTGGAGCCTTACCTTTAAGAAGTTTTTTCCCTGGGTTTGGTTGGCAGTAACCATTCTCCCTCTTACCGGTTACTGGATTATTTTTTCAGGGTTCGGCGGTTTTGCGAGCCTTCCTGTCCTTTACCACATCATGCACGGACTTGGTTGGTTAATGATAGCCCTTTTCTTGCATTTATGGTTTGCTCCCTATACTCGTTTTCGTAAAGCGTTAAATGCGGAAGATTTCCCTACAGCTGGAAAACATCTAAATTCGATAAGATTAATTGTCACAACAAATTTATGGATTGGATTGGTGAACATATTTTTAGGCGTTTTAGCCCGTTTTTGGAGCTAACTCCTTTTTAGTGACAACCTAATCACAAAGGGTACTAAAATTTAGAAACCTAATAGACTTAATTTTCTTTAAAAATTAAAACCCGTTAGGTCACTAAAAATATTAAAGGTGGTTAAATTTGTATGCCAATGCCCTTTGCTTCAGCAATCTGGTAGACAAGTTTGGCTAATGCCATAAAGCCTACCCCCTGGTCCGAATTTTGTTTAAAAAGAGAAATTTGTTTTTCAGAAGTACGCCCTTTTACGCGACCATTCAAAATTTCGCCAATTTCTGAAATTTCTTTCCAAGATGTTATACCTTTTGTTATTGGCTCAAAAAGATCTCCATGTTCCTCTAAAAGGGACTGCTCTCTGATGTTGACAAGAATTAGATCTGCCCGACGAATAACTTCGTCATCAATTTCTCTTCTTGGCTTTGCCAGCCTTGCCTGCTCTTTTACACCCTTGTTCGAGTTCACAATTGATGTAACGTGTTGCCCAGGCTCCAGCCATTGACCGAATAAGGCAGGTACATTTGTATTGGTTGCACAACAAATCAAATCAGCTCCTTTGACGGCCTCACGAGGATCTCCCACAACATGAATGGAAGCCTCGACAAAATTTTGCATTTGTTGACTAAATTTTTGTCGATTTTCTTTGTTTCGACTATATACCCTAACTTCCTTGATAGGCCTAATTTGGCACATCATTAAAAGGTGTCTTCTGGCTTGGAGTCCTGTCCCAAGGAGACCCAAAACCTCACAATTATTGCGTGCCAAAAGGTCGGTACCGACCGCACTCGTAATAGCTGTTTCAGTCCCGTAAGATTCCTCCAAAGTATCAAATTCAAATAAAGGCAAAGAACCAATTATAATGGCTTTTAATTCAGCCGTCTCACTATCATAAGCTACATAAACTCGTCGTCCCGCGCGATTATATTGTTGTGCATCCTCCTTAAAAGTGAACCTCTCCGCATGTATAAACACACCGGATATTTCAAGTGATGGGCTTCCCCCCGGATGTACTGTTAACCTTCGGTCTTGGTGTTGAATCCGAACCTTCGGAGCACTGAAAGATGGAGAATTACCCTGGTCAAAAAATCCTTTTCGAACATAATCAACGGCATCATTTGTGGATATCAAACCCGACAAGTCTTGAGCATCGATGAGTAATGTCATTTAATTATCTTTTCCTTCTTTAAATTATACCTTTGGGCAATACAAAATTTAAATAATATGGAAACAACTTTTTTAGGCGTCCCAAATGTTGATGCTTTCTTGTTTTTTTGTCTTACGCTATTTGCTGCCTTCTCCGCATTTATTGGCATTACAACGGGAACAGTGGGCGGTTTGCTAATGATGGTAGTTTTAGCATCGCTATTTCCACCAACTGCATCCATACCTATTCATACCGTAGTTCAACTCGGGGGCAACCTTAATAGAACATTCTTACTTTGGCGGTACCTTATAAAAAATTTAATTCCCCCTTTTTTAATTGGAGCAATTATAGGGGTTTTTGCGGGTGCCCAAATTTTTGTCTCTCTACCAACCGCTATTTTGCAAGGATTGTTAGGGATCATGATGATAATTTTTACATGGATACCCACGATAGGCCAATTTGGTTCAACCCGAAACCGATTTGCAATTTTAGGGTTTTTCGGGACCTTCTTAGGAATGTTTGTAAGCGCTACTGGTGGTATCATTGCACCCTTTGTGGCTTCTGTATCACCAGATCGTAGAAATCACGTGGCTACCTTTTCCGTACTAATGGTTATAGTTCATTTTTTTAAATTACTAGCGTTTGGCATGCTTGGCGTAACAATGGCCCCCTACCTTCCACTCATGCTAGCCATGCTGGCTTCCGCTTCTATAGCGATTTATTTTGGCAATAAAATTCTTCACAAAATGCGAGAAAAGAACTTTAGAATTATTTTTAAAGTAACAATAACCATTTTAGCTATTCGCCTAATTTGGCGAGCTATAAATGAGTATGATCTATTTTTTTAAGAATCTAAGCCGCTAAAAAGTCAGAAACCTTACCAGCTACTATTTTCGGTTCTTCAAGGTGTACAGCGTGACCACCTCCCTCAATAAGGGCCAAAGTGCTATTCTTTAGCCCTTCACTATAAGCAGTCGCATGGCTAGTAGGAACAAATTTGTCTTCACTGCCCCAGACGATCAAGCAACGTCCTTTAAATCGATGCAAGCGGTTTATGAGTTTGGGATGATAAAAATATGGAGGCTTAAATCCAAATCGAGCAATACAGCGAAAAATTTTATAACGCAGCATCCCCTGCTCTTTATCCTTAATCTCATCACCAAAAAGACTTTGTGAAAGTGCCCCTTCCCCATCAGAAAATAACATGGACCGTAGATCAGCAATTCCACCATTTAAAGGTTGTACAGCCATAAAAAGATCTCCAATCGGAGAACCGGAAACAAATAAACCTGGAGCCCCAATAATCCCAAGGCTATTAACTCTTTCCGGATTCCGAACTGCAATTTCCGCTGCTAACCAGCCACCGACACAGGTCCCTAAAACATCAACCTTGTCTAGGCCAAGTGCATCCATGACCTCTAAAGTATGAAACGCTAAATCATCGATACTTTCTATAGTTTGATCTTCATCGGACTGGACACACCCGGGATGGGCTGGAGCTATTAAATTATAATTTTTGGAAAGCGTTTCGTGAAACTCAAAAGGTTTATTCGCAGCGCCATGTAGATCCGCAACACCATGTAGATATAGAAGGGGTTTGCCCGACCCGTTTTCATAAATTTGTACATTTCGGCCCCGGACATCAAGGTTACGAAAACTCATTCCGCAGCCTCCATCTCTTGAAGAATAGGGAATTCATTTGAAAACAATTCAGCTGAATCTTTGCGCATTGCCGGCATCACTTGTTCTGCAAACAATTTCATTGATTTTCTAGCAAGTTCATCCTTCATATTACCAAATTGGAACTGAATCAGTAGGTTGCCTACTTTGGCATCTTCAACAAATTCCCATAATTTTTTACGAACAGTTTCTGGGCTCCCTACCATGATAGAATTTTTTGTTTCAAGGTCTTCCCAATCTTTTGCGTCCCCCAGCATTTCTCCGCCGGAAAGGTTGGCCGCCCCTCTGGGTGCATTTAGAAAAGCTTCCCAAGACCTCAAAGATTGAGAGGGAACGCCAGGACCAAAGGTCATTGAACGTCCTTCCCGACGCAAATGTCCTTTCAAGCAATTTCGAAGGAAATAAAATACTCCTTCCTCTGATTCTGCTCTTGCTTGTTCATCAGTTTCGGAAACATACACTGAAAGTAATACACCCATTTTGAAAGGTGTATAAACTTTTCCGTGTTCTTCCATAACTTTGGCAAATTCTCTCGCGGCCATCCTTGTACCACCACCATGAGAACGTGAAGATAAAAAGTAGCAATACCCTCTTTTAGCAACTTCAGACATGGATTCAATGCTTCGTGAGCCGGGTATCCAGACTTCCGGGTGTGGTTGTTGTTGCGGCTTTGGCCAAACATTTACATAACGCATAGGATAACAAGGACCTTCGTGTAAAAAGGGGCCATCATCCGTCCAACTCTTAACGATTAAATCCACAGCTTCCCAAAGTCGACGGCGTCCATGTGGTGAAGGAACATTATAATTAAAAGATTCTGGTCCACCACCAACAGCAAAACCAGCTATCAATCTTCCGTCAGACATGTTGTCTATCATTGCATACTCTTCGGCCACTCTTAATGGGTTTAAAAATAAGGGTGGTAAATTTCCAAGAACCACTATTTTAGCATTTTTGGTTTTTTGAGTTAAAGCCGAAGCGATTATGTTTGGAGAAGGCATGAGCCCGTAAATGTTTTGATGATGTTCATTCAACACCAGACCATCAAAACCAAGCTGGTCCGCGTAAACGAGTTGATCAATATATTCCTGGTAAAGGCCTCTACTTTTTTCGTTATCCCAAAGAGAATTTGGAACAGTCACCCATCCACTTTCATGGTTTTCATCAAAGTTTTTGGGCAAATTGGGATAGGCCATAAAATGCCAACAGAACATTCTCACTGGTTGCATAAAAACCTCCTCGAACAGAAATACTCTTAAAAAAATTGTGCCTTGATCATGCCCGTTGGAAGGTGCTTGAGCAACCCGCTATTCAATAAATTTGGCAACACCGAAATTACGAAATCGATTTCTTAGTTAAACCCAAAAAAGTTTTGGTCAATTTCTTATTCTTTAAGATAACAAAATTAACGATAAATATTTTGTTTCGTTTTGCATTCCCTTATAATTAAAAAAGATTGGCAAAAATAAATGTTTGAGCATGAGTAAAAAGTTAAAATTGCCCTTTGTCACAACGGATTGGCTCTCTAGGAATATCCGTGAGCCCCTATTAAGGACGGTAGATGCCTCTTGGTACCTCCCAGCCATGGAACGAAATGGTAAACTTGAATACAAGAAAGCTCATATCCCTGGTGCGGTTTTTTGGGATATTGATGTCATTGCCGCAAAAGACACTTCTTTACCCCATATGCTTCCTCCACCTAAAGATTTTCAAAAGCATATGGAAAATTTAGGAATTGGTAATGAAACAACTGTAATTATCTATGATGGATTTGGTTTATTTACTGCGGCTCGACCCTGGTGGATGTTAAGGATTTTTGGCCATGAGAAAGTCTTTATCCTTGATGGTGGATTACCGAAATGGAAAGCGGAGAAAAGAAAAATAGAAGCCACAAAACCCAAATACGCAAAAACTCAATTCAAAGTTAATTTTAACGAAAATTTAATCCGAAAAACTAGTGATATAATAGAAAATTTTAAAAACAAAAAAGAACAAATTTTAGATGCACGTTCGGCTTCAAGATTTTTTGCAAAAGAACCAGAACCTCGAGTCAACTGTCGTTCCGGGCATATCCCAGGCGCTTTCAATTTACCATTTGATCAATTATTGGATCCCGAAACAAAAACGGTCTTGCCCAAGAAAATTCTAGAAAAGAAATTTCAAGAAGCGGGCATAAATTTAAATAAACCAGTTATTACAAGTTGTGGATCCGGTGTGACCGCTTGTGTACTTTCTTTTGCTTTATATCTACTCGACAAACAAGATGTAGGAGTCTATGACGGCTCTTGGTCGGAATGGGGTGCGAATGAATCGTTGCCCATAGAAACCGATTAAGGATTCTATTGGCTGTAAATTTTGTAACATAAATCATTTAACTTTTGAGAACTCAGCAAATAGCATCCCTAAACACCAAAAAAACATATGGCCATGAAACAAGACACACTGATCACCACACTAGGACGAGACCCTGATAAAAACCACGGGATTGTTAACCCTCCGGTTTACCATGCTTCAACAATTACGGCACCCACTCTTGAAGCGTTTCGCAAAAAAAGAACTCAGCGTTGGGAACTCGATGTTTTTACTTACGGGCGACAGGGTACACCCACACATCAAGCACTCGAGGTAGCCACTGCAGGTTTACTCGGAGGGGATCGTTCTGTTTGTTTAAGTTCTGGTCTCGCTGCAATAGATGCTGCAATGCTCGCGTTTCTGGAAGCTGGGGATCATGTCTTGATGGTAGACAGCGTCTATGGTCCTGCGAGAAGATTTTGCGATAGTTTTTTAGCTAGATTTGGAGTTCAGACCACTTACTATGATCCATTAATAGGTTCCGGCATTAAGAACCTTATCCAAAATAACACCAAAATTGTGTATACAGAAAGTCCAGGTTCTCTGACTTTTGAGATTCAAGATATAGATGCAATAGCTTCAGAAGCTCATAAACGGAATTGTGTAGTAATAATTGATGATACTTGGTCCAGTGGAGTGTTTTTTAAACCATTTGACCATGGTGTCGATGTTTCCGTAATTGCAGCCACAAAATATATTGTAGGACATTCGGATGTCATGATGGGAATTATTACGACCAAAAATGATTTTTGGCAGCGTATTAGACAATCTGCTTCCGATATAGGGGCCAATGCAGGCCCTGATGATGTCTACCTCGCACTTCGGGGTTTAAGAACAATTGGAATTCGAATGCGCCAACATGACAAAAATGGCCGAAAACTTGCTGAATGGCTAGAAGGTAGAGCAGAAGTAGAACGAGTTTTACACCCGGGCCTTTCTACTAACCCTAGTTTTGAAATTTGGAAACGTGATTTTACTGGTGCATGTGGATTATTTGGCGTTGTCCTTAAATCATACCCAGAGAAAGCCATTGCTGCTATGTTGGACGGTTTGGAACTTTATGGGATGGGAGCAAGTTGGGGAGGATACGAAAGCCTAATTTTACTAACAAATCCCGCCCAAATTCGAACAGTTACAAAAAATCAATGGGAAAATGGTGGGCCAACACTGCGCATTCATGCTGGACTTGAAGACATAGACGATTTGATTGCTGATCTTGAAAAGGGCTTTCAACGTTTAAACTCAACCACCTGATAAAAATCGAAAATGCCTAATAAGGAATTTAAACCACTTTCATCTCAAAGCATTAAAAAAGTGCTTAAACGGATTGTGTTTGACCGAAAAGGATTAGTCCCTGTCATTGTACAACAATACAATTCGGGAGAAGTTCTTATGTTGGCTTGGATGAATAAAGATGCGCTTACAGAAACTCTTAAAACAGGAAGTATTTGTTACTATTCGAGGTCTAGAAATTCTTTGTGGCACAAAGGGGAACAGTCCGGTCAAATTCAAGAACTCAAAGATTTTCGATTTGATTGTGATGGTGACACGATTTTACTTCAGGTGGAACAAACCGGGGTTGCTTGTCACACTGGAAGACAAAATTGTTTTTTCAATGCCGTTCGGGACGACAAAGTTCAAATTATAGAAAAAATAAAAATGCAGCCAAAAGATTTATACAGAAAATGAAAACTGAAGCGACAAAAGTTGATGCCATCCAAGTATCACTCCTTACTGGATGGTTAGGAAGTGGAAAAACAACTTTACTCAATCATTTGCTTCAAGATTCGGGCATGGCTGAGACTGCCGTTTTAGTGAATGAATTTGGCGAAATTGGAATTGATCACGATCTTGTCGAAACAGTAGATGAAAATTTGGTAGAACTCACAACAGGCTGCCTTTGCTGTGCTGTACAGGGTGATTTAAGCCGAGTGCTCCGCGAATTATTTTTAAAAAGGGTGAAAGACGAAATACCTAAATTCAGGAGAATTCTGATAGAAACGACCGGACTCGCGGATCCAGCCCCCATTCTTCATACCCTTATAACTGATCCTATTATTTGTAACCGTTATTATCTAGATGGTGTCATTACCACGTCTGATGGTGTTTTTGGCAGCGAACAACTTGATCTTCATGAAGAACCAAAGAAACAAATAGCTGTTGCGGATCGAATTGTACTTACAAAAACAGACCTAGGAGAGAAAAAGAAACTAGATTTGTTAGAAAAAAAAATTAAACAAATAAATCCTGGTGCTAAGATTATTCGTGCTGTAAATGGTAATGTTGCACCCAACGCCCTTTTTGGTTGTGGGTTGTATAATCCCGAAAGCAAAA
>JAYZBC010000015.1:0-29751 GCA_036339375.1 Pseudomonadota bacterium | reverse complement strand
AATTTTACCCACCAAATCAGCGCCGACATCAGCACCTTTAGTAAATATACCACCACCCAAACGGGCAAAAATTGAAATAAGAGATGCGCCAAAACCAAGCCCCACCATGGCTTCCAGGATATGTCGAATCCCATCCGCTGTGTAAGGATTAAAAACTTCTTGAAGAATGACAAGGTAACCTGCCACACCTAAAAGACCAAGGCCAACTACTAAACTTCCAGTCACAGCACCAGATCGAAATGCTATATCTAGCGCTGGCTCTAAGCCTCCTGTGTTCGCAGCACTAGCAGTCCTCACATTTGCACGAACAGAAACGTTCATACCAATGTACCCTGTAACTCCTGAGAGGACAGCACCAATGAGAAAGCCAATGGATACATACCAATTTAATAACAATGCTAGAGCAATACCAATCACCACCCCGACCAAGGAAACAGTAGTGTATTGACGGTTTAAATAAGCTTTTGCTCCCTCTTGGATAGCTTGAGCAATTTCCTGCATCCGCTCATTACCGGCATCGGCAGCGAGCACTTTACGAATAGAGATCACCCCGTAAAGAACGGCTATAACGCCACAAACGATTATAAACAAATCAACTGTTGCCATAGATTTTAGTCCTTTTAAAATTTGGTCGCCGGATGTCAGGCAAACGTATATTATTTTTTATACATTAAGTACCGTTGTTGAATTAAAATTCGGCGGAACATGCCAGAATAGTCCGCTTTAAGCAACACCTCAATAAATCCAAAATAGAGTTAATTAGCGAGTTTTTTATATAGCTCAATTTTTTATACTTTATTCTCAAAGAGCGGAATAAAGGAAATCTTAAAAATGCCGCCACCCACTTTTATTCACAATAAAGAGTTTACCCTTTGGATCAAAAAAACGGACACTAGAACCTTTTGTTGTTTTACCAATGCGGTTAATTCTGATTTTTTTTTCTTTAGAAAGCTTCTCAATTGCTTTAGAAAAATGGGGTTGTGCGGTGAACAAAAGTTCGAAATCATCACCACCATTGATAATAGTTTGCCAATTTTTTATATCTTCTCTCAATAAAATTCGTGCGGTTTTAGAAATTGGAAGGCAAGAAATGTTAATGTCTGCAGCAATTCCAGAGGTTTTACAAATATGCCCTAAATCCGCTGCAAGACCGTCTGATACATCAATACATGCAGAAGCAATTTGACGGAGATTGGAAGCAAGCACTGTTCTTGGCTGTGGTAATCGATACCGATCTAGTAAAACCGAAAAATTTTTTGAAACGGTATCCAAACCCTTGGTTTTTATAAGTGACAATGCTAGAGCTGCATCCCCAATAACACCAGTCAAATATACGTCCTCATCTTCACTAGCACCCCCGCGCCGGATTGCTTTCCCTTTCGGCACCTCCCCAATTACTGTGGCCGTAAGAGAAAGAGGCCCCGGTGTGGAAGTTGTGTCACCGCCTAAAAGACTAATGCCGAATTTAGCCTGATCGGCCTCTAAACCGAGGCAAAACTGTTCAATCCAATCAATTCCTATTGTGCTTGGCAAACTCATAGCAAGAAAATAAAATTTTGGTTTGGCGCCTGAGGATGCTAAATCAGACAAATTGACTCTTAAGATTTTCTGCGCAATTTGTTTTGGAGGGTCTTTTTTAAAAAAATGAAGATCAGCAATTAACGTATCTACAGAAATTACTATTTCCTGACCAGAATTTACGCCAAAGACCGCACAATCATCTTTTAAGTATGCCGCTGCTTCATGATCCAATACCAGCGGCTCCAGATAGCGCCTAACAAATTCAAATTCATTAGGTAGAGGGTTTGGTTTTTCCATTGCGTGTCTCCAGCTCGCCGGGTCGGGTAACGCGTGCTATTTTATCGAGCACTCCATTTGTCAAACCTGGTTCGCTACCAGAAAAAAATGAATGGCTCAAATCCACATATTCTTTGATTACTACAGCTGCAGGAACCTGAAGACTTTCAATCAATTCAAATGTCCCAGCACGCAAAATACACCGAAGAATTATCTCCAGTCTTTCTAGAGGCCATTCATTTACTAAGATAGGGGAAATATTGTTATCAATTTCCTTTAATTTTCTTATAACACCACGCACAAGGGCCTCAAACAAAGGATAGTTTGCCACGCTCCAATCAATTGAATCAATAACTTCTGTTTCAAAACGATAGCACCGAAACTCTTCAATCACATTACTAACTAGGGTATCATTAAGCTCAATTTGGTAAAGTGCCTGAACAGCTGCAAGGCGAGCTACACTGTGTTTTAAGGTTTTCGCTCGCATGTTAATGGCACGGAGTGATGATTGTTCTCCGTTTTTCATTCTGCATAAAAATTCAAATGCCGTTTAACTTCGATCATCCTCAGACAAGCTCGAGCGGCATGCCCCCCTCTATCTTGTCCACTCCTTTTTGCTCTTAACAAAGCCTGTTCTTTATTTTCAACAGTTAAAATTCCATAACCCAGGGGGATCATATATTGTACTGATAAATCCTGGAGAGCTCTTGCACTTTCACTACACACATAATCATAATGAGTAGTTTCCCCTCGAATTACACAGCCTAGCGCTATAAATCCGTCGAAAAACTTCTGTGTCACAGAATTTTCGCTTGACTTGACAGCCATTTTAATCGCTGTTGGAATTTCAAAAGCACCCGGGACTTCTAATGTTTCATGTGACGCTTTCGCCTTTCTTAATTCCTTTAAAACGCTAGAAATTAATTCATCAGCAACTTCATTATAATAACGGGATTGCGCTATAAAAATATGAGGAGCGTCAGGCATTACAATATTTCTTTCTATTCAATTACGCAGAAATTATTCTTGAAATCTCGGGATTGGAACCCTTTCTGTTATACTTAAACCATAACCATCAATTCCTTTAATTGTACTTTCTTTTGTATTGGTCAAAAGACGCATTTTAGAAATTCCCAAGTCCAACAAAATTTGTGCCCCAATTCCATAATCCCTAATAATGATTCCTCCCTTTGAAAAGTTTTCCTTTTTACTTTTGTTACTATGAGTAATTTGTCGGAGACTAATTTGATTGGTAAATCTTGAATTCCAAGAATCACGAATCAAAACAACAGCCCCACGTTTTTCTTCGGCTATCATACGGAGGGACATTTCAAGTTCTCCTGCTCGGGAATTTTGTACATCCCGTAAAGTATCATCGAGAATATTGAGTGCGTGCATTCGAACAAGTACCGGATCGGGGGTGGATAAATCACCCTTTATCACTGCAACATGCTCAGAACCATTAATTTGACTTTCATAAACGATCAAATCAAATTTTTCGCCATGAGCACGTTCTAATTGTGTTTCAATAGTTCTTTTAACAACGCTGTCATGCCGCAACCTATACGCTATTAAATCTGCAATTGTACCAAGTTTCAGTTGGTGTTTTTGGCAAAATTTTACCAAGTCCGGCAAACGAGACATTGTTCCATCATCGTTCATAATCTCACAAATAACCCCAGATGGGTTTAAGCCAGCTAATCTAGACAGATCCACCGCTGCTTCAGTATGGCCAGCCCGAACCAACACCCCACCATCACGTGCAACAAGTGGAAAAACGTGTCCCGGACTTACAATTGTGTCAGGCCCGTTTTTTGTGTTAATAGCCACTTGAACTGTTTTAGCGCGATCAGACGCAGAAATTCCTGTAGTAACACCCTCCCTAGCTTCAATAGATACCGTAAATGCAGTGCCCAAGGGTGCCTTATTATGGTCAGCCATCATTGGCAAAGAAAGTTCGTTTACACGTTCATTTGTTATGGCGAGACAAATTAAACCACGACCGTATTTAGCCATGAAATTAATTGCATTAGCATCTACTTTCTCTCCTGCAATCACCAAATCACCTTCATTTTCTCTGTCTTCATCATCTACAAGAACTACAATTTTTCCGGCAGAAATATCATCTATAAGTTCCTCTGGGGTAGATAAAATTTGTTCAAATTTCAAATTCTTTTTTGAACTTTTTTGCTTACCTTCATGTGTATTTTGTAAAGACACCGTCAGCTCCTATCCAGAAGACGATCTACATAACGTGCCAACATATCGATTTCTAAATTAATAAAATCCCCCTTTGATTTTTCGCCGAAAGTTGTACAACTTCTAGTATGGCTGATTATGTTAACCCCAAAAATTGAACCTTTTACCTCGTTAACTGTTAAAGAAACGCCATCAAGAGCAACTGATCCTTTTTCAGAAATAAATTTTTGGAGTATTTTTGGTATTTCAAATTCAAGCCTTACACTATCGCCTTCTACTTGATTTTTTGTAATTTGTACGATGCCGTCAACATGTCCAGAAACTATATGGCCACCCAATTCCTCACCCACACGTAAAGAACGCTCAAGGTTTACATTACTCCCAATTTTCCAAGTGCCAATTGTGGTTCTTTCAATTGTCTCCGCAGAAACTTCTACTGCAAACCAATTCTTACCTTTTTCAACCACAGTAAGGCACGGGCCAGAACAAGCTATCGAAGCTCCTAGCTCGATCTCTTGAATTTTGTAATTTGTGCTGATCGATAAACGTGTATCCCCTGGTTTTTCTACCTCTATTACTTTTCCTATATCTGTAATTATACCAGTAAACATTTTTTAATCCCTAATACTCTTAAGACTATACCGCTCAAGAACATCTTCTCCCATAATTTCTACAGATAAGCGTTTTACTTGAATAGTGTCTTTTATATTTTCAATACCCATTTTAGAAATTGCTTGCACACCATCTCCACCGATAATTTTAGCTGCTCGAAACCAAAATATTTCGTCCACAAGCGCTTCCTTTAAAAAGGAGGATGCTATTTTTCCACCTCCTTCTACCAAAAGACGGGTAATACCTTTTTTTCCAAGTGCTTCCACAACTTCTAACAAATTCGGTTTACCTTTCTCATCTGGTTTTACAATAAACAATTTTACACCGGCCTTTTCGTATGCCTTGCTTATTTTATTATCCTGTTGCGAATTTGATACCGTAAAAAACCAGGTTGGTATTTCCAAAGCTGTCTGGATAAGTTTATGAGACAATGGTAAACGCAAACTACTGGCTACTATGATACGAATTGGAGAACACTCTCTCATACCAGGCAAACGGCATGTCAATAAAGGGTTGTCTTTTTCGGCAGTTTGGCTTCCTATTAATACAGCATCATGATTTGCACGCAACAAATGGCCTAAACGCCTTGAAGTTTCTCCAGTTATCCATTCACTTACTCCACCTCCAGTTGCAATCATGCCATCCAATGTGGTAGCAAATTTTAAAGTGATAAAGGGTTTTGAATTGTAAACGCGCTGAAGAAAACCGGCAGTAACTTTTTTTGCCTCTTCCGAACATAAACCAATTTCCGTTTTAATACCCGCATTTTGTAGTGCTTTGATGCCTCTACCATTAACTCTAGGGTCAGGGTCGTGCAAACTGATCATCACCTTCTTTATTCCTGAATTAATCAGCGCTTCGGTGCATGGTGGGGTCCTACCCTGATGAACACAGGGTTCTAGTGTAACATAAGCGGTAGCTCCATTCGTCTGGCTGCCTGCACGTCTTAAAGCCTCAACTTCCGCATGAGGTTGCCCACCCGGCTGTGTCCAACCCCTTCCAACAATTTTACCATTAGCTACAATTACACAACCAACTGAAGGGTTAGGCCATGTTCGACCTAGCCCTCGACCAGCTAGATTTAGGGCAATTTGCATAAAGGCGTGATGGTTATTAACGATCGCCATCACCTAAGGAACCCACAAAGTCTTCAAAGTCACGCGCTTCACGAAAGTTTCGATAAACTGAGGCAAACCTCACATAAGCAACCTGATCGAGACTCGCTAATGCATCCATAATCAGTTCTCCAATAAACTGAGATGAAACTTCTGGTTCCCCAATACTTTCAAGATGTCGAATTATTCCATTTAGAGCCCGTTCCACTCTATCTGGATCCACTTCGCGTTTACGTAAGGCTATATTTAGTGATCGAGCAAGTTTGTCTCTGTCAAGTTGTTCACGCTTACCAGATTGTTTTATAACAATAAGCTCTCGGAGTTGTACCCTCTCAAAAGTTGTGAAACGGGCTCCACATCCCGTACATGAACGCCGACGACGTATAGCTGCCCCCTCTTCAGTAGGGCGTGTATCCTTTACTTGAGTATCATCTGCGCCGCAAAATGGACAATGCATGGCCTTAACACTCCTAACATTATTTTCTGGAATAAATTGGAAATTCTCCGCAAAGGGTTTTTACCAAAAGACGAGTTTCTTCCTCTATGGATGAATTATTTTCCTTGTTTTTTATCAGACCGTTCAGAACTTCACCAATCATCGTACCAACTTTTCGAAATTCTGTTGGCCCGAAACCACGAGTTGTTGCAGCGGGGGTTCCCAACCGAATTCCGGAAGTGACGGTTGGTTTTTCTGGGTCAAAAGGAATGCCGTTTTTATTACAAGTGATCCCTGATTTTTCTAAACTTGCTTCTGCCAAGGCGCCAGTTAAACCCTTTGGTCGGAGATCAACTAAAAGAAGGTGAGTATCTGTTCCACCCGACACCAGGTCCAATCCTTGATCTGCTAAAGTGGAGGCTAATGCTCCGGCATTTTCAACCACTTTTTGGGCATATTTTTTAAAGCTGGGACGAAGTGCTTCTCCAAAAGCAACAGCCTTTGCAGCAATAACATGCATTAACGGTCCTCCCTGAGTACCAGGAAAAATCGCTGAATTTATCTTTTTTCCCAAATGTTCATCGTTCGATAGTATCATACCTCCACGCGGTCCCCTTAAAGTTTTGTGTGTTGTGGTAGTAACAACGTGGGCATGAGGAAATGGGCTGGGATGCACCCCACCAGCAACAAGTCCAGCGAAATGAGCCATATCTACCATCAGGTAAGACCCTACTTTGTCTGCAATTTCCCTAAAACGTTTAAAATCGATAATTCTGGGATAAGCCGAACCTCCTGCTATAATTATTTTAGGACGATATTCTACAGCCAAAGCCTCTACCTCTTCAAAATCGATAAGATGGTTGTCCGCACCAACGTTGTATTGGACAGAATTCAACCATTTTCCAGAAAAATTAGGCTTCGCCCCATGGGTAAGGTGCCCTCCAGCAGCGAGTGACATGCCTAAAATAGTATCTCCTGGTTCACAAAGAGCAATGTATACGCCTAAGTTGGCCTGTGCTCCTGCATGAGGTTGAACATTTGCATAAGAACAATTAAATAATTTTTTGGCACGTTCTCGTGCTAATTCTTCCGCGATGTCAACAAAATCGCAGCCACCATAATAACGTCGATTGGGATAACCTTCCGCATATTTATTAGTCATTATCGAGCCAGCTGCTTCAAGAACTGCAGAGGAGACAATATTTTCGGATGCTATTAGCTCAATTTGATCTTGCAAACGACAGAGTTCCCCTAAAATTGCTTGATAGATCTCAGGATCACGCAAACTCAAACTATCTGAAAAATACCCAACTTCAAGAAAATCGCGTTCATGCACGTATTCGTTCCCTATACTTTATTTTAACCATATTTTTTATTTAGCCCAATTTGTTAACACGCCGTCGGTGTCTTCCACCTTCAAATTTGGTACTAAAAAACATTTTTACGCATTGCCTCGCTTGATATACGGAAATTAGTCTTCCTGCTAAAACTAAAATATTTGCGTCATTGTGTTTTCGAGCCAATTCAACATCAGTTTTATCAGAACACAATGCTGCACGAATACCTCCATGTCGATTAGCAGCAATTGACATACCTATGCCACTGCCACACACTAAAATTCCATTTTCCGCATCCCCACGCTTTATCGCTTTCACTACTTTCTTCGCATAATCTGGATAATCCACAGAAATTTCATCTTGGGTTCCAAGATCAAGAACCAAAAACCCCAATTCATTCAACAAACTTTTAATTCTCGTTTTGAGTTTAAAGCCAGCATGATCAGAGCCAACAGCAATTGTTTGTTGTGCCATTTTTATACCAAGTAGTCTTGGAAGTTTCGGGTTCAGTATACCATATATTGACAAGGGAAAACTAGCCACACTATTTGTAGGCAACCAGGTTATACAATTTTACGGAGGAAATGAAAGTATAAATCAATAAAAATAAATTTAACATTCTTATTTTATAGTAAAACTAAATTATTTTTTAATATTTATTTTTTTAATTGACAAAAATGAAATATTATTCATTTTTAAACCTTGTTTTTTCATATAAAAGGCAACATTTTTAATGAATGAAGTATCTAAGGAAAGTGTTTCACACGAAGAATTACTTGAAATGACTGTAGAAGTTGTTTCTTCTTACGTAGGTAATAATACCATTTCGGCCACTCAAATTCCTGATCTGATTAATATTGTTTTTGGTTCGTTAACAACTTTAAAAACAAGTGATTTAAAGATTTCTACAGACCCCCCCAAGCCTTCAATTAGCATTAGGCGTTCAATTAAACCTGATTATTTAATTTGTTTAGAAGATGGCAAAAAATTGAAAATGCTTAAACGACATCTTCGAGCATCGTATGGTATGACCCCGGACGAATATCGTTCAAAGTGGGGTTTGTCTCCTGATTATCCTATGGTAGCACCAAATTACGCTGAACAACGTTCTTCATTTGCAAAACAAATCGGATTAGGACGGAAAAAGGGAGAAAAACTGAAGAGAAAAAGCTGATTTTTACTTCATTGGTTGAAAGACAAAGAAGAAAACAAAAAATGTTATTTGAACCATCAAAAATGAGCTTCTGGAACCTTTTTTAATTTCGAAACTTTTTTTATTTGAAAATAGGAAATATTGCCAGCGCGTTTAAAGGCCCCTGTGAATTTTGGCAACAATTTCGTCAGGTCGAATTGGAACCTGATTGATGTGGATGTTAAAAGGCTCAAGCGCGTTTTCAATTGCTCCAATTATAGCTGCGGGCGCTGAAACAACGCCACACTCTCCTACGCCCTTTACCCCTAATGGATTGAGTGGTGTAGGTGATACCATTTGTCCCAACTCTACTTGCGGCATTTCTGTGGAATTAACTAGCAAATACTCAGCTAAATTTGTGGTTATGGGTTGTGCATTTTCATCATATCCCATCCATTCAAAAAGAGAATTCCCGATTCCGTGTGCAGTCCCTCCAACCACCTGGCCATCAACGATCATTGGATTGATTACCGTGCCACAATCATGAACTATTACATATTTTAAAATTAAAACATGTCCTGTTTCGGGATCTACTTCTACTTCCACAGCAACAGTACCATTAACGTACGTTAAATCATCTGTCAGGAAGCTCCTCGACGCTTCCATACCTGGATCAATTCCATCAGGTAGGGCATAACCTGGTGTTCCTGCCACTGCATGCGCTACTTTAGCAAAACTAGTTTTTAGAGAGGCAACACCTTTAACTCTCACATCTGTACCGTTAATTTCCAAATCTTCTTCAGGTGCTTCCAGCATTTGTGAAGCGACTTTTAAAACCTTTTTCTTAACTGCTTGTGCAGCAAGGAATGCTGAAGATCCGGCTGTAACGGCCTGGCGGCTCGCTGAACCCCCAATTCCCAATGAAATTACTGCTGTATCACCTGTAATCACTTCTATGTTATTCATATCGCCTCCTAGTTGATCGGCGACAATTTGAGAGAGCATTGTGTGTGTACTTTGGCCCATCGCAGCGGCGCCACTGTAGATTAAAACCTTACCAGATAGCCCTATACGAACATTGACAGGTTCAAAAGGGCCACGTCCTGTTCCTTTTACATAATTACCTATCCCTAACCCAAGAAAACGCCCTTCTTCACGTGCTGTTTTTTGACGCCCTTCAAATTCATCGAAATTTATCCTCAAAAGAGCTTCGTCCATACACTTTTGGAAATCACCACTATCCAGCACAACAGAAGCACCTCCACGTGTCTTCAGCCCTTTTGTGAATGGCATTCTATCTTTTGTAATCAAATTTTTTCTACGAATCTCAGAGGGTTCTATTTTCAGTTCTCTGGCTGCACGATCCAACAAACGTTCCATTACAAAAATACCTTGCGGATGTCCAGCACCACGTACTGGGGTAACCGGCACTTTGTTGGTTAGGGCAAGAATTACATTGATATGATAACAAGGAACTTCGTAGGGTAACGTGACAATTAAAGCTGAGTTATAAGCAAGGTTTATACCACGCGCTGTGTAGGCACCATGATCGTGAACCATAGAGCCTCGAATTCCCATAATTCCACCCGCATTATCTAAAGCAATTTCAACATCCCAAAATTGATCCCGCTCTTGTGTAGTAGAAATAAAGTGTTCTCGCCTATCCTCTATCCATTTTACTGGGCGTTTTAAAATTATTGCTGATAATACCACTGAAACATCTTCAGGATAAAAAACTAGCTTAGGCCCGAACCCTCCACCAACATCAGGAATAATTACGCGAATTCGGTTTTCGTCCCACCCAAGCATATCTATCAAAATATTTTTCGCCGTATGGGCAGCCTGAGTGGCACTATATAATGTTAGTAATTTTTGGATTGGATCATACGATGCAATTGAGCCTCTACATTCAATAGAATGACTACCCCCACGATGTTGCCAAAATTTTTCTGCAAACACGTGTTTGGCATTTTCAAATGCTTCTTCGACTTCACCATATCCCATGTCAAACTCAGCAAGAATGTTGTGAGATGAACTACTATGAACGGTGGGAACATTTTTCTTTAACGCATGTCGGCAATCCGAAATGACGGGTAATTGCTGGTATTCCACATCAACTAGCGATAAAGAATCTTCGGCCAAATATCTGGTGTCTGCTATCACAATTGCGACGGGTTCCCCAACATGAACAACTTCTCCATCTGCTAAAGCAGGTCGATTCAAATCTTGTTGATAAGAAGGGCTAGGCAATCCAACAACTAGTTTTTCGTTAACCAAATAGGGACGAAAATCTTTTAGCGTGAAAACTCCATGAACTCCATCAACATTCAGAGCGGCAGTTTTATCAATACTTTTAATCTGGGCATGAGCATGGGGACTACGAACAAACGCTGCATGCAGCAAACCAGGAAGAATTATGTCATCGACAAACCTCCCATTGCCGGTTAGGAGAGCGGGATCTTCGAGGCGTGTTACACTTTCCCCAAAAATCTTTCCACCTTTCACGAATTATAAATCCTGTTGTTCTCTTAACCGTTTTGCGGCATCGAGAGCTGCAGCAACTATTCCTTGATACCCAGTGCAACGACACAAATTACCACTTATGGCTATTCGGACTTCTTGCTCGGTTGGATCAGGATTTTCTTCCAAAAATTCAAGTAAGGTTGTCAACATCCCTGGCGTGCAAAATCCACATTGTAAACCATGATTATCACGAAAGGCTTCTTGCAAGGGATGTAATTCTTTTTCAGAAAGTGCAATTCCTTCGATTGTCTTAATTTCTTGACCATCAGCCTGTACAGCTAGCAAAAGACAGGAACGTGCACTTTGTCCATTTAACAGGATAGTACAGGCTCCACAAACACCATGCTCGCAACCCAAATGCGTACCAGTTAACCCCAACTGTTGACGCAGAAAATCGGCTAGAGTAAAACGAACTTCAACATCCTCTTCATAAAATTTGCCATTCACTGTCAAAGAAATATTTCGGGTTTCACCCATTCTTACTTCCTTTACCGTTCATTTTTTGCACGCTCATAGGCCTTAACTAAAGCTCGGCGGCTTAGTACCGTGGCCAGATGTTGACGATATTCAGTTGATGCATAGACGTCACCCAGAGCCTCTATTCCACGACAAACCTCACAAATTTCCCTGAATTTTTCTTCATTTGGAACTAAACCTATCAACGAAGTTTCAATTTCCGTCATCCGAACAGGCGCCGCGGCAACCCCACCAATTGTAACTGAAGAACGAGAAATTTTTCCATCAACATCAACTTCTAACAAAACAGCTGCAGATGTAATCGCGAAATCCCCGTGTCGACGGGCAAACTCAACAAAGGCATACCCGTGACCTTCTGGCCATACCGGCATTCTAATTTCGGTGACAATTTCATCCAACTCTAAGGCAGGTGTCATGTACGCAACTGGAAAATCAAAAAATGGTATTTCTTTACTTCCATTTTCTCCGGTGGCAACAATAACTGCATCTAAGGCTGAACATACAGAAGCGAGCTCAGCAGCAGGATCAAGGTGAGACAGGGAGCCCCCTATGGTCCCACGATTTCGTGTTTGCCGATGGCCTATTTGAAAAATCGCCTCATACATTAACGGGCATTTTTTTTTAATAATTTCAGAAAACTCGAGTTCACGTTGTCGTGTCATTGCTCCAATTTGAATAGCATTTTCAGCTTCCCGGATGAAAGACAAACCTTCAACTTTATTCAAGTCAATGATATGGTCAGGCAAAACATACCGCATATTCAGCATCGGCATTAGCGATTGCCCACCCGCCAACACTTTTGCATTCTCTAAATTACCTAAAAGCGCTACGACCTCTTGAACACTGGTGGGATCATGATAAGAAAAAGGCGGTGGTTTCATATCCTAAATTTTCCGTTTGGAGCTTATTATAATTTATATTGTAGATTTTATTATATTCCATTAACCAAAATTATTTGAGATCGTACTTACCTCACTGTACGCTGGTGTGCAAGGTTGAAACCTGTAATTGATGAGGGTTCCCATTTTTTTTAAAATTTTCTTTACGAATTTCCTTCAAAAAAGTTGTAGGTAAAGAAGCTGTTTATTTCACCAATAGTTTTTTAAATTTCTTCAATAAATTCAACTAAGATTAGCAATTTTAGCCAATAGATCACTATACTGGTTGTTCTAAACTAGGATTTGGGAAACAACACAACCGTAAAATTGTCTTGTCCTTGACAGTCCCTTATGACCGTCATATACCTTGGAAATGTGGGGTTTCGGATGTTTTAAATTGGGTCTAACCTATTTCATTATCTGATATTCTTCTGCTGGAAAAACTTATTAAAAAGGGGAATTTTATGGCTGAAGGAAGTAGAGAGGCTGGAATCGGTGCTGAACCTGGGGTTGGTCATAATAAGCCTGAAGTCGTTTGGGAACGTTGGGTAAAAAAACGTACTTTTGTTCGTGCCCTTGAAGGTACCTATGGTGAAATGCAACAAGGGCTTTACGAAAAACAGCGCGTTTACAGCGTACATGATTATAAATGGGATGGCGGCCCACAATTTTTTGATAAACCAATGGTAAATCCTCAGCGTATGGAAATTGCACAATCAATAGAAACTCATTTGGGAGCATTCGCGCCTGGGGGTTATGGGCAAAAACATGGCCACATGAATAGTGCAGTTTTTTATATTTTGAGAGGCGAAGGGTACGACGTCCATGATGGTGAAAGAATAGACTCTGAAGCTGGAGATGTTATGATTGTAGAAAATGGTTGCGTCCACCAACACTTTAACACCAGTCCGAACGAGGAATACATTGTCTTGGTAATGAAAGCAAAACCACTTTTTCTTTTTATGCATATGGTTTTCCAGAAGAACGTGAAGATGCCTCCTAAAGAAGTTGCTCCTGGACAAGAGGACTATGCACCGCCAGTTGACTACTAAATTCCGTAGCTTTTAACCGAAAGAAAAAAGGAGACTGAGGTTGGACGAAAGAGATGTTATTACTAAAGGAAATAATGTTTGCAATTTTTATAGCGAAAATCTTGCTGAAACGGCGGCTTATGTAGAGGATTATTATAAAAACCGCCTAAAAGTCATCAAAGCTGCTGATATGCCATTTGAAAATTCTCCTCATGGTGTCCTTAAACATATGATTCATGAAAAAATGAATACAGTTGAAAACTGTGTGGACATTTACATGCATTTTCTTGGCGGTTCCCAAGCTTCAGGGAAGCATCGACATCTCGCGGAAGAAGTATTTTTTGTGGCCGAAGGGACGGGTTACGACTTACACTGGGACGTTAATTTTTCAGTTGACGTAAAATTTACTTGGGAATGGGAAAAAGAACCTAAAAAGTTTGAATGGAAACGTGGAGATTTTGTTTATATTCCACCCTATGTTACGCATAAGCACCATAACTCGGACCCAGACAAACCCGCTCGACTAATTTGCATTCATAATCGAATACTTAAGGCAATGGGTGCTGCTTGGTATGAGCAAATTGAACCATACGAAGGTTATGAAAAAGGTGATGATCCCTTAGAAATTCTCAAAGGATGGGGTATCCGGAATTAATTGAAACCCTTTTTTTGATATTCTCTTTTCACAGTCTGAAAATCTCGTTTGTAAATTTTAATTTTTAGTTAGAAAGTTCTTTTGACGCTTATACTATCAAATAATGAGGTATCTCAGGTTCTCACGATGCCTGATTGCATTGCTATTTTAGAAGATGCCTATCGAGCTCTACACGCTGGAACTGCCATTACAAGAAAAAGATCAGACTGTTTGACACCAACAGAACAAAAAGATGCTGTTTATGGCTTTAAAACCATGGACGGTGTAATACCGGACCAAGGTGTAAGCGCTGTACGGTTAAATTCAGATATTGTAACCTGGCCAGTCATTGAAGGGAGTATACGTCGTGTAAAAGTACCTGCTGCACCAAATAAACGTTGGGTGGGTCTAATTTTATTATTTAGTACAAATACGGGAGAACCTCTGGCTATCATGCCAGATGGAGTAATCCAAAGGACACGTGTTGGTGCAACAAATGGGCTGGGAATAAAATATATGGCACGGGAAAATTCTGAAACTGTTGGAATTTTAGGATCGGGCTGGCAAGCAGAAACCCAATTATTTTCTGCTTGTTCTGTTCGAAACATCAAACTCATAAAGGTGTTTAGTCCAAATGAAAGTCATCGGGTATCGTTTGCTCAAGAAATGACTGACAAGCTTAATTGTGAGGTGACACCTGTATCAAATGTTGAAGGTGCGGTTTCCAATGTTGATATTGTCATGTGCGCATCTAATAGCATTGAGGCTATTTTCTTTGAAAAATGGGTTCACGATGGGCTTCACGTGAGTTCTATCAAGATGCCAGAAATTGAAGAAAAAGCATTGCTTCGAGCAGATCGTGTGGGTTTACATTTTGGTCAACGACAACCCGATACTGTAAAAGCTAAAAACGTTGATCCACCAGATAGACGGACAGGCAAAGGATGGGCTGTTAATCCAACATTCGACTATGAAAAATGTCCCAAACTACCAGAAATGATTGTTGGGAAAGTTAAAGGCCGCACGAGTGATAAAGAGGCAACGTGTTTCATTAATGACATGGGATTGGGTCTTCAATTTGCTGCAACAGCTGGCATTGTATATCGGAAGGCAAAAAAAATAGGGTTGGGAAATGAATTACCAACGGACTGGTTTACTGAGGATGTTCACCCGTAAATTTTAAACAAAAAGTATTCCAAACAGAAACGTTGCTATTTCAACAAATTTTAATGCCCACAATGCAAGTTTCATTTTTGTCTAAACATAAGGCCACTACCTTTAGATAGATTAGCCCCTACATAAATTTTTTATGAGGCTCAATTTTAGTTATGACCTCAAAGCCAGCAAAAACAGGACCAGAAACAAGCGTACTCAGTCTGATTTGTGTTGGACATTTTGTCAGCCACTACTCCCAGCTGGTCTTACCGCCTTTATTCCCACTGATGCAATCCGATTTCAATGTTGGTTATGCATCTCTTGGAATAATGATAACCCTAATAAATACATCTGGTGCAATGGCACAGCTGCCAATTGGATTTTTTGTTGATTATTTTGGCGCAAAAAAGATTTTGTTGTCTGGTCTTTTAATCAAAACATTTTCCATTGGAGCCATGGCACTCACAAATTCATATGAATTTTTATTAATTCTCTCTCTCTTTGCTGGCCTAGGTCATGCTGTTTTCCACCCTGCGGATTATTCAATTCTTATGTCGTCCATGAAAAAAAATCAAATGGGCAAGGCCTTCAGCATACACACAGCTTCCGGGACAGCAGGTGGTGCGGTGGCTCCACTTGTCATAGTGACAATCGCACAGGTTTGGAACTGGAAAATTGCGGTCCTTTCCGTGGCTTTACTTGGAGGTGTTACTGGAATTGCAATGTTGGTTTGGGGCAATATTTTGCATGATCACATTCGCTCGAAAACAAACAAAATTTCTCAAAAAAATACACGTGTATTAGACAGCCTTCGTTTATTATTAGCTCCAAACGTTTTAGTTCTTTACATTTTTTTTATAACGACTGCCATGATTTCTATAGGTTTAAATACCTATATAGTTACAACATTAGTAGAATTACACCACATCCCTCTGCACCTTGCTGGAATAATTTTAACTATTTTCTTGATCTTTGGTGTTTTGGGCATTTTATTTGGGGGTTATCTGGCAGATATTACTGAAAAACACAATTTAATAGCTGCTTCCTCATTTCTGTTATCAAGCTTCATCATTGTTCTAATCGGAACTTTTAAACTAAGCCTGACTTTACTTATTTTTTGTTTTTCTTTAGTCGGCTTTTTTCTTGGACTGGTTAGGCCCGCCCGCGACATGATGGTCCGTGCAATTACTCCAGACGGCGATGCCGGAAAAATGTTTGGATTTATGTCTACCGGACATCTTATGGGGGGAGTATTAGTACCTGTCCTTTACGGTTGGGTAATCGATCAAGGGCATGTCCAATGGGTATTTTGGATCACGGCAATTTTTATGATTTTAGCTTTATTGGCCTTGTGTATCCCTGCTAAACGCTGTTGAAGGAAAGCCTTACGCAGCACGTCCCCGACGTTTGGTACTGAAACCTTCGTCTTCTTCAAATAACTCCGCCAAACTCTCCATCATTGTTCCTCCCAATTGTTCGGCATCCATAAGGGTAACAGCACGCCGATAATAACGAGTTACATCGTGACCAATACCTATAGCAACAATATCGACTGGAGATTTTGTTTCAATCCACTCTATAACCGACCGAAGATGGTTTTCCAGATAATTTCCCGGATTAACAGATAATGTAGAGTCATCAACTGGGGCACCATCAGATATTACCATCAAAATTCGGCGTTGTTCAGAACGTCCCAGCATTCTGTTATGCGCCCACAACAGAGCCTCTCCATCAATATTTTCTTTTAACAAACCCTCCCGAAGCATTAGCCCCAAGCTCTTCCGTGCCCTCCGGTAAGGCAAATCTGCGCTTTTATAGATAATATGTCTTAGGTCGTTTAGGCGGCCTGGTGTCGGAGGCTTGCCATCCGCTAACCATTTTTCGCGAGACAATCCACCCTTCCACGCACGGGTTGTAAAACCCAAAATTTCTACTTTCACACCGCAACGCTCAAGTGTACGAGCCAAAATATCGGCACTCATCGCTGCTACGGCTATAGGCCGACCACGCATTGAACCGGAATTATCAATTAAAAGGGTGACAATTGTATCTCGAAATTCCGTTTCATGTTCCATCTTATAAGATAGAGCATGTGTTGGATTTACCACAACACGAGCCAAACGGGCTGCATCCAATAGGCCTTCTTCAAGATCAAATTCCCAAGAACGTGATTGTTTAGCCATTAATCGACGTTGTAAACGGTTGGCTAATCGGCCAATGATCCCCTGCAAGTGGGCTAATTGCTGATCTAAATGCTGACGGAGCCGAGTAAGTTCTTCTAGTTCACACAACTCAACAGCGTCAATAACTTCATCAAATTCCGAATTATATGCTGTGTAACGAACTTGGGACCCTTCGCCATCTGCCTGACGTCTCCGACGTTCACTCTCGGGTAAGTCCTCATCGTCATCTCCGGCCATTGAATCATCTTCTGCTTGCTCGGGTCCCTCATCATCTTGTTCATCAAAATCGTCATCACCCTCTTGACTTTCTGATGTTTCGGAAGTGTCACCTTCGTCATCAGAATCATCTTCTTGTTCTTCTGGGGCTTCCTCGCTGACTTGTTCATCACCCTCACTGTCATCTTCCAAATCGATAAGGTCGAGGTGAACAAGCACTTTATCCAGGGTACGGGCAAAAGCCTCCTGATCACCGATATTAGCTTCTAATTCCGAAAAATCACTTCCAATCCGAGCCTCAAGCCAATTGCGCCAGTAACCTAAGGCGTTCTGGGCAGATCCGGGGAGCTCTTGACCCATAATCTGTTCACGACTTAAAAGTCCAACCACTTCCGCAATTGAAACATCTTCCCTATCACTGACCCGGTGGTAGCTCGCTTGTTCGCATCGATTGTTAAAAGCGGAACTTAAATTCTGGGCGCTACCTTTATATTCTTTAGACCCTAAGGCCTCTACCCTAACCTGTTCCAAAGCTTCAAAAACAGCACGAGCTTCGGTTGCCGCAGGCGACCATTTTTTGTGAAGACCGGTATCATGAAACTTTAATTTGAATGCCAGAGCGTCCGCTTCGCCACGTAAATGAGCAACATCCCCTTCCTTCATGTCTCTTGGGGGTGCGGGCAATCTAGCATTTGTTCCCACTATACGTGCCTCGGAACCAAATGTTAGTTGAATGTCTTCACACTCAGCAATTGCTCTCATCGTAGCCGCGGTAACTTGTCGGAAATTTTCTACAGGATTTTCATCAGACGCCATTTTAAAAGCTACGACTTTCTAAAAAGTGCTCTTTTAACCACGAATCACGCTGCAGTTTCAGCTACAGTTTTATATTCCGGTAATTCTTCCCCAAAACACCTTTGAAAATATTCTGCGACAGTGGCACGTTCTAACTCATCGCACTTGTTTAAAAACGTCATGCGATAAGCCGTCGCCAAGTCACCAAATATTGTTTTATTTTCCGCCCATGTAATTACCGTTCGCGGTGACATGACTGTTGAAATATCCCCTGCCATAAACCCTGCACGGGAAAGATCTGCAACACGCACCATAGACGAAATAATTTCTCTTCCCACCTTGTTATTATGCTCAGGAGATTTGGCAAGAACAATTTCCACCTCTTTTTCATGGGCCAAATAATTAAGGGTGGAAACCATGTTCCAACGATCCATCTGCGCTTGGTTGATCTGCTGAGTGCCATGGTACAAACCGGTAGTATCACCAAGACCTACCGTATTTGCCGTAGAAAATAATCGAAAACTAGGATGTGTATGAATGACTTTATTCTGATCCAAAAGAGTCATTTTTCCGTCTGCCTCAAGCACTCTTTGTATTACAAACATTACGTCTGGACGACCTGCATCATACTCATCAAATACAAGGGCTACAGGGTGTTGCACAGCCCACGGCAGTATCCCCTCACGAAACTCTGTAATTTGTTTCCCATCTTGTAAAACAATTGCATCTTTACCGATTAAATCAATTCGGCTGATATGACTATCAAGGTTCACTCTAATACAAGACCAATTTAGTCGTGCTGCCACTTGTTCGATATGCGTGGATTTACCAGTGCCATGATAGCCCTGTATCATCAATTTACGTCCATGAGCAAAGGCCGCAAGAATCGCAACGGTCGTATCAAAATCAAAACAATAGGCCTTATCAAGTTCGGGTACTAGCTCTGTCCCCTTGGTATAACAAGGGACAACCATGTCTGTATCCAAACCAAAAACATCTCTTACCGAAAGTTCAGAATCAGGTTCCTCTAAACCTATTCCATGCGTACCGACATCACTCAACGAGGATCTCCCTTTTTAATAAAAATCGTTCTAATTCCGTACAACCAAAATCAAGCCAAACACCGGATGCTATTATATTAAGGATCTAGCATATATCCTGACAAGGAAGGAACCGCAAAAAATTTTCGCGAGCGGAGTATACTTAGGGTCTAAGAGGGACTCAAGCTCCTAGATATCCAAAATGAAAAAATTCATTTTTTAATTGATTAGTCTCCATATTAAGCGCGCTTCAATTAAAATTAAAAGAGCTATCACCACACCATTGGATGCCCTTTCACTCAGTTTTTTTGATAACCTAACAGCCAAAGGCATAAAAATTATAACGGGTATACAGGCTAACAAACCTAAATAAGTTCTTTCCAGATCTATTAAACCAAACCAGATAAACGCAAATAAATGTGCAAATGCAAAAATCTGAAATAAGACGGAAACCGCATATACAAATTCTCCGTGTTTTAACCGGAGAGAATGAAGATAAGAAACAAGTATTGGGCCGCCGGTACCTATCGCGCCCTGAATGATGCCTCCCAATGCTACAACGATCATTGATAGGTTTTGGGTTACAACCTTTGGTAACTCCACCTTCTTGCTGAACAATAAACTAAATAAATAGCCTCCCAACCAAAGGGACATAAACAAAAGGAGATACTCTCCGGGTGTGCTAGACAGGATCCAAGTACCGAAAACAATACCCAAAACACCCACTAGAATTGCGGAAGGTAAAGAAACTAGTTTTACAGCATCACTTCGATGAGCCCATAAAAGATAAGCATTGGTTAACATTCTTGGAAATATCATAATAGCTACAGCTTGATAAACCTCCATAAACCCAGCCATTACCGGGATGGCTATGAGTGGCAAACCCAACCCTGAAATACCTTTGACCAGAGAACCAAGGGCAAGCGCCGTAAAAATTATGATTATAGTCTCTAAAGCCATTTAGACATGCGATTTTGATGTTATTTTGCCAAGTGAAGTGGTGCCCAGGGGCGGAATTGAACCACCGACACGAGGATTTTCAGTCCACTGCTCTACCGACTGAGCTACCTGGGCACGCGATGCGCTTATAAATAAATTAAGAAGTATTGTCTACGAAATGCTTAATAAAGAACTTTAAAAGTATAATATTATATGAAAAGGGTTTTTTAAAAAGTTTTCCAGGAACAAAATTATCAAAATGCTAACAATATCTCGAGACAACATTCAAAAAAATGGTGGAACAAGTCAGGTTAAAAATGATTAGATTTATCTTAATACTTTTATCGGTAGTTTTCCTTTCATTATACCTTGGAAATTCGTTCAGGGGACCAAATCAGACTGCAAACTCAACAACGTCTACCGCAACTCAAAAAAAACATACAAACAAAGGGGAATGGGATAGAATTAAAGGAGTAGTGCAAATTAAATTAAAAGAATTTTTGTTTTAAATTTAAATAAAAAGGATGGTGTTTAAACTTCCTTGCGTAAAATCAGTCTTAATTTAGTATGGGTTTATTATTTAAAAACCTGTAATATTTTGTTGTAAATTTTGTAACAAAGTAAAAAAATTCAACCCTCATTAATACAAAATTAGTAAATTCACGAGAAAAAAAATGGCCACAAAGATTCTTAATACCAATAGCATAACTATCACGAAACTTCACACCCACGTTGGAGCAGAGATCTGCGGTGTTGATCTTAGTCACCCATTAGATACCGAAACCCTTTTCGTAATTAAACAGGCATGGGTTGAAAATTCTTTGTTACTTTTTCGGAATCAGAAAATAACAGAAGATCATCAACTAGATTTTGCTTCTCACTTTGGACCAATTGCCACCAGAGTAACTCCCCCTCCTGGAACAAAACGACCGGCAGGTCCTGACTGGACTAACATCATGTTGATTACAGACCTTAAGGATGCAAAGGGAAACGCTTTGGGCTCATTAGGACACGGTGACATGTGGTTCCATTCAGATAAATGTTACCGACCTAAACCACATCGTGTTTCTTTTCTATATGGAATCGAAATTCCGAAGGAAGGTGGCCATACAAAATTTGCAAGTCTCTATGCGGCATACGAGGCGATGAATCCGGGTCTCAAAAAAAGGCTCGCCAATGCTTTTGTGATGCAAGGATATGATTATGGAAATACTAGGCGGGTTAACCAAGATGTTAATCTTGAAGATATTTTACATTACCGACAACCAATGATCGTGGAAAATCCCGACTCTGGGCGTAAAGCTCTATACATAGCACGCTTAAATACCATGTGGATTGAAGGCATGGAAAGAAGAGAAAGCGAAGAAATTCTTGGACCTTTATTCGACCTGACAGAACAAAAAGCTCATTATTATGAACATGTCTGGCAACCTGGAGACCTTGTTATGTGGGATAACCTTGCGTGTCTTCATGCCCGCACAAACTGGCCCGACAACCAAACCCGCCTTCTTCGCCGATGCACAGTCGAAGGAGAACGTTTGTGGGAAGAAGAAATAGCTAACACAAACTAAAAATTAGAGATTTGTGTTTTTTAACCAAAAGCTAGATAATTTGCAGTGTTAAAAATCAAAACTCCTTTCTGATAGAATGAACTAATTTACAAAGTTTTTTCAAAGCTGGAACATGAATGCCCAAATCTTCAAGGTGTTCAACCGTGTTAAATAAATAATGATAACACGGCCCAAGATGCCCTTCTCCTTGTGCAATGTACTTAGCGGTATCTTCAATTCTTTGTTTTTCAACGTAATGGAGGCTTAACGGGTTGGAAACAAAAGTGATTGCCTCAACCGGACCTTCTTTTGTTAAAACCCGTAATAACTTTGCGTGGTAGGTCACACCGGTTAATTCACGCATAAACACGCTAGTTAACTCTTCATAAGCTTTATCCCGGCTAACTCCAAGTAGGACCCCCTTACATGAACCACCCCTATCAAGGCCTAACATCATTCCAGGCTTCTGCGGTGTACCACGTCCTATTTTTGACCAGAAACAAAACCGCCGATGATAACCATACAAAATTCCAATTTCTCTTTTTTCATAGTCAAAAGCTGGGTTCCAAAGTAACGACCCATAACCAAAAATCCAAATTGTTTCGCCAGGAGATTTTTCGATTAATTCGTCTTTTTGCTTAATCTTGTATTCATCTGAATTGAGTTGTGCATATTGTTCAAGCCCAGATTTACGAATCATTTTTATATGGCGACCACTAACAAAATCCTCTTTTGTCAATAATTTTCCGCGTACCCGAGGAGAGCCTGCCAAAATAATTACCTTTCACAAATTAGCTTAAAATCATAGATTTTCGTGAATGTATTAGAGGCCTAAAATCTTGCCTTAGGAATCTTCACTATCCTCATCAGATACCAATTTTCTTACGATTCTCCACACAACCATCATCAGGCCAGCAGACACCAGGATAGCAAAAACTATCAGAATAAGAGCTTTGAGAGAAATAATGACCTCCATTGGAAAAGATAACAAAAAAGAAGTTTTCGAAAGCTATTCATTGAACGGTATATATTGCATTAAAAACTCGGCCTCAGAATAAATTTTAGTCCGCCACACAATTGTCAAACTCTTATTCAGAGCAATTCAACTCTTTTTGCCTGAGAGATTCCAGCTCCTCTATATCATCCTCGTCTAATTTACTAAGCGGCACGCTATAACTTCCGTTTAGCCATTTCGATAAGTCTAAATCACCACAGCGACGAGAACAAAACGGCCTAAACTTATGGATAGCCTTGGATCCACAAATAGGACATTTAGAATTACTTTTACCCGAGAGATTAATTACAACCATTTCATTTTGTCCCGTCAAAAAAGATTTCAAATTGATTCGGACTAAATTCTTCCACCGAATGCTGTATAATTTTAAAAGGGAACGCTGAAAATGGGTATGAATTTTCGTGTGCATCTTCAAGTGCACGTATTATTTCTGGGCTAGCATTCAGAATTAAGGGTCCGGATTTGGCAAACTCTGCTTCACGACGTATTTCACGTAGGATCTCAAAAAGTACACTCTCGGTGTTAAAAATTTTTCCACCACCTTCACACGACGGACAATCAGATTGAAGGAGTTCAGTCAGTGCCGGTCTACGACGGCGGCGTATAATTTCAACTAATCCTCCTGCTGTTTTATCTAATACCCTGCAACTAACTCTATCAAAAGCAAATTCAGCCCTTAGCTTCTGAATAACTTCCTCCCAAACTATATCCTCGTTCATATGTATAAAATCAACAATTATGATTCCGCCAATGTTCCGTATTCTAATTTGACGAGCGATTTCGGAAGCAGCCTCCAAATTTATTAGCCGAGCATTTTGCAGAGGATTTTCTGCTAGTATGAAACTTCCAGAATTTACATCTATAGCTGTTAAAGCTTCTGTTTTTTCTATAACCAGACCACCACCCGATTTTAGAGAAACAAATCTACCTAACGCTATCTCAATTTCTTCCTCTATTTCATGTTTGGCAAATAACGACTGTCCTGAGGAACAGATTTCCAAGCGCTCTTCAATATCTGGGCACCATTGCTTGCAGAAATCTTTGGCATTTTTATACGTTTCTACATCGTTAAATTTAATCTCTGTTATATTACCTTGGGTGTAATCCCGTAGAATTTTTTTTAAGGCCCCTAGATCCTTATAAATACGTTTTGGAGAACGGGATTGGTTTTTGACCTCTTTCACTTCCTTCCAAAATTTCTTTAATTTTTTAATTTCTGTTCGAATTGTTTGTACATCAGAACCTTCCGCTAGTGTTCTAACCACAAATCCTTCACCAGGTTCTTTAATTTCTTCAACTAGTCTCCTTAACCTTTTACTTTCCTCTACATCATTTATTTGTCGTGAAATTGAGACTTGTCCGTTTCCGGGGATAAAAACTAACAAGCGACCTACAAATGATAAAACCTGGGATAACTGAGGTCCCTTTTGAGAAAATGCATCCCGTTTCACCTGCACACAAATACTTGCACCCTCAACAATCGGTTTTAATACTTGGTTGGGTTCCTTATCATGCTCTAAAAGAGGTAAAAAGCCAGACTTGGTTATTCCAATGTCAACGAAAGCTGCACCAATACTTGGAAGAATTTTTTCTACTCTTCCCATATAAATATCACCAACAACGCTACTTCGGTTTTCACGTTCGACAATGAAATCTACCAGAATGTTACATTCTAAAACAGCAACCCTGATTTCGTTGTTAAAGGTCTCAATTAAAAGCTCACGTGACTTCATACTAGCTGGCCTAACATTTGGGCTTAAAAAATTAAAATTTATAAATACCCAAGCCCTATCAACAACATGTTTGTCTCATAAAGAGGTAATCCTACAACATTAGAATAAGAACCTTGAATTTTTTTTACGAAAAGGGTGCCCCTTCCCTGAATTGCGTACCCACCTGCTTTATCCAACCATTCACCACTCTCCAAATAAAATTCAATTTCATTAATTTGAAGCCTTTTAAAAGTAACAAAAGTCTTCACACAACGAAGGTGAATATCTCCTAAAGGGTCTATAACGCATACTCCACCATAAACGTAATGTCGACGGCCGGACAAAAGGTTTAAAATTTTTCGGGCCTGTACTTTATTTCTAGGTTTTCCAATTTTGTGCTTTCCACATACTACTACAGTGTCAGCTGCTAAAATCCACACCCCTTTATGTTTCTTAAAAACCGCTTCAGCTTTTTCTTTAGATAAGCGCTTAACCATGCGCTCAGGGCTCTCATTCTGCTTGATATGTTCAATAACCTTGGGATCAACTACCGCCTTTGGCTTTATCCCAATTTGAGTTAACAAACTTAGTCGACGAGGAGAGGTGGAAGCCAATATGAGATTGCGGCTTCTTGTTCTTATTGACCCTTTATTCACGATAACCACCGGGCTAGTTAAAAATTTCAATCAAAGATTTATTTAGCGTAAAAACACAGACTTTATTGCAATTCCAACGTTTCCTTTAGATCAATTGAAAAAAAGCGCTTTATAGAACTAATTATTTAGGTCTAGGAGGTTTTTGGGTTTTTAGACGTAAGGAGATTGACAAAGCATGAGCACTGAGACCTTCCTCTGTCGCTAAAACTTTAGCACTAGATCCAATCTCTGAAATCGAATTTTCATCACACTCAATTAAAGAGGTGCGTTTCATAAAGTCTGTCACCCCAAGCCCTGAAGAAAACTTCGCACTGCGACCAGTTGGTAAAACATGGCTAGGCCCTGCAATATAATCTCCAATGGCTTCAGGCGCGTACCTACCTAAAAAAATTGCTCCAGCGTTGGTTATCTTTTCTGCCAAAATATGCGGGTCAGCTACAGCAAGCTCCACATGTTCTGGTGCAAACTTATTTATTAAATCCGGGCTGCTACTCAAATCTTGAACAACTATAATAACACCATTGTTATCCCAACTTACCTTCGCTATTTTTGATCTCTCCAAATTTTTTAAAAGCTCTTCAATTTTTACAAGCACAGATTCAGCAAATTGTAGGTCATCGCAAATCAATATCGATTGAGCTTGTACATCGTGTTCGGCTTGCGACAATAAATCGGCGGCTATCCAAGTTGGATCATTTTCTTTATCTGAAACCACAAGAATTTCCGTAGGTCCTGCAATTAGGTCAATTCCTACTTTACCATAGACATAGCGTTTTGCTGCAGCCACATAAGCATTTCCCGGCCCCACAATCTTATCAACTGAAACGATTGATTCTGTCCCATAAGCTAACGCTGCAATAGCTTGTGCTCCGCCAACACGATAAATTTCTTCAATTCCTGAAATATCAGCAGCAACAAGAACCAAAGGATTTAAATTATTTTTTGTGGCTGGAACAGTCATTACAAGGCGTTTTACTCCAGCAATTTGGGCAGGAATAGCATTCATTAACACCGAACTAGGATATGCAGCTGTACCACCCGGAACATAAACTCCAACAGATGAAATTGCCCTCCAACGGGCACCCAGCCGAACCCCAACGTCATCCTCGAAAACGAAGCCTTGAGGAAATAGGTGTCGGTGGTATTCCAGGATACGTTTTTTTGCTTCCTTTAACGCAGAAACCGCCTTTTTGCTACAACTTTTTCTCGCGTTTTCAATTTCTTTTTTGCTTACTTTTAAACCGGCGGCAGTTTTTGGCGTAAACTCGTCGAATTGTGAGGTATATTTTAATAATGCTATATCACCTCTTAACTTTACGTCCTCAACAATTTTTTTTACTTCGAGATTTATACTCGAATTTAAATCATCGGAAATATGAACCAAAGCATCAATATTTTTTTGAAAATCCGGTTGTGTGAAATCAAGCTTGGTAACCATTCACTGCACCTCTAAGGTTCTCTATCCATTTTCCTAAAACTTCAGGGCGAGTTTTTAGCGCAGCACGATTGACAACCAGGCGGGAACTTACCTCTGCTATATGTTCTATTTCCACCAAGCCATTAGCCTTTAGGGTACTCCCAGTATCAACCAAATCCACAATTCTTTTTGAAAGCCCAAGTTTGGGTGCCAATTCCATAGCCCCATTGAGTTTAATACACTCAGCTTGCACACCCCTGGAGGCAAAATGATTTTTTGTAATTTCGGGGTATTTGGTCGCCACCGAAACATGGCTCCACCGCGCCGGATCATCAAATGTCACCATATCCTCTGGTTCCGCTACTACCATGCGGCATTTACCAATTCCCAAATCCAATGGAGCATAATTTTCTGAATAATCAAACTCCATAAGAACATCACTACCAGCAATGCCAAAATCCGCTGCCCCGAAAGCCACAAAAGTGGGCACATCGAAACTACGGACCCTAACTATCTCTAAACCAGGGACATTTGTTTCGAATGTCAATTTTCGTCCATTTTCTTTAAAAGCACTTTCCGGTTCTATACCGGCCCGCTCAAGCAAGGGGATAGCTTCTTTTAAAATTCGGCCCTTTGGTAGGGCCAAAACCAAACTTGTAGTCATGAAAGTCTCCGAAATAGGACAATGCCCTGCTTCACTCTTCATTTAGCAAGTGCTTTGGTCGCCACAAGGTCGGCCAAGGCTCGTCAAGGTCTTGAAGGTGACACAAAAGCCTCTTTACCTCTATACGGATAACTACACCAGCAGAAAATAATAGCTCAATCAAATTTTCTTGAACATTAATCGATAGAAGTGAAAGAATTTGAGTTTTTTTTCTAAGGTTTAAACCCTTTTGCATTATCTTAGTCACATTTTCAAAACAAACCCCACAATGGACACGACCAAAGTGATCTCCCTCTTTAACTTTCTGTGTATTAGTCAAATTTTCCCAGCAAAACCTATTCGCTACAAACACGAAACAGTCTTCTTTCTTGAGGAACGCCATTTCTTTTACGGAAATTACAGCATCTTGTAGAAAGCTAGAAACCACGTCAAAATCCTCTTCGTCGATTGCGCGGAGTTTTAGCCCTTGTTTTGGCTTCATCAATCTAATCTTTCTATATCCGCGCCTAGGGCAGACAATCTTTCATCTATGCATTCATACCCACGATCAATATGGTAGACTCGATTGACAATTGTTTCGCCTTTTGCTGCCAACCCCGCTAAAATCAGGCAAGCAGATGCACGTAAGTCAGTTGCCATCACGGGAGCACCAATTAGTTTATCACCCCCCCGTACGAGGGAAGAAGAACCGTGCATCGTTATATTTGCACCCATACGTACCAATTCAGGAATATGCATAAACCTATTTTCAAAAATTTCTTCAGTGATCATTGTTGCGCCATCTGCGATACACATTAAAGCAGTTATTTGGGCCTGAAGGTCAGTAGGAAATCCAGGAAAGGGGCTGGTGACAACATCAATTCCTTTTAATTTTCCCTTTCTCTCTATGTAAAACCCTTGTTTCGTATGTTCAATTGATACACCAGCCTCAGAAAGCTTTTCTATAACGCTTTCCAGCAACTCTATGCTAACACCAGTCAGTTCAATTTTTCCGCCAGTAATCGCCGCAGCAATGGCGTAAGTCCCTGCTTCTATACGGTCACCAACAATTGAATAATCTGCTCCTTTTAAACTCGTTTTTCCCCGAATAATAAGTTTATCCGTACCTATCCCTTCTATATTAGCCCCCATGGCCACCAAACAATTTGATAAATCTCTAATTTCAGGCTCTTTTGCTGCGTTGCTAATAATTGTCTCACCCTTCGCCAAACAGGCAGCCATTAATAAATTTTCTGTAGCACCGACAGAAACAATTGGCAAAACGATATGAGTTCCTTTCAAACCCTTAGGTGCAACAGCACTAATGTACCCTCCAGAAAAATCAAATTTAGCGCCAAGTTGTTCTAGCCCATTTATATGCAAATCCACTGGCCGTGCCCCTATTGCACATCCTCCAGGTAGAGAGACATTGGCTTCTCCCATCCGTGCTAATAAAGGGCCCAAAACTAAAATAGATGCCCTCATTTGGCGTACCAAGTCATATGGGGCGGTAAGATCCCCAATGTTTTCGGCGGATAAATTTAAAGTTCTTTTAATGGTATTTCCGTCAGAATTTCCTTTAGGAGAATTGACTTTTACACCATGATGCATAAGCAATTTTTTCATAGTGTTGATATCAACTAAGTTAGGCAAATTATTAAGGGTTAAAGTAGCCTTGGTTAAAAGACTGGAAGCCATAAGAGGTAACGCTGCATTCTTGGCACCAAACAAATGTAGCCTCCCGCTAAGTGATTTTCCTCCTTTGATTCGAATTTTTTCCATAACTAACTGTGAGGGTCTCTATTTCTTTAAACTTTTTTAAAAAATCAATCCATAAGGTTAGACTTTTCATTTACACTAATTTTGTCTTACAGGTTTGAATTCCGGTTTACTCCACTAACTGGAAATTATAATTCTGTTTTTATCATTTACCAGGTTTTGATAACCCGCTACGATTTTTTGCTTGAGCCTTTCTTCGTTTTAAATTCTGGCGCAAGGCAATTGCCAAAAGTTTTTGTCTTGGATTTTTCTTGTTTCGTTCATTCTGAGAATTTGACGAGTTTTCAGATGACATAATTAAACCCCGACTTTTCCAATTTTGCCAAATTAGTTACTCCGATTTTAAAAATTTTTCAAACAACATCGGCATATGATTTGTAATGATTAATTGTATAGGTCATTTAGGCATGCCAATATGAAGTCATAACGAAAAAAGCCGCCGTAGCTCAGGGGTAGAGCACACCCTTGGTAAGGGTGGGG
>JAYZBC010000014.1:0-42982 GCA_036339375.1 Pseudomonadota bacterium | reverse complement strand
TTTCCGTCCCTCCAAAAGTTAGAAAAGCAAATAAAAAAAATGGAGGACGCTATAGCGTTCCGAACAAGGCACCCCGACCTTTATGCAAAAACTTTAACTGATGATCCTGTAGATATTTCAGACAATTTAATTGAACACATGAATCATCATAAAATAGACAAGGCATTAGTCCAGGCACGTGCCGGCAACGTCAATAATGAGCAAGTAGCAAAGGTAGTAAAAAAATACCCGGACCGGTGTATAGGCCTGCTTCGAATTGGTCATGACCAGGAAGCCAGTTACGAATATTTAGATGATCCCACACCAGTTCGCGATAGTGCTCCTGATCATATAAGTTATTGTATAGAGGACCTAGGAATGAAGGGGATGGGAGAAACTTTTATCCGGGCTTTCACGAATTCAGTCAATCCAGAAAAAATCGAAAAAGATCTGCGACCAATTATGGATACTGTCAACCGTTATAAAGTACCTATCCAATTTCCGACAGCCTGGTCACAGTTTCCTGGTGGACTTTTTTATGGGAACCCAATTTGGGCAGACGAAGTTGCCGGGCATTACCCTGATGTCCCAATCATTCTAACAAAAATGGGACGTAGTCTTGAAACTTATTTTGAACCCTCTCTGACCGTCGCCATGCGGAATAGCAATATTTATTTTGATGTTGTTGGAACGAGCCCCAAACACCTTCGAATAGCAATAGATGCAATTGGGTCTGACCGTATTATGTTTGGTTCGGACTGGTCCGCTACTTGGCGTTGGCTTTCAGACCCAGCGCCCCTTTATACAATACGTAAAAATGTTCTCAAAGGGGCCAACCTAAGTGAAGAAGAAAAAGAAAATATTTTATGGAAAACTGCTAACAATGTTTTCAAGTTAAACATTACCAATTGACTGGTTTGTTGAAACAATTGGCTTAACTACCGCGTATTTTTTTTTACCCACGACAATATTATCTCATTGGTTTCTTCCGGTACCTCCCAAAAGAAACCATGAGTCTGTCCTTTCAAAAGCATAAATTCAGCACCAGGTATGCGGTTTTTTAACACTTCGGACTGCGGAACGTGATTGCTACCGATTGTATCATGCTCCCCTATTAAAACTAACGTAGGTGAAAGCACATCTCCTAAACGATGGGTGCCTTCAAAATTATGGCGGGCCATGCATAAGTGGATATATTCAGGCAACTTCGCGTGAGTAGCCCACGCCCGTTTGTAAAAATCTAACACGGTTTCCCTGTGTTTAGTGCGGAACTCCTGAGTAAAGAAAGTATCCGTTTCAACAATCTCGTCATAAATAAACTTTTCAAACCCTAATTCCACAAGCTCCAAGACTAAGTAATGGGGCAAACCAGCTACGCAATTGATGCCATCCCTAGCAGCAGGACCAGACCCGCTTCCAGCCATGATTAGACTTTTCACCCGTCCCGGAAAATTTTGCGCCAGTGAAAGTGCAATTCGTCCACCCATAGAATGCCCTATGATGTGGGCTCCTGGGAGCTGGAGATGATCCATTAGACCAACAATATCCAGAGCCATTTGTTCAATTGTGTAAACTTTCTGTTCAGGGATTGATCTTCCGCAACCGCGCGGATCGTGAAAAATAATTCGTATGGAATTAGCCAACGGCAGTTGTGATGGTTTCCACACTTCGCCAGAATAGGCAGTCGAAGGAACAAAAATTAGTGGTTCCCCGGAACCGTGTTCTTCGTAGTGGAGATCAACACCCGTTGATAGTTTTACATTTGGCATAACCACAAAACTCCCTGATAAACAGCTAAATTTTAAGCCTGGTGCCCCAATGACGTTGCAGTTAACTGATAGCTAAAACGAAAAGAGGCAGAAATTTACCCAAATTCTTATGGTTTTACGGTTTTCAAACTTCGTAAATTTTCCTAATTCCCTTTTTAACGAAAACCGAGTTTTAAACAAAATTTAATCAAAATTTCTTAGTTTCCTGGTAATTTTAAATCGTAGCTCTGCTCGTAATGTAGAAAAATTCCATCAAAATAAAACCATCTCATATACGCACTCTCTCGCGCATATTGAACCGCCATATCTTGCATTTCACGCGTCGTGCAATGTTTAAGCAAGGCTTCAAACCCCCGCTCTCCATGTTCAATGTCTACTTCGGAGTGTAACCAAAAATGTTCGATCTCTTCCTCTTCAAATTTATAGACTTCACGCAGGGCAGGCAAAATTTTGCTGTATAACCTCGGAGATTGCGATTCTGTACCAACACGAGCCGCTGCAATCCCACACCACCAGGGCAGTTCTTTACCTACATTGATTAACCAATCTGCCCAAGCCCTCGTCGTGGGCAATCCTCGTTCTTTTTTTACTGCTTCAACGTCCGCACCATTAACTTGAGCAAATCGTAAAATTATAGACAGATGTGGCTTTTCTTCATCATTTTCTTCCATATAGTTTTCAAGCTGAAGTCCTATTACGTCACGTGGAGCCCTCGAACACATAGGAAAATTCCACCGTGAAGCGTTTTTAATCCAATGCCAGTGCTCTACTGCAATACCCATAAGACAATTACGGCTAAGTTCACCTTTTGCCCATTTTTCTGTCATTGGATGATCAGCACAGTGACGTTCCATAACAGCATCTTCCAATGCCTTTCTAAAATTTTTGGTTTCATTCATTGTCGGCTGCTCCTTCCAAAGCGTAGGGGCCTTCAAGGTTTTTATTGGGCTTAAGAAAAATTGCCAGTAAAAGGCACCCGTTTGGAGACCACGCTCGATGCCGGTTACCAATAGGACGCCACACAAATTCTCCTGGACCGCATTCTCCTTCTTCATCACACAAACTACCCTCAAGTACGTAGCTTTGTTCTATATCCACATGCTCATGAAGTGGTAGGGAAGCCCCTGGTGACCACTCAATTAACGCCGTTTTTAGCCCCCTTTCCGGATCCTCCATTAGCGTTTTAGACCTAATTCCTTTCCAACGTCCGGTTTCCCATGGAAGGTCTTTTATGTTTATATACCGGGAACTTAACGGTTCAAGCTGATCTTGTTTCTTTAGATTTGGTGTATGGGCAACCATAACAGCCTCCTTATTAATTTTTCTTTTTGTTTTGCACGAAAATTTGACCCAATTCTAGTAATCCATTGTGCTTTTTGCAAAAACGTCCTCAAGCGTCACCCTTTCGTGAGTTAGTCCCTGTTCATAAGAGTAAAGTGTAATTGCTTCCAGGGTTTCCTGATTATCCCTTATCCCATGTTCAACTAATGGTGTAGAAAGCGCTTCATACGCCTCTTGAGAGATTAATCCGGAGGCCCGGTAATATTCCACGTGTTCAAGACGTTGCTGATTGGCAATTTGATTGGCCTCTATAAAAGCTTTCAGAATATTTAGTACTACCCAAGGATGATCCTCCGCAATTTTCCTTTTGATAACCATCCCATGGTTAATCGGATAAATTTTAGTTTTCCGAAAAAAGCGTAGGCCCTCTGCTGCAGTATCCGCGAAAAGCGGCCCAAAATTTGGATGACTTTCAAGGTCGGCTGAACTCCGGTCGATCAGGTTGTTATGTGGAAGGTACAAAAGTGTCGCATCCAACTCCCCTGCGAGTAACATACTGCCTATATCCTTTTCCCTTGGTATCTGGTTAACCGTCACACCGGGTGGTGCTTGAAAACCAGTAGCCCCTCCGTGACTCACGTCAGGCAACCGTTCCATAAAGAATTCCATTTCCGTTTGATCCACACCAAACTCATGTTTCAAAATGCCACGTGACCACACTGCCGCCGTCTGTTGAAATTCAGGTACTCCAACTCTTTTTCCCTTCAAATCTTCAGGCTTTTTTATTCCGGAATCCTTTCGAATCACGATCCAGTTTTGAAAAAAATGGTGGGTTGTAAATACGGGTATTCCTGTCCACATGTTGTTTCCCGCCGCAATGGCTTTGATAAGAGAAGAGAAAGACATCTCTGAAATATCAAAATCTCCAAACTTTAATTGTCGCCAGAACATTTCTGCAGGATTTAAGGGTGTATGGATAAAATCAATACCATCAGCCTTGACAGATCCGTCCATTATTGGCCACGTTCGCGGATTAACATCGGTTGCAATACTAAGCGTTAAATTCAAGTAAACCTCCCATTTTTCGTTTCTTCGTAGTAGTCTCAACCCATTAAAATTTCAAAATTAAATTCAACATGAGTGAATTTAGTTATTAACCTACAAAAATTAGCAAGGGAAGCACAAGGTATGAGCCTCCTCGATTTTAAACCAAATGACTTCAGCGAAATTCCATATTCTGTTTATTCAGATGAGGGTATCTGTAACCAAGAACAAAGATCCGTGTTTCAGGGGACAACCTGGAATTTTTTGGCGCTTGACTGCGAAATTCCCAATCTGGGTGATTACAAAACCGAATTCGTTGGAAATTTACCAGTCATTGTCGTCCGGGATGAAACCAATAGTGTAAATGCATTTGTCAATAGATGTGCCCATCGAGGTAACTTGGTGTGTATAAAAAACCAGGGAAACTTAGACAGGCTGACCTGTGTTTATCATAATTGGACCTATGACCTGCGTGGGAAACTTATTTCAATTGCATTTGAAAAAGGAATTCAGGGAAAGGGTGGAATTGCCGAAGATTTTGACAAAAATTGTCATTCCCTGGAAAAACTTCGGGTAGAAAATTATTGCGGACTAATTTTTGGGACCTTCTCTGAGGAAGTACCCAGTTTACCTGAATATTTTGGCCCAAAAATGTGTGAAAATATCAATCGTGTTTTGGGCCGGAAAATGCAAATAATTGGAAAGTATCAACACGGGCTTGACGGAAATTGGAAACTTTATATGGAGAACGTCAGAGATACTTATCATGCAACTCTTCTCCATTCCTTTATGACCACGTTTCGACTAAACCGGTTGTCCATGAAAGGAGCCGTTGAGGTTAGCCAAGGAGGTTTGCACCACCTTACCTATTCAATCAGAAGCCAAGATAAAGACGAAGGGCAATACAAGGCCCAAGAATTGCACGCTCTAAAAGAAGATTATGCGTTAAAAGCTCCGGAACTGCTTGAAAGCTGGCAAGAATTTAAATGTGGGACGACCCTTGCGATACAAAGTTTGTTTCCAAATTTTTCGATCCAACAACTTTCAAATGTGATTACTTTGCGTCTCATTGTACCTAAAGGGCCCCATAAAAGTGAATTAACTTGGTGGGTATTGGGAACCACCGATGACACGCCAGAGCAACGTACCATGCGTATACGCCAATCTAATTTAGTGGGACCTGGGGGATTTATAGCTATGGAAGACGGAGCTGTGGTTGGTTGGGTAAGGCGCGGCGTGTCTGGAGCGAAAGATAAAAACTCGGTACTTCCAATGGGGGGAAGAGATATAGAAAGATTTTCAGAAAGCCGATGCAACGAACTCGCAGTGCGTGGGTTTTGGCAGGGCTGGCATGGATTGATGGTGGAATCACAACAAAATGCCGATTGAAAGACCAAAACCGTTAGACATTGCGGGCGACTTACTGCAACGTATTGACGCGTTCAACCGTCTTTATGGAAAAACCATAGACGAAGATGACTTGGAAGAATGGCCGAACTTTTTTGCACCAGACGGGTATTATTTAGTTACAACCCGTAAAAACCACGAACTTAAAATGCCCGTAGGAATAATTCTCTGCGAAAACCGAGCTATGATGGAGGACAGAATTTCCGCCTTGCGGAATGCAAACCTTTTCGAACCACATACCTATCGCCACCTCATTGACCCTCCCTTGGTTGTCAAAGAGAAAAATGAAGAGTATTCCGTACAAACTAGTTTTGCCTGCTTTCGTACTTTTCAATCCTCCTCTCCGGAGATTTTCTGTACGGGGAAATACTTGGACCGTATCGCGGAGGGTCAAAAGGGGTTGCAATTTCTTGAGCGGATTGTGGTGTGTGATTCTGAACGTATTGATACTTTGTTGGTAATACCCCTTTAAGAGAGAAACGATGACAAAATTCATAATTCAACCACACGGTCGACTTAGCGATTGGGTAGCCGAAGAAAAAGGCTATTTTACTAAAGAAGGGCTGGATTATTGGCTAAACCTAGATGCCAGTTACAAAACCGTTCCCCAACTCTCGACCGTTTTTTCAAACGAACCTTTAAAAGATCAATTTCATGGGGCCTTTGAACGTTATGCCGAAGGCAGCGGACGCAAAGGCAGTGTTGAAAATGCTGGCGATGTCAGTTGTGCCTGTCACTGGACAGTTAACCAATCAGCGAAACTGGAAGACGGGATTATGTATGGAAAGGCCTATAGTATTTGTGAAGCAGCTATCGTGGTTCCCGGTGATTCTAAAGTTTTGGTTCCGACGGATTTAAGTAATTTGGACGTCGCCGTAGGTTATCATTCCGGTAGTCATTACTCGGCATTACAAGCGTTAGAGGTGTTTTTAAAACCAAGTGAAATTTCCCTGAAATTTGTTGGAACGAGTTGGTCCAGGGTTGATGCCGCTTTGGCCAAAAAAGTGCCCGCTGTTAATGTATGGGGTCCACAACTATATCTCCTCGAGCAAAAGGGTTTTCGCCGTATAGTTTCCACAACTTTCATGATGGCATTTATGTTTCCAAACGATGTAGAACCTAAAGACGTAGAAAAATATATGCGTGCTTTGATTAGAGCCCAATCAGATATTGATAGCGAACCCGAAAAGTATAAAAAATACTTTATTTTGGAAATACCTGAAAGATACCAAAATGAAATTGATGTGCGATTATTTGGTAATGGAGAGAGAGTGGTGCCACAAAACTATACCCAGGAAATGTTTGAACGCACTCAGACTTGGATGCATGATCGAAATCTATTCGATGTCGGGGAAAACCAAGGCGTTTCTTATTCTCAAGCCGTACACAGTTAAAAAAATTTCCTTTTGGACGTAAAGAATGTCAGAAATTCAACGTGAAATTTGGTCCAAACAAATTTTTAACCAATTGGTAGAAGCTGGAATTACCCTCTTTGCCTATATTCCAGATTTTGGCAATGACAACATAATTAAACTGGCTGAAGAACATAATAAAACTCGTACAATTTTGTTGACCAGCGAAGAAGAAGGTGTAGGAATTTGTGCGGGCGCCGATTTAGTTGGAGAACGGGCAGTTCTTTGCATGCAGTCATCTGGCGTTGGCAACTGTCCGAATTTTCTTTCGTTGATAAAGGGGGGTGGCTTTCCAATTCTTCTCCTTGTGACCATGCGGGGAGATTATGGCGAACAAAATCCCTGGCAGTACCCAATGGGACAAGCTGTAGAACCCGTGTTAAAGGCTATGGGAATTCAAACAATTAGGGTGGAACGTCAAGACGAGTTGGAAGAGGCAACCACTGCCGCCGTATCCGGAGCTTTTAAGGCAAACCAAGGCATAGCCTTGGTTTTGTCACAAAAGTTCCTGGGCACGAAAGAATTTTAATGAGCACCATAGATCGAAGGAATTTATTGCCTGGCCTTTTCCCCGACACTCAAAAATACCTCATGGTTACAGGGTTGGCGGGCACCTCAAAAGACACAGCAGCGCTTACTGAAGATGCTGATTACTTGTTCACAATGGCGGGGGCAATGGGAGCCTCAGTCTCCATAGGATTAGGTATGGCACTCTCCGCCCCCACGCAAGAAGTAGCGGTTATAACGGGAGATGGAGAATTAATCATGAATATTGGATCTCTTATAACAGTTGCCTCGTCTAAACCAACCAATCTTTCTATCATTTGTGTAGATAATGGTATGCATGGCGAAACCGGTAATCAATTAGGGCACACATCGGGGAATACAAATTTAGAGCTTATTGCAAAGGGTGCAGGTTTTGAATCAATTTTAACAATTGTAACGTCTGAAGACATTCCCAAAGGGGCCGAATTTCTAACAAAGACAGCTGGTCCCCGATTTATATGGGCCCGTGTGAAAGCCGGACCAGCTTGTAATTACAAGCGTAACCTTAATTTAGCGGATTGCCGGCGTAGGTTCAGGAAAGCGTACCTGTCGTGTTAATCCCCACGGGGGGGATCCTTCCATGCGTTTTCTAGCAGCGTTTCTCGGGTTGGTTCCTTAAATATTGCGCTTTCTCTACATTTTTCTGCTGCAATTTCTATTGGCACACTTTTATCCCAAAATTCTGCAACAAAACGACACCCCGTATAATTTTTCGACGCCTCACTAGCTAACCAAACCGCAATAGGTTTAATCACAATGGGGTCCAAACCTTTTTCCGGTATTTCGCCAGTACCAAATTTTGTATTAACAGCACCCCCTGGGCTCAGGGTATTAAATGTAATACCCGAATTATACATTGCCTCGGCCCACGCAATTGTCGCGGCTTCCAAAGCAGCCTTGGAAGGACCATAAGGGGTAATTGAGGGGGCATGCATCGAATCCGTACGTTTTGAAATATTAATCACTCGTCCCCAACCTGTTTTTAACAAATAATGCACTGCAGCATGGGTCATGAGAAACGGACCCAACAAATTTGTATCAATTACATCTTTAAAGCCTTCGGGATTAACTTGTGAAATGTTTAAACTGCTGTCTCCAAAGTGGACGTATCGTCCAGATTTTCCCGCGTTATTAACCAAAATATGGAGACCCCCAAAAGCTTCTACAGTTTTGGAAACAACGCTCTTACATTGTTTCACAGCGCTAACATCTGAAAGAAGCGCCAAACCTCGGACGCCCAATGCTTCAACAGCACGAATTGTATCGTTAAGCTCAGTCGCAATATCTGCAGTATTTTCATCTGAACCAGGAGCTGCGGTGACTGTCAAACCAGAAACACCTGCTTCGGCAAAGGCTAAAGCCATTTCGCGCCCCAAACCACGAGACCCGCCGGTTATTAAAGCAATTTTACCTTTAAGTGAAACAGTCAACAAATTTTCTCTTGCTCAAATATTAAAAATCAAAATTAGGTTAAAAGAATAGATAAACTGAACAAAATTTGAAAGTGTCAGGTTAACCTAAAATTTTCCTCTAATTTGATTGATGAGGTATTTTATTTTTATTTAGTATGATTTTTTTGTACCGTTGGGTATTGTTGTTCCGATTTTGAACCAATTACTGATCCCTTTAGCCAAACACAAAAGACTGGTATATATTTTAGGCACGAAAAAAGAATAGAGGTTTGTACCAATATGGCAGAAGTTTCTGATTTTTTGTTAGAACGTCGCTCCGTAGTAGTCCGCATGATGGCAGAACCGGGCCCGACAAACGAAGATCTCGAAAAGATTCTGCGCGCTGGGATGCGCGTACCTGATCACGGTCGTTTAACACCTTGGAGATTTATAATAATCCGCGGCGATGCACGAGATCGGTTGGGAAAAATTCTTGGAGAGGCCTTTCGGAAGGAAAACCCGGACTGCATTGATGAACAAGTCGAGATTGAAGAGGAGCGTTTTGCCCGTGCGCCTATTATAGTTGCTGTAGTTTCTCACACCAATCCAGAACATAAAATTCCTGAATGGGAACAAATTCTTTCTTCAGGTGCCGCATGCCAAAACATGCTAGCCGCAGCACTAAGTTTAGGATATGCCGCGCAATGGATTACAGAATGGTGTGCATACAACAACGACGTTAAAAATTCTCTAAACATTGAACCTAATGACCGGGTAGCCGGTTTTTTATATCTAGGTTCTATGACCGAAACACCGACCGATCGTCAGCGACCCGACTATGATAACATTGTCTCTGAATGGACTGGCCCTACACTTTAAATCCTCCAGGAGGTTGAAATGAAAAATTCAGTGGATGAAACCAGACGAGAAAATGCCTTAAAGACGGCTAAATCTGATCACCCAATAGAATATCGTGGAAAATCGCCCATTAAAGTTAATAAATTGGGCCATATGGTCTACGAGGTGAGCGATGTCGAAAAGACTGCAAAATTTTGGCGTGAGGTCATGGGATTTGAAGAAACTGATCGAAATGCCATAGGAATGGTATTTTTTCGCTGCGGCGCTGACCACCATGCAATTGGATTAAAACCTGGCAAGGCTAAGAGACGCCCGAAAACTGGAACAGCTTTAAAGATTGAACACCTGGCGCTTGAAGTTGATAGTCCTGATGTTTTATTTAAAACAAGGGACTATCTGGAACAAAATGAAATTCCAGTAGTCTTTGAAGGCCGTAAGGGAGCCGGTGGCAATATGGCATTACATTTTTGTGATCCGGATGGCTACGAGTTTGAACTTTATTGCGGTATGGATCAAATTGGTCGGACGGGCCGTCTACGACCGGAAGAACAATTTCATCGAGTGAGTAGCTTAGAAGACGCTATTGCAAATCCTCTTCCCAATAAATGGTAGCTGTTTTCAAAGTTAAAGTTTCAGAAGAAATTCCAACACCGCCTTATTGAAAATCTCGGGCTTTTCCAAATTGGTCATATGACCGGCATCCTTAATGATCACCATCTTGGCATCAGGGATACGTTCTTGCATATATTCACCCACTGTTGGGGGCGTTAATGGGTCCAATTCACCAAATACCAGCAAAGTTGGTACATCAATGTTTTTAAGATTATCAACCCGAGTAAATTTTGCAGACGCACGAACTGTTTTTATATAACTTTCTACGTGAAGTTGGGCAGAAGCCTCGATTGAACGTCGTCTTGCATCTTCCGAGTGCCCGGGTGCCAATAAACTTCCTCCCCGATTTTGAGCCTGTTCACGGGGTGTGGCCCCATCCAGAAAGGGCCTGATACGTGTTTCTACAAATTCTTCAATTGATTGGGATCTGCCGGAACGAGTATCTTTTGTATCATCCCCTGCAAAAGTATCACATAGCACTAACGAACTTACACGGTCTGGATATAGGGCATAAAAATCTTGGGCTATACGTCCCCCCATGGAAAGACCACATAAATGTGCTTTTTCTTCCCCAAAATAATCAAGGACCCTAATAAGGTCGTGACTAAAATCGCTGAAATCGAGATCACCTTCATAATCATCCGATTGCCCATATCCCCGGGCATCCCACGCAACAGATTTAAAAAATTCAGAAAAAACGGGGAGTTGTAAATCCCAATTTATTTTGTTGCCTCCGATACCATGAAGAAAGATCAGCAATGGGCCCTTGCCCATTGAATGCATACAGATACGGGGTTGGCCCTTTAATACCAAAGTATCCCACGGGTTATTCATCTGACATCCAACAAAACCTTTCCTTTAATTTCTCGATTTCGAATTAGATTGAAAGCCTTTATGTATTCATTCATTTTAAAATTGGCTTGGATTGGCATGGAAACCTTTCCCTCCACACAATACTCAAAAATTTTTTCTTGCACCTTACGCATCCATTTGGGTTCCCTGTCTCTATATTGCCCCCGATCCAAACCCATAACCGTGATGTTTTTTAACAACAAATAATTTGTGCGGAGTTCGGGGATTAATCCACTCGTAAAACCTACAACTACCAAACGGCCACGAAACTTAAGACAACGAAGGCTGCCGGAAAACACTTCACCCCCCACGATTTCAATTACCACGTCCACTCCCTCACCCTTGGTATATTCAAATAAATTCTCTCGAATTTCCTCTTTCGGATTACTACCAGACAAATTAATTACATGGTCGGCCCCATTTTGCCTTACAATCTCTGCTTTCGAGGGTGTTGTTAACCCAGCGATGACTTCACATTCGAAAATTTTTGCTAATTGGATTGCCGCTAATCCAACACTGCCACTGGCCCCCGTGATCAGTACTTTTTCTCCAGGCCGGACAGAAGCACGGTCTACTAAAGCAAAATATGCGGTCTGAAAGGCTATTCCAAGCGCAGCCGCCTGCTGCATACTTACTTTTGGTGGAACCAAATAACATTCATGTTCGGGCACCACTGCTTTTTCGGCGAACGATCCAAATTCAACCTGGATCATAACCCGATCACCAACACTTACTTTTTTAACCTTGCTACCAATCTCTGAAACAATACCAGCACCTTCTTTGCCCGGAACAAAAGGCAATTCTGGCCTGAACTGATATTTTCCTTCAATGGTTAAGAGATCTGGGAAATTCACAGCTGCATTTTCCATTTTTACCAAAACCTCAGTGGGTTTGGGCACAGGGTCAAGAACATCCTCTAAACGGAGATTTTCGGGTTTTCCAATCTCACGCAACATCAAAGCGCGCATATTTTAAATCCTAGGTAATTTTTTTATCTTCAACTATATTACATCGATTCATACAACGGGCAGAAAGAAATGAAAATTGGTATCCCAAAAGAAATTAAGGACCATGAGCACCGTGTGGGAATGACACCACCGGGTGTATACGAACTGGCAAAATCGGGTCATCAAATTCTAGTTCAAAAGAATGCAGGGCATTCAATTGGAATAGACGATAATGATTATGTTTCAGTAGGCGCCAACATTTGCAATAGCGCAGAAGAAATTTTCATGGAAGCCGATTTGGTAATTAAGGTAAAGGAACCCCAATCTAATGAAATTGCTTTGCTCCATGAAAATCAGATTTTATTTACGTACCTTCATCTCGCTCCCGATGAAATTCAAACAACCGCCCTTATTGAAAGCGGTGTTACCGCCATTGCCTACGAAACGGTAACTGATCCACAAGGAGGCTTGCCGTTACTTGCCCCAATGAGCGAAGTTGCTGGCCGAATGTCTGTGCAAGCAGGTGCTGCGGGTCTGGAAATTGAGCGTGGAGGAAGGGGAGTATTGCTCGGAGGCGTTCCAGGAGTTAGCCGCGGAAATGTGACCATAATTGGTGGTGGCGTTGTTGGCAGCAATGCAGCTTTTGTGGCAAGTGGTATGGGAGCGAATGTCACAATCATAGATAAATCCTATAAAAGGATGGCAGAACTTGACTTCCATTTTAAAAGCCTCATTTCCACACTTCATTCTACAACTCACACGATTGAAAATGCTGTTAAAGAGGCTGATCTTGTCGTTGGAGCGGTTTTAATACCGGGATCCACTGCTCCGAAACTATTGACACGTGACATGGTAAAGGCGATGAAAAGGGGTTCGGTAATTGTGGATGTGGCCATTGACCAGGGTGGGTGCGTGGAAACCAGTAAACCGACAAGTCATTCCAACCCTTATTTTCTCGATGAAGGTGTTGTGCATTACTGCGTGACCAACATGCCAGGTGCAGTTGCAAGAACGTCTACATTCGCCCTAAATAATGCAACACTTCCTTTTATTTTAAGTATAGCGGAGCTTGGTACAAAAGAGGCCATGCGCAAAGATCCACATCTAATGAATGGATTAAATGTTTGTGATGGCAAGCTCACTTATCAGGCAGTCGCACATGCCCAAGGTAGAGATTATACAAAGCCATCGGAGGTGCTGAATTTAAGGGGTTAATTATGGCCGAAGAAAAAACCTACCAAACTCATTCACTTGCTGGAGATTTAACAGAAATAAAAATCGGCGGCAGAAACCGAAAGGTTTTTGTAGCCGTCCATCATAGCGGGACTGGACCCGGCATAATCCTTATCGCTGATCAAGAGGAAATCGATGCGGGTATTAAGGCTTGTACCAACTTATTTGCTGAGGAGGGATACTCTGTCCTTGCTCTAGGTTGTCATTTTTCAGTGGAAGAAATTAAAGAGGCAAGCCAAATTTTGAAGAACTTTCCACAAACCGAAGGCAATCTTGCCTCAATTGGCTATGGAAATGGGGCTTTGCTCGCATTAAAAGCGGCAAGTCTAACAAATTTTTCAGCGGTTGTTACATTTGATTTAAAAATTTCAGGAAACAGCGAAGCTCTACTGGACACGGTTCCCTGTCCCTTTTTCCTTCAATTTGGTACTCAAAACCAGCCAGAATATGCGGCTCGGGTAGCCAAACTTAAGGAACAAATCCACCGAAAAGACGGCTCTAGTGTTTTTGCTTTTGAAGAAGGAGGCAAAGGCTTTTCCATTCCCTTTCGAGGTACTTATAACAAAATTACCGATGACCTCGCACACTCACGTTCACTGGAACTAATCAGAAGGGTCCTGGGTCCCTACTATGACTACGAAGAATTGTTTGCCAAGCATGTTTATCACGAGTTTATAACCCGTGATGTCGAAGCAACAATGCAAACTATGATTGGTGACCCTTACGTAAATCACGTGCCTACACTTTCAGGCGGTGTAGGTTACGAGATGCTTAAAAGGTTTTATAAGTACCACTTCGTTGATCAAAACTCGGGTGGCCGTGACCGTATTCGGGTTTCCTACACAATTGGGCCAAACCGTTTGGTCCTAGAAAACTATACAAAGTTTGTCCACGATTCTTTAATAGACCGTTACTTCCCGGGTATAGCGCCGACCGGAAAAACCGTTGAAATCGCAACCGTTATCATCGTGAAATTTCGTGGGGATAAAGTATGCCACGAACATTTATACTGGGACCAAGGCTCTGCTCTTAAACAAATTGGCGTCCTTGATGCGAGCAATCTACCCATAGCTGGGCCTGAAGCCGCAAGGAAGGTTTTAGATGAAAACCAGCCTTCAAATATTTTTATGCAAGAAGCTTGGAGTCAAAGCAAAGGCAAACCAGTTTAATTTATTTGGGAATACCTCCAGCTTCTTTAACTAAATATTCAAGTGTTTCATAGGGTTGTGCTCCCACTACACTCAAACCACCCGCCAAAAACGTTGGTACTCCATTAAAACCAAATTTTCTGGATTTTTCCCAATCTTTGTCTACCTCGTCTTTAAAATCATGCCTTTGTAGGGATTCCAGAGCTGCACCACCTGCAAGACCAACTGATTGTGCGATTTCCACCAAGACATCAATCTCGCTGATGTTACGTGCATCAACAAAATAAGCACGATACAGGGCATCATGATACGCTTCACCATTGCTTTGGGTATCAGCCCATTTTCCAAGTTCTTGAGCATTCCGACTGTTGTAAGTATGGGTTCGCTTACCATAAGGCAGTCCTTCTGCATCCATTCGGATTTTCATATTTTTGTGCATTTCCTCTGGGTCTAAATTGCGGCCGGCATACAACTCTTTAATGGGTATACCTTCCTTAGGGGTCTCGGGATGCAAAGGAAAGTGAACTAAATTGACGTCGATTTGAAAATGTTTCTGAAGTTTTTCAATACGCACGGTACTGAGATAACACCAGGGTCAAACATAGTCAGTAAAAACTTCTAAAGTAATTGTTTTTTCCATTACCGTGCTCCAATTTATAAAAAATATAATCTCAGTTCTCTACACAAAACAGTTTAATTACAATAAAAAGCAGTCTAGTGAAAATTGTTTTCAGCGCCTTAAGGTTTTCATTTACATCCATTTTAATATTTTGGTGAAAAATTGGCTGGATAAAGGAGACGATTTTCTTGTTCCACAATTAAGGGCAAAGCCACGTCTAAATAAGCTGGCCAATCAGGGTGTTGGGCCAACGTTTTCCGCATTTCCAATCTTTCGTCCAGTGATTGATAACCCCAAATGTGAACCACCTTATTTAGGCCACCAATTTCCGTATGCCAAAACCCTATTAGAACCCCAAGAACCTTTTTTTGGACCGGAAGGCCGAGTTCTTCATAATTTTTTAAATATTCGGAAAGTTTGCCGGGAAGAATTGTGTAAATTCTTTCTTCATAAATCATGGTCTTTGTGCTCCCAAACATCAACAAATTACCTACTCCTATTTAACCAAATGGATCTGTTCAGGGATAGAGAAAAAAAGCTTGAGGAACTAGGGTTTCCCTATACAGACACATCCGCTATGACTTACGAGCTTTAAAGTAATATTAGAATTTAGTTTTTTTCTTCTCTCGCCATTCTGAGGCATAAACTTGCACAAATACCTTTCACTTGTCGGACGTATTAAAATTTCAAGTCCGAACATAAGAGGTGCATTTTGGATGCTTTTAGCCGTAACAATTCTTACTGGCATGTTTGCTGTTGCCAAACATCTCATGCAGACACTACCCATGCTCGAAGTAAGCATGTTTCGGTTTCTGATGAGCCTTATTTTCTATATTCCTTGGTTAACGAAAAACGGTTTTAGTATACTGAAAACTGACAGGCCATTTGGTCACTTTTGGAGGTCATTTTTTGGAGCGACTTCTCTATTAGCGGGAATGTACGCAATCCACCATTTGCTCCTTGCTGATGCAACAGTACTAACCTTTACTATTCCCCTTTGGTCAATAATTCTTGCGGCCCTGTTTCTTGGAGAACGTGTTAGGTTAAAAAGATCACTCGCTACCATTATTGGTTTTGCCGGTGTTGTCTTGGTTGTAAAACCACAGTCGGGAATAGAACCTGCCACCCTGGTGGCTTTGTTAGCAGCTATTTTGGCAAGTTGCGCAATTACAACTATGAAAGATCTAACACGGACAGAACCATCGAACCGAATTGTTTTTTATTTTCTTTTCTATGGAACGATTATCCTTGGGCTACCCACTCTTTTTATTCTTCAAATGCCAACCATGACCGAATGGTTTTGGCTTGGATTACTTGGGTTTTTTGGGTCTATAGGACAGTATTGTCTAACCCAAGCTTATGCCGCTGGTGATATGACAATAATCGCACCACTAGATTTCACCCGCGTTATAATAGCAGGAGTCATCGGCTTTCTGATTTTCGATGAAATTCCAGATGCATGGGCATTTTCCGGAGCCATAATTGTCATTTGTGCATGCGCTTACATTGTACACAGAGAAGCTCTCCTTAAAAAACACAAACAGTAGATTTGGGTGTATGTGACGGCAAATTGGTTGTTAAATTAAGACACTTGTAACAAATTCAACGGGTTCGTCGATCACCTTTTGTGAAGAGCTTTAACTTTTCGTTGTTTAACACCGGTATAAGTTGACAAGGGTCTAATTAGACGATTATTCGAGTTTTGTTCTATATAGTGAGCAGCCCAACCTGAAATCCGACTCATAACAAAGATTGGCGTAAACATATCGATATCAAAACCCATCATGTAATAGGCAGGCCCTGCTGGATAATCGAGGTTTGGGTGTATCTTTTTTTCCCGTAGCATCACTTCTTCAAGGACGTCTTCAATTTCCAACCATTTCCTATCATTCTTCCAACGCGCGAGGTCTTCCAGACACTTTCTCATTGTTGGAACTCTGGAATCTCCCCATTTATACACTCGGTGTCCGAAACCCATTACCACACGTTTTTTTATAAATGCCTCCTTAAGCCAATCCTCCGCCTTTTCAACAGAACCGATTTCTAGAAGCATATTCATGACCGCTTCGTTAGCACCGCCGTGCAATGGTCCTTTTAGGGCACCAATTCCGGCTGTCGTTGCGCTGTAGATATCAGACATTGTTGAAGTGACAACACGTGCGGCGAAAGTTGAAGCATTAAAACTATGCTCTGCATATAAAATTAGCGAAACATCAAACGCTTTAACAACCTGCTTTGGGGGTACTTTGCCAAAGCACATATGTAAAAAATTTTCCGAAAATGAAAGGTCCAACCTTGGAGGCACGCGACGCCTTCCCTTGCGATAACAATAATCGGTAGCAATCATGGTTGGAATTTTCGCCAAAAGATCCATCGAACGATCTAAATCATTTTCAGGCGGTTCTCCGCCCCAAGCTATCTCTTTGGTCCCTAAATAGCTTACAGATGTACGAATGGTATCCATGGGATGTGATTTTTTAGGGAATCTCCTGATTACCTCCAAATGTTCTCTTGAAAGGCGGCGGCGTCCACGTTCATTTTTTCTAAAGGCTCTTAATTGTTTTCTATTGGGAAGTTGGCCATACCACAAAAGATAAGCTACTTCTTCAAAACAACAATTCTCACATAAATCTTGTACCGCGTAGCCCCGATAAGTCAGAGAATTAGTTTCCGGCATAACTTTTGAAATTTTGGTTACATCAACGACAACGCCAGCGAGTCCTTTTTGAATTTCAGTGTTTTCGCTCATTACTGCTCTTTCTGACAAACTCAAATTTATATTTTAAAATTATATACGGACTGATCGTAATTATTGTAATCCTCATAATGTATTAACTCGTAAAGCTCTTTTCGAGTTAACAGTTTGTCAACGAGTTCCGATTGGGTCCCACTTTCAGCTAACTGCGTCAATCCCTCACGAATGGCACCCATGGCAAGCCGTAGAGTTGTCGTAGGATAAATGACCAAGTTGTATCCTAAATTTTCAAGTTCCTTTGCAGACATTAAACGGGACTTCCCAAATTCAGTCATATTGGCCATCATTGGAATTTCAATTGCCTTACGGAACTGTTCAAATTCTTTCTCATCCCTCAGAGCTTCTGGAAAAATAGCATCAGCTCCCGCATCGACATAGGCCTTAGCACGATCGATAGCCGCATCCAGCCCTTCTGAAGCTCGAGAATCGGTGCGAGCAAATAATACAAAGTTGGAATCTTGTTTTGCGTCTGCTGCCGCCATAATCTTTCGAGCCATTTCATCACGGCTTACTATCGATTTATTATCGAGATGCCCGCATCGTTTAGGATTTACCTGATCCTCTAGATGACACCCAGCAATGCCTAATTCCTCTAATTCTTGTATGGTTCGGGCTGCACTCATGGGCTCTCCAAATCCTGTATCAATATCGATTATCGCTGGAAGCGAAGTCACACGAGCTATCTGTCGGCCTCTCTGAGACACCTCTGTTAATGTTGTAAGTCCAATATCGGGCAAACCCAAATCAGCAGATAATGCTGCCCCAGAAATATAAACACCATCAAACCCGTGTCTTTCAACTTCCATTGCTACCAAAGGGGCGTGGGCACCGGGAAAACGCTGTATTTTTCCCGAGTTTAAACCGGCACGAAAATCTGCGCGTTTTTCATTGGCCGTTTTTGTATTGAAAAGCATCAAAAAATTCCTTCTTTATTTACAATACCCGTTTCAAGGTGGTTTTCGTCCAGGACAACATTAATTTCACAAACTTCACTCTCCGAAAGTTCCGGAAGGCGCTGAACCAATTTCAGGAAACGTTCCTGTTCCTTTTGTGAAACTAGTCCTTCTAAAAGCGTCCTAAACTTTTGAATATAGTCCTCCCGTTTAAAGGGCCTTTCTCCTGACGTATGGGCATTGGCTACCGCTTGTTCATCAGAAATAACATTACCATCTTTCATAAATATTTCCACGCGACCCCCAAAAGCCCTCTTGGTCGGATCTTTTTCGTGATAACGAGTGGTCCATACAGGCTCCTCTTCAGTCTCAATTTTATGCCAAAGCCTGACTGTATCCGAACGGCTTGCGCGTTTTGAGGTATATGAGCGCCTGTGATGCCATTCACCGTCTTGCAGTGCCACTGCAAAAATATACATAATCGAATGATCTAGGGTTTCGCGGCTTGCAGTGGGATCCATTTTCTGTGGATCCCCGGAACCCGTACCAATCACGTGGTGCGTATGATGACTAGTGTAGATTTTTATTCTTTCGATTTCTTCGAAATCCTGAATTTTTTTCCTCATTTTAAATGCTAGGTCAACAAGAGCTTGGCTTTGGTATTCTGCTGAATGTTCTTTAGTGAAAGAATCTAAAATGGAACGTTTTGGTTCACCAAATTCGGGAAGAGGTACAGAATAGGAAATGTCGGGACCCGATAACATCCAAGCAATCACGCCATCTTCTCCTTCATAGATTGGCGATGGTGCACCCTCGCCCCTCATGCATCTATCAACAGCTTCAATTGCTAATTTACCAGCGTGAGCAGGAGCAAAAGCTTTCCAACTTGAAATTTCTCCTTTCCGTGACTGACGCGTGGTTGTAGTCACATGCAAAGCCTGCTGCACAGACTGAAAAATCGTTTCTTTTGATAACTCTAGAAGAGTTCCGATCCCTGCGGCCACAGAAGGCCCTAAATGGGCGATATGATCAACTTTATGCTCATGCAAACAAATAGAACGCACTAAATTAATTTGTACTTCGTAGCCGGTTACTAGTCCCTCAAGAAGATTAATTCCTGCCGCCCCCACCTGTTGTGCGACAGCCAGAATTGGGGGAATGTTATCTCCCGGATGGGCATAGTCCGCTGCCAAAAATGTGTCGTGGAAATCAAGTTCCCGAACCGCAGTTCCATTAGCCCAGGCGGCCCACTCAGCGTCAAAACGCTGATCGTTTGGAAGACCAAACACAGTTGCTCCTTTTCCATCTCGGGGATGGGCTAAAGCTTGTGCACGAGCCGTGGTCGGTGGAGTACGATTAATACCAGCAATGGCGACCGCAGCGTTATCAATGATCCGATTTATAACCATATCAGAAACGTCATTACCAATTGCTGCTTTATCTGTTGCTAAAGAAGCAATTTTCCACGCGAGTTGATCCTTACGCTCTAAATTTTCTTTTGAGGTATGCACCCTAACTTTATGGTTTTTCATAACATTCTTATTTAAACTTCAGTCCTGTTTGAAAGAATAATACCCGAATGTCTTCTGTCATCAAAGTGGATCGGAATTACCAATTTAGTCTCTCACGGGTGATATCCATAGCTTGCGGGAGCCTTTTCCCTGTGCTCAGATAAAAATTGCCTTTCAAAGGAAGAAATTTTCATGATTGTTGAGGAAAGAATTTATACATTATTCCCCGGAAAAGTGCCGACCTATATGAGATTATACAAAGAAGAAGGCTTGGCTATTCAGCAACCAATCCTTGGGAAAATGGTTGGATGGTATTTTACAGATTTTGGGCCCCAGAATCAGATCATACATATTTGGGCTTATGACTCCTATGCAGAAAGAGATAAACGAAGAGCAAAACTTGCTAAAAATCCAGAGTGGCAGGCTTTTGTGTCAAAAATTTTACCGCTGATCAGAAAACAGGAGAATAAATCTCTTCTTGCAGCACCCTGGTCGCCCAATCCTTGAATAAAATGCCTGTATATAAACTGCAACTTTTTGAAGACCGGTTAGAAGCCAAAAACACCTCTCCCTTGGTCCTATTCAAACAAAACCGCATCCTTTATGTACGAGATGGGATGTTGCATATAAATACAAATAACCCGAACACAACAGCCACACTTTCTCATAATTCTGCCTGGTTTGGTGGAGAGAAAATTGCACTAAAGGCGGGTTCAAATGGGGCTAATATTTTGCGTTTTGAACTCTCAGAAAAAACTAAAAATGAACAATGTTTTCAGACTCAAAATGTTTCCAGCCGTTTATTACAGGAAACATCGATAAAATTGAAACCCGGAGAGGATTATTTGTTACGCTGCGATCGGGTGGATTTACCACCCGGCGGTATAGCTTTTACGCACACTCACAAGGGACCCGGTATTCGTTACCTACTCAACGGAGGTTTTACCGTTGAAACAAAGGGAAAAAAAACAATAATTTGTCCTGGTCAATCTTGGTTTGAATCCGGATCAGAACCAGTTTTAGCATATGCACCAGACGATAAACCTGGCCAATTTTGTCGTGTCATGATATTGCCGCGGAACTTACTTGGAAAAAGCTCAATAAGATATGTCAAACCTGAGGATAAGGAAAAACCTAAATTGCAGCGGTATACGATTTTTATAGACGAGCAAATAACAATATGAATGGCACCCCAAATTTTCGGACCGGTGGACAAATAATCGTTGACCAACTCCGTATTCACGGTGTTGACACCATTTTTTGTGTCCCAGGTGAAAGTTATCTCGCCACCCTTGATGCTTTGTATGATGTTAGTGATGAAATCCGTTTAATTGTCTGTAGGCAAGAAGGTGGGGCAGCTTACATGGCGGATGCTTACGGTAAGTTAACGGGTCGACCGGGTATCTGTTTTGTAACGCGTGGGCCAGGAGCAACCAATGCGAGTTTAGGAATTCATACTGCCCATCAAGACAATAGCCCCGTAATACTGTTAATTGGACAGGTAGGGCGAAAAATGATGGGTCGTGAAGCATTTCAGGAAATCGATTTCCGTCAAATGTACTCGCCCCTTTCCAAATGGGTAGACCAAATTGACGACCCGGGGCGCATTCCTGAAATAATGAGCAGAGCTTTTCACGTTGCCACTTCTGGTCGTCCGGGCCCAGTAGTTTTAGCCTTGCCAGAAGATATGCAAAAAGAAAAGGCGGCAGCAGAAGATGCTAATAAATACACGCCCACAAACCCTGCTCCGACCAAACAGAATTTCGATCAAATGAAGGAAATGCTCGTTGCAGCAAAAAAACCCTTTGTCATAGTTGGTGGAAGCGGTTGGTCCCAAGAGGCTTGTGAAGATTTCGCAACCTTTGCCAAAAATTTTGATCTTCCTGTCGGATCCGCGTTTAGGCGGCAAGACCTTTTTGACAATTATTTACCAAACTATGCCGGTGATATAGGGCTCGGTATTAATCCGCCGCTGGCGAACCGTTTACAAGAGGCAGACCTCCTTCTGGTATTAGGAGCCCAGATGACTGAGGTGATTACAGACGGTTATGAGCGTTTCTCCTTACCTTGTCCTCATCAGACTTTTATCCATATCGCTTCAGGTTTGGAAGATTTAGCCCGTGTTTATAAACCCACACTTGCCATCCATTCTGGAATGGCCAATTTCGTGGCAATGGCAAAGACAATCAAAGGGCCTAAGACAATTCCATGGTCAGACTGGACCCGAAGTGCTCATTCGGATCACCAATTCAATTCCCAAATTCCAAAAATGAAGGGTAATGTTGACTTAGGGAAAATAATAAAATGGCTTGGGAGTAACTTGCCCAATGATGCTATCATTGCCAATGGCGCTGGGAATTTCTCAAATTGGGTACACCGGTTTTACCCATACCGTTTATATCCCACGCAACTAGCACCACAAAGCGGATCAATGGGATATGGCGTACCTGCCGCAATCGCCGCAAAAATTGTTTTTCCAGACCGAATTGTTGTTTCCATTAGTGGAGATGGTGACTTTTTGATGTGTGGGCAAGAAATTGCGACAGCCAAACAATATGAGCTTCCAATAGTTTTCATTGTTATAAACAACAACACCTATGGGACCATAAGGATGCATCAAGAAAAATTTTATCCTGGAAGGGTTTATGGTACAGATTTAATTAATCCGGACTTTGCCGCGCTTGGTCGAGCTTATGGTTTAACAGGTCAAGTAGTGGAACAAACTGAGGACTTTGCTCCTGCCTTTGAAAGGGCATCCGCTTCTAGAGGTCCTTCGATGATTGAAATCCAAATAGAACAAGATCAAATTTCCCCAAGAGCCACTCTTTCTGGACTGAGAGAATCCGGGCTCAGAAACAAAATAAATTTATAGAAACCAGAGGCTTAGCCAAATGCATAGCAAGACTCTAACCAATCTTTTAAAACCAACCAGTCTTATACTCCGCCCTCTTGGTGTTTTTTTGGGTGCGGAGGTAACGGGTGTTGATCTCTCTAAACCGCTCAATAAAAAAACTTTATTAGCCATTTCTCGGGCCCATGCCGAATTTGGATTTTTGGTTTTCCCCAATCAAGCTTTGTCATCAAAGAAATTGAAAACCTTTGGCAAATATTTCGGTAAGCTTACGGTTCATCCATTTTCAAGTAGTACAGAAAATGAGCCCGAACTGATAATCTACGATCAAAAAAAAGGGAATCCACCCCCTCCTACGGATATATGGCATACCGATGAAACGTTCCGTGAGTGTCCCCCTATGGCAACTGCCCTTTGTTCAAAAATTATCCCAGAAATTGGAGGCAACACCGCTTTCGCGAGTATGGCCGCCATTCATGATGGTCTATCCGATCGTTTACAAAGTTTTCTGACAGGATTGGAAGCGGTCCACGATTTCAAACCCTTTAGAACACTTTTTACAAGTGATAGAAAAGGAATTGAAAGGGTCCGAAAATTTGAGGACCTTTACCCCCCTGTCACACACCCAGTTATTACCGTGCATCCTGTTACCAAAAGAAAGGTGTTATTTGTTAATCCGCAATTCACACTCCACATTAAAGGGATGGAGGAAGATGAAAGCAGAACGATACTAGATCTCCTTTTTCGAAAAACATATATTCACGAATATCAGTACCGCCACCAATGGCAAAAAAACATGTTAGTGTTTTGGGATAATAGAAGTGTCCAGCATTCCGCCCTTCACGATTATTATCCTAAAAGACGGATGATGGAACGGATCACAATTCAGGGGCAGCGTCCGTTAGGAGTTGGCAAACCGGCAAAACTATCTGAAGTACGCCGCTACCTAAGTCCACCCGTTATGGCTTTTAAGTCACGACAAAAACGACAACATGAGATGTAAAAAACTCTGTACAGAAAGAAGGATTATACAAATCCACAAACAGGGTTCATAACTACGACTTTAAAAAAAACTATGTAAAGAATGCAAGTATCTAGCTTTTTTCGCCCTTAATTATTCTGTGCATTTCAGGTTGAGTATAAACCCCAGACGCAAATTCATAGGTTCCAATTCCCTTTAATTCGTTCGCTGCTTTTTTTACCAAAGAATAAGCAGCCTTCGCAATATTGCCGCCAACGGTAACGCGGGATACACCGAGCTCTTGTAGTTCTGAAATGGCTGGTGAACCTGGACCAGCCAACACATTGAGTGGGCCATTGATTTCTTTGACTAACCTGCCAATCACTTCCCTATTTCTCACACCAATTACAAATGCGCAATCCGCACCTGCCTCTAAATAAGCGTTTGACCGAAGGACTGTTTCATCAAACATATCCTCATCGCTGCCCAACATGTATCCATCCGTTCGTGCATTAATTACAATTCGAATTCCGGCTGCACCAGCTGCTTGCCGAGCAGCTTGAATTCGTTCGACAGAAAGTTTGAGTTCAAGCAATTTTCGCGGACCACTTTTGGTACTGTCTTCCAAATTGATTCCTACTGCACCCGCACTAATAGTCTCTCTAACGGTTAACAATACATCATTAGGGGATGTTCCATATCCTGCTTCCATATCGGCGGTCACTGGGACTTGTATGGAAGTTGCAATCCGTTTAACAACTTCTATCATTTCACCACGCCCAATGTTTTCACCATCACAAAAACCTAAAGAAAAGGCACATCCTCCACTTGTAGTAGCAACGGCTTCGAACCCTTCATCCACAAGTACACAAGCACTTGCAACGTCCCAGGCATTTGGTAACACTAAAATTTCACTACCTTCATGCATTTCTCTAAAGTCCCTAGCGAAAGCAATCTGTTGATTTTTGTTCACGACTTGTCCCTTTTAATTGAAATACTTAAGTTTTCTCGTCGAACACTTAACAAAGCGCAAAGGCTCAGAAGAAGTGATAAGAGCTCAATTTAGCCTGTTGGTATTAAAAATCTGGAAAAATCCGGAAGCGATTCTCCATCCGTTAAACTCATGACACCGTCTATTATCGCTGCACTTTCCTGAACTCCACCAAAACGCAATAATTCTTTTGCCTTATCAATCATTTCTTTTTCACTCAGCGGTGCCTCTGGATCACCCCTACATTCAGGCTTTGATGCAACCAGGGTTTTATCATTTTTTAGAATTACGCTAACGCCTGCACCCCATGATTTGGGATAAGCTGTTGCGTAAGGTTCACCAACGTTTAAATAAACCTTCTCCCTTAAGGAAACAGTGTTGTTCCGGGAATTTTGATCAAATGAGGAGAAATTAATTTTTCCATCCATTAAAGCAATTGAAACACAATGCTGTAGTGAAAACTTCGCTTCATATTCTGAATTCACTAAAGCCCGGTCACAAACGTCTAACGCCGGCCCGTAAGTATCGACCTTAACAGATTCAATTTCAGCGTTGCCAACCTGTTTGGCCAATTCAAGTGATGCATCGATTGCAGGATGGGTATGACGACAAGCCGGCCAGGGTTTAATTGAGGTAAGATGCACCTGCCAAGGGTCTTCCGGATTTCGCAATACGGCATCGGGATCAGCATTAGGACAAGCCCCCGCGAAAAGACCGGCTTTTCCTTCTAAAATGGCTGGTGGACCACTGAAATTCAGAGCGGCTAGTTCCGCTGCTAGCAGTCCTGCTTCTGCAGCTCTACCCGCATGAAGGTGCTTACTCATAGCACCAGTCGCCAAAAATTCCCATAAACCTGCCGATTGCGTGCCCGCATTGCCAAGCGCAAACATCGTTTGCTTATCTGTCAGATCAAGCAGTGTAGCAGCGGTCATCGCGCTGCCAAAAGGGCCACAGGTTGCTGTGTTATGCCAAACTTTATAATGATCGGAGCCCACAGCCATACCTATTCGGCTGGCAGCCTCAAACCCGTATAAAATACTGAGTAATAATTTTTCACCAGAAATTTGTTGATCAGAAGCAAGTGCTAATGCAACTGGCACAGTCACACACCCTGTATGCAATACCGACGCTCGATGTAAATCGTCTACTTCCAAAATATGGGTTAATCCCCCCATTATAAACGCCCTGCGCCCTCTGTCATGTAAACGATTTTGACCCCAATCCAGAATTTTGCGACCTGGGATGGAATTTGTACCGGCAACAGTATTTGCAATCGCATCCAAAGTGGAAAGCGCTGTTTGATAAAGATCTGTTTTTGTTACGGGTTTTTCACGAATTAAGTGAACGAGGCCCTCTGTGAGGGACTGCACCATGGCAGATTTTAACTCCCTTTGTGGTTTGGAAAACGATCTGTCACATCCAGTTTGAAGAGTTCTATGGCATTACCACCAAGAATACGATGTTTTTGTTTTTCAGTTAAAAAAGGAAGGTCAAATATCGTGCTTGGGACATCCATATCCCAATGTGGATAATCTGAAGCCCACATTAAATGATTTTCAGCGTCAATTAAATCAAACGTCATTTCAAGGACATCCATCCGATTGGGTTTCTCCATTGGCTGGCTGGAAAAATACATATCCCTCATATATTCGCTTGGTAATTTTTTCAAAGAAGGGCCCTCAGAGGATCGCATCTTATAATCGTTGTCCAGCCGTTGCATCAACCATGGTACCCAGGCCAATCCGGATTCAATCCAAAGCAGCTTCAAGTTAGGAAATCTTTCTGGCAGTCCATTAATTATCCAATTACAAAGATGGACTGCGTTGTAAATTGTGAAACCAAGTGCATGTGTAACAAGAAACCGGTTTGAATTTCCAAGAACGGAATCCCCCCAATTGTAATTGGAATGAAACCCAAGCGGTTTGCCAATCTCTTCCATGAGGGAATAGGTCTTCATATAAGCGTTATCATGGACAGCTCTATAACGCACAGATGTCACCATAAAACCAATAATATCTGGATGATCGCCAAATTCTTTAACAGTTTGATAGGCGGCATCAGGATCGTTGAAAGGTACATACATCATTGTCTTGATACGCTGTTCCTTTGCCGTGATATTTTCTAAGAGCCAACGGTTATAACCCTTAGCCATAGCGGCTTCTACTTCTGTCTGGGGATGCAATCCAAGACTTAGCATCGGTGTGGGAAATAAACATATGTAATCCACCCCCATAGCATCCATCCAACGCAACGATAAATGTATATCGCGGTGAGTATCGTCCCCTGGAGTGGTTTCAATCTTTCTCAAGGGATACCGGGTAACCCGGCCCGCGACATCCTGATACCCTACAATCGCTGGTGTAAAAGGAGACTGCCCTCCCGTGCCGCCAGCCGTATAGGCAAGACCTACCTGCTTCAAAACCGGATCATCAAAATACTTTACAATTTCGCGAATTGATTCATTCTCGTAATGATGACAATCAACGTCAACAATCGGGAACGTCTCAAACTTGCGTGAATCACGTTGCCGCGCCGCATTCGTTAAAAGCTTGGTTGTATCGAAAGATTCAACAGCTTGCTGATGGATATCACTTGTTGGCAAATCCATTTGATTTACTTATATATCAAGCGCCCGACCAGCTTTGCCACATACCGAGCTCAAACACCTCGACATTTACAGCCCGCATCATGGCTGTGCACATAATCATAGCTGCAGTGGCAGGAACAACGTTCTTTTCTGAAAAGGGTTCCCAACGCTCACCTAGTTGAAATTTAACTGCATACAACCTTACTAATGCAGTAAAGCCTTCTTGAATAATTTCGTCCGGTATTGGCTCACCTTCGGGTATTTCCCTTATCCGTTTAGCAAAAGCACGTAAAGCTTTTTCTTCATCTGGAATGTCGGCTATGACTTCCCCACCCTCTGGCAGGTCAGCAACCCGTGGATCCTCAAGCGTGGACATAAACGTCATCTCCACGCAATTCGACATCAAACTTCCGCAATTTCCATTGCCGATCTGCACAAGCCTCTCCATTGGTGATATCAAATTCCCATCCGTGCCAGGGGCAAACAATGTGCATTTCATCATGGTTAAACCGCATGCCTTGATAGGTCTTGTCTTCGGCTATTACTTCTTCAACCTTCGCCATTAACAGCCCTTCACAAGCAGGGCCGCCCTGATGCGGACAAAGATTGGCGTATGCATGCCAGTTGCCGTTAACAAGATAGACCCCAATTTCGCTATTCTTGCCGTTAGGCACTATTTTTTTGTCCCCTTCTTTAAAGTCAGAAATCTTACCAATATGGATTTCCTTAGCCATCACGCATCCTTTCTAAACTTAAATTTTTGGTATACCTATCTTTTTGATTACCAAATTCCTCACTGAGAGCAAGGCCGGGTAAACCCGGCCTTTTCAAAACGAAAAATTTTTAAAACGTTTACGCTGCCTTATAGTTGGGATAGCGGTCAGAGACATCCAAATTAAATATTCTGACTGCATTACCACCTAAAATATTTCGTTTTGCAGTTTCATCGAGAAACGGTAAATCATAAATCGTCCTAGGCATATCCGCATCCCAATGGGGATAGTCAGAGGCATAAAGCAGCTGAGTTTCCGCGTTAATCATTTTGAAAGTACTTTCCAAGAACGATAAATCGTTTGGCATCTCCATCGGTTGGCTAGTGTAATACATATCAGCCATGTATTCGCTTGGAAGTTTTTTCAGACCCGGACATTCTGAGGAACGCATTTTGTAATCGTTATCAAGTCTTTGAGCAAGCCAAGGTACCCAAGCTAAACCTGATTCGGTCCACACTATGTCCAGTTTCGGAAATCGTTCATTAAGTGCGTTACAAATCCAATTGCACATGTGGACCACATTATAGAGAGTGAAACCTAAGGCGTGTGCAGCAATAAATCTGTTGGTAACTGACATCAGTGGATCATTCCAGTTGACACCCGAATGAAAAATCAACGGTTTGCCCATTTCTTCAATCAAACGGTAGGTTTTCATGTAGGCATTATCATGGACTGGTTTATAACGTGGACTGGTAACAAGAAAACCAACTATACCTTTTTTGTCGCCAAATTCTTTAGCAACCTCGTAAGAAGCTTCTGGACTGTTAAAGGGTAAGAAGGCATATCCCTTGACCCGATCATCTGATGGTAGGATTTTTTCAGTAAGCCAACGCATATAGGCCTTCGCGTAAGCTACTTCAATTTCAACCTGGGGTATTAAGCCAATGCCCAACATACCGGTCGGGAATAGCCCTATGTAATCAATACCCATGGCATCCATCCAACGCCTAGAAAGATGAACATCGCGGTGTACTCCATCAGCCGGTGTTTGCTCAATTTTGCGGAGAGGATAACGTGTAATGCGTCCACCCATGGGTTGGTAGCCGCCACGACCTGTAGAAATTATTGCAGGGTTCGCCCGTGCAAGATGGTTGATTATATCGTCATCTATGTAGTCAATAATTTCAGTGATGGATTCACTTTCATAATGATGTGCATCTGCATCAAAAATAGGAAATTCATTTAATTTTCTTGCGTCCCGTTGTCGAGCGGCGTTAGTTAACAGCTTTTCTGTTTCAAAGCTTTCTACGCTCATTGCGTGATAACGATCACTTGTTGGTAGATCCATTAGTCTCTCCTTTATCCTCTTAAACCGACTATGAATAAATTCATATTAAATTCTATTTTTATTCTGCTTCCAAAGGCGCTTTAAATAAAGTCCCTGGTACAATAATACCTCCTGCAGGCCTTTGTCCAGAATTTAACTGACCATATCGATTTTTGTAAGCCTCTGAAAGGGGCCTGCCATCTGGAGTGGCCAACCACAAACGTAACAAATGACGTTTGCGATTTGGTTCCGAATAATCTTCAAAAGAGTTTCTTGAGTGGACTGTTACATGGTTATGAAGAAACTGGATATCACCGGGTTTAAATTCCATTTTGTACGCGAGTTCGTCAGAAAGTTTACTAAAAACTCGAATAGCCTCCTTCAATTTTTCAGATTGCTTCGGTAATTCCTTAAAACGCGCAGCGGAACGAATATAACCCCCTTGCCAACTTACCGTAAGAAAGCCATTACAAAAGTTAAATACAGGCAACTGAAACCAAGGTTTTCTGCCCTCTGGAATTTCATTTCGACGATCACGAAAAATAGAACCTGCAAGGACAGCCACCAACTCCGGGTTATATTTTAGCATTTCATTATAAATATTGAGTGAACTGACTACTGCGCTCTCCCCTCCTCGCTTGGCTGGGTTGAGACACATTAAACCGACAACATCACAAGAATCACAGTGATACGGAAGACCTTCGTGTGTCTGATATCCCCGGTTCTTTGGATTTTTAAACGAAGTTCCTCCCAAATCCTTTACATGTCCCAACAAATGACCCTTGGCATTTTGAGAAACGGGATCACCTACAAACAACCCTATACACCACATTGCAATAGCACTTTGAAATCGATTATATCGTTTCACTGGCACACCGCGGATCATCGCTAGACCTTTGCCACGAATTATGTCATTTGAAATTTTAATTAGTTTTGGCCCAAGCGTAGGGAGTGATAGGTCTTTCCGGGTAATTTGAAGAACTTCAGTTACACGGTTTTCTAATTCATCGACAAGACTATCGAGTTCTTTTTGATCGGAATCCGAAAGTTCAAAAACCCAAGACCGATCTTTCTCTAGTTCTGAAGCTGTCCAAGCCGCAGCTTCGATTACCGGTTCAAACTTGAGCGAGGTTTTATTCTGAGAAAGTTCCATCAAAATTATTCTTTTATTCCAAAAAGTTTTTATCAACTTATTTTATTATAAGACTAACCTATCTACCACCTCGACAACATAAGGTTCAGCCTCTAAATTTTCGGATAGCAGATTTGTAGGCTCACCCGCCCAAAAAGAATTTTACAAACCTTATTATAAAATGAAAAAAGATATGGAATTTGAAACCAATCACGAAATTATAGTACGAGCACGACGAAATGCCCGTGGAGCTGTATGGGATTATTTAGCGGGAGGAAGTGAAAGTGAAAGTGCAATGCGGCGGAACCGACATGGACTTGATTCCCTTGCTTTAAAGCCCAGAGTTTTACGGGATGTTTCAAAAATAAATTTGTCAACAAATATTCTCGGTAATCCGACTCGAATCCCTGTTTTCTTAGCGCCCATGGCATCTCTCCAATTGGTTACCCCCGCAGCAGCACAGGCAGTAGATGACGCTGCTGAAGAATTCGGTATCATCAACTTCCTCAGCGGGCATTCTCAACCAGGGCTGGAAGAGATCGCACATAACAGTCTCCATCCGAAAATTTTTCAAATCTATGTCCGGGGTGGTCGAAACTGGCTTGAAGAGTTACTTGGTCGCGTCAAATTAAACCAATATGTCGCTTTAGCAATTACCGTTGATGCCGCTGTTTATTCTAACCGAGAACGACAAATGATAGCTGGTTGGGCGCCTCCTACGAGGAACAATGCTGCAGGACGAGAATTTTTATCTGCCTTAAACTGGGATACTTGGGATGAAATTAAACAAATTTGGGGTGGTCCAATGATTATAAAAGGCGTCAGTCGGCCAGAAGACGCTGAAATTGCGATTCAACACGGAGCAGCAGCAGTATACGTCTCTAACCACGGCGGGCGCCAACTTGACCATGACCGAGCCACCATTTCAGTGTTGCCAGAAATTGTTAGTGCTGTAAACGGTCGTGCTGAAGTTTTCGTTGATGGGGGTTTTATGCGAGGCACCGATATCGTCAAAGCGATTGCTCTTGGGGCTCAGGCGGTTGGTATTGGCAAACTCCAGGCTTTTGCTTTGGCTGCTGGAGGTCTTAATGCTTTATTAAACTGCTTAAACATTTTGGAAACAGAGTTAACTATTGCTATGGGCCTCCTTGGGGTTACCAAGCTTGACCAACTGAATTCCACCTTTCTTACGAATTCACGGCCCGTAGGACCAACTCACGAAATGAGTGCTTTTCCATTTTTACCCGGCGGAAGAATTACTTAGACCCTTTTACCGAAAAAATGGGCGAAACAAAGAGTTCTATAAAAGTTAAAAAGACGGAGAAGAAAATGAGTAAGCCAATTTTTGAAACTAGCCATGAAATGATTCTAATGGCTCGTCGTAATTTGGATCAAGACAATTGGGATTATATTTGTGGAGCGGCGGAAAGTGAAACATCCCTGCGAAGAAACCGTATGGCCTTAGATTGTCTGGCCTTTCGTCCCCGAATTTGCCGAGACGTAAGTGAAATTGATTGTAACACCGACTTTTTTGGTCACAAGTTGCGGACACCCGTAATTTTGGCCCCAATGGGTGGTATAGAACGTTTTTCTCCCAATGGTGGATTAGATGTAGATAATGCAGCGGAAACTTTTGGGTCTGTAAATTTTCTATCAACTGTCTGCCAACCCAGCCTTGAGGAAGTTGCGGTCAATAGTCCACATCCAAAAGTCTTCCAAGTATATGTTCGTGGAGATGATGACTGGATCCGGGATTTAGTTCGAAGAGTAGTTAAAGCCAAATATAGTGCATTAACGTTAACGGTCGATTCCGCATTTTATGGAAATCGAGAACGTCTCAATCCTGCTCAACTGGCACTCCGCCGTGTTCCCGCTCGGGAATGGCAAAAAAAAATAACCTGGGATACTGTAAAAATGATCAAAGACGAAATTGGCAATATGCCCTTCCTTCTTAAGGGTATTATGACTGCAGAAGATGCGGAACTTGCAGTTGAGCATGGAGTTCAGGGTATTTACATTTCAAACCATGGTGGCCGGCAACTAGATCATGTCCTTGGCAATATTCAAATGCTTCCCGAAATCAATAAGGCAGTAAGGGGTAAAGCTAAAGTGTTTATCGACGGAGGTTTTACTCGTGGAACCGACGTTGTCAAAGCCCTAGCTCTTGGTGCAGATGCTGTTGGAATTGGGAGGTTGCAAGCGTGGGCACTAGGTGCGGGCGGAGCGGAAGGCCTTGTTCGTTGTCTGGAATTATTGGAAAAAGAGATAACGACCACCATGGGTCTTTTAGGGGCCACCACTCTCAAACAGTTAGGACCAGAGTTTGTAACCGAAACCATGCCCGTAACGTTACCCCATGAACACTCAGCTTTTCCTCATTTGCCGGGTGGCCGTCTTCTTTAATGCTCTTTTATTTTACTTGAAAGCCAATTCCAGCGATCTATCAATTTGTACAATTTATAAAAACTAACAACGTTTGGAAATGACTTTTCCGCCATATTAAGCAAACGGTCCAATTGCACTGACCAGTCAAAATCGCCTTCTTTATTAAAAAGTTTTTAAGCGGCAGTTCCCAATTTGGCATTCTGGACTGCCTGCCAAATTTTTGCAGGAGTTGCAGGCATATCGATGTGACGAATTCCATAAACTGAAAGTGCGTCTACCACAGCGTTCATAACACATGGTACCGCACCAACCGTACCGGCCTCACCAGCACCTTTGCACCCAAGAGGATTAGTAGCTGTTGGGGAAGGATTACTGGCAACATCAATAAAACTCATATTGTCTGCCCGGGGCATTGTGTAGTCCATGAAAGACCCCGTTACCAATTGACCACTAGTTGGATCAAATTGAATTTCCTCTAACAACGCTTGACCAATACCGTGGGCTACACCACCCATGATCTGACCTTTTAAAGTAAGAGGGTTAAGTACTGTACCCACGTCATCAACCACTTTGTAGCTCAAAATATCCGTCGTACCGGTTTCCTCATCAATTTCCACTTCACAAACATGACACCCATTGGGAAAATTTTCAGCACCAGCCTCATAGGTATAAACAGCACCCAGTCCAGGCTCTATATCATCTGGTAATTTTCCTGGTTTGTAGCTCTGGACCGCCACTTCTCGAAGTCCTATAGACCTATCTGTTCCTGCAACTCGCAAAGAACCATCTGTAAATTCAATGTCAGCTTCTGCTGCCTCCAAAAAGTGAGCCGCTATTTTCTTCGCCTTATCAATTATTTTATCCGCGCATAGAAGAACTGAACTCCCTCCTAGGGTAGCTGAACGGGAACCTCCTGTACCGCCCCCGAAAGCAAGGATAGCTGTATCGCCCTCATTAAAACCTATAATTTCGGGATCAATCCCCAGCTTTTCACACATGATTTGCTTGTAAATTGTTTCATGTCCTTGGCCTTGCTGACTGGAACCCGCATACAGCGTTACAGTACCTGCTGGATTAAACCTAATTTCTACCTGTTCTAAACTGGGGGCAGCTGCACGTTCAATACTGTTGGATACACCTATACCCCGCAATTTACCCCTTTTCTTCGCATCATCCCTGCGAGCCTTAAATCCATCGTAATTGGCATTTTGGAGTGTCATTTCCAGATTTTGGCCAAAGTTGCCACTATCATAAGTGAAAACCAGGGCAGTTTTATAAGGTATAGCTTCAGGTGAAATTTGATTAATCCGACGTAATTCAGCAGGATCCATGCCAATCTCATCGGCCGCTAAATCTATCAGCCGTTCAATTACGTAAGAAGCTTCTGGTCTGCCATTACCTCGAAAAGGGCAAATAGGATTGGTGTTAGTAAAGACAGCTGTTACATCAACATGCATAGCAGGGATGTCATACGTTCCTGCCAGAGTCCCTAAATTGGCAATTGGGGGTAAGGTCCCCTTGCTTGCAAGGTAGGCTCCAACGTTAGCAAAACTATGAGCCCTTACACCCAAAAAACGTCCGCTATCATCTAATGCTATTTGTGCATCCCAATAAACATCACGTCCTTGGTGGTCACTCATAAACCCCTCCGAACGTTCACAAACCCATTTGACGGGCCTCCCAATTTTAATCGATGCCCAACACACCAAAACATGTTCCCGATAGGTACCACCCCGCAAACCAAAGCTACCACCCATATCACCCGCAACAACTCTCACTTTGGTTTCGGACATTCCAAAAATTTTTAAAGCTAGTTCTTCACGCAGTTGCCACGGATAATGGACACCAGTGTACAAAGTAAGCGTTTCTGCACCTTTGTTATACTCTGCAACTGCACCGCGTGGTTCCATTGTTACATGGGCACTCCGATTTACAGGCAAAGCCCCACCAACAACGTGTGTTGCCGTTTCAAAAGCTTTATCTGTTTTTTCCTTATCACCACACAAATGCACAAAACAGGTATTATCTTCCGAATCCTCCCAAACTTTTACTGCTCCCGGTTGAGCCGCTTCAAACGGTGTTGATACTGTTGGCAGAGGTTCAAAATCAACCTTAATCACCTCGGCGGCATCTTTTGCCTGATGGATTGTCTCAGCAATGATCATGGCAATATAATCGCCGACCATTTTAACTTGATTTAATACAAGAACAGGATTTTCTGGTTCAAACATGGGGGAACCGTCTCGCCGTTTTTGTTTTGGTGTACACGCCAATTTACCGTAACCATCATCAACGTAGTCTTGTCCCGTTAATACCTCAATAACTCCCGGCAAACTTTTAGCAGCTGAAACGTCAATAGAAAGGATATTCGCGTGAGCGTAAGGGGACCTCAAAATATAAGCGTGGGTTTCGTTTGTTAACTTGTTATCATCCGTATAACGACCACCACCTGTTAAAAGACGTGGATCTTCGAAACGCGGGACAGGTTGCCCGATACCAAACTTTTGAACCATGCGTACTCATCTCCAAATTTCTATAATTGATAACGAATGATAGACTTTGACGAGCCGGAAAGAAAGGGTACCGGTGACGTAGCAAGCCTAAGTGGTTATTGTGAGACCATACATAATAAAAAATCAAACTTTCTAAGGGGCACATTAATATGAAGGATGGAGATCAGGTTCGGAAAGCGAATACTCGTTATCAATCTGACGTTATTGTTGATTTGATCAAGCTTTATGACTTTCCAGCAATCCCACTTAACCCGGGGGCAAGCTATCGGGGACTCCACGACAGCCTTGTTAATTATGGTGAAAACCATCCGCCAATGATGCTTTGTAACCACGAAAAATTAGCGGTTCAAATTGCACACGGTTATGCAAAGGCAACTGGCAAACCAATGCCTGCCATCGTTCATAATGTCGTTGGTTTACTGCACGCTCCCCTTGCCGTCTACTACGCTTATATTGACCGTTGCCCAGTATTTTTGATTGGAGCCACTGGCCCGATGAACGAAAAACTTCGGCGACCTTTCATCGATTGGATCCACACTGCTTTTGCTCAAGGCTCCGCCATTAGAGATTTTACTAAATGGGACTACCAACCCGCAAGCATCCATGGCGTTCCGGATTCCTTTGCCCGTGCCTATTCGATCATGATGACGGAGCCACAGGGACCGGTCTACATGGTTTATGATGCGGGCCTACAAGAGGCTGAACTTACAGAAAATATTGATATTCCTCCGCAGAACGCAGTTAAGGTCCCTCCCCGCCTCGCCGCAGATGTTGAATTAATCGAAAAAGCCGCGGAGATGTTATTAGATGCTGATTACCCAGTTTTATTAACTGAATATGCGGCACGGGCACCCATTGGCTTTGACGACACCGTTGAGTTAGCTGAAACAGTTGGAGCCGCAGCTTACGATATCAATAAACGTCTCGGGTTTCCAAACCAACACCCTTTAAGTGTTAGCATGCATGATGACGCTTTCGAGGGCGCTGATTTAGTCGTCGCCCTGGATGTGGTTGATTGGACACGAGGATCCCATAAACCCAACTGGCAAACCCGGGAAGTTGAGGCTATTACCACTCCAGATTGCAAGTGGGTGGATATCGGTTTTGCAGATATAGAAATTAGTAAATGGGCTACCGACTACAACAAGCATCATAACTGGGATTTACGAATTCTAGCCGATACTGCTAATGCTATACCTGCTCTAAATACCGCTTGCAGGAAACACATAGAGGGAAATGCAAACCTCGCCAAAAAAATTTCCGATCGAAAGAACATCATTGGAGAAAAACATAAGGCGCATTGGGAACAGTGGCAGAAACAAGTCGAGGACACATGGGACCAAATTCCGATGCATGAAGGACGTATGGCTTCAGAAGTTTGGGAGGCTATTAAAAATGAAGACTGGGTTTTAACAGCCGGTACTCTTAAAGATTGGGTCAGAAAAGTGTGGAATTTTGATAAACCATATCAACACCCTGGTCGTGACCTGGGTACCGGAACTCAATTCGGGATTTCTTTAGGAATTGCTTATGCCTATAAAGACACTGACAAACTGGTGGTAAACTTACAACCAGATGGAGATCTAATGTTTGATTTAGGTGGGCTTTGGATTGCAGCCAAATATAAAATTCCTATGCTGGTTATCATGTATAACAACCGTGCCTATTATAATGACTGGGCTCATCAAATTTCAGTTGCAAATAAACGGGGGACAGACCCCGAACGTGCCTATATAGGCATGGATATTGAAGGGCCGTCCCCAGATTTTGCACACATCGCAAAAGGGCTGGATTGGTATGCCGAGGGACCAATTATGGACCCCAAAGACATAGGTGGGGCCATAAAAAGGGCAATCGAGCAAGTGAAAAAGGGTAACCCCGCTTTGGTTGACATTATAACTTGGAGGCGTGGCGAGGCAGCTTAAATCCCTAAAATTAAATTCATTAAATCCTAAATGGTACTTTTTAGACATACAAAGGAATTTACCATGATGATCCAAAATGCCCCGGAGGGCCAAGCACGTTTTATCAGTATGATGTCCGAGCACAATGAACTTTGTGGACAATTTATCCAAGCATTTGGCAATGATCGTTTCGAAAAACCTGACCCTTTTGAAGAAACCGTATTCGTCATCAGTAACCATGACCGCGGTTGGGAACGGTTTGATGCCAATCCGGTTCTAGACCCAAAAAGCGGTTTTCCTACCGGTGTGGGAGGTGCCAAAGGACCAGGAGGGGCAGCAACAACACAACTTTCCCCTGATTTTAATGAAGAAAGAGGTCCATATTGTGGGTTGTTAGCTTCCATGCATACCTGGGGCCTTTACAATGATCGTTATGGATATTCGGACTTTCGCGTTCGCCAGGGTGGGTCTTTATCTGTTCCCATTTCGGATGAAATGATGGATGAAACTAATGAAATTTTAGTTGGAGAAATTGAGCGACAAGAGAAACTGAAAAGACAACTCCAAGAAGATCCTGCAACTGCTCCGTGGATCGAAGAGAAAGCCCTTTTACGAAATTATAAACTCTTACAGTTTTGTGATACTTTGGCTCTTTATTTCAACCTACGTCATCAGAGTGATAGAGAAATAGAAATTTTCACGCACGTACCCGAAACAATTCACAAAGAAACCTCTGTAACAGTTTCACCCCTCGGCGAGAATTATTATTCGTTTCAACCATTTCCTTTTTTTGGAAACAAACTGGAAGTAAGGTGCAAAGGACGTTACATGGCACCAATTTCACAGGAGGACGTGCCTGATGATTTAGGAGCCTATATTTCAGGTTTACCTCTTGAAGAACAGGTTTTTATTTTTGTGTCAAAGAATTAATACAAATGGAATTTTGCAAATAGGCCTGAATGACTGCCTAATCTTTAGCCTATTACTTTTGTTTTTTTAGTCTGTTTGGAGAGTAGTTTATGAATGATAAAGGTGTTCAGAAAGCCAACAGCCGGTATCAATCTGATATAATCGTCGATTTAATTAAACAGTTTGGATTTAAACACATCGCATTAAATCCGGGAGCAAGCTATCGCGGATTACATGACAGCCTTGTCAATCATGGAGAAAATGATCCGCCCATGATGCTTTGTACACACGAAAAAATTGCTGTTCAAATTGCCCATGGTTATGCTCGTGCGACTGGAGAACCGATGATTGCGATTGTCCATAACCTCGTCGGTTTGTTGCATGCACCCATGGGGGTTTATTATGCCTATTTGGACAGAGCCCCTGTGTTTATCGTGGGGGCAACGGGACCAATGGCAGAACCAAAACGAAGGCCTTTTATCGACTGGATCCATTCTGCTAACGTCCAAGGCCAAATCCTCCGCGACTTCGTCAAATGGGATGCCCAACCAACAACCATCGACTACGTACCAGATGCCTTTGCCCGTGCTTATTCCGTCATGATGACAGCACGGCAGGGCCCAATTTACATGTGCTACGATGCCGGTTTACAGGAGGCCGAACTCGACCATGAGGTCAGTTTACCGCCCATAAATGCAGCACGGGTCCCTGCCCAACCGGCTCCTCACCCTAAAGCGTTGCAAGAGGCAACAGAAATTTTAGCTGCATCCGAGCGACCTGCAATAGTGGCTGACTTTGCGGCACGCCCTCCACATGGTTGGGATCATGTAATCGGTATTGCTGAAACACTGGGCGCGAGTGTGTGGGATGTAAATTCCCGCCTGAACTTTCCCAGTACCCATCCCCTTAATTTATCCATGGACCAAAATGCGTGTTATGAAAATGTAGATTGCGTTTTATTGCTTGATGTTGCTGATTTTGAAAAACATACCCATGTGAGAGATATTTCAACACGTACTGTCAAACCTTCGGTCAGAGAGGATGCCAAATGGATTGATATTGGTTGGACTGATACAGAGATTAGCAAATGGTCGATGGATTATTCACGTACTCTTTTTCCTGATATACGGATGACCGCAGACGTTGTTACCGCTACTCCTATGCTCACAGAAATGTTAAAAACTCGCATTGCCGAAACTGAGGGTTTAGTGGAAAAAATTGCAGCCCGCACTGAATTAATTAGCAAAAAACATAAAGAAATTCGTTCACGTTGGCGAAAAGAAGCCGAACAGGACTGGGATTCTCAACCCATGACGGCCGATCGTTTAGCGATTGAAATATGGGAAGTTATAAAAGATGAAGACTGGGTTTTAACAGCCGGTGCTATGCATGATGCGGCCCGTCGATTGTGGGACTTCGACCGCCCATATTGCCACGGTGGACGCGAACTCGGAACTGGGACGCAAATTGGAACCTCTCTAGGAGTCGCTTTAGCGAATAAAGGGACCGGGCGGCTTTGTATAGACCTGCAGCCTGATGGAGACCTAATGTTTGATGCTGGTTCGCTTTGGATGGCCGCAAAATACGAAATACCCATGCTAGTTGTGATGTACAATAATCGAGCTTATTACAACGATTGGAACCACCAAATTGTAATTGCAAAAAACCGAGGTACTGATCCTTCGCGGGCTTATATAGGAATGGATCTCCTTGATCCTGACCCTGACTTTGCCGGAATTGCAAGGGCGCAAGGATGGTGGGCAGAAGGTCCCATCGAAAACGGAGATGATGTAAAAGCTGCCTTAATTCGTGCAATAGAACAGGTAAAAAAGGGGAAACCCGCTTTAGTCGATACCGTTTGTCGTCGAGGAAAAGGACAATCAATGTTAACCTAATTTTGGTTTTTTCGTTCCAAGTGTTAAAAACGGCGGTTGCAACTTCGTTAAGGGGATTGAAAAAATTAAATTCAAAGGTAAAAATAACTTAATTAAAAGAAACACATGTCTCGTTTCAAACAAAACAAGGAGAGACTTAATGGGACGACTGATAAACACGGCGAAAATTGTAGCTATTATTTCTACCGCTCTTGCTTTTATCGCTTCAACTGCAAGTGCTTTAGATGTCGCCAAACATTATACTGATAAGCGTATTATCATTTTGGTACCCTATGGACCGGGCGGAACCTACGACAAATATGCCCAGACATTTTCCCGACACATGGAAAAATTCATCCCAGGAAAACCCAATATCATTGTACAACATATGCCGGGTGCAGGGGGTGCTAAAGCCATGAACTGGGCATACAATGTCATGCCCAAACAGGGGTACAATTTTTTAGAGCCACTCGACAACACGGTGATTAACCAGCTTCTGCGACCAAAAGCAATGCGGTATAAATCTGATAAGTTTACCTGGCTCGGTTCAGCTAACCAGACAAACACAATCATTGTTGCAAGCGTCCGAAATGGGATCTCTTCAATTGAAGACTGGAAAAAATCCAAAACCGGCTTGATTGGTTCTTCAGCCGGTGTAAACGCAACCAGCACTTTAATACCCACTTACGTTATGAAAGCTTTAAACTTAAAGGGCAAAATTGTTAAGGGTTATAAGGGCTCCTCCCGCGCTATTATGGCTATAGAACAAGGCGAAGCTGATATGTCTTGTGCAAACTGGCTTGCATGGGCTTCTAAAGTTCCACACTGGTTTAAAGGTAAAAAACCTTTTGCAAACCCAATTGTTCAGGCAGGGATTTGGCGAGATCCAGATTTAAAAACTATCCCTATGCTCGATGAAGTTGTTCCAGAAAAATACAAGGCAGGAGCACGTTTTCTTGGTTCAATGGGCCCACTGGGACGAGGTTTAACACTGCCACCAGGTGTCCCGAAAGGACTTGTAGCCCCCCTGAGAAAAGCATTCGATAAAATGGTAAATGACAAAGGTTTTCAGGCGGAGTTGAAGAAAAGAAGATTACGGCTCATTCCAACAACAGGAGTAGATTTACAAAAGACAGTGAAAAAGGCTCTTGTAGAAACAAATCCGAAAGTCATCGCCTTTGTGCGAAGAGTAATTTTTAATAAATAGGGTTTAAAAATAACGATAAAGGCCGGGGAATAACCCGGCCTTTTATTTTGCTTTAGACAAAAGCCAAAACAAACTCAATCCTTCCTTGGTACCAAATCATAAGTTCGACTGTCAATTTCCATCACGGAATCCATCAGTCTGATTGAAATATCAACACACCCTTCATTTCTTTGCCAAGGGTATAAAACCATTGTTCGATGGCCTGCTTTTGTAAAAGGTTCTTCAAAGGCAATCGCTTCTGCTTCTAAACGGGTCTTAGCTCTGATTATAATCATACCATGACCCAGGCTAGCTTCTTCGTTGTCTTCCGAATTAATTAATCTACCGGCGCCAAACAACAAACCTTGCCTCTCCAAATCTCGTAAATATACCTTATGATCATGCATAAGTTCATCTCTCGCTGGTGTTTTACTTGGAGGGGGAACAATATTAGTCATGACACACAGATAAACCTGTTCACGCGAAAGCGGTCTTTCACCAAGATTTCTTTTCTTTTCCTGGGGCACCTTAGTTCCTCAAGCCTACAAAAATTAGGCTTCCCGTGCTGGTGGTGGAACCGCATACCCTTTCTGAACATGAACATTGAGAACGTAAGGTTTGCCGGACTCAACGACCTTTAAAGCGTTTTCTATTGCCGGAATTAGATCTCCGACCTTTGAAATTGGCCCCGCAGAATCAACACCGAGAGAGGCCGCATATTCAGCAATGTCCACTTCAGGATTGTCAATCCGCTGTCCAATCCAACGATTTTCAGGTGCTCTATTACGCATTTTAGCAACAGTTTCCTGATGAATTTCATCATTGAAATTTGATCGATTATTCGAAATTAAAATGAGAACGGGAATACTGTAATGGGCAGCTGTCCACAAAGCGGAAGAACCTTGCATTGTATCCCCATCACCTAATACAGCGACAACGGTCCGGTCGGTATCTTTTAGAGCAAGACCCGCTCCAATAGCGGTTCCCGGTCCGGATGCCAACCCACCGCCACCGTCATTACCAAGGTAATCGAGAGGGTCCGTAAAATGATAGCCATCCGCTGCCCAGCCAATTGTAACATTGGTAAGAGTAATTTTGCGTCCTTTTCGTACCTCATTCATCCCAAGGGTAAGAGCTTCTACTGAAATTTCGTCCTCATCACCAAAATCGCTGATTTGCGTATCGAGGCTGGCAGTTCGCCCTTTATTTTTGCCATCCCATTTAGACTTACCATCGAGCCGTTTTTTACAGGCAGCCAGCAATTGTTCTGAAACAGGTTCCGGTTCTGCTAATAAACTAACATCACCTAGTGGCATTCCCATATGGTCTGTCGTCCAACCATTATGAATTATAGAATCCACGGAAACATGGATGACTTTAGCATTTACTTCG
>JAYZBC010000013.1:0-15878 GCA_036339375.1 Pseudomonadota bacterium | reverse complement strand
TTCCCTGAACCAAATCGTTGCATATACTAATGATACAACCCTCACCCTTGGTTCTATGATGGCGAGCGGGGTGTTGGATCGATTTCCTGAATTACAATTAATTTTGTCGCATGGCGGAGGGTCTGTTCCTTGGTTAATTGGCAGATTTGATAGAATGTACGAAGCAGCTCCTGCAGCAGTGACTGGGACAACTTCAACAGAACCACCATCAGCCTACTTGAAACGGTTTCATTACGATACAATTTTACATCACGGGTTGGCGCTCTGTTATTTACGTGACCTGGTTGGCATTGAAAGAATTCTCCTGGGTACAGATGTCCCCTTTCCACCGGGCGATCCAGATCCTTTAAAAACTTTATATGACGCCGGTTTTAGTCAAGCGGAAGTTAACAGCATTACAAGTGATAACCCCAAGGTTCTTTTCGACCTATGACCACAGCCTTTGCGTAGCTATTTTAGCACCTTCCGCCAATGCCTTAAATTTTGACCAAACAACAGAATGAGCGACTTGGGGATCTACCCTTGCAAATGTACCAAACCCGCAATCGGACCCAGCTATTATCTGTTCCCGATCAACACCTTTTGCCCAATTGCATATTCTTTGCGCTATTAGTTTAGGGTGTTCCACAAAATTAGTTGTTGAATCGATGACACCGGGAACTAATATCTTATTATACGGAACTTTTTGGTCCTTGATGTCTTCCCATTCGTGTTCGTGGCGAGGATTAGCGCCTTCAAAAAGAATAGCAGCAGGTCGGGCTTTCATCAGTAGTGGAAAGATTTTTGCGAGAGGAAAGTCGTGTGTGTGGGGACCTTCATAATTTCCCCAACAAATATGGAGCCGCATTTTTTCCGGAGGAATATTACTGGTAGCTTCGTTCACTGCTTCGACATTGCGGTGAGCCTTTTTAATAAATTCTTCATCCGTCAAATCTTTATATTGATTATGTCTTGCCGACGCTAAATCAGGGCAATCAATTTGGAGAATGAAACCGGCTGCATGAATTGCCTCATATTCAGTTTTCATGGCTGCTGCCATAGCTTCAATATATGTGTCCTCGTCAGGGTAATAGTCGTTGGGCACAAATTTGCTTAATACGCCGGGTGAGGCAGCGTTCATAAAAGCTTCCGTGTCAGGGTTTTTGACAAGGGCTTCATTCAGGTGGGTTATATCATTTGTTAAGGGATCATCATTGGTATATTTAACCGGGCCCACAACCCAGGGGCGCCCAAATTCCAGTCCCCAACCACCGCGTGCCTTAACTACCCTTTGGGCAAAATCAGGGTGTTCTGTCATATCCAGGTTTGTATTTTCCTGGGGTGGTTTTGCACCCGGCGGCTGGGCCGGACGAATGCCTGACAGGCGATGTTTTACGTAAAAAGTATAGCCGATTTTGCTCATTTCTCCATCAGAAACGACGTCAACACCAGTTTCCAATTGTTTTGAGACCACTTCTTTCACAGCTCGTGCAACGCGAGCTTTTAGCGCAAAAGGATCATGGTCTTTCGCTTGATCTTCGGCGATCAGCATGTCGAATAGATCTCGTGGACGTGGCAAACTCCCGACATGAGTCGTTATGATTCGATCCTTACTAATTTGCATTTCGAGTCTCTTTTTCAGCAATTTCCATTTAAGTTTGGGTATTTTTTTGGTGTTTCTTCCGCATTTTTGGGGAAAACTATAATATGAGCAAGTTTATACTAATTCGACGTTAACCACACTATTGGAAAAGTTAGCCTACCGAAGGGTTAGCCGTATTTTTGCGAAATATAATTCTATTTGAAATGGCCATGGTTTGAAAAAACTGGGGGGTGGGACGAAAAGACCTATACATTACTATGCTTCCCTTCAACAATATAGGTTGTAATTTTATGGACGTTTTTGGCGTCCAAACTCAAATTGTCTTTAACAAAGGATCTTAGGAGAAAAAAATGGCAAAAAAGATTTTGCCCTCAGACATATTGGTAGAAAGCCGTTCCCGTATACCTCTACCCGACAGGGATAAACTGGATGACGCTGCAAAGGCTATTTACGATCATCATGAAATACCTGATCCAGCTGGAAAAAAATCACTTGCTGGCTTATTCGGTCCGGGTGGGCTTCGTCTTCATTCTAAAAAACTTTCCGCATTAACAGTGCCTGCAGCCCAATATTTACGCCACGAAGCAGACTACACACCACAAATTCGAGAGGTTGCGATCCTTATTACGGCTAAGATGCATCAGAGCCAATTTGAATGGGCGGCACATGAAACTGAAGCTTTGAGAGTGGGGTTAAACCCTAAAACAATAGATATTATCCGTAATGAAAAATCAATTGAGGGAGTGCCAGAAGACCAGGCTGTTCTAATAGAAATAGGACGCCAGCTGTTTGCCACACACAAATTAGATTCGAAAACATTTGCGAAGGCACACAAGATTTTTGGTACGGGTACATTGGTTGATCTCGTTTCTCTTATGGGAAATTATGCCTGTACAGCAGCACTTTTAGCGGCTTTTGATGTGCAATTGCCGGAGGGAGCCGAACCGGGGTTGCCTGAAGATTGATCCTTAAATAGGCGTTCAAAAATTGGGTTGCCTTGCATTTGTAAATTTCGCAATTTTCTTCCGGTATTGAGAAGTTTTCCTTCAGATTTGCTCATTTAATTTTTCAATGTAACACTGCCTGCCAAAGTTTTTGCACGGGAGGAGACGCGTGGTAGGTGATAATTTTCTTAGCGATAAACCCGTCGCTGTAATTGCGTATGGAGAAGTCCAAAATCAAAGGCGTTCTGGAAAACGCCCTTACCAATTTGCCGCGGAGGTTATGGAGCAACTGCTCAATCGTACAGGACTTAAAAATTCTGATATTGATGGATTGGCAACCCACATGCCCACAGCGGAGGCTGGAAATACATTTTATACCAATACGATGGCTGACAATTTGGGTTTGCAGCCTCGGTGGACACAGCTTTCAGATATAGGCGGCTGTTCACCGATGGGAAATATTGCGCGGGCAGCTAGTGCAATTGTTACGGGCCAATGCGAAATGGTTGTTTGTCTTGCAGCCGATTCCACAGGGACCACAGGTGTTGGTCATCGCCGGCTTGGTGGATATCGTCAAGAATTTATGGAGTCGATTGGGTTTCAAGGACCGCCGGTTGCTTTTGGGCTACTTAGTCATGTTTATGATCAAAAATACGGCCTCAATTTGGAGGCTTTGGGTCAGTTAGCAGTAACCCAACGCAGGGGTGCCGTAATAAATGAAAACGCTATCCCTCAATTTCGAAAAGAAATTACTATTGCTGATTACTTGAATTCCCGGATTATCGCTGAACCCATTAGGTTGCTGGATTGTGTAATGCGCTGTGATGGCGGCAATGGATTACTAATCACCAGCTCAGAACGCGCCAAAAAAATGGGTATGAGTAAAGTTGCTTATCCCGTTGCCTATTCTGAGATAACAAATTATTCACCGGATGACCCAAATCCAGATATTACCGAAACAGGATTTGCCACAGTAGGACCGGAGGTATTTGCAAAAGCAAAAATGTCTGTTGGTGACATTAATATGTTTCACCCCTACGACGATTTTCTAATAGCTGTGATGCTTCAGATGGAACAAATTGGTTTTTGTGCACGTGGTGAGGGTGCAGATTTTATTCTCGGCACTGATATGTCACCAACTGGAAAGTTGCCCGTCAATACCGGTGGAGGACAAATCTCAGCCGGGCAGCCTGGACTTGGTGGAGGAGGCGTTAATTTAACCGAAGCAATACGGCAGCTATTTGGTGAAGCGGGGGATAGGCAGGTAATTGGAGTACAAAACGCACTAGTCACTGGAATAGGTGTTATCCCATATTTTCGCAATTGGGGTAGTAGCAATTGTATGATTTTGGAGGCTTCATAATGGCAGATAACAAAACTGAAAATCCAACACCACCACTCCCCGAACCAACATTAGTAAGTCAACCAATGTGGGAGGCTGCCAATGAAGGCAAATTATTTCTGCAATTTGACCCAATCTCAGGCAAACCACAATTTTGGCCAAGGCCTGTAAATGTTCAAAATGGAAAAGCGGATTATGAATGGCGTGAGGTGTCAGGTAAGGGGACGCTTTATGCGTGGACTTTAGTGCAGGTCCCGGCACCAGGCTTTGATGACCGTGTTCCTTATGTCTTAGGTTCGGTAGATCTAGCTGAAGGGGGACGAGTAGTGGCTCAAATGGTAAATGCAGAGGTCGAACAACTCACCCCAGGCCTCGCTGTGCGTGTGGTGTGGGAACGCCGGTCTGAAGAAATAAACATTTATTCCTTTGAACCAGACCAGTAATTACACCCAAATAAAATGAAACTCGGCGATTTTCTGACAATTTCAGCTAGACGGGCACCCTTTCACCCGGCTGTAGTTTTTGGTTCAGAAACGGTCACCTATTCGGCCCTTGAAAGGACTGCCAATCGTCTTGCAAATGCCCTCGAAGGACTGGGTTTGCAACATGGGGATAGAATAGCGTTGATGTTACCAAATTCCATTGCCCTAATCGAAATTATGGCCGCTATATTTAAAACAGGAGGTATTTGTGTGCCTGTTAGCGTTAGGCTCGCTCCACCAGAGATCAAATTTATAATTGAGAACTCTGCCCCTTTCGCATTGGTATACACACCAGAAATACGGGAGGCGGTCAGAGATGTTGTCGATCAACTGCCAAACATGCAATTTCTTGTTTCAGGTGAAGCGAGGCAGGGTGAGAAAAGCCTTGAAGACCTGGTTTTGAATACAGCAGATCAGAAGGTGAAAAATGTACTAACTCGGAGCGACGATGCTGTAATTTGTTATACCTCCGGAACTACGGGCCGACCGAAGGGTGTGGTAAGTACCCACCGTAATCTGATAATAAGTCAAGGTTGGTTAAATGCACAGGAATGGGGGCTTAAAGGCACAGATCGTACCCTTGTAGCGACGCCAATGGCACACCGTACTGGTATTGCCCGAGTTGCTTGTGCCTTTTGTCAGGCTTCAACTTTGGTTGTCCAGGAAAGGTTTGATCCTGGAGAAACCGTCCGTTTAATCGAAAAGGAGAAAGCTACCCATATCGGTCTAGTTCCGACCATTGCAAACATGATATTGGCGGAGATTAAAAAACGTCCCCAAGCTTGTAAATCACTTCGGTGCATGCTTGCCACCGGTGAGGTTTTCCCGGTGAAATTGAAAGAGAAATTATTCTCCCTGCTTCCCGACCTTGAACTCCACAGCTTCTATTCGCAAACTGAAGCCGGTTTGGTGTGTAACCTTAGGCCCGAGGAGCAAACGAGGTTTCCTGATTCGCTTGGAAAGCCCGTGAAGGGTGTAGAAGTCAGGATCGTTAATCGGGAATTAAAAGATGTAAAGTCAGGAGAAAGGGGGGAAATACTCGTCCGTTGCGGGAAACCTGGTTCAATTTCTTTGATGCGTGAGTATTTCCGACAACCTGGAGAAACAAAAAAGGTTTTTCCTAATAATTGGTTGCGGACAGGTGACATGGCAAAGGCCAATCCTGAGGGGTATCTCTATTTTGTTGACCGCCTTAAAGACATGATTGTGAGCGGGGGTTTGAATGTATATTCAAGGGAAGTTGAAGAGGCTCTGCTGTCACATCCGGATATCAAGGGAGCAGCAGTAATTGGGGTCCCGGATAAAACTTTCGGTGAGGCGGTAAAGGCTTTTGTTATTCCCGTTAAAAATACAAATCCTTCTCCAGACGACCTCATCGCACATTGCAAGACACGGATAGGGAGCTATAAGAAACCAAAATATATACAGTTAGTTGATGCCTTGCCTCGAAATAGCGTGGGAAAAGTTGCAAAACACCTTTTGCGTAATTGATCTAAATAAATGACAAACGTTTTTGTTTAATTCACAATAGCAGCAGGATTATTGAAAACAGAAAAGGCCAACCATGTATGGACTAGCCCCACCATCCAAAAATTCAGAACGGGAACCAGCAATGGCTGGAACTCCCGCCATGGATCCAGCGGCCTGGTATCCGAAAAACATGGCGGCACTTTCGCATGAATGGATTTATACCCTCTCAGATTCTCAGATTACCGATCTCATGGATGCTATCAAGTCTCTTGAAGATCAAAAAATTGATATCAAGGATATAACGCGTGAAATTTTTTACCTACCAAAATTAGGGCCTGCCCTTGAGGATGTTTATCACCAACTTACTGAAGGGCGAGGTTTTATTTTAATTCGGGGTTTGCCAGTTAGTGAAATGTCACGCTGGCAAGCAGGCGCTGCATTTTTCGGTATGGGTACCTACCTCGGTCGGGCCATTTCTCAAAATCCAATGGGACATGTTCTTGGCCATGTAAAGGACTTAGGTAAGGATTACGATGACCCCATGGTGCGTGGTTATCAAACCTCGGCACGCATGAAATTTCATTGTGATCAATGTGATTATGTTGGGCTTCTTTGTTTGCAGACTGCAAAGTCCGGTGGATCTAGCCTGATTGCAAGTTCACTAACCGTTTACAACGAAATGCATAAACGACGCCCGGACCTTGCCGAGGCGCTCACAAAACCCTTTTATTTTACAAAACATGGAGAAGTGGCTCCTGGAGAAGAACCCTGGTATACCATGCCCATTTTTGCTTTTTATGATGGGTATCTTTCAATTCGTTCTGCCGGGGCACATGTCCGTAAATCACAAGTTTTGCCAGGCGTGCCAAAATTGACAGAAACTGATGTTGAGGCACTGGAATTGTTTCAAAACATTGCTGAAGAAATTTATATGCCAATGGATTTTGAAGTCGGAGATATTCAGTTTTTGCATAATCATGTGATGATGCATACCAGGACGGCGTTTAAAGACCACAAAGAGCCGGACCGCAAAAGACACTTAATGCGTCTTTGGTTGACAGATCCGGAGGGGCGCCCCACACCCCCAGGGTTTAGAGAAAATATCAGTGGTATTGAAGTAGAAGGGACCGTTTATACGGCGCCTCTCGATATGCTAGAAGGTGCTGGCGCCGACTAATAAATCAATAAAATGACGCAAAATCTGAGAAATTCTGAACCCTTCTTAGCAATTTGAAATTGACAAAGTTATGGGGAAAAGATGCCCTTTAGCATAAAATAGAACGCTGCAGCCAGAAATGCTCCAACCGGCAATGTCACAATCCAAGATAAAAATATGCTGGCAATTACTCGGAGGTCAAGAGCTGCAAAACCCCGTGCAAGACCTACACCCATAACAGCGCCAACGGCGATATGAGTGGTTGAAACTGGCATACCGGTCCGTGATGCTAATACAACCGTAATTGCTGCAGCAATTGTTGCACAAAAACCGCTAGTAGGTGTAAGTGCTGTAATTTTTGCACCTATGGTGCGCATAACACGATATCCGAAAGTGGCAAGACCTAATACAATTCCAAAACCGCCAAGCACTAGAATCCATAGTGGCATATCTATTTTTTGAGTCAGCTCCCCACCGGATTTAACTAATCCGTAAACCGCAGCCAAAGGACCTACCCCATTAGCAACATCATTTGATCCGTGCGCAAATGCCATAGCGCAAGCGGTAAATACAATCATGGGTGCAAACACTCGTTCAACATTTGAAATTTGTGACCCTGAATTGACGTTTTCGTTTATGTCGACCCGGTTGATCGTAATTTTTCCTATCAATGCTACGATGGCACCAATGAGGCCAGCAATCATTAAACTTTCTCCAACACTTAGATCAATTTTAAGATGCTTAAGTCCCTTGAAAAGAGTAATGAGTGAAATAACGAAGCCTACGAGAAAAATGTATACCGGAGCCCATTTTATTGCACTCTCAAATGGTTTTTGAGCGTTCATAATAAATTTTTGAATGCTGAGCATAAGCAAAAAAGCAAATCCACCACCTAAAACCGGGGATAACACCCAACTCGCAGCAATCTGGGTAATTTTCCCCCAATAAACCGCTTCAATACCAATTCCTACAACAGCAAACCCCACAATTGCCCCTACAATCGAGTGGGTAGTGGATACAGGCCAGCCTTTTTGTGAGGCTAGTGCAAGCCAGCATCCAGCTGCCAATAGTGCTGCCAGCATTCCAAAAATTATAAGCTCTGGTCGGTCGCCAATCTGCGATGGATCAATAATACCTTTACGAATTGTTTTGGTTACGTTTCCACCAGCAATTGCTGCACCTGCAAATTCAAAAATCACCGCTATAATAATGGCTGTTTTGACGGTAATTGCGCCAGAACCCACGGATGTCCCAAGGGCATTTGCAACATCGTTCGCACCAATACCCCACGTCATAAAAACACCAAAGATGACCGCTAAAATAATCAGTGTTGGACCGTAGGTGGAAATAATATCCATAAAGAAATTACTCGATAGAAAAAACTCGGTACCGTAAAATTTTACTTAACGTGCAAGTAATAACCGGTGACGGTTCCCAGCACGTTCTGCGTAATTAGCAAGATCTCCAACCCAGTGAATAACGCGATCCCACATTATTGTTGAAACCGCTCCAATAGAATCTTCGTTTTCAAATAAAAGACGCATGACAGTGATGGCTTGTACATCGGTTCCCGTCTCAATTTTGTTTAACTCGTCGATCATATACATAACTTTTTCGGATTCCGGACCACGAAATCCAGTTTCCACCAATTCGTCCAATTCTCCCATTATTTGGTTCAGGTGGTTGCAAGCGTTGACACACCCCGTTGTTAAATCAATCAATGGTTCAAACACCTGTTCAGGCAGGGTCATTGGTCGCGCAACCATCATACCCGCGATATCTTGGGCGGTGTCGGCAATGGAATCCTGAAGATCTAATATTTCGAGCAAGTCTCGCCGGTCAACAGGCATAAACATGCTTTTCGGCAAATTGGTTCGGAGCTCGTTTTTAATCGTGTCCGCTTCATTTTCTAAAGCGTATATGCGTGTCCGAACTTTCTCTACTTTTTTTGGATTTTCTTCCTTTACCGCCTGGAAAAGAGGAAGAACCTCGTTCGCACAATTGACTACTACACGAACATGCTCTTGTAGTGGTTTGAAGGGCGATTGTCCGAACAATCGCATTAAAGGGCTCTTTACAACCATGACTCGAAAATCACTATCGGTTTATAAGATTAACCACCATTTCTGGTACGGGTTATTACACCATCTTATCAAAAATAAAAACAGTTTTTTGTTAGTGCGGTATTTTGTCTCAAAAGTTTATATTTTTTAAATTTTTGCCCTTTGACACCTTCATTTAAATGGCGGAAGAGAGTGGGAGTTGAACCCACCAGGCACGTTTAACGCCCCTCATCGGGTTTGAAGCCCGAGCGCAGCACCGGCTCGCGAATCCCTTCCAATTTTGATACTAGGTCTTTTTGTTGACTTGCGGTACCTATGCTCCAAAAATCTCTTTTGACGATTTTAGAATACGACGTTCGTTACCGTCTCTATTAGTGAAACCGGCCTTGTCGAAAAACTCCAAAATTTCTATAGCCATGTTACGGCCTATTTTGGATTTATCTCGAAAATCTGCAGCTGTAATTAGCCCTTCCTTTTTCTCGTTAACTAAATTTTCGGCAATTTCTCCTAATGCTTTAATAGATTCTGGCAGCAAAAAGCGGTTTTTTGTAATCTGTATGATAAACCCCATAGCCGCAGCTCTTTTTAAAAAGTTCATCAGCACATTTGGCTGTATATTGAGGTTCTCCGCTGCTTCGTGAACCGAGAGCGGGCGATTTTCCGCTTCTTCCATAATGTGTTTTACTTCCGTCCAAACTTTTTTGTCTTGGGCGCTCATTGTGGGTTGATGAGTGGGTAGGCGAAGCTGCCTGTTAGCCCGGACAAGTTCACCCTTTGCTGCCAGGTGTTCGACGACGGCACAAAAAAGTGCGGTCGAGGGTATAGGGTTTAAAGATAAACGCAGGATATTTTCTGCCGGACCAAGTTGTCCAGGGCGATCTGCATGCCAATTTTTAAGGGCAGTTAGGGTAATTTTGATGATTTTATTCCAATGAATAGGGGATACCCCTGTTTTCTTTTCTTCCGGTCCAAAAGAAACTATTTTGACCTGGTTCCAGAGGTTTTTTACACTTTCCTTGGTTAGGTTGCGACTTTGTGTAAAACGGACCAGGTCTAAACCATTGGGCAAGTTATCTAATAGCATGGACAATGCCTGGGCTGGATCATCAATTTCCATGTTACCCAGTATCGTTAATCTTTCAGGCCGAGAGCGTCCTCTAGTGGGCGCAAACGGGTCAATTATTCGTCCTCCGGCAATTGTACGGCGAGCGGATTGGTCCCGTAAAATTAACCTGTCATTGCGTAGGGCATTTAATGGTTGGTCAAGGACAAGTTGAATTAATGAGGATTCTCCGGGGGCGATAACCTTACCATCAAGGATCGCAACACGGGCATTAATATCTGCAGCCCCTACATGTAGGTGAACTGGGGTCCAATGTTTAAGAGCTCGTTTTTCGCTTCTTAGGAGGTTTATCCTTGCATCAATTCTCCTGGTCGATGTATGCAGAGCTTCATCAACGATCCAGTCTCCCCGATGAATGTGATCACCGCGGATTTCTGCACCTGCTAAATTAAGTGCGCAACGTTGGCCTACCTCCCCTTTTGCCGAATTTCGGTTTTGTGCGTGTATTCCTCTAATCCGAACCTTCTTTCCGGAAGGGGATAGAACCATTTGGTCACCAACTTTTACCTCTCCAGAAAACACGCTTCCCGTGACAACCAAACCAGAACCCTGGATGTTAAAACAACGGTCAATAGCAAGCCGAAAGTATCCGTCCCGAAATTTACTGCTAAAATTTTTACTGTATTCCTCTAAATGAGTGCGCAGGCTTTCAATGCCGTCCCCGGTAATTCCAGAGACAGGAAAAATTGGAGCATCTTCGAGGGTTGTGCCATGGATAAGAATCCTAACGAGGTCTATTGCTTCTTCCAAACGTGGGGGATCTACACGATCGATTTTAGTCACCACAACAGCTCCTGCTGAGATTCCCAAGAGATCAAGAATGGCGAGGTGTTCCTCAGTTTGGGGCATCGGTCCATCATCCGCGGCAATTACCAAGAGGGCATAATCAACCCCTGTAACGCCAGCTAACATGTTGCGGATAAATCGCTCATGCCCCGGCACATCTATAAAGCCGAGTGTCTCCCCTTCGTCCAAGCCATGGTAGGCGTATCCTAAATCGATGGAAATGCCGCGGGCTTTCTCTTCCGGTAACCGGTCGGCATCTACACCTGTTAATGCTTTGACGAGTATTGTTTTTCCATGATCTATGTGACCAGAAGTCGCGATAATCATACCCCAACCCCAGGATGAAATTTAAACGATTTTAATTGGCTAATGAATTTGTTTTCGTCCGCCTTTTCCAAGCAGCGAAAATCGAGCCAGAGAGCATTTTCTTGGATACGCCCTATGACTGGAACAGGTAACATTCGGAGTGCGGCACCAAGTTGTTTCAGTTTTGCCCCGGTTTGCTTATTACTGACAGGTCTTATCACCACAGCAACACTATCCAAGCGTTCCATCGGAAGAGAACCACTACCAATTTGACTGAAACAATCATCAATTTCCACATTATAAAAATCTTCTAATGAAAATTTAATGGCGGGAATAATACGTTTTGCAACTCCCCTAATTTCCCTTTTTGTACGAGCCATCAAACGCAGAGCGGGAATTTTTTTAACTTGGCTTTTAGGGTCGGTGTAGAGAAGGAGGACCGCCACCAAAGCAGCAATCGTCATCTTATCGCAGCGCATGGCGCGTTTCATGGGGTTGTTTTTAATTTTTCGTATTAGGTCTTTTCGTCCAACAATTATCCCTGCTTGGGGGCCACCTAAAAGCTTATCCCCACTGAAACTTACAAGGTCTGCTCCATTTGACAAAGCCTCCTGGGCTGTTGGTTCGTGCGGCAGTCCCAAACTTTTTAAATCTGTAAGGGTGCCGCTACCGAGATCGACTATGAAAGGCAAACCGTTTTTGTGAGCCAATGCTGAAATTTTGGGTTCGGGTACTGTTGAGGTAAATCCCTTGATTTCATAATTACTCGTATGAACTTTCATTACTAATGCTGTGCGGGGGTTAATTGCTTTTTCATAATCCTTCTGGTGGGTTCTATTGGTCGTTCCTATCTCTCTAAGTTTTGCTCCCGCACGTGTCATAATATCCGGAATTCTGAAGGCGCCCCCGATTTCTATTAGTTCTCCGCGAGATACTATTACTTCCTTCCTTAATGCGAGAGAATTGAGCATAAGAAGAACAGCGGCTGCATTATTATTTACGATTGTTACAGCTTCCGCCCCTGTCAATTTTAGGAGTAACTTCTCCAAGTGTGTGTCCCGATCACCTCGTCTGCCAGTTTTATTATCAAACTCCAGATTACTCGCACCTCGAGCGACAGCGGCAACAGCCTCAACGGCTTCCTCGGGTAAAGGTGCGCGTCCCAAGTTTGTATGCAAAACAGTTCCGGTAAGGTTAAAGACCGGTTTCAGAGAGGAAGAATGTTCTGTCTCCAGGATAATCTCTATTCGTGCAAAAATGGCTCCATTCAAGGTATCCGGAATACCATTTCGTCCTTTTTCTTTTAATCGGTTCCTTAATAGTGTTAAATCATTACGGACAGCATCAACCACGCCCTTTCGGCCGTATTTTTTGATTAGAGCTTTACCTTGTTTTGTTCTTAAAAGACTGTCGACGGAGGGTATAGCCGTCATAAACTGATTTGGGATGACTGTCATGTCTGGCATCCCAAATGTATTAGAAAAGAGTTCTCAGACCTGGGAGACTTGTTTGTTGATAGCTTGTTCCCACCCATTTGGATCAAAAAGATGCGGGCCTTCCCCACAGGCAAAAGTAATTTTGCCCTGCGAATTGATAACAAAAAGGCGAATAGGTGCGGCAACGTATTTTTTTTCGACTTCGTCATCAAGGTTATCGATGAGCATAGGAAATTTGAGATCCAACCCAATGCGGCAAGCATTACCAATTTGTGCACGTTCATCAGCATTGGTGGGTGCCTTGTACAAGATTTTTTGTTCAAGATTCTGTATGGTTTGCCAGCCATCCGATGGGTGTGCTTCTCTAACATAGATCAGAAAAAATTCAATTTTATCTTTGTGAGCTTCAAAAATTTCGTTCAGCCTCACGGACTGTTCACGAAAAGGCGGTCAGGTATAGGAACCAAAAACAAGGGCTACTGATCGACCCTTTAAATCTGAAAGTCTGACAAAATCACCGGTACGGTTTTTATTCCGGTCGAGCCTTTCGAGGTTAAAGTCTGGAGCGTTTTCGCCAATTTTTGGTACCTGGTTTTGCCGTCTCTTTTGCTCAGCCATCATGCTATCAAATTCTAACGCAGTCATATCAGAAATTTGAAGCCAAACATCTCGCTTTTCAGGGAAGCTTAACTCTGCCCAGTTGAGGTCTTTAAATCGGTCGAATTGGGGATCCATTAATTTCCTCCCAGTTTAAATAATTTGACTAGAATAAAGCGGTTACACAAATTCGGCAATTGTTACCCTTGCATTTTTGTTCAGTCCTTGGAGAATGTTAGAAAATAATCAGGAGAAAAACCTATGGCCGAGAAACTTGACATTGGTGACCGCTTTCCTTCAATGACCCTCAGTTTAGTTGGGGGTGGGACGGTTAATTTACCTGGTTTGTCAGACGCAAAGTATCAGATGGTACTTTTTTATCGGGGTCACTGGTGACCTTTTTGCCGCCGGCAGTTAGTCGGTTTTAAATCTGAAAACACTGCTCTTGAAACTTTAGGGGTCAAAGTATTTGCAGCTAGCATTGACCCCGAAGATAAGGCCAAAGAAGTCTCTGATGAGGTCACATACCCGGTAGGGTATGGCGTGACTTATGAACAGGCAACCCTACTAGGTTCGTGGTGGGAAGACCGTCGGAAAATTATACAGCCGTCCGAATTTTTATTAGATGCGAACGGGTTTGTTCTATTGTCAAGCTACAGCGCGGGTCCCTTAGGACGGGTTGATGCTACGGACGTAGTTCGACTAGTTAAATTCCTGGAAAAAAGGAAATAAGATTAAAAAATGAATTAGATCTGGATTGCATTTTAAAATGGGGTCTTGGATTGATAAATGTTAAACGGAGATTAAATGGCACGAATTTCGTTAGTTGAAGCAGAAAATACTCCCGCACTGGACAGCCTTGTCAAAAAATTTAAAAGTGGGCGACGTGGTAAATTACTCAATATTTACAAATTGTTACTGCATAACAAGGCAGCAGCCGAGGGCTGGTTTGACTTTATAAACACCGTGCGTTGGAAAATCGGTCTAGAGGGCAGGTTGCGCGAATTGGTCATCATTAGAATTGGCTATCTCAATCGCGTTGATTATGTAATCAAACAACATGTTCCAGAACTTGCTGAAGCGGAGGGATTAACAATCGCTCAATGTAATGCACTCGCTGAATGGGAAAGTTCTTCATTATTCAGTGATTCAGATCGGGCCGTCCTGGCTTATACAGATGCCATGTCCCGAAACATTCAAGTGCCTAATTCAATTTACAGTGCTGTTAGTCAATTATTTAATGAGGAGGAATTGGTTGCTCTAACTTTATTAATAGGCACTTATAATATGCACACGCGGGTTTTTCAGGCACTTGAGATTGACCTTGAGGAATCAAATTAGCACTTTTGGATGTGATGACATCAAATTTAAAACAATTATACTGGGCTCAAAATAAGATATCTTCAAACCTCAGGATAGGAGATGTAAATGGATCAACCGGTGACTGTTAAAACCACTACCAGTGTAAATTGGATAGACCGGGCACATGATTTGTCTCCTCGGATAGCTGCTGCGGCGGATGAAATTGAAAGCCAGGGGAAAGTTACATCTGAGATCATGGAAGCCCTACACGACGCCGAATTGTTTAGGATGGGATTGCCACGATCTATTGGCGGTGGGGAAGCATCGCCTCTGGAAATTATGCAAACGATCGAAAAGATAGCTGAAGCGGATGCCAGTACAGCGTGGTGTGTTGGACAAGCTACGGGATGTACTTGGGCATCTGCCTATGTTGCCCATGAAGTCGCAGAAAATATGTTTGGGCCAAAAGATGCGGTACTTGCTTGGGGCCCGGCTGCCAAGAGCGCAATTGCAGTTCCAGTGGATGGCGGGTATTTGGTAAATGGAGAATGGCGTTTTGGGAGTGGCAGTCGCAATGCCACATGGCTGGGTGGTCATAGCAAAGTCTGTGATGAAAACGGGAAGCAAATGCAGGATGATAATGGTCATCCCCTGATGCGGACTATGTTATTTCCCAAGTCCGAAGCTGAAATGATTGATGTATGGCAGGTAATGGGACTGAGGGGTACTGGTAGCGATAATTATGCTGTGAAGGATTTGTTTGTTCCTGCGGGCTATACAACTTGGCGCAATTATCAGCCAGATCGAGTAGAAGGCGGCCCACTTTACAGTATTCCTTTGCTGACCTGTTACGGTATATTATTTTCAGGCCTTGCGCTTGGTATCGCTCGCGCTATGCTGGATGACTTTATTGTTTTGGCTGAAGGCAAAGTGGGTGGTGGAATGACGACGGTTCTCCGCGAAAATGCAGTCATCCAGTCTCAAGTTGCACAACATGAAGGTAAATGGAGGTCTTCCCGGGCTTTTCTCGTGCAGATGTTACAAGAGTATTGGAGTGTGCTTTCTGCTCATGAAGCGCCGTCGGTTGATCTTCGGGCTAAACTTCGTCTCTCTATTACCTATTCCATGAACCAAGCCCGAGACGTAGCTAATTTTGTATTTCAAGCCTCAGGGACAAATGCAATTTTCGAAGCCAATCCCTTTGAACGCCGTTTTCGTGATATTCACACGGTTTCTGCTCAAGGCCAATCCCATGTTTGGAATTATGAGCCCGTGGGTCAGGTATTTCT
>JAYZBC010000012.1:0-5166 GCA_036339375.1 Pseudomonadota bacterium | reverse complement strand
GTAATGACTATTTGATTGATCGCAAACTGCAAAAAAGCGGAGAATCCTACACAGGTATGCGCGGTTTAAGTGTACAGGATTGTGCAATTCAGGAATCAATGGGTCCGATAGCAGACCGCTCAATCGAACATCTCGGGATTAGTGATACGGCAATCATTCAAATCAGAAAACTTCTTCTTGAAAGTCTAAGAAATTTTGCAGATGGCAAGGTGCTCCCGGGTCTTGATCCCGCTAGTTATCGGGCAAAATCAACACGATTTTCTCTCCCAAGCGGGGAGTCATTTGTTAAGGCTATTGAACTGCAATTAAAAGAATCGGCATAACCAATACGTGCTTCAATATAGAAAAAAAGAGGGGAAGAATTATGAATGGGGCGGAACTTGTTGCGGAAATTTTGAAGCGTGAGCAGACAGAGTTTCTCTCCTGTTATCCACGTAATCCGGTAATTGAAGCCTGCGCTGAACTAAATATAAGACCAATCCTTTGTCGCCAGGAAAGAGTGGGCGTCGGAATTGCTGATGGTTACTCTCGTGTTAAGCGTGGAAAGTCCAATGGCGTGTTTGCTGCGCAGGCAGGCCCCGGCATTGAAAATGCTTTCCCGGGGGTTGCGCAAGCTTATAGTGAAAATGTTCCAATTCTAATTCTGCCGGGAGGTATGGGTGATGAGCGTCAATACCGTCACCCTACTTTCAGTGCCGTTGATGTTTTCGCTCCGGTTACCAAATGGGCGGCACGTGCGCATTCTGTGACTGCAATTCCTCCATTGTTGAGGCAAGCCTATCACGCTATGCGTACCGGAAAGGGAGGTCCTGTATTGGTAGAAATTCCGCCTGAAGTGTGGGACCAGGAATTTAAAGGGGACCTCAATTATGATCCAGTAAAGCCCCTGTTGTTGGCACCAGATACCGCCGCTGTTGTGGAAGCGGCACGTTTGTTAATTGAAGCGAAAAATCCAATTTTGTGGGCAGGACAAGGTGTTCTCTATGCGGAAGCAAGCGACTTATTAGTTGAACTTGCCACGCTAATTCCTGCGCCTGTTATGACCACAAATCCAGGCAAAAGCAGTTTTCCTGAAAATCATCCGCTTGCCCTTGGGGCGAGTACGCGCTCACGACCGCGTATGTTGGTTGAATTTATGAAAAAGGCGGATTTGGTTTTCGCGGTTGGGTCTAGTTTGACACAAACAAACTTTGGTCCGAAATTGCCGCCAGGGAAACAGTTGGTTCATTCCACCAATGACCCCTCAGATGTAAATAAGGATTATTGTGCAGACCATGCTGTAATCGGAGATTCTAAACTTGTTCTGGCGTCACTGATTTCTGAAATAAAACGTCAGCGCAGCGACAAAGATAATCATCGTGTATTTGAAAAACTTTCTGGTGAAGTTAAGCGGGTTAAAAAGTCTTGGAAAGAAGACTGGGCAGACCAGCGAAATTCAAACGAAGTCCCTATTAATCAATACCGTGTCATTCAGGACTTGATGGATACAGTGGATAGGGACAACGTAATTATCACTCATGATTCGGGAAGCCCGAGGGAACAATTAATACCAACCTGGGAATGTACAGTGCCGGGGTCCTATATGGGTTGGGGTAAATCAACACAACTCGGCTACGGACTTGGTATTAATATGGGTGCCAAACTGGCTGCTCCAGAAAAACTTTGTATAAATATTATGGGCGATGCTGCAATCGGCATGACAGGCATGGATTTAGAAACAGCAGCGCGAAACGATATCGCAATTCTGACAATTGTTTTCAATAATAATGTCATGGCTGCCGAACGAGATGTCCTAGTTACCGCAACAAAAAAATACGGTGCCATGAACGTTGGTGGTAATTACACCAAGGTAGCCGAGGGTTTGGGTGTTCAATCTAAACGTATTGAAGAGCCTGCAGATTTTATACCCGCGCTTGATATTGCACAAGAAGTCACCAAATCGGGCAAGCCATTTCTGTTAGAGTGTGTAGTGAAAGAGGGTTACGAGTTTTCACGCGATACTTTGCCCGGACTTTAAAATAAATTTTTACTAGCCGTCCCGGTAGACATCCATTAACGGCTTCTGTTGCCCCCCATCAATTTCTATCATTGTTCCGTTGACGAAATGGGCCAATGGGGAGGCTAAATAGGTAACGAGATTGGCGACTTCTACACACTCCGCAATTCGGCCCAAGGGTATGCTTTTGGGGGCTAATTGGTCCGCTTCTTCTACGCTTATATTCATATCCCGTGCCATAGCTTTAACTAGTCCCGACCAACGTTCTGTCCTTACTGGTCCCGGATTAACCGCAACAAAGCTAATATTATCGTTGCCATACTGAGCTGCTAAAGAAATGGTAAGATTTTGACCTGCTGCGTTTGCGGCGCCTGGGGCTATTTCCCAGTATGAGGGTTTTACACCGTCATTTCCTATAAGATTTACAATGCGACCCCCGCCCTGTTTTTTCATACAAGGCACCACGGCTCTGGTACAGCGGACATAACCAAAAAATTTTAATTGAAGAGCGGCTTCCCAATCATCGTCGGTTAAAAATTCAAGGACGCCTCCGGCAGCCGATCCGGCATTATTAACTAGAATGTCGACACCACCCAACTTTTCTACCGCTTGTTCAATAAAAGAATTGGCATCTTCTGTTTTTGTCAAATCCGCAACAATTGGTACCACTGTGCGATTGGTAGCCTTATTAATTTCTGTAGAGGTATCTTCAAGCAGTGATTTTCGGCGCGCGCATATAGCAACGTCAACGCCCTCTCTCGCTAAAGCAAGTGTTATAGCTTTGCCAATACCTTCGCTGCCCCCGGTAACGATGGCTTTTTTCCCATTGAGCTGGAGATCCATTTTAGTGCCTCATCTTTCAAAAAGAACGTATCTGAGTTACATCATCTCTTTTTTTTTTCATTTGGGGAACGCCTAACAAAGGAAATTTTCAAATTCTTGACATTGCCTAATCTCGTCATTTTGAATTACTTTGGCTTAACGCCTTGAGGACTCAACTTGGAAAATTTTAATGACCCAAATTTTATCTAGCCGTTACATTGGGAAACCGGTCCAGCGGATAGAGGATTCTCGTTTTTTAACTGGTTCTGGCCGATTTGTGGACGACGTTGTTATCCCAAACATGTTACACATGGCCATTTTTCGAAGTCCTCATGCACATGCACGCATAAACTCGATCGATTTGAGTGCTGCTCGGGCAATGACAGGCGTTGTTGATGTTTTCAGTGCCAATGAAATAGCCATGGTATTACCTGAAATTCCGATTAGGCTTTCTCCTTTCAAAGGTTTTGAGCGGTTTCTACAAAAACCTATAGCTAAAGATAAAGTTCGTTATGTAGGCGAGCCTGTTGCTGTGGTTGTGGCCGAAAACCCATATCTTGCGGAAGATGCACTGGGTAGTATCGTTATTGATTTTGATGTTCTACCTGCAGTCACAAAAATTGAGCAAGCAGAGCTGGGGGAGGTTTTACTCCACGAGAGTGCTGGTGAAAATTTAGGTACGGCTTATCATGTTTCACGCGGTGACATAGAGGCGGCTTTTAAAAACGCACCCTATATTAGACGCGAGAGGTTTATTACTAACCGTCAGGCTGCCTGTCCCTTGGAAAATCGTGGTTTAATTGGGGAGTACGATCGGGTCAAAAAAAAATATCGTCTAACCGGTGCTGCGAAAGTGACTTATTTCAATCGTCGTCACCTTGCCGTTGCCTTTGGAATGGAGGAAGAGGACGTTGAACTCATAGAACTCGACGTTGGTGGCGGTTTTGGCGCTAGAGGAGAACTTTATCCAGAAGATTATCTGGTTTTGATAGCGAGCCACCGGATTGAAAAGCCTGTGAAATGGATAGAGGATCGACGTGAAAACCTCATGGCCTGCAACCATTCGCGGGATATTACTTGTGACCTGGAAATTGCTGCAACAAAGGAGGGCGTTATCCTTGGCATGAAGAGTATAGTGCGTGGGGACCTTGGCGCTTATATTCGAACAAATGGTGGCACGGTCCCTTCTAAGACAGTTCAATTTTTGCCAGGTCCCTATCGAATTCCCGCCTTTGCCTCAGAAATGAGGGCGTTAATCACTAATAAAACCCCTGTGGGGACGCTAAGGGGGCCAGGTCGTTTTGAGTCTACATTTTGCAGGGAAAGATTGCTCGATATGATGGCCAAAGATCTTGGTATTGATCCTGCTGAACTTCGACTGAAAAACCTTATAGGTTCCGAAGAGCTACCCTATCAAACCGGTGAGCTTATACCCGGCGATGCGGACGCAGTCTTTGATGAAGGTGATTATACATCTGTCTATCGTCGAATGTTAAAAGAAATAGATTATGACCGCTGGAAAAACCGACAAGGGGAAAATTTAGACGGAAAGTTTGTGGGGCTTGGGACTGCAATTTTTATTGAAAATAGTGCAGCGGGACCGCCTGAGAAGGCACGAATTACCATTTCTACAAACGGTGAAATTGAAGTGAGAACGGGCGGATCGTCAGTGGGACAAGGTCTTGAGACAGGGATGGCACAAATTTGCTCAGAATTTTTAGGTACGGACATTAGCCGCGTAACGGTCCTTCACGGGAGTACAACCTTGTTACCCGATGGTGGTGGCACTTTTCATAGCCGTTGTACTGTTATGGCTGGTAATGCTGTAAGGGATGCTGCAGAAAATTTGAAGGAACGTTGTTTAAAATTGGCCGCTTTGCGCTGGAATGAGGCTGTGGAAGGGCTCATTTACGAGAATGGCTGTGTGAAAGGCAGTGACGGCAAATCTTTGTCTCTTCAGGCGTTGGCCGAATTCTTAAAGGCCAACGAGGATGGAAAACCACTTAGTGCTGACGGCAGCTTCAGTAATGACGGTAAGGTGAGTTATTCCTACGGAGCACATGCTGCACTCGTTGCTGTTGATTTAGAGACAGGAGAAATTGAGCTAAAAGACTATGTTTTGGTGGAAGAAATAGGGCGTGTCCTCAATCCAGCCCTGGTTCACGGTCAAGCTTTGGGCGGTATCGTTCAGGGATTAGGTGGTACGTTGTTTGACCATATGGTTTACGACGAAGAAGGACAGCTGCTGACAACTAATTTGTCAGAATACCTTCTGCCGATATCCATGGGCTTACCAAAAATAAGAGCAATAACACTTGAAGAGTGGCCTTCCAAGTTGAACCCTCTAG
>JAYZBC010000011.1:0-11078 GCA_036339375.1 Pseudomonadota bacterium | reverse complement strand
GTGAAATCGGCGCAAAAAGGTCAGCAAAAACGTTGCCATGTATGCAAAGAGCTTCATCTAGCTGAGAATTGCCCAGTTGTTAAAGGATTTATCTCAGCATATGAGAAAAACAAACAAGGAAGCCAATCTCAGCAACAGGGTAATCAAAATGATAGAGGTAGAGGTGGAGGCCGAGGTCGCGGCCGTGGTCGCGGTGGTGGTCGTGGTGGTAGAGGCCGAGGTGGTTTCCGTAGACCCAACGAACAGCCTCAGGGGCAAGACGAGGGTCACCCACCACAAAAGATGCAAAAATTTGACAATCAAAAAAACTAACCATGCCGGGTAGTAACCTGCCCGGCCAGCCTCAAAACCTACCCCACGATTACTACATAGCCGCTCTTCATCATTTTGTTTCAATTGCAAAACTTGATTCGGAAGGACTTGGGTTGTTTGTAAATACCAAATTCAAAATTAATGACCAAACCTTTGACGTTGTGGGTTTTGTGGATTCAGGAAACACATTTTTCAATTGCATTTCAGAAAAAATGGCTCATAGATTAGGGTTCCAGACCCAAAACCTGTGGCCTTCGCCGACGCCATCGGTTCAACAAGCCGGGGCAGGAGCAACTTTGCAGGTTTTGGGAATTTTACCCCAAATCAAGAAAAACGATGCACTTAAATTTAAAGGTTTACAAAAATGGTTTCCATTCCAGCCCACATATGTCATACGAGGTCTCAATCATGATTTCAACATTTCACTTGCGTTTCTCAAAAAACACAAATTCAATTTAGACCTCTTGACAGATTCCTTAAATTACTTCGATAATTTACACACAACCCACATCCCTTTTATATCGAAAAAACCGACTATCGCTGTGCAAAAACTCTCACCTTTAGTTCCTAAGCAAGGGCTCACAATTGAACCCAAACAATCAGTTGTTGTCCGAGCCTCTGGAATCCTGGAAGGCAGTATTTTTGCACCACGTGAACCGAATTTTTCGTCGTTAAAGGCCAAAACCACTCCCCTCTTCAAAGATGAAAATGACGTCAGTGACCACTGGCAAGTCCACCAAAAACCGGACAATCCACAATTGTACACAATTCGAAACTGTTCTCCAAAACCTAGAAAAATTTACAATAATTTCAAAATAGGTTCATTGTGTAAAATTGTGCTCCCTAACAAACAAGAGCTCGAAATTGCAGTACAAACGCCCTCAAAGAAAAAAGATTACATAAAATCCAAAATAAATATTGAACAGCAATTCGAGAAAAAATTCCTGGAAAAATTGCATGACCTCCTGCTATCTTTTTCGGACGTAATATCTTTCGATGGTGAGCCTGGACTCACACATCTAGGAAAGACCTACATTCAAACCCCATTAAATTGCAAACCAATTTACTGCCCTCAAAATAAACTCTCACCTGACGTTTTTGCAATCATTGAAAAACAGATCAAAAAATGGCTTCTTGAAGGCGTAATTGTGCCCATTGATGGTCCGGGTACGGGATGGAACGCTAGGTTAATCGTAGTGCCTAAAAAGAAAGTAGAAAATGAACCGATTTCTTACCGTGTTTGCGTAGATTTACGTCATTTAAATAAACTGGCTATGATTGATTACTCTCCGTTCTCGCCATTTTCAATGCAAGAGACTTTTCACAACCTCGGAGGATCGGTCGTATTCAGTTCTATAGATCTAACTCAAGCGTTTAATTCCATACCTATTCATGAAAAGCATCAACACAAAACAGCTTTTTGCCTCAATGGACAAACTTACTACTTCGCAAAAACGCCTTTCGGGCTGGCCTCAGCACCAGCCTCTCTCGGTAAAATTTTGGCGGCAGCCTTAAAAAACGTCCCACCCAAAGTCTGCGTATACTACATGGATGATCTTATCGTACACAGCCAATCTATATCAGCTCACATTCATCACATCCGTATTGTCTTACAAGCGTTACTAAATGCTGGGCTAAAAATTTCACTACCAAAATGCAAATTTTTCAGAACTAGTTTGGAATTTCTAGGTCACCTCATTACTACCGATGGTTATACCTTAATTAGGAACTACATAGATCCGATTTTAAACTGGCCAATGGTAACGTCTAAATACGACACAATGTCGTTCTTGGGCTCCGCTAATTATTATAATGAATTTATTAAAAATTATGCGGAAAAAGCAAGGCCATTGTTTAAAATCCTATCTAGATCGGAAGAGCCTGAGGAAACCATAGAATTTACCAAACAAGAGCAAAATGAAATTTGGCAGGCAATGAACGCATTAAAAACAGCGTTAACAAAAAGGCCGATTTTAGCATTCGCTGATTTCTCCGAAAATGCCGCTTGTTTTATTTTAGATAGCGACTACTCTCAGAAACACCACACCATAGGGGCAGTATTATCCCAAATACAACCCCCAGGATCGGGTATCGAAAGAGTTATCGCATATAAAGCAAAAGCGCTCAAACCTGTCCAAAAAAGTTACTCCGCTTATAAAGGTGAAATTTTTAGCGCATGTTATTTCATGAAAAAGTTACGCTTTTTCCTACAACTCCGACATTTTATACTCAGAATAGACTGTATTTCTTTAAAATGGCTGAGTTCACAAGAGCAAATCCCATCGGGAATCGCTTTACGTTGGATTCAATGTTTAGCTCAAAACTCGTTTACAGTTATTCACAGAAAACGGGAAGAACACCAAAACGCTGATAGCTTAAGCCGTTGCCCAAACCCGACACAAGTATCATCTTCAGATGAAGGAGAATGTTTAGCTAGCTTAGCTAATTCTGAAACGTCTAAAATTTCGCTTGATTGTCCCTTCTGTAGCGAAACGCTACAGACAGAAACGCACCTAGATTTTCACGTAGAAACTGAGCACGTTACTTTAGACAGAATGTCTTTTAAAGATTGGCTTGCAGTTCAAAAATTAAAAAACAATCACTTGCAAAGCGCCTACGAAAGTGATCCAACATGCATAGCTTTAGCCAAAACCCCAGTCAAACTGGAGTCGTTTTCAGACAAAATTACTGAAAAACAACCGTCTACTAAAGTTAATTCTGATGGCTCAATTACCTATTCCGCTGCGCAATGGAAAGCTTTTCAAAGATTAGATCCGCCATTACGTCTGGCAATGGATGCCCTAAATAAAGTCGAATTAGTAGAACCCGTTTCTAAAACAGCACATCCATTTGTGCAGGACGGCTTAATTGAAAACGGGTTGTTGAAATACAAACTTTTCGCAAACAGAGAAAATAGCCCAAGACATTTAACGGTAGTTCCTTTTGTCTTGCAAATTCCAACGCTCCTCTATTTTCATCAAAAACTCGGATGTGCAGATCAAACCCGTACAATCCGCGAAGCGAAAAAGTTTGTCTACTTCAAAAATATGCAAATTACATTTGAAGCCATGCAAAAAAGATGCCATGCCTGCGCCCTCAGAAACAAACCTATGCCAAAAAATCACTTTCAGTTAATATCACATACGTATATCGAACCCTGGTACGCTATCAGTGTCGACCATATAGGCCCAATTTCACCTCCAATAAAAGGAAATAGCTATATTTTTAGCGTTAAAGACCTTTTTTCAGGTTGGATTGAACTGTTTCCGTGCCCTAACACGCAAGCAGTACACGTATGTGAAATATTAGCGCTAGAAATCGTTGCACGGTATGGAGTGCCAAATATTATTTTATCAGACAACCATACCGCTTTTACAAGCGATCTTTACAAACGTTTTTGCAAGGATCTGGGAATCACAATCAGGCATTCGGCAGCTAGAAATCCTACCTCTAACTGGGTAGAAAGAGCGCACAGTGATTTTAAGAAAAAAACAAATTCACTGCTTAGACAGCAAGAATTAAATTCTCACTCACGTTACTTTTGTGACGCATGCGAAAGAGAATTTCAATCTAGCTACAAGTTGCGTAGACATCTAGATGAACATCAGCTAGATATCATCTCAGAAGCAACATTGCCACCCAAAAAAGAAGTGGAGCATTTGATAGGCAAAGAGCTACAATCTAAGGAGCATAGCAATTGGGTAGCAACGCTACCAGCAGTACTATGGCAACTGCGGTTCCAGCCATCCAGCACTAGGGGGGCAAGCCCTTACCAAATCTTATTCTCTAAACTGCCCACTACTTCACTAGATTTGCTCTACGGCCAGCCAGTCCAAAAAGATAATTTCGAAAATTTGGCTGATTTTTTGCGAGCTAAGCATAGGAAATATGAACTCTGCGAAGCTCACGTTAAACGCAATTTAGCTAAGCAATTAATTCGCCAAAGGCAATATTACATTGGAAATGAAAGGTCATTTTCAAAAGGCGATTGGGTTTATCTATTTACGCCGGTACCAGTCAAGGGTGTTAGCGAAAAAATCAGCACCTTCTGGACAGGACCGTGGGCAATAGATGAAAAATTAGCTTCTACAACTTACAGAATCGTTCCGATTCCGGGTAAATTTGCAGGATCTTTTGAGCCGGCGGTAGTGCAAGTAGACCGTATCAAAAAGTTTTACGAAACCGATGTTCCGGTCACACCGCCTCCAAATTTTCAAACTTCAATTCCGGACTACGATCCAGATCTGGAAAGGCTCATCCCACAGCAAAACCCGGAACCAGCCCATTGGGAAAAAGCCTTGGGTAAGGAGGAGGACCCCATTGAAGAGCAGGGGGGCAATCTTATTTCCACACCCCCTTGGCAATCTAATCAAATTGATAATATCCCAATGGATGATCTCAATGATTCTATACTACTCACTTCCAAAGAGGAAATCAAAAAACGCAATAAATTGCACGCAGAAAAACGCGTAAAAGAAAAACAAGCTGAAAAGCGTTTAAAAATTGCGAAAAAGTTTGCAAATTTGCCGGCTCCACCCTTAACTAGGGCAAGAAAAACTCAGCAATCTATTAATTCATTAAGCGAACCTATAGACAATTCAGAATCTAGCTTAGCGCTGAACTATCCGACGGATGAACAAACATTCCCGGATGTGGCGTTTTGGGATTCACGCATGTATCATAGGTATAAATCCGTCGAGATATGAAAACAAATTGCATGTTTTGCTTTCATTTGACCTTTCTTTTAGAATTGCCACTCTCGACTACTACGATACGCAGGAGAACCGGAACCAGGAATGGGCCCACCTACAATCGTCCAAAGACTACCTAGGGCTAATACCAATCAATTAATTTGCATGCTAATAAAATATGTACATACATTTCCTGATATGACCACTACGTATTTCTTTTCTTACAAAAAACTTGATGTCACGAAGCTATCGTTAGACAGTTTCTGAACGTGACCTAACTACACCCAAAAATATATGTAAAACTTATTTACAGTGAAAGAAAAGTTGAAACCCGTAAAAATAGCGTATGCCGCTTACCTCATCTTATCATCTTGGACCCCGGTCAAGTTGAAAACCTCGTGGGTAGCAGCAGGTCATCTCAGTATCACCATCTTTGTACTAGCGGTTCTCCCTTGGTCCTCACACCAAGTAAAAATCCTGGAATTCGCAGCCTGGATCCTCATAGTTATTGCCAATGCGATGCAATTCCGCTCGTCTCCAACCCCCAAACGCCACATAGCTCTGATATTAGCCATCCTGGCCTCGCCCTCGGTCGTCTCCACGGTTGACGCGGAACAAGTCTACGATTGTTCGTCCACCCAGACCACGGTGGCTACTTACTCACTGGGAGAAGTAGGACAGTGCCCTGATTTCGAGCACATGTACCGTAACAAAACGCTCATCAGGGCACAAATCCTGCAAAGATCAGGGGGGCAACTTATTAAAGGATATCAGTGCCAATTGACTTACCGTCGTGAGGCTTGCCATTGTGGATTTGCAAGTCAACGTAAGTTCATTTGCTAAGCCAAAAATAAGCACGTCGAATTGGACAACCTCGTTCACCAAAAATGCTAAACAAAAAGGAAAAAATTAAATTACCTATTTGCATACCTTGGCTCTGAATTACTGGAAACTAAACAAAGACTTGTACTATAATTTCCGTTGCAGCTGTCTTTTTTTGTTGTGAAAATATTTTTCAAAAAATAGAAAAATGTTTCCAATTCCAGTAACTTCAGAAACCACTGGAAACTAAACAAAGACTTGTAAATTTTAATACCTTACTGCAAAATATGATGTGAACTTGTCCACTTTACCGCCTTGCTTATTTGCAGTAAACAATTAATAAATACAAAATTAAAATTACCTGTTTCGTTTAGAAATCTTCCATTTTTTTCCTAATGTTGGTACCACACGTCCTCACGCCACGAAAATTTTGATCAAATCACGGCTTTGTTTACAAAATTTTGATACGCCGATCGACTTATTTCGAAAAACCGGATATGCCTACAAATTAGGCCCCAAATATTACGAAATAATCTTTCTCACATCAGCTGATACTTTAAACAATGCTAATTTAGTTTTCGAGTCGCCCAATAAAATAATTAACACTTTAACCGACTCGGAAACTAAGATTGACTTATTTCGAAAAACAAAATTGAACCTAAAAAATAGGCCTAAAATAATCGTACCAAACATATCAGCTGATATTTGTAAATATCCTAGTTTTTCGAATCGACCGCAACCGTTTTAATTATATTGTTATCAAAATTCATAAAATTCAAAACAAAGCTCAAATTTTACTTCCGGTCAACTGAAAAAAGCACTACACTTCCGGCCTCATCAAAAATCAAAATTTTCAGAATATGGCTGCACTACCATCGAACTCACCACTGATTCCCATTTGACACCCCAAGAGTGCCGCCAAGTGGTCAACAAAGCAGCATATCACAACAAATGGTTTAATCTAACTGAGATAAAAATGAATATTCCCAAACATCACACGTACATTTCCAAAGGGAAATATACACCCGGAGGGTCATGTACGGGTCGAACTTTTGAACGTAATGGTTTAGAACAAATTAATAAATTTGAAAGAACGGAAATTACATTTTTACTCACAGAACACGACTTTGTAACAGAAACTGGAATTCTGTCACAAGTTGGGTTCGATGTGATTTTACCATATGGGGTAAGAATGCCCATAGAAAAGCAAAGCTATGTAGACCATAGGTTCGGTACTATCATTTGGGACAGTGGTGAAACCGGATGTGATAAAGCTACCATGTACACCCCCGCCTACGTTCAGCTTTATCAGGGGGATGTGGACCTCCATTTGAGAAAAGAAGTGGACACCGAATCCAAATTTCTGAATTCCCTGGTAACCGTCTTCAACGAAAAGAAAAATATCAAAACACTCCCCATAACTTTTGGGTACAGTATCAGATATAAAACAACAGTTTGTGGTCAACCAGCTTATCAAACCAAGTATTTATTTCAAACGGTTTTTAATTGGAAACAATGTGTGTATATAATTGCATTTCATGTATATGTTTTGGCCCTCATTCGTTTAGCATATTGACGTGAAAATATTTCTTCTTCACGCCAACAATTCATGTTCACATTTCGACCCAACCGGTCACGTGCAACCCATTCTTCACTTATGAATAAAGTAATGTATACGCTAATATCAAAAGCCAAATACCAAAAAATCAAAAATCCAATATCTCGATAGCTTGCGGAAAACGTAAATGGGGCACAAAAGTTCCAAAGGCCATCTGGACTGGGCAAGTCTCTGGCATCTTCATGCATGAGCTTTAGCAGTTCTTCAGCACACCCATATCCAAACGGCCCAAAATCGCATATCAAGTATAGTAATACCACCTTGACAATCACATACACGCTGATAACTTGAACTCTCACGGGTAAAGTTGTCAGCTTAAACAAAGGAAAATAATCACTGCGATACAACCTCACTTTTCGAGTGAATATTTTCCTAGTGGTTCTATTTAGACCTCTCATTTTTCCTTGCTATCAATAACTAAATGTAAAATTGCAATTATTTTTTAGCATCTTGCAATCTTATCAAAAACTGATAAGAATTTCCATTCACACATCCCTGTCAACTCAACTAAAAACCGTTAAATTTATTCCAGTGTACCGGACACAATTATCTTGTTCCTGGAAAGTGATAAAGATAAGCCTCTTAATCTCAACCCACTCACAGTGTTGCCTAATCCCGCTATTACCCAACTGACCAGCCAAACTGGCCTCTATCACATTTCAACTAACCTCGAAATTCAAAGAGTAGCTAAAAAACTTTATCAAGCTAATTGTAAAACTGAATCGAAAGCTATAAGAAATTGGCAATCGATCATTGCAGTTTCCTCAGAAGGTGCCAGCCTCAAACCATATTTTAGTGATGGTTACGTTGCAGTCAAAGCAGGCGTAGCTATACACGTCCTCAAATGTGAGGCCATCCAAGCCACAGTGGATTTTGAGCGGGAGGGCTGTTTTGCAGAACTCCCAATCAAGATTAAGAACGGCAACGGCACCTTCAAAAATGAGTCCTTCTGGGCACATCCGGTCACCAAAGTACTCTTACCAAAAAGTACCCCAATGCCTTGCCACCCTAAACTGCCAATGGTTTATAAATTGGATGGCCTCTCACACCATTTTTGCTCATATGGCCACGGGCTCACCAGCTGCCCCAATCCGGACATCATCACGCCCACGTCCGCCAACCTCCACAACCAGTTGAAGGCAGACATCTCAGCGCCAATGGGGGCTGGAGTTATGTCTGACACTCGAGCAAAGCAGTTACAATTTCGAGTGTTTCATCACCAATATGCCCTCAACCTCGAGGCCGAGAACCTTATCAAAAATAAGCGAAAAGGCAACATCGACTCGGGAGGCCCTCTGGAACTTTACCCAAGTGATGGCCTCATCGACAAATGGGAATGGGACGTGGCCACCTCAATAGCCCCATTTTATAGCCTTTTCGGGAATTTCTACGTATATGTAATAGGCTTAATAATGTTGTGCACCGTCATCGGAGCAACCTGTGGATTTGGGGCCAGATTATATATGGAATTAACGATTAATGGAATTACTTTTCGTCTTTTCTTCGCCATTTTTCAGGGCCTCTACCATATCTTCACTGTTCCTTTAGAATTCATCAAAAGTGGCTACCAAGGAACGGTGCACTACTCGACCCAGGGCGTCGATAGAGCCACGGAACCGCTAAGGCTCCAAGTTCAACAACTTCAAAATCAGCTCAACCGGATACACCTTGGTCAACCCTATCGAGACGAACCGGAAATCGACCTCCGTTCAGAGGAAAATCCGTACAACCCCCCACGGCATTTCCCTAGAGGTGGCCAAAATTCCACAGTTCCTCCACTCTGGGACATGAAGCACCAAACCCCCAATATCCTTACGCCGTTGTCCCAACCCATAGAACCGGTGGAAGGTACGACCTTTAATAAGCTCTTCAACAGGAAAAAGTACCTGCAATACCGGGATCAACAGAAAGCTTTTGATGCAGCGGCCAGGGCTCTCCAATCCCAATACAGGGCCCAAAAACCGCAGGTCGACATTGCAGACACTCACCAACCAACAGCTCCGCCACCGCCTCCAACAAGGTCGTCTACAACGGAGCCATACAAACCGGTATCCAAAGCTGTTCGCCAAGAACAATACAAAATTGACCATGAACCGCACACCTTTTATCTGGATGAAGCAGCTCAACAAATGCAAACAACAGCAAGGTACAGCAACGACTACTCCGCCACCGCCGGTGCCGCCGCTGCTGCCCTCAACTCGGTCCAAGATGAAGACGAAGGTGAAGAATCCCACAGCCTCATCGACAACAACATCATGGACCAATCAGTTCCGAGCACCTACACTACGATGACAAAAAAGAAACATGTTATCATCAACGAAATGCTCAATCAAGCCAAAGGAAATCCTTAGGCTGGGGGGCACGTGTCACACACGCAGATTCACCCTTTTCCGCCCGCTAAAGTGCCTGCGGCAATAAGGTGAAAAAGCGCGGTGACGTGCGAATGAGACGCGGCTGCAGAGGAAAAAGGGGAACGCTCCTCAGTCGTTCCCGGGACAGAGTTATGTGTAGTTTACACAATCTAGACTGAATGTACAATAAAGCAGCCTTGTTCATTTGCATCTATTCTTAAGCCTACTACTTCTCTTACTTCCGGTTACTGTCGCAAACAGGCAACCGGGATTCGCGATAGATACAGTCCTGCAGGCCGTCGGAGACCGCCTCCAGTACCGATCGGGTAACCCCCGGCGTAGCGGCTTAAGAAGGTGGATAGCATTGAATAGCCCTTCTATACGCACTAAAGTCCTAAAGTGCTAATGTGACATCATGGTGGCAGCGGTGGTCCTAAAAAACCACGAGCCAAAGTCACAATTAATTTCTTTTCTACTCTTTTATGAGAAAGAAATAAATTCACTCTTTCGTAACACGGCAAGGTACCAAAATACTAATTGCCAAAATATATACTACCGTTACGAAACAGTGTATACTGCAGTAAATACCAATTTACAGTGAAAAGTTTTTCGTATGGCGTTGCTCAAAAATTCTTTATTTCCCTAGAGTCGCCAAAAACGAAAACTTTTCTCACCGCAGAAAACTAAAACTAGCTATTCGACAAGGTTTTAATGGCTTCACATTCAGTAATCACAAACATCTGTTTGTGACGGTTGGACACAGAAGATTAAATAGCAATAAAAACTGTCCCCTAATGACAGTAGTCCGACCTTCCCATCAGTATTGTTCCATTTAGGTTGTGAAGTTTCAAACCTGTCTTACTAACTCGAGTTCAGCTAACTTCAAACCTTAAAGGAACAAACTAAGTTTTATAAACTTCTAGGTACCCGCGTAGGGTATAAAACTATACTGATGGAGAGAGTGAGTTAATATTCGGTTCAAACAGGCAACACTTCCTTAACCACCAGAACCGAATTCACTCGACTTTATGGTGGATCGTCCCTACCCTCTTGGGCCGATTGGAAAACAAACGTCTCAAAATACTCGCACTGCAAATAATTTTATTTACATATAATATATAATAATATATGTATTATACATATCTTCCTTCGTCACCATCTTCTTTCTGGTTTTAGCCTCCGAAATACATCCCGCTCGACCCAATTCCTAAAACGTAGAAAAACACAACATAAGTAAATTAACCCTATTTTAGACGGGGGGGGGCCATTATGGCCCGGACGACC
>JAYZBC010000010.1:0-27906 GCA_036339375.1 Pseudomonadota bacterium | reverse complement strand
TAATCGGGCGCGGGCTCATCCAACAGCGATAAATCTTTCCCCCGGAGGGCGTATGCGGTATTAGCTGCAGTTTCCCACAGTTATCCCGTACTGCTGGGTAGATTCCCACGTGTTACTCACCCGTCCGCCACTAAGGTGACCAGAGCAAGCTCCGGGCCTTCGTTCGACTTGCATGTGTTAAGCCTGCCGCCAGCGTTCGTTCTGAGCCAGGATCAAACTCTCAGGTTTACGGTATCCTGGAAATAAAATTTATATCCCCAGGCGTAATCCTAAGACTCGTCCAAGCTATAAGCATGCGTAACTAGTAGTTACTCTAGATGCGCATGCGAACTTAGACGTGTCGTACACCAACACGCCGACGCCTGCGCATCCCTTCCATCATTCACTTTTCAAACAGCGTAGGCTCTACCATTTAAATAGAACTTAAAAGAGCAAAGCCCGTTTTCTCCCAGATAAACTGGGACAAAGGAGGCGGGTTTATACGAAGAACGCCCGACTCTGTCAATTGAATTTCGTTTAAATGTCATACCTTTTCCACAGTTTGGCAAAAAAAGTACAACATTGTTTAATGAAATTAGCAAAATTTTCAAAAAATACTAGTCAAAACGTCCTCTTTTTGTAATTTTTTAAGCTAATTATTAACAAAAAGAACCGAAAAATGAGGTTTTTGTTAAAAACTAGAACGAAATTAAAATTCGAATCGAAAAAGGAGCTGAAAAAAAGTTATCGTGTTATACTTTTCTTTGTCAAAAAGAATTTTTAGTGAAATAAAATGAAAAGTAATATTGATTGTAAACGAAAATTTTTTGTTCAAAAAATTCTTTCTCTTAATTTTGTAATTACAATTCTTTGCTTTTTAATTTTATCAGGGTGTGGAAACACTACATCAATCATCGCAAGTGTTGCTCCAAACAATGGTAAACCGGCAGAACCAAATTTTTCCCAATTTGGTGATATACCGATCCCGAGAAACACTGAGATGGATCTTAAACAGACACTTGTACTTGGAGAACGAAACACGTGGATTGGGCGTTTAGTCACGAAAAACACCATGACAGCTGCCGACGCCTACGATTTTTATTTTTCAGAAATGCCCAATTTAGGTTGGTCTCCAGTTACAACAATTCGGGGCGAAAACATATTTCTAACCTATGTAAACAACACAAGGGCAGCAACCATCCAAATTAAACGCCAATCTTTTGGGGATACTGTAGTATCAATAATAGTTTCGCCCCGCGGTATGGATACTGTTACAAATTCTGGAGGTAATTTAGGTTCGAGTCCCGTAATCATTAATCCAATTAAGTAGTTCAAGACAATCATTGTCAAATTTTGTCGAAGTGTTTGCCGTGGTGTATACAGAAGTTTACAATCACGAGGTAAATTTTGCGCTTAACTATTTAAGTGAAAAAGGGAGAAAAATTATGGCACCACATGATGGCCCGCAACAATGGACGGAACCTACTGATAAATTAACTCGTTCCGGAAAGGGTATATTTGAAGCACCAAAATCACCGTATGACCTCTGGATGGAAGCGCAGAATATTCCAATTTATCGAGATATAGGTGTTAGTAAGGTTCAAAATCTTCCAATGAAACCCTGGAAAATGATGGGCGGAGCAGCAACATTTATTCAGCTTTATGGAACTGAAGGAATGTGGGGTTGCCATGTATTAGAAGTTCCCGGGGCAGGCGCCCTAAACCCTATTAAACACATGTATGAACAACAATACTTTGTCGTTGAAGGGCGGGGCTCTACAGAAGTTTGGGAAGAAGGTCGTGAAGACAAAATACACGTTTTTGAATGGCAAAAAGGGTCTTTGTTTTCCTTGCCCCTCAACGTGATGTACAGAATTGTCAATGCATCTTCAGCACCAGCGTTGCTTCTCGGGGGAAACACAGCGCCAAATGTAATGAATATTTATGACAGTTCAGATTTTATTTTTAACTGCCCTTACACATTTCGTGAACGGTTCAATCCTGATTCAGAAAATTATTACAAACCCAGCGATGAAATCTTAGCTGATCCAATTCGTGGTTTAGCTATGACCCAAACAAATATTGTGCCGGATATTGTTGATTGTGAATTGCCTTTGGATAACAGACGTTCCCCAGGATATCGAAGAATCGAGCCACATATGACAGATAATAATTTTTACTTGTGGATTGGCCAACACGAAACAGGCCGATATTCAAAAGGTCACGCACACGGGTCAGCTGCGGTACTCATCTGTATAAAAGGCAAGGGGTATACGTACACTTGGCCAGCAAAATTTGGCGAAACGCCATGGAAAGACGGGCAGGAAAAACATGTGCTGCGTCAGGATTATGAACCCGTTGGCATGGTTTCAGCCGCACCAATGAGTGGTGATTGGTACCACCAACATTTTGGCATAAGTAAAGGGCCACTGCGTCTTACCGCTTGGTTTGGACCTCATCACCCAGGAAGAAAAGTCAAACGTCCAGGCGAAAAAGCTCTCGACTTCGGCGCAATCGATGTACGGGACGGGGGGACTGCTATTGGTTATGATATGGAAGACCCTTACCTACGGAGTGAGTTCGAAGGCTATTTGGATAAAGTTAACACAAAAACGCAAATGGAACAGATGCTATACGAGAGCAAAGTAAATTAAAGTGGCTGAAGATGTAGGTGGAGGACGTTTTTCAAGTTATGATCGGCATATATCGGAGGAAGAGGAAATCGAGTTGACCACTGTCGGTGTTGACATTGGTTCCTCCACTTCTCATCTGGTTTTTTCACGCGTTTTAATGGAGCGTGTCGGGTCGCGTTACATAGTTTCGCAGCGTGAGACAATTCACGAAGCTCCTATTCAACTGACGCCTTATGCAGAGGGGTACACCATTGACGCAGATCAACTTGGCAAATTTGTAGAAGCAAGTTTTCAGGATGCTGGAATTAATCGTTCTTCTGTAGACACAGGCGCTTTAATACTTACGGGAGTTGCGGTACGGCGGCACAACGCTCGGGCCATAGGTGAATTATTTTCGTCAGAAGCCGGAAAATTTGTTGCAGTTAGCGCGGGCGATGGTTTGGAAGCAACCATGGCTGCACACGGGTCTGGTGCTGTAATCCGTTCTTCGAAAAGCGAAGGTGTGACCATAAACGTTGATATTGGTGGTGGCACTACAAAAATTGCTCACTGTAGAGGCGGAAAAGTAGAAAATGTTACTGCAATTGACGTCGGAGCGCGTCTAATAGTTTTAAACGAAACAAAAAATATAATTCGATTAGAACCTACTGGAAGAATTCATGCTGACGATGTAGGTGTGAAAACAAAAATTGGTTTGAGGCTTTCTGAAGAGAGTGTCAACAAAATTGCCGACCAGATGGCAATACGTATTTTAGAAGCTACTGGCCTCTCACCGTTATCCGATCAAACGAATAATCTCCTCTTGCTACCTCCATTGCCCAACGTTGACAAGGTTGATGCCTTGACGTTTTCGGGTGGTGTATCTGAGTATTTATACCAAAATGAAGTTGGGGATTTCGGCGACCTAGGGCCCCAACTCGCTCGTGCTACTCGTAAAAATTTTGATTCTTTAGGGATACCGATTGAAAAGCCAGTGGCGACAATTAGAGCTACAGTCGTAGGAGCGTCACAATATACTGTGCAATTGTCCGGAACCACCATTTACGTAGAACCGCAAAAGGTACTACCCCTACGAAATGTCCCGGTCATAGTCCCAGCTTTCGATTTTTCCGGTGGTGAGATAGACCCTTCTCAAATTCAAGAAGCGATCAATGTCGCCATGACGCGCTTAGATTTAGTAAACAGCGATTCCCCTATTTCAATTGGTTTTCGATGGAAGGGCTCCGCTAGTTTCGGACGTCTTGAACAGTTTGGTGCAGGCGTAAAAGCTGCTCTAAATAAAAAAGTTACAAAGGGGCACCCTCTAGTTTTGGTAAGCGATGGAGATATTGGCGGCCTTATTGGCATTCACCTTCGTGAAGAAATGAAACTTGAAACATCGGTAATTTCGATAGATGGAATTATTTTAAGTGAATTTGATTTTATTGATATAGGCGAAATTATACCTTCATCTGGTGCGGTGCCTGTGGTGATTAAGTCCCTTGTTTTCCCAACCTCTTAAAATTTATAACTTTAAGTTTGCACCTAAGGGCATTTTCGAAATTAGGAACGATACTTTTATAAAAATTTTTAATAACTAACAAAGCCGCTTTCAAAAAAGGACGATATAAAAAAACCTAATAGATTTTTCCTTGGATGAGGATCAAAATTAAAAAAATGGCAACAAAACAAACATCAACTTTAGCAGAACCAACACTTCCACCAAAGATATTAGCGGAAATGGAACGCCTAAATAAGGAAGCTGCTCCTTTACAAATTTGGTTAAGGACCCGAGCAAATGCCCCACAAAAAACTCCGTGGCATTTTGGAGCATTTGAAAAAGCCTCCTACTTGAGCGACGTAGGTGGAGGAAATGTTGATCCGCCACCTACCTACAAACCATCTCCCTACCTTTGGAAATGGAAAAAGATCGAACCTTATTTGCACCGAGTAGCAGAAATTGCTCCACTTGAATTTACCGATAGGCAACAATTTCTCCTCCTTAACCCCGGACTAGGGGGCGCTCTTAGGGTTTCAAACACGATCCGTTGTGCGGTATCAATTTATAAGCCAGGTGATAAAGCTGTAACGCACATGCATTCGCCAAATGCCAGCCGGACAATTTTGTCGGAAACTGGCGGTTATACAACTGTTGACGGCGAGAAGTGTTTAGCAAACCGGGGGGATTTAATTCTGACACCAAATGGTACTTGGCATGGTCATGGTAATGATAGCAAAAGCCCTATTATTTGGATGGATATTTTGGATTGGCCACTTTTGGAATTGCTTGATTGTATTTGGATTGAAAATGAAGACCCCAACACTTCTATTAACTCACCGCCTCCGTCAATTGACTTTTCAAAACGACATTATAGCGCGGGAGGCATAACACCACGTTCCGCCCCCAAACAAAGAGGCGTTGGCCAAAAAAATACACCAATGATGCATTACGAGGGAAAAACTATTTGCCAAACCCTTGAAGAACTCGCCTCTGAAGAAGGAAACCCATACGAAGGAATTCAAATCAATTTTACCAACCCAATTAATGGAAAACCGGTTTTCACTACACTCGGTTATAATGCCCAGTTACTGAGACCGAATGAGAAGACACTACCTTGCCGGCAGACCGCAAGTGCTCTTTATTGTTGTATATCAGGGCATGGTTATACAGAAATTTGTGGTGAACGTTACGAATGGGAAGAAAATGATATTTTCATTGTTCCAAACCACCTATGGCGTAAACACGTCAACCTAAATGAAGATGAAAATGCTATACTTTATGGGGTTACGGATGCACCTCTCCTCCAAAAAATTGGACACTTTCGATCACAAGGGAGAACACAAAAGGGAAAACTAATTGAGCTAGATTGGTAACATTTAACGCAGGACAAATGGATTCGGTACTTCAGTTGCAGTTGAAATCCAGACACATTTTTGTTGAAGGTATTCCTTAACCATTTCCTGACCACTTTCGCGGCCGAAACCAGACTTCTTATAACCTCCAAAGGGAGACATATAACTGACTGCCCGATAAGTGTTTACCCAAACGGTACCGGCTTCAAGACGTTCAGCCATTATCATTGCCCTTCTAATATTTTGTGTCCAAACGCCGGCCGCCAGACCATAGACAACGCCGTTCCCAATTTCTATGGCTTCTTCTTCATCCTTAAAAGGAATAACAGATAACACCGGCCCAAATACCTCTTCTTGGGCAATACGCATGGAGTTATCCACACCTGTAAAAATTGTGGGCTCAACAAACCAGCCGTCTCCACATTCTTCTGCGGTCGCTTTTTTTCCGCCAAGAACTGTCTCCACCCCCTCATTTTTTCCAATATCAATGTATTCCAGTATTTTTTCAAATTGTGGAATATTAGTTACCGGTCCCACCTGGGTATCCATATTCATTGGGTTACCCATCCTGGCAGTTTTTGCTAAGCCAACTAACCTCTCCACGAACTCATTATGTATATTTTCCTGCACTAATAAACGTGAGCCGGCAATACAGGTTTGACCTGTAGCGGCAAAAATTCCCGAAACCGCACCCTTTACTGCATTTTCGATTTCTGCATCGTCAAAAACGATGTTTGGCGACTTACCGCCAAGCTCCATCGTGACACGTTTCATGTTTCTGGCCGCCGCTTCATTGATACGTGAACCCGTCGAACCGGATCCTGTAAATGCAATTTTGGCTACTTTGGAATGATCCACCAAGGGTGCCCCTACCTCATCACCAAAACCGGTAACGACATTAATTACACCGGGCGGGAACCCGACCTTTTCAACAACTTTCATGAATTCTAGTGTCGAAGCGGAAGTGTATTCTGATGGTTTGATAACGGCGGTATTACCAGCAGCCAAAAGTGGTGCCAGCTTCCAAGTCAATAACAAAAGTGGAGAATTCCAAGGAATAATGCAGGCTATTACACCAAGGGGTTCCCAAACTGTATAATTAAAAGTGGATGGTTTATCTATTGGAATGACGGTCCCCTCAATCTTATCGCATAGACCTCCATAATAGTGATACCATTGTGTCAGGTATTTACATTGGACTGCCATTTCTGCAATTAACTTACCATTGTCGCGCGTTTCTACCTCCCCTAAATGATCTGCGACATCCATTAAGGCATCCCCAAATTTTCTCAAAAGGGCTCCACGCGCGGTTGGTGTCATAGAACGCCATACACTCCCGGGACGTCCAGCCTGGTATGCCGCTTCCACTGCGGCATTAACATCCGCAGTACTACCTTTTGGAATTAAAGCCCAGGGTTGAGCCGTAAAAGGGTTAAAGCTTTCGAATGTTTCTCCGCTTGAAGAGTCAACCCATTCTCCGTTGATAACCATCTGAAATTTTTCAAGCTGAGCCATTTTTATTCCCCTCGTTCAATTTCTTAATCGAATAACGTTTTTAAAATTTTTACAGGCTAAATTTGAGAACTGTTTATTTCAGGTAAAATCAGCTCCAAATTTCATTTGCGACCTCTACGATAAGCGCTAACTTGGCCCACTGGTCGTCTTCACTGAGTAAATTGCCTTCTTCGGTGGAGGCAAATCCGCATTGTCCTGACAGGCAAAGCTGATCAATATCAACAAACTTAGTTGCCTGCTCGACGCGCCTTTTGATTACATCTTTACTTTCTAGTACCCCCGTTTTTGTCGTCACGAGACCAAGAACGACAACTTTATTCTTTGGTAATAAACGCAACGGTTCAAACCCACCCGAACGTTTGTCATCGTACTCCAAAAAATACCCATCAACGTTAATTTTGTTAAACAGCACATCCTGAACAGCGTCGTAACCGCCGCTCCCCATAAATGTCGATTTGTAGTTTCCGCGACAAAGGTGCATGGTAATAGATAAATCAGACGGGATATCTGAAATTGCCGTGTTAATAAGATCCCCATAAATTTCAGCAAGGCGTTCCGGATCGTCGCCGCGTTCCACCATTTGATATCGATATTTCGAATCGCATAACATCGCAATGAAGACTTCGTCGAACTGCAAATACCTACAACCTGCATTTGCAAAATCCTGAACTGCTTCTTTATAAACCGTGCCAAGGTCATAGAAAAACTGCTCACGGTCAGGGTAAATCGCTGCCTCAATTGCAGGCGGCACTGGTCGACCATATATGGCTGATGGGGCAGGGATTGACATTTTCGGAACCCGCTCGGTATACGCTTCAACAAATTTGAAATGGTCTAACATGGGATGGCCAGAATACCCTAGTTTTCCAAAAACATGTGTGCCTTCAGCCCGGGTTTGAGTGTCAGCAAATGCCACCCCTGTTCCCAAGTCTAGCTTGGCCACACCATCAAGACCCCACAAAAAATCAAGGTGCCACCACGAGCGACGAAATTCTCCATCTGTAACTGCTTCAAGACCAATTTTTTCTTGTTTCCGGATAATTTTTTCGATCTCTCGATCCTCAATAACTTTTAATGCTTCTAAACTTATTTTATCACGTGTGTAATTTTCACGAGCTTCTTTCAAAATAGAGGGACGCAGCAGGCTACCAACATGGTCTGCACGGAATGGTGGTTTTGGTCGCTGAAACATGAGTTTGAAACTTCCCGTTAACTAAAAATTATTTTAAAGGCAACCCGAGACCAAGTCCGTCACACTTTTAAAGCAAGTATTTGAGTATAAATACCACCGAAAAAATTCTAACTATAGATTATGCTGACTAACTAATTAACAACACCTACCAAAGTCCTGTAACCGCTTTTCGAAAACGATGCTTGAGGGTCGGCCCATCACGCTCAGGTAAGGTCATTGTTTGGCTATCAGCATTCACTTTAAAATTCACAAACACTGGGCCCATTTCTTGGCAAAGTAGCGGTATCACAGCAATCAACTCCTTTTTTGTGAAAACTGTTTGCACCTTTGTAAAACCAGCACCACTTGCCATTGCACAAAGATCCACCCCATGTTCCGTGTGTGTTTCTTGCATACCCGTTTCACCGTATCGTTGATTATCAATTATACAAATTGCCAAATTTTTTGGAGATTGGACAGCAACCGTGGCCAAGCCACCAAGGCCCATCAAAATTTCTCCATCACCAGTAATGACTAATACGCGCCGTAAAGGTTGGGCAAGGGCTAATCCAAGCCCGATCAAAGCCGCGCCACCCATACCGCCCCATAAATAAAAATTATTTGGGTGATCACCAGCGGCCGCCACATCCCAGGTTGGCGCACCCAACCCACTAACCACTAAAAGATCTCCCCGATTTTTAAGAATTTCATCAACGACGTTGCGACGGTCTAAAGTAATTCTTTTTTTGGCAACCATTATTTGTTCCAATCCTTGACACCAATTGCCCTCTGTCCAATGAGAACTGCCACCATTCTCCCTGCTTCAAAAGCAAGCTTTGCTGCAGCTTCTACTGTTTCAGATATTTTTGAGATCTCATTAGCCCGATGCACGATAACTCCGGCTGCAGACAAAACGTTTTCGGTCGCCTGCCCCATCGGGACTTGCCAGGGGTTAAATTCACCCCATTCCCCTCGCATGGTAATCAACATCAAGAGCGGAAAACGACATTCATTTGCCATACCCAACATATTGATGACATTTCCCACACCAGAGGATTGCATCAAAAGTGCTCCCCTCTCACCACCAAGCCAGGCTCCAGCAAGGAGAGCTACCCCCTCTTGTTCCGACGTCAGCGTAATCTCCCGAATTTCATTATCGGAAACAGCTTTTTTTATTAGGCTTGTGTGGCCAGCGTCGGGGACATAGGCAATTTGCTTTACGTTGGCTTTCTTTAGAACTAAAAACACCTCGTTTGACCAACCATCTCTTTTAGTTTGAACCATCCTTAAAAATTCTTACCTGTCATGGCAGAACGAAAACGGCGGGATACATATGTTCCGTCTTTTGGAGCGTCTATCCGGGGAGAGGATTTAGTTCCTACTTTCACAACGGCAAAATTGGGGCCGGGATCTTGCAAAAATGATAGTATACCTTTTTCAAGCTCTGACAAATTCGTAATCAATGACGCGTTGACAATTCCAGAAGCTTTGGCGATTCCAACTAAATCAACCCCGCGACCGGTGTGCGTCTGTTGGTTCCCTGTTGCCCCATACGCTTCATTGTCGATAACAAATATCGAAAGATTTTTAGGTTTTTCAACGCCAACAATCGTTAAACTTCCAATACCCGCCAACAATTCACCATCCCCTGTTATTACAAGCACCCGGCGTTCTAACTGCCCAAGGGCAATTCCAAATGCGACCATTACAGCACCACCCATCACGCCCGCCAGATACATGTTTTTTTCACTGTCTCCCGCTGACGCTACATCGTGGACAGCATTACCAATACCAGTGACAACTGCGGCGTCACCCCGATCCCTTAAAATCCTATGAACAACAGCCCGCCTTTCCAGCGCAAATTCCGATTTTGATTTATTTCCCATTAACCCCGCACCCCGCTTTGAGTAATGCGTTGGGAAATTACCACCGCAACGGCCCGATTTGAATCAAAAGCCAGCTTGGCAGCAGCATTGACGGTTTCAGTTACTCCTTCCGCAACATCAATCTGGTGTACAATCACTTTTGCAGCCTCAAGGGCCGGAATTGTGCTTTGTCCCATTGGAACCTGCCACGGAAAGGTTTCACCCCACTCACCCCTCATGGACACAATTGCCAAAAGCGGTATACGGCATTCTTGCATCATGGAAAGCATATTAATACAATTACCGACCCCTCCTGATTGGGTCAACAAAACACCCCGTTGACCTCCCAGCCAAGCCCCCGCCATTTGAGCAACTCCTTCTTCCTCGGTAGTGAGAACCACGGAACGTATACTAGAATCGGCAATGCACAAATCTATTAACTTTGCCAGCCCATTATCTGGTACGTAAGCAACTTGTTTAATCTGAATTTTTTTAAACAAGCGATGTACATCTTGAGACCAATGCCAACCTTTAGAGCGATTTTTAGCCATGACCGTCCTTGAAAAGTTACTTTTTTAGTACTTCGTTAAGCCACGAAACACGTTTTCCAGCCTCTAAAAATGCCAAACCCTGGGTTTTGTACATCCCATCAGAGTAGTAGCCAACCAAAACCCAACCAGTTTTAGATTCCGGTTCCTTTCTAAACTCTTCAAAGCCAAACGTCCCGTCATCACGTTCAAAAACATCTAGGCAACGATCACCATTCAAATTTTCTATAGAGTTTAGTACAACAGAAGACATAAAATTTTATACTCCCAAAACCTCAAAATCGGGCCAAAAAATTTAAAAATCTAATAACAAAGTTTTATGAGTTTTAGTGCAAGTTCATTTAAAACCCAACTATGCTGCCGAAGATTATTTGTCCAACTCACCCTTGCAATGATTAGTAAAAAAATTAACGACCTGTGAATTTCGGTTTACGCCTCTCTGAGAATGCATTTATTCCTTCAATATAGTCTTTTGTAGATCTAAGCTTTTCATAGGAATGGCCTTCTATATCAAGGGCTACTTTGAGACTAGTATCATAGACTGCGTTTAACGCCCGTTTTAACGCCCGCAAGGCCAGAGGTGCCTTTGCATTTAAATCCGCAGCATATTTTTCGGTCAATAAAGTCAGTTCATCTGAATTTTCAGCAATTTCGGTAATTAGCCCCCAATCCTCGGCTTGGGTTGCCGTAATTCGTCTCCCGAGCATTATCATATCTTTTGCTCTTGAAAGTCCGGCTATTTTAACAACTCGAACACTCCCACCAGAGCCAGGCATTTCGCCGAGATTAATTTCGGGCAGGGCTACAAGCGTATCCTTTGTTGCAAGTCGAAAATCACAAGCCATCGCAAGTTCAAAACCTACACCAAAGGCATACTTTTCCAAAACTGCAATTACAGGTTTCGTGCATCTTTCTGGCGCTCCAATATTCCACGCAAGATCAGACATGCGGTCAAAGGGAATTTCAGGAAATTTTTTAACGTCACCACCGGACGTAAATGTATTACCCGCACCTCGAATGACAATGACGCCAACTTCGTCGTCATCATCCATCGCTTCAATGATCGCGCAAATTTGTGACCGAGCCGTATATGACACAATATTTAGCGGGGGACGATCAAGCATGAGATATCCAATCTTCTTTACCTTATCAACTTGGACCGATAGACCATCCAATTGCTCCAACAAGGCACCACGTTTAGCGGCATAGTCTTTTTTCATTTTTAATTCCTTTAAAGAGTACCTTAAAAAAATTTAAGTTGTCTTACCATTAACATCACGTAACATTCGTCTAAGCAATTTCCCAGAGGCTGATTTAGGTAAACTCTCCACAAATACGTACGACCTAGGTCTCTTAAAACGGGCTAAAGCGGACCCGGTACAAAATTTGTCTAATGCTTCCGGCGTTACGTTAATTTTTGCTGGCACCACAAAGGCCACAACTTTCTGGCCCCACTTATGATCTGGTGTTCCGATAACGGCCACTTCTTCAACAAGGTCACACTCTCCGAGTGTATCCTCAACCTCTTCAGGATGAATGTTTTCACCACCAGAAATGATCATGTCGTCTATTCTACCGCAAAGAAATAGTTCTCCATCTTTATCCATATAGCCAAGATCACCAGTAAAATACCAGTCACCCCGAATTGCTTTTTTATCAGCGTCAGGCCGTTTCCAGTATCTCTTAAAGGCTTCAGGACTTCTCATGCTGGCTATCACTTCGCCAATTTCATTGCACGGGAGTAGGATGTCGGGGTCCCCTCCTCCTTGGATATCTGCACGAACGACCCGTATCACTTGGTTGATCCCGGGCCGACCTGCACAACCGGCTTTTTCTTCAAGATGATCACAAACTGTAAAAGTAAAAATTTCGCTAGATCCATAATAGTTTGCAAATACTTCCGGTTTGAGCAACTCAATACATCTTCTCTCCAGTGTTTTAACCATAGCCATTCCTGCGTAAGCGACATTTCGAACGGAAGATGTATTAAAATTTTTAAATTTTTCGCTGTATAAAATATCGTGTAGCATTGTTGGAACAAGGAAAAGACTGTTTACATTTTCCGCCTCTATAACATTTAAAGCTTTATCCGCTTTGAAGCTCCGCATGTTTATTAAAGCCCCATTTATCATTGTTGTGGAAAGTAGAACTCGGATCCCCATAGTATGAAAAAGTGGCATCACACAAAGAGAATTGTAGCCATACTTATAACTAAGATGAGCTATTACCGATGTAGCCGCAGTGCGTTCTGCTAAATGCGATCTTGGTACCCCTTTTGGTTGTCCAGTTGTTCCGGAGGTGTACAACATTAAACAAGTGTCAAAATCTTTCGCGCCAACTGGACCTTCGATAGGTCCCGACTTTAAAAGGTCAGAAATTTTGGTGCCAATTTTTACTTCATCGGTTGTTACAATCATCTTTTTTTCGAAATTTGCGGAAGCTATGGCGGGAAACATCTCTTTTTCACAACTCTCATCAAATGCGACAACTGTTGGCCCTGCATTTTGTATAACAAATTCCAACTCTTTTCCCGTCGCCCGCCAATTAAACGGCGTAAAGACCGCAGCTAACATCTGGCAAGCCCAGTAAAGAGTAGCCATTTCATAACGATTGCGCATCGTGCATAAAAAATGGTCCCCACGCTCGAGCCCTAGGGACGACAATCCACCCGCCAATTTCATGATATCCTCATACCATTCGCCATAAGTAAGGCGAGTTTCCCCGTCTACAAAGGCCAACATTTGGGGATCACGGACTACTGACGCATAAAATACAGTCCCTAAGTCCATTGAACCGCCCCTAAATTAAATAGAGGATGTTGATTTTGTGAATAAAATAAAACTTTCGAGCATTCCATCGAGCATTTTTTCGAGTTCTTTATCCCCTAACCCATCCTCATCGCTAAAAGCTTGACCTGCCTGGGCTAAAGAAAACGAATCCCCAGATAACCACATACCCATTAGAGATAGAGAAGGCCTAAGCGCTATTAAGCCCCTAGCACCGCCAACCAAACTAGGTGCAGCGGAGGCAAGAAAACAGGTCTTGCCAATTGTCGGATATGGTCTAATACGAGATAACCAGTCAATTGCATTCTTTAGAGGTCCCGGTACACCAAAATTATACTCCGGAGAAACAATTACAAGCCCATCGGATGCCCCTATACGTTGTCCAAGAGCAATGGTTCCCCCAGGCAAACCATCAGAAGCCTCCAAATCACCATCATAAATAGGCATTAAAAATTCTCGGAAATTGGGGTGATCAACTTCCACTCCTAGTTTGCCAATTTTTTTGGCTATTATTGTTGCAAGTTTCTTATTAAACGATTCCTTCCTGAGTGAGCCGGCAAAAACAAGAATGCGCATAAAAATCTCCATGTGCCAAAATTTTCCACACTTTAAACATCCAACAGACTTTGGTCCACGGGACCGTATCTTTTGTTTGCCTCTGACAATTGATATGGTGCTATTAAATTCAAATAACATCCTGTGAGTTTGATTATGGAAAAATTTGAAGTGAGAGAGGTTGCTAGTTCAAAAGACAAACAAAAAGCACTTGAAATTCGACGTATAGTGTTTTGTCATGAACAGGGGGTTAACCCTGCGCTAGAGTTCGACGGTTTAGACGATAATTGTCGTCACTACCTCGCGAAATCTAATGGTCGAGCTATAGGAACTGCCCGTATTCGGCAAGAAACTCCCACAACATTTAAAATTGAACGAGTTGCAGTGCTAGCTGAAGAAAGAAGGCAGGGGGTGGGTAAAGCATTGATGAAAAAAACAATAAGTGATGCGAAAGAGACACCGTCAAGAATTGTAAAAATACATGCCCAGTGCCATGCAGAAATTTTTTATACCTCTTTGGGTTTTCGTAGGATAAATGGCAATTTCGAAGAAGCCGGCATACCCCATGTGCTAATGATCTTGGAACAGAGTGTGTCTACAGGAAAATTTTAGACACCCAACACAAAGAATGTAAATTCAATGCATGCAATTAAAGAAAATTTAGTCAAGAAAAATAGTGGTTGGGCAGCGACTATAGAAAAAAACCAAGTTCTGAGGCTCACCGCACAAACGATAATTGATTTTGTCGCTTTCGATAAAAATAATTATAAAGAGGCCTTCGACCAAGCACCAACCAAAGAAGCAAACAGATGTATATATTTGAAAAAGGGGCATCAAATTTTGTCTCGCAGTGGTTCACTCTTAATGACAATGATTGAGGACCAATTTCAAGGTCTTGGAACCCATGATTTACAATTTGGCATGTGTGGCCGTGCCCGACATAAACGCGCGGCTCGAGAGGGTAGGCTCAACGAATATCTTCATCAAGAAAAATTGGTATTGCCGGACCATGGTTGCGCGGAAAATCTCACCCGGGCTTTAGAACCATGGGGTATACCTTATGAGAATATTCCAAGCCCTGTAAACTTTTTCCAGAACATGTCTATAAATCAAATGTCTGGGTGTATGACCAGAACCCAAACTCGACCCAAAAACCCGGTATCTTTAGAATTACGTGCGGAAACAAATTTACTTGTGGCGTTTAGTGCTTGCCCCGATATGGCTTCTAAAACTGGTGGTTTGGGGGTCAAAGTTTCCGTATTAAAATTTTCGTAAAAGAATGTGAAAGGTCAAAAGGATGCAGGCTATCAGTGAAGAAGTGATAACACCTCATACGGGGTGGATAGGAAATATTGAAAAGGGTCAAATTTTGCGTATAACTGGGCGGAGCGTTTTAGACTTCATTGCTTTCAAATCAGGTGACACACGGGAATATTTTGATACCGCGCGGACGCGAATATACAATCTCAACATGTTCCCAACAAAAGGGCATAGAATTTTTAGCAAACAAAATAATCCAATGATGAAGATCCTTGATGATGGTTTTGCTGAAATTGGCACTCACGATCTACAATCAGGCCATGGTTGCTCTGAGGGCATTCTAAAAATTCTTGAACCTCTTGATATAAGTTTTGAAAACTTACCAGACCCTCTTGGGTTCTTTCGTAATTTAAAAATTACCCCAGATGGAAAAATCAGACCCGAACCAAAAGGCCCTCTTGAGCCTGTCTCAATTGATTTAGAAGCAGAAATTAACTTAATCTGTGCAGTAATGAATTGTCCGGCATCAGAGACTTCTGCATCAGGATCAGAAGCAACTCTAAAAATTTTGAAACCGTGACGGGCCTTGAAAGGAATTTAAATGAAAATTATTAGCGACGACTTTGTCCCAGCAAACACCGGTTGGGGACGGGCTATAAATCAGGGGCAAGTCCTGCGCCTTACTGCTAAAACTCTCATAGATTTTGCATGCATTAACCTCGATAATCTAGAGGAGAGATTCGATCAAGCACGAACAAAAGTCTACAACATGAAAATCTGGATTTCGACTGGAGACGTACTTTTCAGCAAACTAAATAATCCTATGATGACGATCGTAGAAGACCAGTTTTCAGGAATTGGGTACCACGACCTGCAATACGGCACCTGCTCCGGTCCCCGTTACGCCCGAGCTAAAGAGGAAGGTAGACTAAACCAATACCATCACGGAGACGACATCCCTATACCGGACCATGGTTGCTGGGAAAATTTGATTGATGGTTTTGAACATTGGAATATTGCACCCGAACTAATTCCAAGCCCTCTTAATATTTTCCAGCATGTGGAAATCAACACAACCACTGGCGAAATTCGTCACACTCCAATACGTCCGAAAGAACCGATTTTCATTGACTTTAAAGCAGAAATGGATCTTGCCGTGGCAGCGAGCGCCTGTCCCGATTTAGCTGCACCCAAATTTGGTCAGCCCATTCAAGCTATGATTTACGAACCCTAGGGATCTTTATTAACCACACCCCGCGCAAATGTTTCAAAAGCGGTTGGCGGAACACCCAAAATCCACTCTAACGTTTTTTCACATCCTACTAATCCGTGAGTATCATAATAAGGAAACATTTTGGCCATTGTAGCCAAGGCATATTCGGAAAAACCAAGAGACTTTCCGTGATCTAAAAATTGTTTCAGGGGTGTTTTTTCCGCAATAATTTTCTTTCCCAATAACTTTGTAAGAATTTCCGCTTTCTCCTTCAAAGTTATGGAGGGGCCCGCGATCTCAAAAATTCCATTCTCAAAACCTGGTTCAGTGAGCACTTTATAGGCCACTTGCGCAACATCATTCAAATCAACAAGGCTGATTGGGACATCCACACTATACGGCATTTCGTGAATATGATTTTGCACGATTTTATCCCAACCTGGTAACATATTTTGCATATAGGAACCCACCTGTAGAATGGTAAAGGGTAATCCCGAATTAATAATTGATTGTTCGACAAAGTGACGTTCCCAATGATGGGGTAATGCTTCAATTTGAGTGTGCAAAACAGAATGAAAAACCAAATGTGATACTTCTTTTTTTTTGCAGTTTTCGATTATATTTTCCCCGATTTCCTTCTCTTCTGGCACCATATTAGGAGCAATATAATAAACGGAACTAACACTTTCCAAAGCTTTACCCACATCCACTGAATTTCTTAAATCACCCACAATCGTTTCGGAAACTCCAAGCATTTTTATTTTGTCAGCTGATACGGGCGTCTTCACCATGGCGCGGACAGATACCCCTTTTGAAGTCAATTTCCTGACTATCGCCAAACCGGTTTTGCCGAATGCACATGTGACTAAAAACATTTTATTATCCTCTGCAAAGGGGATCTATTTCTTCTGTTGGAGAAAAAGGGGTCACCACTTTTTTTTACTAAAAATTTATAACTAAACTTTTTAAAACACTTCTCTTTAAAAATTTTCTGTCCCTTTCCTTTCTTTAAATTCCAAGGAAAGAGAATTCATGCAATAACGCTGTTGTGTTGGTGCAGGCCCATCGTCGAAAACGTGCCCGAGATGTGCATCACAACATGCACATTTGACTTCAACACGGCGCATTAACATAGACCAATCATCGACCAATTCTACAGATTGACCAGAAAGGGGATCGAAAAAACTAGGCCAACCAGTTCCCGAGTCAAATTTTGTTTCTGAATTAAACAATGGGTTACCACAACACACGCATACAAATGTACCTTTTTCTTTAAAACTATTAAATTTTCCCGAAAACGGTGGTTCTGTACCTGCCTGTCGGCAAACATGAAACTGTTCTGGTGTAAGTTGTTGCTTCCATTCTTTGTCGGTTTTTATAATTTTTTCTACCATCAGAATTCCTTTAAATGTTTATAGTAAATGGCGTAATTCTGCCTTTAACACATTTGGCACAAAACATTTTCCCTAATTTTTGGGGTGTATGGGTGAACGCAATACCTTAATTTTTGATCGTATCATTTTAATATTTTTGCGGCGGGTTTTAACACCTTTTCCCGGTTGGGTAGAGCGTCGAACCTTACCTAAATTTGTAGCGTTTTGGAATAGTTTGCTGAAACGTAGCACAGCTTCGTCTCGATTACGTTCTTGGGATCTGTAACGTCGGGCCGTAATCACGATGGTACCAGTTTTAGTCATTCGCCGACCAGCAACACTTTTTAGACGCTCAAAAATTTGGGGTGTAATAGTTAAACACTTTGTAACATCAAATCGAAGTTGTACAGCCGTCGCTACTTTATTAACGTTTTGCCCACCGGGACCGGAACTTTTTATAAATTTGAATTCCAATAAGTCCATGGGTATATTAACTGCTCCAATCTTGATTTCATCATTCATCACAAAGATATATCACCAAATTTATACAAATAAATAAACAAAAAATTCCAAGCGTTGCTTCAGGGCTTATCCAGGCTTAAAACAAACTGTGACTAAAATTCAATCCGCTAGAAATTGGTTTGAAGCTCTTCCCAATGTGGTGAGAGCTGGATTTTGGATTACTTGTGCAGGAACTTGTTTTACCGGCATGATGACGATTGCACGGACGCTTTCTCCAGAACTTTCGATTTTTGTTGTTGTCTTCTTTCGGGCATTATTTGGACTGGTTTTTTTATTGCCAACAGCCTTTGCAAATGGTGGTCGACGATTAAGAACATCAAAAATTCCATTGTTTGCGGCTCGTGGAATTTCAGCCTATCTCAGCGTTACCTGTTTTTTCTTTGCTGCTATATATATTCCACTTGGCGATATAGCAGCAATTGGGTTTACCCGGCCGGTGTTGGGTTGCATGGCTGCTATTTTCTTTCTCGGAGAAATCGCTAGAACACGGCGTTGGGTTGCTATTGTAGTCGGTTTGTTTGGTGCTCTAATTGTTGTGAGACCAGGATTTACAGATATAAATCCTGGAATTTTATTCGCATTTTCTGCAGTATCGCTCAGCATTATTAACTCTATAATGATCAAATACTTGTCTCGTACCGAACACCCTGACACCATTGCAATTTATCAAGGAATTTTTGTAGCTCCTTTCGCTTTGGCAGTTGCTGTTTTTGTTTGGAAAACTCCTAATTTGGAACAAATTTTTTGGCTAGTTTTTATTGGCCTACTTGGTGCCCTTACGCAGAGAACCTTGGCCCGTTCATTTCACGCAGCTGATGCTACTGTGGTCATTACTTTAGACTTTATTCGCCTCCCCATTGCAGCATTGATTGGCTTAATCGTGTTTAGCGAATGGCCGGTCATTTGGGTTTGGATAGGAAGCATAGTTATCGTTGTATCTTCTATCCTCTTGACCAGACAAGAGTCCGCCGACAAGGAGGTTAATCAGCCCTCGCAAAACTACCCTCCTTAAAATTATGGTGAACGTTTTTGGTAATGACTTGAAACGTAACCATTAACTACCTTTTGAAATTCTTCAGCAATTTTTGGGCCACGAAGTGTCATTGCTTTTTTACCATCGATAAAAATTGGGGCTGCTGGTTCTTCGCCTGTTCCGGGGAGGCTAATGCCAATATTCGCATGCTTGCTTTCGCCTGGACCGTTAACAATGCAACCCATAACGGCCACCGTCATGTCTTCAACACCTTCATAATTTGCCTGCCAATTTGGCATACTTTTACGTATGTAGTTTTGCACTCTGTCTGCGAGCCCTTGAAAAACAGTACTTGTCGTTCGGCCGCAACCGGGACAGGCGGTTACAAGAGGAAAAAAGGATCGTAAACCCATCGTTTGGAGCATCTCTTGAGCGACAATAACTTCCCGACTCCTATCTCCGTTTGGTTCAGGGGTAAGAGAAACACGTATTGTATCACCAATTCCTTCTTGTAAGAGAACTGCCATCGCAGCAGTGGATGCAACGATTCCCTTTGAACCCAAACCTGCTTCGGTTAAACCCAGATGCAATGCATATTCGCACTGGCTAGAGAGCTTTCTGTAAACCCAAATAAGGTCTTGTACATCAGAGACCTTACAAGAAATAATTATTTTTTCTGGACCCATCCCGATTTCATGAGCACGAGTTGCAGATAATAACGCGGATTGAATTATAGCATACCGAGTAATTTCCTTGGCATTTTTGGGCGTTTTTGACTTCGCATTATCATCCATCATGCGGGTTAGCAGATCTTGGTCTAGGCTGCCCCAGTTCACCCCGATCCTGATAGGACGATCAAATTTCAACGCAATTTCAACCATGGTTGAAAATTGGGGATCTCGTTTTTCACCAAAACCTACATTGCCGGGATTAATGCGGTATTTTGCTAAGGCTTCAGCGCAAGCTGGATGCTGCCTCAACAGTTTATCCCCGATATAATGAAAATCACCAACTAAAGGGACTTCCACACCATTTTTTGCTAGAGCATCCCGTATATATGGGACAGCTGCTGCTGCTTCCTCACGATCCACCGTTATACGTACCAATTCAGAACCCGCACTAGCAAGCTGCAACACCTGTTTCGTTGTTGCATCCACGTCCGCAGTATCTGTATTGGTCATTGATTGGACTACAATCGGGTTTTCTCCACCGATTGCGACCCCACCTACCATAACCGTTTTAGTATAGCGGCGATGTATCCCTATTTTATTCTCTGCCATAAATCAGTATGCCAAAAATATGTACAAGATAGTTAAAGAAATTTATCATTTTAAAAGAATTTCAAATTTAGAGTTAAAGAAAAATGGGTACCGGTTTAAGCCATTAAAAATATAAAAATGTCTAACCATGGTAGACAAATCTCCTGCCTATAAACACTTTACTATTCGGCAGCCGAGTGGACCATATTTTGTGATTTTTGATCTACAAGGCTACTCGCCCTTTCTGTTTCAGATAACAATCCCCAGCTTCTAATCCACTCATAAGAACGCTGCAATTCTCGTTCTGGTATTGGCATTGGTTTTTGAACAATTATTCTGCTGGGTGTTAAATCTCCCAATGTGAGTACCCTAGAAATTTCAGGATCTCGGTCTTTATAATAATCAATAAAATAGTTCATATATTTTAACTTATTGTCTTTAATTCTTCCTACAGCCTCTGTGACAGCTCGGTTGAATGCCGAATAAGTTTCGGTGTCGACTTTATCAGATACAACTTCTGTTCCGTGAAAAGAGGCCGAAGCCAATACCCGGCAGCCTTGTTTCTCAGCCAATGAAATATAGGGCTCAGTTAGACAGGCCCCTTCATAGTCTCCACGGAGCATGGCATCATATTGCCTTCTTGAACCATTGGGAGTTGAACAGGTTTTGATCTGTTCACGCGGCAAAAACCCTTCTAGTAATAACAATGCCAAAAAGTGAGTACCAAAGTAGTAGGGCAACCCTACCGTCTTCCCAGCCATTTGTTGAGGGGTATAAGCACTGGAGCCAGGTGGAACGACCAGCGCTCCAAAAGTGACTATGGCTCTTCTCCCTACCTGTCGTCCGCCCAATTTAGAATCTTGCACACGACAATAATTTCCCCATTCGCAGGCATTATACATATCTGCTTTACCTTGCTCAAAAAGTTTTCCGTGACTGGAAAAAGGGCTCAGTTGATCAGGGCTTGTGATATTACGCTGCGTATCAGGCTTGGGGCCGGTATCACGATCTACCCACTCTACTGCCAGGCCTTCCGCTTCAAACAACCCTTCATCAAATGCAACAAGCTCAGGTAAACCCTGAAACGGTGCCGTCGTTTCAAGGACGAGTTTTTTCATTTCACCTTCCCTAATTTTTTTTCGATAAAACTGATATCTTTAACAAAAATTGTAAGTCCAAAAGAAAAATCAATTTAACAAAAGCATCTATTCAGCAGCACTGTGTGCCCCCTGCTGGACCTCCATATTGATAAGACTGGCTGTATCCTCAGTTTCCGCAAGCATCCCCCAACTCTTGATCCACTCCGCTGTACGTTTGGCTTCGTCTTCAGGGATGGGCGCAGGATCTACTACAACTACACGGGCTTCACGAAGATCGCTTACATCCATCGATGCAATTCTAGGATCTTTATCTCTGTAATAATCTAAAAAGTAATGCATGTAAGACGATCTACTGGCTTGAATTCTTTTTACCGCTATTTTTACAGCACGATTAAATTTTTTGTAAGTTTCGGTGTCGACCCGATCAGACGCAACCTCTGTGCCATGTAAAAAAGAAGATGTGACCATTCGGCAACCCTCCTTCTCAGCTAATGAAGCATACGGTTCGGTTAAGCAAGTGGCTTCATACTCGCCCGACCGCAGAGAATCATAACGAAATTTTGACCCATTGGGTGCACGCACAAGTTTAATTTGATCACGTGTCATAAAACCTTCAAGCATATGCAAAATCAGGTAATGTGTACCAAAATAAAAGGGAGCTCCTACGTTTTTACCTGCTAACTGTTGAGGAGTAAAAACGTCGGATTCTGGACGAACATAAAGACCCGCAAAACAAACGATAGCACGACGACCAAGCTGCCGTCCTCCCTGGTCAGTATCCTGAACGCGGCAATAATTTCCCCACTCACACGCATTGTACATGTCTGCCTTACCCTGCTCAAAAAGTTTGCCATGGCTTGCAAATGGATTGACGCCCTCGTGGCTCGTCACGTTTTGGTCAACAGACTTATCAACGTTTTTTTCACGGTCTGCCCACTCAATTTGAAGCCCTTGCTCTTCAAAAAGACCTTCTTTATCCGCTACAAGCTCCGCAAGCCCTTGAAAGGGTGCTGTGGTTTCTAGAGTAAGTTTTTTCATTTCTACTCCTCAGGGTGAAATTTAAAAATCTGCCGACTTCTCAGAAATTGCTTTCTTTGATTTGTTATTCGGCTGCGGCGTGTCCTCCATGCTGCACTTCCATATTAACCAATACATTTTGGTCCTCTGTGTCGGAAAGCATACCCCAGCTTTTGATCCAATCGGCTGTACGTGCAAGCTCTTCATCCGGAATAGGTGCTGGATCAACTACGACAATTCTACTCGCCTTTAAATCAGATGTTTTTAATGTCCCAATTTCTGGGTCTCTTGTTTTGTGGTAATCAATAAAATACTGGAGATATTTTCCTTTATCTGCGTTGATACGTTTAACCGCTCCCCTTACCGCTTTGTTAAATTTCGCATAGGTCTCAGCGTCTACTTTGTCAGACGCAACTTCTGTACCGTGATAAAATGCAGTTGAAATTACACGGCAACCATTTTTTTCCGCAAGAGAAAGGTATGGTTCTGTAAGGGTTGTCGCCTCTACTTCCCCTGACATCATTGAATCGTAACGAAGACGCGACCCGTTGGGCGCACTACACACATTTATTTGATCCCTTGGCAGAAATCCCTCCAGCATATGAAGTGCCAAATAATGTGTTCCAAAATAAAAGGGGACACCAACTAGTTTGCCTGCTAATTGCTGGGGTGTATACACTTCGGATTCGGGGCGAACGACCAAACCTGCAAAAGTCACTATGGCTCGCCGTCCAACTTGGCGCCCACTCTGAACACTTGAATCCTGGACCCGGCAATAATTTCCCCACTCGCACGCATTATACATATCCGCTTTACCTTGTTCGAAAAGCTTTCCGTGGCTTGAGTGAGGGTCAAGCTCGGCAGGGTTAGTAATATCTGTCCGAGTTTCTTTTTTTACACCCTTATCCCTGTCGACCCATTCAATATTTAATCCTTCTTTTTCAAAGAGCCCTTCATCATTTGCAACCAACTCAGCTAAACCCTGGAAAGGAGCAGTAGTTTCAAGTACGAGTGTTTTCATCTTGGATATCCCCTGTAACGCAAATTCAGTTTTGTTCATTTATTCTCATTTAATTGTTAATTGTGCCAGATTTTTAAAATAATAGCGAATTTTATTATGTAACATTGATATAAATAAATGTTATAATAGATTATGCCTATAAATTTTCGACAAATAGAGGCTTTTCGCGCCACTATCGAGTTTGGTTCCGCGACAGCAGCATCAGAGGTCTTGTTTATTTCCCAACCAGCGGTCAGTCGACTTTTAGCAGATTTAGAAATTGAGTTAGGTTTTCAATTGTTTGAACGTCGTGCCCGTGGGTTAATGCCAACACAAGACGCACATACACTTTATGAGGAAGTCAAACTGTCTTTCGTCGGTCTTGAAAGAATTCGACAGGTAGCGAATGGTATTAAAGAAAAGGCTACTGGTAATGTACGAGTTGTAGCTCTCTCAAAATACGCGGATGGCTTTGTCGCTAGTATTGTTGGCCAGTTCATAAAAGACAATCCGGGAATTTTGGTGGAGCTAGAAAGTTCGGGAACTGCTGGTGTGGTCCAAGGTATTGTGTCCCAATCCTTTGACGTTGGCATTGCATCGGCGACGGTCTCTGATGCGCTTATCAAGACAGAACCCTTATTTAAGACCACTGCCTTCGTTGCCATACACCCTGATGACCCTTATCAAAACCGAAAAACGATAAAGCTTCGTGACTTGAATGGCCGACGGATGGTCGTTCTGCCTGAGGATAGTGAATACGGTTCCGTCATTTGGAAAGCATTAAAGAGTGAAAAAGTCATCCCAATTATCGTTGGTCAGGCGAGAACCCACGAATCTCTTTGTCGAATGGTTGAGGCAGGGGCTGGGTTGGCATTGGTTGATAAGACCACCGCTCGAGATTTTGTTTCATCAAGAGTTCTTTTTCGGGCCACGGAACCACCAATTTATAGAACGGTTGCACTTATTATGAATAAAAGGGCAGCGCCATCCATTGCGATAAGTACGTTTTTAAAAACACTCCGAAAAAGCGCACAATTAGCTAATCACCTTTGACAAAAAAACCTGCTTTTACTGCATCGTTCCACAATTGTGCTACGGATGGTGCAATTCCTAAGGGCAAACCTTCTTCTTCAGTCCAGTACGAATGGACACCCGCCTGAAAATGGACCAATGCCGTCTTGGGTGGAGGCGTCATCTTGGAAAACATAGGCATAACCAACGTCTTGTAGCTCTCCACACCATGGTCACGACTATCCTTTGACACGCAAAACAAAATGGGCGGAACAGGTTTTGTTTCTGTGCCACTTTGTTGCCGTGCATAACCTAAAAATTTACTAACCAATGCGTCTGTATCTTTTTGATTTAAATTCAGCCTTTCGGCGGTAACACGTGCACCCTCTTCCAGAGAACTCTCAATATTTGTACTAACGGTATATTCACATTTAAACTGCGGCTGCATTTTTGCCGCTTCCCAACGCTCCATCACCTCTTCCATAACGAGAGGTAAACGCATAAGCGCAACAGGACCCTCTTGCCCCAATTTTTCAGGGCCTACGTAACGCGCTTTATCTCGCCAAGTACGAATATAAAGCTCATAAAAAGGGTCCGAACGCTGAGTTTCTGTAACCAATTTTTCAAAATTCCCAATAGTCCCCAGGGAACCAATTTTTGCGAGCTTAGCTTCGTTTATAAAACCAAAAGCAGAATTTTCGATTGCCATTACGCCTGCAACGTTAGGGACACGCTGCGATAGCATAAAAACAAAAGGACCCCCTGTAGAATGGCCGTGCACAAAAATTGAAAAATCTTCCCTTGGTAAATTTCTTTTCATGGCTTCGATACCACCGCTCTCAAATGCAGCTGGCCAGCCCGCCATCCTGTACCAAAAAGTTGACCCTGGCTTAGCGTGTAATACAGTCCGCGTTCCATAACGTTCACGAATAGAGGTATCTTTCTTAACTTCGTACTGATCCGGTGAAATATGTTCCCCCGTCAGCCACTGGGGTGTCCTAATACTTTTATCTGGATTAATAGTATCCCCCGGCCATTTCCGTGACGGATCATCAAGGTAAAGCCGGCCTGGATACGTCATGGTTACAACCTTAAAACCTAATTTACCACACAAAAGTTTCGCTACGGGTGCCATGGTTTTGAAATCACCGTCCCCACCCGATAAAAGAAAAACTCCTATCTTTTTACCGTCCGGCCCTATTGCATTGTCGGAGGCATTTTGGGGCTGATAGATTTGTGCGCCTAAATCCCATTCCAAACCAACAGCTGTAATCCGAAATAGATCTTCGTGCTCATTAAAGGGAATATCGGGACGAGAGAGTAGTTTTTGTGATTCTTTTAAACACTGGTCTCGAGAAACTTCTGTTGGAGGAACCCAATCATTATTATCTTTCATTTTAATCTCTTTTCGGTAAGCCGCTTAACACAGTAAATCAACATAAACCATAATTCTTTGTCGACCTTCTCAACCAATTTAAAATTTTCGTAACAAAAATCCTTTTACTTTTAGTTACAAACCTATTTGTAAAAATACCGCTTTAGTACAGGTTTCAGAAGGGAACATTAAATCGGGCATAGAAGCGAAATGGTGTTTTCCAGAAAATTCCATAGTTTGACAGGGCCACCCTCTCGCTTGCCACGCAATTCGATAAATATCTGATTGCCGCTTAAATTCATTTGTCTCATGCTCTCCCCATCCTACAATCAAAGGACATCCAAATTCCGGAAGATGATGCAACGGACTATTTCGATAAGCAGACTCTTTATCAAGCTTGGCCCATTCATTAGCGTTTGATAACCTGACAGGCTCCAGATCAAACAATCCTGAAAGAACACACGCCCCCTTGATTAAACTTTCGGGCAAATCAAAATCGGAACGCCAGCTATTGGCAAGCATCATACCCGCCAAATGTCCCCCAGCAGATCGGCCAATGACATAGATTTCGTTGGGATCTCCGTTGAAGTCAATGGCGTTCCGGTAAATCCATGCTAGAGCTACCCGGCATTGATGAACAATTAGGTCGATTGATGCTTTTGGTGCCAACAAATAATTAACTGTCACGTAGGCACAGCCCGCAGGAATAAAAGACTCTGCATATAGATCTACATCCTTCTGACTCGAAGACCGCCAATAGCCACCATGAATAAAAAAAACAACCGGAGAATTTGGATTGTTTGCAGGAAAAATATTTACAACTTCAGCTTCTGTTTTTCCGTATTCCACGTCAATTTGGCAATCCAGTTTCTTACGAACGCGTGCACTGTTTTCCGAAATAAATTTTCGAAATTTGTCTCCATCAGGAGCAGTGGCCCTAGCATCGTACTGAAGGTTTAATTCTTCCTGAGTAAAATTGCGGTAAATGCATTTTGGCTTAAAAAATTGAGTATTTTTTACTTCAGGCAAAATCACGTCCTCCGGTGAATAGCTAATTTAGAGACTATCTTTTTTAAAAGGATACCAATCTTAGTCAAACGGTAGTGTAAAATATTTATAATTAAATTTCTTTTTTTTGGAAAATTTAATTAAAATTTTAACATAAAAATTTGCGGGTTTAGAGGTAACTCAAATAAATTTTCAAAAACTAAAATTTTATGGAGTAACTATGTTTATTCTGACCAACAAAGATGTGGAACAAATACTGTTAATGCCGGAATGTGTTAGCACTTTAGAACAGGCTTATTTTGACCTCGGCAACCACGATGCTGCAGAAATACCTCGTCAGGATTTATTGGTGGATAACGAAAGACCAGAAGCCGTGCATGCATTCAAAACAATGTCGGGGAGTTGGCCCCGTGCTGGGGTAACTGCTTTACGTCTAAATTCTGACATTGTCACTTGGCCGGAGGTAAATGGTTCGCCACGTCGAGTGAAATTGCCAGTATCTGATGGGCAACGTTATAACGGATTAGTTTTGTTGTTTTCCACAGGGACAGGGCAATTGCTTTGTACGTTCAATGATGGTTACACCCAAAAAACCCGGGTTGGGGGATCCAGCGGGGTTGCTGCAAAATTTTTATCTCGAGAGGATAGCCGGGTACTCGGGGTCTTAGGTTCTGGTTGGCAAGCAGGCGCGCAAGTAGAGGCAATGTGTGCCGTTCGCTCAATAGAGCGACTCCAAGTGTATAGCCCAACCAGGAAAAATTGTCTTAACTTTGTACAAACTTACAGAGAAAAATTTGGAATTGAAGCTGTTGCCGTGAGTACGCCACAAGAAGCTGCTAAAAATGCGGATATTTTAGTTTCAGCAACGAATTCAATGGAACCAACGATAAACAAAAATCTAGTTCGACCTG
>JAYZBC010000009.1:0-15686 GCA_036339375.1 Pseudomonadota bacterium | reverse complement strand
GTATTTCCAGACCAAACCCTTACCAACGAAGAACATATTGGATTCAGTCGAAAATTTGGCAAACTTGAAGTCCATCCTTCGAGAAAACACATTTTAAAAGATCATCCTGAAATTTTGCTTTTAACCAACCGCAAAGATTCTACAGGCAACTATGTGAGCCTCCGGGATGGAGGAAGCATTTGGCATTCTGACCTTTCCTATATGCAGGAACCTAGCCGATGTTCCCTTCTATATGCATTAGATGTTCCAGAAAGTGGTGGGGACACTGAGTGGGCGAATATGTACATGGGTTATGCCGCTCTTCCAAAAAAATTGAAAGAAAAAATAGCGGGATTAAAGGCTGTGCATCAATTTGATCTTGCTGAAAACCCGAGATTTGGAATGCCCAAAGAGATAATTGGGAAACAAACTAAAGGATCAATCTGGGAGAAAACATCGGATGCCATCAAGGCTAGAACACCCGATGCCGTCCACCCAATCATTCGCACTCATAGCATAACAGGACGTAAAGCTTTATTTGTTACCCGTCGTTTTACGACCCGGATAGTGGATATGGATGCCAATGAAGGAGAAGCCTTGTTACTTGAATTATTTGAATACACAGAAAAACCGGAGCACATTTACCATCATAAGTGGTCAAACAATCAACTCGTACTATGGGATAACCGTTGCACCAGTCATCTGGCCTGCGGAGGAGTTCCTGACAATCAGCTTCGAACGATGCAACGGACAACGGTAAGAGGGGAAATACCTGTTTAACGAGGAATAGCCATTAACGAATTGAAAAAATTTTCACAGTTTTTCTTGCTCTTAGGCCACTAAACCCGTATATGGCTTCGCGCCATGAAACCTCAAACACACGCCTTCACTCAACGTCGCACTTTTGCGATTATATCCCATCCTGATGCTGGCAAAACGACTTTGACAGAAAAACTCCTTTTGTTTGGCGGTGCTATTCAGCTAGCGGGTGCCGTGAAAGCGCGCGGTGAACAACGTCGTGCCCACTCAGATTGGATGAAGGTGGAGAGAGAGCGCGGAATTTCTGTAACTGCTTCGGTTATGACTTTCGAATTTTCAGATAAGGTTTTCAATCTCCTCGACACTCCAGGACACGAAGATTTTTCTGAAGATACCTATCGCGTCCTCACTGCAGTAGACTCGGCTGTTATGGTGATAGATGCAGCCCGCGGCATACAGGAACAAACAAAGAAGTTATTTGAAGTGTGCCGCCTAAGAGATATGCCCATTACGACTTTTATTAATAAAATGGATCGAGAGGCACAGGATCCGTTCGATCTATTGGACGAACTTGAACAAACACTCCAAATTGAAGTGACCCCAGCGACATGGCCAATCGGTATGGGATCACGTTTTCTTGGTTGTTATGACCTCCTCAACGACCAGTTAATTTTAATGGATAAGGTAGGACGCGGAAAAAAACCACACCAAAGGGAAATGTGCGAAGGCATCAACGATCCAAAGCTGTCAAAGTTATTGCCCAAAACAACAGTCAACGAACTTCGGGAACAAATAGAAATGGTAAGAGGGCTTTGTCCAGTATTTGATAAAACCGCCTATTTAGAAGGAAACCTAACGCCCGTCTTTTTTGGTAGCGCCATCAATTCTTTTGGTGTCAGTGAACTGTTAAATTCATTAAAAACTCACGCTCCTATGCCCCGTATGCAACCCACAACAGAACGTTTGATTAAGCCGGATGAAGAAAAGGTATCTGGGTTTGTATTTAAAATTCAGGCTAATATGGACCCTAAACACCGCGACAGGATTGCGTTTTTTCGTTTATGTTCTGGCCATTTCAAAAGGGGTATGAAGCTTCGACACATTCGATCCAACAAACAAATTGCACTTCATAATCCCGTTTTATTTCTTGCCCGTGACCGTGAGTTAGCCGAAGAAGCATGGGCAGGCGATATTATAGGAATACCAAATCACGGAAACCTGCATATTGGTGACGCGTTAACGGAAGGGGAAACGCTACATTTTACGGGCATTCCGAGCTTTGCTCCTGAACATTTACAAGTCGTTCGTGCAAAGGACCCACTGAAAGCTAAACATTTGGGAAGAGCCTTAAAACAACTTGCTGAAGAAGGAGCTGCAGCCGTTTTTAAACCACGCATTGGAACCGATTGGATTATTGGTGTTGTAGGCGTTTTACAATTTGAAGTACTCGCGGATCGAATTCGTTTTGAATACGACATCCCAGTCCATTTTGAATCAACAAACCTAATAACTGCTCGCTGGATACATGCTGGTGAAAATAATTTTATCAAAGACTTTATAAAAGCTAATGAAACGGCAATAGGAGAAGACCACAAAGGAGACCCCGTTTTCCTTGCAAGAAACTCTTGGCACCTCGATAGAGCTTGCGAAGATTGGCCAAACATTGACTTTCTTGCCACAAAAGAACTGTTGAACTAACCAAATGCCAATAGCAACACACCTTAGAAACCTTGCAATTGTAGCCCATGTTGACCATGGAAAGACAACTCTGGTTGACTGCCTTATGCGGCAGTCTGGTGTGTTTCGTGCGAACCAAGACGTCCCCGAACAAGCTCTAGACAGTGGAGAATTGGAACGGGAACGTGGAATAACAATCCTTGCAAAGTGCACTTCTGTTGAATGGAAAGGGTGTCGTATCAATATCGTGGATACACCAGGCCATGCGGATTTTGGGGCCGAGGTTGAACGCGTTCTTTCTATGGTAGATGGGTGCTTGTTGTTGGTGGATGCTGCAGAAGGACCTATGCCGCAAACTAAATTTGTTCTGGCAAAAGTCCTGAGGCAAGGTCTTCATCCTATTGTGATCATCAACAAAGTTGATCGGACAGATGCCCGTCCGAGCCAAGTCCTTGATGAAATTTTTGATCTTTTCGTCACCTTGGAGGCCGATGAATCTCAACTGGATTTCCCTGTTTTATACGGTTCTTCTAAACAGGGCTGGTTCGCCAGTGAACCAACAGGACCAAAAGAAACCCTAGAACCTCTTTTTCAGCTTATTTTGAATCATGTCAAAGCACCCAAAATAGAGCACGAAAGTCCCTTCCGAATGTTAGTAACAACCCTGGAATCTAACGCCTTTTTGGGTCGAATTCTTACAGGAAGGATTCAGTCTGGTTCAATTGCGGCTAATGGACGAGCGAAAGCAATTTCTACAGACGGCACACAATTAGAAGAGGCTCGTGTTACAAAAATACTTGCCTATCGGGGGTTGGAACGTGTTCCTTTAAAATATGCAGAAGCCGGGGACATAGTTGCGTTAGCGGGTTTTGAAAAAGCAACGGTTGCAGACACAATTTGTGACGCATCCGTTTTTGAAGGGATCACTGCCAAGCCAATTGATCCCCCTACCCTATCAGTGACATTTTCTGTAAACGACTCCCCGTATGCCGGACAGGAAGGGACAAAGTTGACCACAAGAATGATCCGGGAACGTCTTTTACGAGAAAGAGATGGAAACGTTGCCATCCGTGTTGATGAAACTCCTGACTCAACTGGCTACGAAGTCGCTGCGCGAGGGGAACTCCAACTTGCAGTCGTCATTGAAACGATGCGCCGGGAGGGTTATGAAATGTCGATTAGCCGTCCTCGAGTAATTTATAAAACCGATCCGGAAACAGGCGAAAAACTTGAGCCAATTGAAGAAGTTGTCATAGATGTTGATGAAATGTTTTCCGGAATAGTTGTAGAAAAACTGTCCGCTCGACGAAGTAACCTGATTGAAATGCGTCCCTCAGGCGGTGGAAAACAAAGGCTTTTATTCCATTCCCCTTCTCGTGCCTTGATCGGGTATCACGGGGAATTTTTAACAGATACACGAGGGACTGGTGTCCTTAACCGTGTATTTTACAATTACGGACCGATTAAGGGTGAAATAGCAGGCCGTCACCAGGGCGTTATAATTTCGACCACCAAAGGGAATGCTGTTCCTTATGCTCTTTGGAATTTAGAAGACCGTGGCCCACTTTTCGTTGAACCTGGTGAAAAAGTTTACGGCGGGATGCTAATCGGGGAACACAACAAAGGCCAAGATATTGAAGCCAACCCGCTTAAAGCTAAACAGCTCACAAACATTCGAGCTGCAGGATCAGATGAGAATATTCTCTTAACGCCACCCAGTAAATTTACACTAGAACGTGCAATTGCATATATTGCTGATGATGAGCTTGTTGAAGTAACTCCGCAATCCATTAGATTAAGAAAACGGCATTTAGATCCCAATGACCGTAAGCGGGAAGCTCGCAGATTAAATTCAACAAAATAATTACTCATGGTGGAACTATTCATCCTAGTAAAAAAAGTAAGGGTAGTTTGATGCGAAATCTTATAACCTATATGCCTGAAAACCCTGGTGATATCAAAGGAGAGGAATACTGGGTAAAAAAAGGAAATGTTAATTTATTTTTATTCAGACGATATTCTCCTATTGCGCGCGCAAAATCTTCGGAAAAACCTGTCTTGTTTTTGGTCCACGGATCTTCTTTTGCGGGCAGAACTGCTTATGATTTGGATATTCCAGAACAAGGTGATTATTCCTTAATGCGGGTTTTTGCTGGCTTAGGATATGACGTATGGACTATGGATCATGAAGGTTATGGACGTTCCAGCCGGACAGACGGCTTTTCTTTTATCGCTGACGGCGTAAAGGACTTAAAGGCTGCCATACCTGTAATTGAAGAAAATTCTGGGAAATCCTCATTTTCGTTTTTTGGTTCTTCTTCTGGTGCATTAAGAGCAGGCGCTTTCGCAAATGTTTACCCTGAACGGGTCGAAAAACTTGCCCTTGCAGCTCTTGTATGGACGGGAAAGGAATCACCTACTTTAATCAAACGTGCAGAAAAAATTGATGAATGGCGGGCCACCAATCGGAGAATTGTAGATGAAAAAGCTTATAAAGAGATTTTTACACGCGATGTAGAGGGACTCACCATTCAGGAACTTCCTGCAGCGGCTGCTGCCGCTGAAATTACCAACGGTGGCGGGAGTGTTCCAAACGGGACCTACATCGATATGTGCGTAAACTTACCAGCGGTAGACCCTTCCGAAATTTCTTGCCCGGTCCTGATTTTTCGTGGTGACCATGATGGAATAGCTACAGACGAAGATGTAGTGGGATTTTTTAAAATGCTTCCTAATAAAGACAAGCAACTTGTCATGGTTTCCGGTCAAGCCCATAACACCACCATAGGCATCAACCGCCAACGTTTTTGGCATGTGCTAGATTCTTTTCTTAAGATGCCGGCCCGCGTAGACAATTAACAGAACTTACCAAATAAAAAGAAAAGCAAAAAATCGTTACAGCTTAGGTTAATAAATTTCCCATTTGGGTTTAGGGGGTTAGAATTTTCTGAAACAACACCAGTTAGTGCCATTGCCCGCCCTCATACACTGTAATACATTCATAAAAACTCGGAGGTTTGGATGGTATCTCATTTTGAAGATCATTGCTGGAAGGATGTTGTTTCAAAGGACGTTTTTGAAATTTATAGTCATTATGAACGAAAACCATATGTTGGCAAACATCCGGCACTTTTAGCTATCGACCTATATAAACTCGCTTATCGCGGAGGTGCAAAACCAATCAAGGAATTAATTGATTTGTATCCCAGTTCTTGCGGAGAAAACGCTTGGAATGCGATCCCAGACACCGAACGATTGTTTAAAGCCGCCCGCGCTGTTGGAATTCCTATCATTTATTCCACAACAGAATCCCGTTCGGAGGCAAATGTCGCTCACGCCCATGCTACTAAACGGCAAAAGGTTCAAGTCCCACCCGAAGTGTGGGAGATCAAAGAAGAGTTTGCGCCCCTAGAAGGAGACCTCATGGTTTATAAGCAACGTGCAAGCGCATTTTCTGGCACTCCTTTGATACCTCAACTAAACCAAATGGGTGTTGATAGTTTAATTGTCTGCGGAGAAAGTACGAGTGGTTGTGTTCGTGCGAGCGTTGTGGATGGTTACTCCAACGGTATTCACATCACCATAGCAGAAGAATGTGTTTTTGATCGCCATATCCTTTCCCACAAAATTAACCTTTTCGATATGCACCACAAATATGCGGATGTAATGCACGTTGATGAAATAATTCAACACCTGTACGGAACTGCAGGCCTGAAAGAGGTCTCCTGATGAAGCCAAGCCGCTATGGCCCCTTTCCCTATAAACCCATTAATAGGCGGCCAAAACTTAAATGGCCTAATGGGGCAAATGTCGCTGTATGGGTGATTCCCAATATAGAATTTTTCCCGTTGGACGAACCAGTCCCAGGTTCACGCTACAGCTATACACCGGAGGTTTCGTCATGGGCGACGCGTGATTACGGAGCACGGATTGGCATTTTTCGAATTATGGATGTGCTGTCAAACCGGAAAATCCGTGCCTCTGTTACTTTGAATTCTGAGGTTTGTGACGTTTACCCTGAAATTATGGAGGATGCTGTAAAGCTTGGTTGGGAATTTCTCGGCCATAACCAAAGTAATTCTCGTCCTTTCCACTCCACACCCCCGGAAAAGGATAAATTATTGGTCCACGATGCATTAAATCGCATCAAAAAAACTACGGGTAGAAAACCTCGAGGTTGGCTCGGTTCTGGCCTACAAGAAACATGGGACACTCTTGATTATCTAGCGGATGAAGGGTTGGATTATGTCTGTGATTGGATTAACGATGATCAACCATATTTTATCGAGACCAAAAATAAAAAGTTAGTATCCTTGCCGTACTCAACAGAAATTAATGACTTGCCACAATTTCGCATGGGTCGTTCCAACGAAGAATTTGAATTGATGATCCGCCGTCAGTTTGACACCCTCTATCGGGAAGGAGAAGAATCTGCCCGCGTAATGGCAATTTGTTTACATCCATTCGTCATAGGGGTTTCACACAGAATTTGGGTTCTTGAATCCGCACTCGATTATATACAAAACCACGAAAAAGTATGGTTTGCGACAGGCGAAGAGATCGTAGACGCTTGGTTAAATTCGGGCGCCACCTTTTAGACCTCAACTTTCACCGGTCTTTATCCTTTAAGGGGATCGGCTCCGATAGGGACTGGAACATCGAAAACATTCAATGTGATGGCAATCAAATTGTAATGACCAAGGAGACCGGCAAGTTCTACTGCTGCCTGGCTCCCATGCCGTTTTATTATTTTATCGTAAATTTTTTCACTTATACGTTTTGTTTCATAAAGCTCTGTACAAAATTCATAAATTTCCGTTTCAGCAGGATCCACAAAATCGGGTTTTTCGCCGTTTTGAAGAGCTTCAATGACAGAATTTGATAACCCTGCTTTTCTGGCCTCACTTTCATGAGCAAACCATTCGTATTGTGCTTGCCAATGACAGGCCGTAATCAATATGGCCAATTCTCTGAGCTTCCAGGGCACCGAACAATCGTAGCGAACGAACTGACCGAGTTTTTGCACTCGATCAGCGAGTGTTGGACTATGGAGAAGAGCGAGAAAGGGGCCACGAACACCTTGGCGTGGACCACCAGCGATATCATCAAAAACAGACTGTTGTTCATTATTCATTTCTTCACGGGAAATTTCACGTAAACGCGTCATTAAACTCTCCTGATTTTTTAAATTTTTGTTATTTAAGCTGCATTTTGAATTTTAGAAACTAATTCAGCAGGAGAAATTGGATAAAAATCTAAATTGACGTTAAAAGGTTTTAATGCGTCCTCGATTGCTGACAAAATCGCAGGCGCAACGGTCATCACGCCACACTCTCCAACACCTTTTACACCAATTGGATTCCTATTGGTTGGCGATTCGTGGTGGATGATTTCATAGTTGGGCAACTCAGGTGCCGTTGGTATTAAATATTCAGCCAAATTAGTTGTTTGGGGCTGACCTTCATCATCATAAATCATGTTTTCGAATAGTGCATGACCTACCCCCAAAGTCACGCCACCATGGACTTGCCCATCAACAATAAATGGGTTCACCAATACACCACTATCGTGAACAATGACGTATCGTACCAATTTTATTGCTCCTGTACCTACGTCCACTTCAATTTCCACACCGTGCGCACCGTTTGCGTAGGTAACGTTTTCGGGTAAAAAGCTTGCTTCAGCCTCAAGACCGGGCGTAATTCCATCTGGAAGAGCGTACCCCGGCACACCTGCTACAGCACCCGCAATGTCCTTAAACGCCACTTCCATACCTGGAACACCTTTGACAAAGACTTTGCCATCACGCAATTCCAGATCCTCAACAGATGCTTCCATTAAATGACCTGCAACTGTTAAAACCTTTTCACGAAGAGTGGTAGCAGCCAAATGAATGGAAGATCCCGCACAAACGGTTTGACGACTTGCAAACCCTCCAAAGCCCTGACTAATATTTTGCGTATCACCATGAATAACTGTCACTTGCCCAGGATCAACACCCAGCTGATCAGCAACAATTTGTGACATCGCCGTTTGAAATCCCTGCCCCATTGCTATTCCGCCTGAGTAGACTGAAATTGTTCCGGAAGTTCCAATTCGCACTAATCCGGTTTCAAAAGGTCCTCGGCCAGTTGGTTTGACGTAGTTGGCCATACCAAAGCCTATGTACTTACCATTAGATCGTGCCTTGGCCTGTCGGCCCTTAAACTCTTTGTATTTAAATGCTTCCAACAAATCCTGCTGACATTTTTGGTAATTTCCGCTGTCGTAGATAATTGGCTGCCCAGCCTGGGTCTTTAGAGGTTGTTTATAGGGCATCTCACTATAAGGAATTAAATTTCTTTCCCTAACTTCTGTCCGATCTAGATCCATGGTGTCGGCAAGCCTGTCCAGCAATCTTTCCATTGTGAAACAGCCCTGCGGATGTCCTGCACCTCGCATTGAAGTAGCCGGTACTTTATTTGTGTGTGCCACGACGACCTTCATTTGATAGTTAGGAACTATATAGGGCCCAAGGATCGTTGTTGCTGCACTAAATGGTATATTATAGCCACGTGCAGTATATGCACCCTGGTCGTGATACAATTGTCCACGAATACCCAGGATTTTTCCGTTTCGATCTGCACCAATTTCTACTTCCCAATGTTGGTCACGTTCCTGGGTAGTTGTGAGGAGGTGTTCACGCCGATCTTCTTGCCATTTCACAGGACGTCCCAACAAAATGCTGGCGGCACTAATTACGGCATCTTCAGGATAGAACAACAATTTTGGTCCAAAACCCCCTCCTACATTGGGTACGACAACCTTTACATGTGCTTCATCAAGTCCCAATAAAAATGTGAGAATACTGCGATGAGAGTGAGGAGCCTGGCAGGAACTCCACATCGTGAAAACACCACGAAGCGGATCAAATCGGGCAACACTGCCGCGGCATTCCATCGACAACGCAACACCCCGGTGTTGATCCAATTTAACACTCGTCACATGAGCTGCTTTGCCAAACGCTTGTTTACAGTCACCATGTCCCAAAGTAATGCTTTGTATGACGTTGCCCTCATAGCTATCACGCGTATTTATAGGTGAGCACTCCGGTTCGGAGGCTTCCTTGGGATTTGTAACCAACGGCAACGGTTCAAATTCAACAACCACCAGTAGTGATGCGTCCTCTGCGATGTAGCGACTTTCTGCAAGTACAGCTGCTACCGGCTCCCCAACATAACAAACTTCATCACGAGCTAGTATGTAGGGGCCGACATCTGTGCGATTACCAGGAGACGGAAAATTTTCTGGAACTCTTTCCTGGCTCAAAACAGGGAGTAGATCATCAATTGTATAAACTGCGATTACCCCTTCTACTTCAAGTGCAGCGGCTGTATCTATAGATTTTATTCGGGCGTGCGCCAAAGGGCTCCGCACGATTGCCAAATGGAGCATGTTGTCGAGGAAAACATCATCGATGAACGTTGCTTCACCCTTAAGTAACACGTCGTCTTCAAAACGTTTTATGCCTTTGCCCACAAATTTTCCGGACATTTATAAAGTCTCCGATTCTGTGGGTACTTACCCTAAACCCGTTACACTACCCCTGGATTGGCAACACCTACCATAGTATCCCGCGTAACAATTTTTGCCAGCTGTTCTTCATTCCAATCTTCGGTTCCTTCGGGTCGACGAGGTATAACAAGATAGCGGAGATCAGCAAGGCTATCGTGTACCCGTACCGTGATATTTTCTGGAATTTCTGTTCCGAATTCCTTAAGCACTTTACGGGGTTCTATAACAACGCGTGAACGGTAACTCTTACTAACATACCAATCTGGCGGCATGCCAAGAATAGAACGGGGATAGCAGGAACATAAAGTACAAACGATAACATTTTGAACTTTGTCGGTGTTTTCTACAACTGTCATTTTTGCCGCACCGGCGTCAATACCCATTTCCGCTAGAGCGGAGTTTCCGTCTTCTAGCAAACGCTGTTTAAACTCCGGATCAGTCCAGGCCCTGGCTACAATCTTAGCTCCATCGGCGTTTTCCAATTCGTCTACTTTTTCCTGCGCAATTCTGAGTTCTTCCCCAGACAAATACCCCTTTTCAGTTAAAAGCTCTTTAATTGCATAAGTCATCAACTCATGCCGGCTGGGTTCTAAGTCCTCAATATTTGGTTGGAATGTTCGATCGTGATCGTGATCATGTTCGTGCGAATGATCATGTGTGCTACGTTCTTCTGCCATAACTTTTCCTGTTCATAGTTTTTAGGACGGCAACAACCAATGTTCATAAATATCAACATCTACCGTATCTTTTGTTGGGCCAGAATAGTGCGACCAGACATCTTTTTGTCTAAACCTTACCCTATACAAGATTTTTTTTGGTAAACCATTAAATCCATAGGCAAGTTCTTCAGGGTTAGGAAATTCCCCACAAACACGTTCTATCTCACCAACCTTTCCCCGGATGTAATAGGGTGTACGGCGATGACCTGGTGGATGACTGTCAATTACGCGAACTGAATCTCCTTGTTTGAAATGACTTTTCATCTTCGGACCCTTGCCATTCGTTCCTTTATGTCTTCCATTCGTTTTTCCAGCTCTTCTTCTGTAAATAATCCTTTTTCCACCAAAATCATCTTCATCGATTCCGTGGAACGTTCATAATATTTTAGAGCATTGTATAGTTTTTCACCCATTTGCTCACGCATCCTACGTGACTCATCAGTCACATATATTTTTTTTCCGGCAGCGCCAAGCGCATTACTAATGGCTGTTGATTGCCTCTCCCAAGGTTTCATTTCAGTGGCGTCAGGGTTCACTGGCCCATAGTCGTCTCCACCAATATCGTGATATCCTCTCCGTGGGTCTTGATTTTTGTTCATTAATCCCTCTAATTTTTCATTGGAACATTGTCCCACATTCAGAGCTGAGGTCAATATACCTTTACTTTGACCATTACCACGCCGGATCATATAGTTTAGCAAAACTTAACCAAAGACGGAGAAAACAATGGATGGTTTGATCTTTCGCGACTACGACCAAATTACCCTTGACAAAGAATATGACAACCGAGGACGATTTCCGGATACTGAGGATTGCAAAAATGCCCAAGCGGCAGGGTCTGACGAAGCTAAAGCTCAATATCGTCATCGATTAGACGTACCTTTTGGTAACGGTAAGACAGACCTTTTAGATATTTATTCCCCAGATAAAAGTGAGGACACTCCTATCCATGTATTTTTTCATGGGGGTTATTGGAAATCCAATACCAAAGACGATTTTGGCTTCGTAGCTAAATCTTTTGTTCCATACGGGATAACAACGGTTGTAGTGGAGTATCCTCTCATCCCATCTGTTAGAATGGGGACTCTAATTGAACGCTGCTGCGCTTCCATTGAATGGGTTTGGAATAATGCTGATAAGTTTGGTGGCGATCGTAATCGAATTTCCATTTCTGGGCACTCCGCAGGGGGTCACATTACTGCAATGATGATGCAAACCGATTGGACTTCTTACGGGACCGATTTGCCAAAGAATTTAATTAAAGGAGGGTGCAGTATTAGCGGTGTTAGTGACTTGGAGCCTGTAAGACTTTCATTCCAGAATCACGAACTACAATTCACGGTTGAAGAAGCAAATGAATTTAGCACTATATTTATGGAACCGGTTCATCCAGGCCCGCTAATGGCAGTTGTTGGAGGTATAGAAGGGGATGAATTTATTCGGCAAACAATCGAACTCGCAGAAAAATGGTCAGCAAAGGGTATGAAGGTGAATCCATGGGTCATGGAAGGCAAACATCACTTTACAACCATCAATCAGTATCTGGATTCGGAAAGCGAACTTTCCCAATCTGTTCGCAGTTTGAGTGACCTGTAAAAACAGAAATAAGATGTCGCTTATAAAATTCAGAGTGGGCGAAGCGGCACCTGCAAATACGTTTTTTGCTATTTGGATGGCAGAGGCTTGCGGCTTTTATCAAGAAAGAGGTTTGGACTTAGAAATTGTCGAGATGGTTGGTGGAAGCAAAACCGGACCGTCCTTAAGTTCAAATGAAATTCAATTAATGCACATTGGTATGTCTTCGGTTGTTCGCGCCAATCTTTCTGGTTTCAACGTCACAACAATAGGTTCACTCAGTAATGTTATCCGAAGCACTTTTTTTTCTCACCCAGATATAAAATTTGGTATGCAGCTCAAAGGAGGTGAAATTGGGATCAGTAGTGCAGGTTCAGAAAGTGAGCTATCTACCATACTAGCATTAAGAAAATTAGGTCTTTCAAGAGAGGATGTCTCATTTAAAGAAATAGGAAATGAACGGCTTTCGTTTCTTCGCAACAGACAGGTTCATGCCACTATGCTGGGCGAACCACTTCGAAGTGTTGCATTGGAAGAAGGAATGACTCCTATTTTAGATCTTTTGGCAGACAGAATTCCCTGGCTCTACAGTGGTCTTGTGGTCGATAAAAGTTTTTTGGCTCAACATCGAGCAAGTGTTTTAAATTTTATGCGCGCCACTATAGAAGGGAATTACATGGCATTCAGTCAACCAAAACGAGCCAAGAATATCATGGCAAAAAAACTCAAAATAAATAACACAAAAAATTTGGATAGAACGTACGAAAATTTTAAAACTCTTACCCCCTTGAATTGTGAGCTCACAAAAAAAGGAGGTCAAAACATAATTGAAACATTTAATGGATCGCCTACCAAGCATGATCTAAAAGAATACATGGATGATTCGGTTCACAAGGAATTAAAGAGGGAAGGATTTTTTCTTAAAATGAAAAATTTATAGTTTTATAAATTATATTAGACAACTTTAGAAACATGGTTTTCCTTTTATTTAACGCACACTGATTCAAAACATCTGATCCCATTGCCAAAAAAAGAAGCGGCAACTCAAATTTAAGTCGCCGCTTCAATTTAATTAAATGTATCTTTATTTATATCAACACATATGGCTAATCTGGTATGGATTACGTTCTAAATACCATACAATATGATCTTAAACTGTCTAACGTCGTATGATCCAGATTACAATGCCCGTAGCAATCAATCCAACTAGACCAGCTCCTGAAAATTGGCCAATTAGGTTAATTAAATTGCCCGCAACATCTGAGTTGATATAAACTAACGCTTTGGGAAACAAAATTTGTAATACGACCCCTAGACCGATTAGTACCAGCGCTAGTTCGATTATAGAACTTAACCAGTTTTTAACTGTAGATAGCATTCAGACTTCTCCTTTTGCTGTACAAGACATACCAAACTAGTCAGTAGTTTGTTGGTGGTTTTATATTTGACCCAACGGACACTCGACCACCCCGATTAAACCCTTTTAATATTCCAGGTTAAATCCGTTGTGCTTACACCATAGAATCTCAATCTGGTGGTGTATCTCCTTTTAGCGGATTCATTTTTAGTATTAAGTACGCAACTAAAGCGGCAGCTAGGACACCTATTAACCCCTCTTGGCCCATACGGGCCGCAATTTGACCAATATTGCCTACAATATCAATCCCAAAAAAGTCCACCATCGATTTTCCGAATAACACTTGCAGCACAGTCAAAAGACCTACGCCTAAAAGTGCGAATTCCAAGAAATGTTTTAGAAAACGATTAATATTTTCCATGACATCCACCGCTCTCGCTTTTTACCAATTTAAAACTACCGAATCGTATCACACAATATATAGAGGGTCTAGTAAAATTTTTTCTATATATTGACAGTTTAGTTTTTAGCTAAAACAGGTGGTAAAGATTAAAAGACCTTTAGTTCTGAAATGACGATAAAAAATCACCCTTTATGTTTTACCTTTGGACGATGTTTCCCAGGGTTCTATTTCGTTTCAATAAGTAATTCTGATGCGTTGTTAAAAGCTACTTTCTCAAGTTCAGTCGCCAAAGAATCATTCCACCTATCAAAAAACTGTTAAAAACTGACTACAGCAAAAATTTCAACAACACCGTCTTTGATAAAATGTTTTTACCGCTTCGACATCTTCATCCCCTACTAAATTGAGTCCTGAGGCTACAGCCGGTGAAAATCTAGATGCTGAACGTTCAGCTATTTTGTTCTCATGACCTCGCCGCATTTACGCATTGTTTGGCGTATAGAAAACACAATTCCTGCAACCCGGGGCCTGGCTAGCTATATTCCGAGCGATAACATCACTGGTGATCAGAATTTTCACTATCAAAAACTGCTTAGTTCAAAACACGAAATGCATTGAGTTGTTTGTACCGCCTAGCCATTACCAAATTAGAATTCAGGACATACCTACGTGCGGCTTCAAATGGCTAGAAATCTTTTAACAAAGTCCTACAGATCTTTCCAATTGAGAGGAGCAATAAGTATCACTTTCGTTTCTCCTCCAGTCCTGGAAAACGGATGCCAGTAAATTTAATATAAGAAAGTTCTTCCATTGCATATTTAACTCCTTCACGACCGAAACCTGAAGAACCCACCCCTCCGAAGGGTGTCGTGTCCATACGAAAACGGCTTCCCTCATTTATCCATAAAGAACCAACATGAAGCTCTTCGGAAACTCTAAATGCTGTTTCAAGACTTGAAGTAAAACATGAAGATTGCAACCCAAACTCCGAATCATTAGCAATCTCGATAGCATGACTTAAATCTGTGGCTGGAATTACTACCGCTATAGGCCCAAAAATTTCCTCTCCAATCACGCGTGCTTCCGATGGGGCATTAACAAGAATAGTGGGGAAAATTACAGCTTTCTCCCGTTTTAATGGAAGCGCCTCTCTAGCACCTGCAGCCACAGCTTCACCGACCATCTGCTCTACCCTATCAGCCGCTTCCGCATTTACCATAGGACCTACATCGGTGTCAGGCAAAGTCGGGTCGCCGACTTTCAGAGTTTTCGCTGCCGCAACAAAAAATTTAAGGAATTCTTCGAGAACGGACTCCTCAACGATTATACGCTGGGCAGAAATACATTGTTGACCGCTGGCCTCAAATGCTGATGGTGTAATTCTTAGGGCAGCATCCTCAATATCGGCATCTCCGCAAACGATATTAGCAGAGTTTCCTCCTAGCTCTCCTATAAAAGGCTTGGCGCCAGCTGCCTTAGCAAGTGCATTTCCTGCTGCCGTACCTCCGGTGAGTGTTACTAGGGAGACATCCGGATGCCCGACAAGGTAAGGAGTAACGTCACGTCGACACGGGGTCACATTTATGATCCCATCCGGGACCCCTGCTTTCGTAAAACATTCGGCAATTAGCAAAGCCTCACCCACGCCTTCAAATGCTGGTTT
>JAYZBC010000008.1:0-36042 GCA_036339375.1 Pseudomonadota bacterium | reverse complement strand
TTGGTAGAGGCAAACACCGGAATTACACTCAATTTTGAAAGGCAGTGGGGGGAAACAGCAAATAGTCCGGCGAAAGCATGTGACCCGTGTGTTCATCCCCCGGACCATCTTGAAAAATTAATACTTTATTCAATCGGTAATGTAAAAATTGCGGACCTTGCTCGGAAACAAAAAGACCACAAAGACCAGTGATGTCAGAATACGTTTCATAGCTATAGGGTTATTTATGAACTTCCTGATACGGACAGCTTCAACATCCTGACCCTTCTTCTTGGTTGTCACCTCCTGTAAGTATCGTCCCAGGACATCCTCTAAAGTTTCTTCCGATGGTTCAAACACCATTCTCTATCTTGAGTTCAGTGTCTTTAGCCCATCGTTCAGCATGAGTTTTTAGAAAAAAAGTTTTTGTAATGGTCGGAAGATTATGTTTTCTGATTCTGACTTCCCAAGTAACTTTACTTAAATTTGTGTTCTTTTTAATCGTACCCATTTCAATCTCCTGTGGAGGAATAGTGGAGGAAATGGAGTTTCAAAAACTTTCAAAGAGTAGTTAGACAAAGAGTAATGCTTTAATTATTGCAGCAATATCAGTATGTTCCCCAAATATAGGAGAGGTGGCAGAGTGGTTGAATGCACTGGTCTTGAAAACCAGCATACGTTTACGCGTATCGGGGGTTCGAATCCCCCCCTCTCCGCCAATTTCGTTTGGTTTCCAAGGCTATTCACTCCTATATGACCTCTGTTCCCATAACCGCTCCCCAATAGAGTGGGCACTTCGGTTATAAATCTCTATCCAAGGTCAAATCCGTAAAACCCTCTAATGCATATCCCACCCCGGGGGACCCCCGATTTTTCAATTGGGACTCCGGATATCTCCTATATAATACCAATCCAGACGAACAAATCTGTTTTGGCACCTAACTTGGTTTTGAACTCTTCATGCGCGGTCCTAAAACCATTATCAACAATAGCAATCGTCTTCCCAGACCCACTCAGTCCCATTCCGTAAGCATAGTTTATGCCAATTAATGTGTACGGGTGGATTGTTGAATGGGAGAGATACTGAGCAACGTTCTTATATTCCTGCCGGGCGGTCCAAGTTGCATCAAGGGATGCGCTGTAAGTATAAGTCGTCGATTCATCTAAAAATGAAGTAGTCGTTGAGTTTCCCTCTCCACCACCGCCAAGGTAGCCAATCAAAAAAATGAAAGACATCCAAATAAACAACTCTGAAATAGTAAAGTTAGCTTGCGGTTCAACGGTTTCATCGGTAGCCCCCTAAAATTAGAGACAAAAACTCGAATCATAAAAACACAAACGCTAATTCATATTGTATAAAAATATTTAGGCGAAATTTTTAAAAGTGTGCGCTATTCGGTGATTACAGTCTAACCCTTTCAGCTCCAATAAACCCTTATAAAACAATTTATTAGTTTATTTTTTTGTTTGTATCTTCCGGATCGGGCACCTACTCAAAAATTACATGGAAGGTATATATTCCTTCAATACAGGAAACCATATGCCAAACTGTGATCGTGGCCATGGGAGCGCAAGTAAATAGTCAAATACAAACCATGAGAAGCTTGTAAGCCCGATGCTGCAAAACGCCACCAAATGCCAGGGTTCTTTGTTTTCAAATCTCATAAACGCAATTACAAAAAAAAGTGTTGTTGGCAACATTCCAAAAAGAGAAGTTGAGATTAGAAAGGCAATTAGCCAGGTAAGGAAAATGGATGCTCTTTTTATGACAACCTTACCTGGAAGGGATTCATCGGTTTCAATATCGAGGTGTGCTGCCCGCTCAGCAATCTTAATTTTTCCCTCAGAGGGTACGTCGATTGGGGAAGCGGCTGGTGGCTTACGGAATGTATGATTTAGAAAACTGATGGTGGCGATAGATAATGTGACCCACGCAACAAAAATGGGCACTCGTTTAGCTCCTTCTTTCCAGTCAAGAGAGTCATGTAACATGACCGCCAGTATTCCAATAAAAAAAGCATAAAAAGCTGTGTTAAGATCAATGTTTATCCCACCAAAGCGGGTAAACATTCCTCTCAAACCACCCATTCTCTGTACTTCTCGTTTAAAGGGTCTGTAAAGCCCCCATATGGAGAGAAGAATAACGAATATTACAATGTAGTGATCATATACTAGCCAAAAATATATATCTTCTAAGGTTTCCCAGTCTTCAGAGTATCGGTTAACGGAAATATTGAAATATCGTTCTACAATGCCTCCAAGTACAACGCCAAGTATTACAGGAGGTCTTGGCCAGCGAAGACGTTTCATCGACCACCCTAAAAGGCCAAAGAACATTAATGTATATAAGTCACCCCAGTTTCGCCGTGCCTGAAATGCTCCCACCATAATTACGGTCAGGATCAAAGGCATAATGATGGAGTGTCGTATGACAGCTATACGCGCCAATTGATCAGAGAAAACAAAACAAAGGCCTGCTCCTAAAATGTTGGCAAGAGCAACAGACCAAACGATTGTATAGGTAACATTTAAGTCCTTATTAAGCATATCGGGCCCAGGGACAAGTCCATGGATTAAGAACGCACCGAGCAAAATTGCCATGGATGCACTGCCAGGAACTCCAAAAGCAACAGTTGGTACCAGCGCGCCGCCTTCTTTGGCGTTGTTGGCGCCCTCGGATGCGAGCACACCCCTGATGTCCCCACTACCAAATGTATCTGCAGCGCCCTTTTCAGTACGTGCTGCGTGACCGTAAGCAACCCAGTCAATTATAGCAGCACCCAGTCCCGGAACGGCTCCAAGCGTTGAGCCCAGAAATGCCACTCGAATTACCAACCACCAGTTTTTTAAAGTATCACGGACTCCTTGCCATTGGCCTTGTCGGGTATTTAGTTTTCCTTTTGCTGCGATGCTCCGTCGTTCAATCATCATGTCAGCGAGTTCTGGCAAAGCAAAAATACCTAGCGTTACTGGCACTAGTGGCATCCCACTCCAAAGGTAAAGTGAATCTAGGGTCCAGCGAAGAGTGCCAGTTTGTGGATCCTGTCCAATCATATCAATCATAAGGCCGAATCCGGCAGCGGCCATACCTCGCAATGGAGATGATCCTGATAAAACTGAAACCATGCATAAACCGAAAAAAGCAAATGATAAAAGTTCGGGTGCACCTACAGTCAACATGACAGGACGCAGAATGGGTATACTGACGGCCAGTAAAAGGGCACCAAAAATACCCCCAATCATTGACGCCGTGTAAGCTGCGCCGAAAGCCCTTCCTGCCTGTCCTTGTCGGGCTAAAGGATGGCCATCGAGAATTGTAGCTGCGGAACCAGCAGTACCGGGAACACCAAAAAGGACAGCTGGAATAGTATCGGAAGTGGTGGTGACAGAGCCCATGCCAAGTAATAGAGCAAATGCGGAATATGGATCGAGATCAAATGTAAAAGGTAGAAGGAGGGCCATTCCGACAATGCCACCAAGACCTGGTATAACGCCCAGTGCAAGACCTATAAGTACGCCCCCTGCTAGAAACAACAAACGTTCAGGCTCAGCTATTATCAGTGCAGCTTCCCAAGCTGTGTTTAGCAAATCAACTTCCATGGACCCTACTCCACAAGCCCAAAAGGCTATTTATCAATAACTACCGTTTAATTTTAGAAATATTTTAGATTAAAATTCGTCTAACCTGTTAGAAAGAAAGACCACACAACATTTGCTGTTGTGTGGTCTATATATTTCAAAGCCTATAAATCAATCACAAGCAATAGAAATTCCCTTAGAAACGCCCTTTACTTTAAACGTACAGCTCATACCAACCTTGAGTGCTTTACGTTTTGCTTTGTTACCACCAATGGTAATTTTAGTTTTTCCTTTAACTTTAATTTTGCCCTTTTTGCCGCCCCCAGACCATTTTATACGGCGCCCACCACGTTTGAGGTTTGTAATTTTTCCTTTATGGGTGAGTATTGGAACGACAGCTTTACTAATGTTCATAGCCGCTTGATCGCTGGCAGACTTGGCAGCTGATGCAATTAAATCCTTCGGTAATTTGAATAGATCGTTAATCATGCTCTGGATTTTCTTCCCTGAGATTGGGTTAAGTTCCAGTTTTTGTTTCTTCATGTCAGCCTGATATTTAGGATCTTTCATAGTTGCTTGGAACGCGTCCCTTAGTGCGGCTAAACGGGCTTTGGGTACGTTGGGAGTGGTATTGAATGGACGGCCCCATGCCTGACGCGCAAATATCAATCCCAGGATTTGTTTGTCCTTCTTGGTCTTTGCCATATCCATGATAAATGGGACATTTGGCATATCGGCATGTTTGGCTGTGGACATTTGTAATAGGATATTAATTCTACCGGACTTCAACCATTTTCCACGGGTAGCTTTGACAGATGACCAGGACCAACCACAACGACCGTCAAGTTCGCCTCGTTCCATTGCAAAGTTAATATCGTTACCGCCAGGGTATCCAGTTACCAATTTAAGTTTTGTTCCTACAATGTTATTTAATACAGTTGGAAAAGTATCGGTATCAGATCCTTTACCCGTTCCTCCAAGTATCGCGCCCATGGTCCGGAGGTCATTAAATTTAGTCAGTCCTGTCCGTTTCATGGTTGCACAAACACTGACCTCATTGTTGGTACTACCAATCCAGCCGAATTTTCGGGGGTCATACTTAGCTTGTTTGTTTCCGAATAAAGGCTCCATAGGCATGCCGCGCCCTATTGTAGCAAGCGCAGTACCATCTTGAGGCATGATGCTGTACATATCGTTCGTCAGAATCATGCTACCAGCACCCGGCTTGTTTTTTGCAACGAACTTTGGGTTTCCTGGTATATGTCTTCCCATGTGTCGTGATAACGTTCGCGCGTAACGGTCGTAACCACCACCGGCGGTGTAACCAATCCACATTGTTATTCGTTTACCCTTATAAAATTTTTCTACTTCATCCGCCGTAGCAAACGGTGTTGTTAAAGCTGATGCGAATATAATAGAAATTCCAAATAAGATTAATTTTTTGATGGACAACATAGTCTTTACCTCCCCGTTATTTATTTAAAATTGGGATTTAAAATTAAACTTGATCAAAGACTTACAGAGTGGAAGCAGGAGTTCAAGTTAGAATCGAAGTTTAATTTTACTTTTACACGCCTATGATCCACAGAAATGTGTTTTACAACAATTTTATCAAATTTTGGCTTAACAAATAGAGAAAATACCAAGAAATACCGTTCTGTATTAGGTCACCGTCATTTTGACTAAACTTAAATACAATAAAACACCTTTTATCTTGGACCCTATCTCGACGGAAAGTTCAACAAGGTTTGAAATGCCGAAAACCACTACAACCGCGGTGTTATTGGACTTCTTACGCAAACCTATTAAATTAAAAATCACTTAAATCATTGATTAAAATTTGAACTTTTGGGTAAAAGCAAAAATTTTTTGGTAAAACCCTTAGAAAAAGGGTTTTGGGCGTACCTTCATCTCCTCCTTGACCGAACTTTAACAAGTTAAATTTCAGTCCCTACTCAGCTACACCAAGTTTGTTTTGTTTAAAAGCGAGCCGTTTCTTTTCATTAAAAATTTCTCTACAATCAAACAATCCAATTTAGTTTGTTGAAGAGGGCAATAGAGCTGAAAGTGTTGCTGTCATGAAAAAAATAACCACTTATTTATCACCAAATGGGAAACAAACTACTATTGATGAATACCCGGTTTCACGTATTTTAATTGGAACGCTTGAGGGTGTAGCGACTTTAGAGCGCGAAAAAGAAAATGGACCGTGGGTTTTAACAAAGAGGTCTTTATCCAATTGCCACGTTGGTGCTCTTGTTTTTGAACCAAGGTCAAAAAAACTTTTTGCAGGTGGACATGATAATGGTGGCTTATGGGTTAGTGACGATGGTGAAGGCGGGAAGTGGCGCCAACTGAAAAAAGGGCTCGACAAAACGCACATATATGGGATGGCTGCACGCTGTATCTCTGATCGCGTTAGTTTGTTTGTTGGTACAAAGCCTGCTGGGCTTTATCGAAGCGATGACTTGGGCGAAAATTGGTCTGAAATTACGTCAATTTATGATGTCCCTAATACAGAAAAATGGACCTTTCCACCACCACCCCATATGGCTGGTGTAAAACAAATTGTTTTTCATCCCACCGAACCAGATACTTTATATGTTTTGGTAGAACAGGGTGCGTTCCTTAAATCTAATGATGATGGCAAAACCTGGTTGGAATTAAAAAGTTATTCACACCCCAAAGATGCTTCCTATCGTGATATGCATCGGTTAATTATAAAACCAAATTCTCCCGAACACTTCGTGTTAGCGACCGGCGTTGGAATTTATCGTAGCCTAGACGCCGGAAAGAGTTTTGAGCAGCTTACAAAAAGAGGAGAAAGATTAGGTTACCCTGATTTTGTTTTCCTCGACCCAAGCGACGAAAATGTGATTTTTGCTGGCGGGTCGGAATTAAATCCACGAGCTTGGTATGACAATGGTATTGCCAATTCATGTGTAATGAAGAGTCCAGACGGAGGAAAAAGTTGGATCCAACTTAAGGAGGGCCTACCTGAACCCATGGTGGGAGCAATAGGTGCCATGGCACAACATTTATGGCCGGGCGGCATGTTGTTGCTAGCCGGTACGGCAACTGGAGAAGTTTATGCAAGCGAGGATAAGGGACAAAAATGGGAAAAAATTGCGCAACAATTACGGCCCATTTGTAAAGAAGACCATTACAAGGCCTTTCTTTCTGAAAAAGTAAGGCGTGAAGTAGTAGCAGAAAGGGTTAAGTTATCACCTAGTTATGCCGACGCACGAAGGTTTGAATTGGGAAAAGTATAGAAATCAAAAGGTTTTAAAATTGTCACTACTAATTTAATGGAAGAGTATGCTAATTTAAATTCTACGTTTTGGAGGGCAATATGGATGAGATTTATCCCCTTGAGTATAGGCCAGACAAGGTTTCACCGATACGTCAAGATAAGCCAGGGTCAATTACTGAGATGCCTTCACCAACCAAACTTCATCACCTGCATATATTTTCAGACAAAAATTATGACAAGATGGTTGAGTTTTATCAAAAGCTATTTAACGCGGAAATAGTTAAGGTAAACCCAAACGGTTTAACGTTTATTACATACGATGATCATGATCACAGGGTAGTTATCATAAAAAGGCCGGGCGCAAAAAATAAACCAAAAAATTTTGTAGGGGTCTCTCATCAGGCCTATTGTTACTCAAGTCTTGGGGAGCTTATTTTTGTGTATAAGCGGATGAAAGGCTGGGGATTTAAACCGGTCTGGACGGTTAATCACGGAAATTCTACTTCCTTTTATTACAGGGATCCGGACGGCAATCAGGTAGAAACAATGTTAGATAACTTCACACCCCAGCAAACCAAAGATTATAAACGATACTATCAATGGTCAGAAGAGTTCAATTCGTTAGGTGACCCTACCTTTGATGCCGACAAAATGGTTGCTCTATACGAATCTGGTGTTTCTGACACAGTTTTGCTTGACCATACCCAGGTATGCAAAATGGTAAAAGAAGGAAAGCTTTAAAAGGCGAGAGCTTGCTAAATTTAAAGTTCCACTTATAGATAAACTCGGTTTATCAAAATACAGAAAACTTATGATTTGTTCTGCTTTACGGGGTCAATGGGCGTTTTTACATGGCTTCGGGTTTGAATGGCCTCCCCTACTGAAAATAATAAATCCTCCTGAAAACGGTCTCCTATAATTTGAATCCCGTAGGGCAATCCATTCTTTGTTCCAATTGGAACTGAAAGCGCGGGTAAGCCCAGCAGAGAAACAGCTGTCATCGGTTCGTGAGCTTTTAGTATTTTACCCAAAGCTCCATCACCCTCCTGGTCAAAATCTCTCGGAAAAGGAGGTTGCCATGAAACAGGGGTAAGGATGATGGGATAGCGATCAAGGAACTGAAGCCAGTCCCGAAATATTGTTGTGCGCCTTGAAAGGCCTTGTATAAATTCCCCGTGGTTAAGAATTTTGGTATTAGCCATCGTTGATTTTCGGGCTTTTATTACTTCTGGATCACCCAATTCTTCTATTCCGCTTGAAGAGGAGGAGCTTGTCTTATCGGCAATATGAAGTTCTTCAGTTAACATAAGAGACCAAAATAATGCTGCTGCTTCTTCAATATGTGGAGGCGTTTTTTCTTCTATTTTGTACCCTGCATCTTCTAGCCAAGAGGCGGCTAATTTAAGCCCATCTGAAATTGTAGGGTGTACGCCTGTGGAATAATTTTTCGTAAAAAGAGCGATCGATTTATTTGTTTCGATTCTCCCTTTTTCTTCGGGAAGCTTTACACTCCATGGGTCTCTAACATCTTTAATTGTTAAGACATCGAGGGCTAAACGAAGGTCGTTTATAGATCTAGCTAATGCCCCTTGCACAGTCGTTATTTGAGAAAAAAGTCCGCGTTCTGTTCTGGTGCTTGGGTTATAATTTGGTACACGCCCCAATGTAGGGCGTATCCCATAAACACCGCACGCAAATGCGGGGTATCTTACTGAACCGGCCCTGTCATTTCCGTGAGCTATGGTCCCGATGCCAGTGGCCACAGCCGCCGCAGCGCCCCCACTAGAGCCGCCTGGTGTTTTTTGTAAATTCCAAGGATTAAGTGTCTGACCATGGAGAGCGTTATCAGTAAAAAATCGAGTTGAAAAAGCTGGGACGTTGGTCCGTCCGATTATTACTGCACCTGCTTGCCTAAAGCATTCTATAGTGATGTTATCCTCAGGAGCTATCAATTCTTTAAAGGCAACAACACCGTTTGTTGTTGGTCGCCCGGCGTAATCAATATTGATTTTAACTGTAATTGGTACACCATGTAACGGACCCGCATTCCTATTTTCTAGGACGGAATTATCGAGCTGATCTGCGGTACGAAGTGCATCTTCATCAAGAATATCGACGACTGCATTTATGATCGGGTTAACGTCTTTTAGACGCTTAAGATTGCTTTCCACAACTTCGCGTACTGAAATTTTCCGAGCCCGAATTTTTTCTCTAATTTCTACCGCATCCAAAGACCAAACATCATTATTCATTTTTATTAACCATGCGTTAACAAGTGATACATTTGGTGATAAATATTCTTTCTACTTTAGCTGTAATTTGGAAGGAAAAAAATGACCGCCATTCTTTTTTAGTGGAATTTGATCAACACTTAAAACCGCTGCTACCGGCAGCGGTCCGTAAAGATGTGGAAACAATTTTCCTTTCCGTGATTTTTCCCACTTAAGAGCTTTTCCTAAGCTTGACCTATCAACAGTCAACAAAACTAACCCAGCTTTACCGAAATAGTGTAAAATTGCAGTTTGAAAAATTTGGTCCTTGGTTGAAAAATGGATAAAACCGTCCTTTTTGTCTTGAGTTGAACCCAGATAGGCACCTCTTTGGATGGCTTTGTCCCATTCACTGGCGTAGCAAATATGAAAGATTTGGTTATCCATGGCGTATAGTGTAACAAGGGCATATTAGTCAGAAAACCAAAATTGGCTTTAACATAAATTTGAAGATGGCTAGCATATGACCACAAAGTTGAATGATCGGGTTGATCAATTAATTTCTCGGGCACGAGAGCTTTCTGCTGTTGTGGGGGAAAGGGCCGAGCGATGTGAAGCATTACGCCGTATACCTCCTGAAACTCAAAAGGACTTTTTGGATGCTGGGTTTTATAAAGTTCTTCAGCCCGCACGTTATGGTGGTTTTGACTTAAAGTACGGAATTCAAACTGATCTTGCGGCTGAAATTGGTCGCGGCTGTGCATCTAGCGCTTGGGTCCTAAGTGTTGTCTCATGCCACTCATGGATGGTTGGTATGTTCCCTGAAAAAGCTCAGGATGATGTTTGGGGAGATCATCCTGATGCTATAATTTCTAGTTCTTTTCTTGCAATGGGTCCTACCACCGTTACCAGAACTGAAGGAGGTTATCAATTAAAAGGTCGTTGGGGCTTTTCAAGCGGGGCAGATTATTGTCAGGCTGCTTTGATACTCGTCACAATCCCTTTGGAAACAGGAAAAGGTCGTGAACCGGCTCTTTTATTAATTCCGAGAAGTAACTACGAAGTTATAGATACATGGCACGCCACGGGTTTAGCAGGTACGGGAAGTAATGATCTTGTGATTAAAGAGAGCTTTGTCCCCAATCATTGTGTTCTAAGAATTAAAGATACCACCGGGGGGCCTACTCCGGGCTCTGTTATCAATTCAGGACCAAATTTTAAATTACCGCTTTTTTCAATCCTTCCCTTTAATTTAATCGGGGCAGCTTTTGGTGCTGCACGTGGTGCTTTAGATACAATTGTTGGTGGCTTAAGAGATCGGAATAGTGCAGCTCAAGTAGTCCTTAAGAACCAGCAGAGTGTACAACTTCGGATAGCGCGGGTTACAGCGTTAATAGAAACTGCTTGGAATGCTTTGGAACCCATCCGTTATAAAATCATTGAAGATGCAAACCAAGGAAACATTCCCAACATTGAAACAAAGACAAAATACCGGTTGGTTTTAGCTCATTCAGCAAAACTCTGTGTTGAATCGATGGATGAACTATTTCCTTTAATGGGCGGGCGTGGTCTTAGTGTAGGCAATCCCGTTCAGCGGGCTTGGCGCGATGTACACTCTGTTGCACAACATATCGGTTTAATTTGGGATATTCAGGCGAGTAATTTTGGGTTAGTTAAACTAGGGTTGCCTTGCACCGACCCACTACAATAAAAAATCTCAGGACTTATGACATTGGAAGAAAAAATACCAAAAAAGGGTAATCCCTTAAAACTAAATTCCCTACAGTTGAGGACTTTGACAGTCCTTCAGCAATTAGCTCGATTTCCTGAAACGTCAACAATAAACGAAAAGACTGGTGAAGTAATGATTAGTAATTTACCTAACCCCCATGGAAATCACTTTCATTGTGGGGACGCCATCGTTTTAGCAAAAAATGCTACCGGACTTAGGAATGAAGCCGTTTGGAAGGCATTGGAAAGAAGGGGTCTTGCTAAATCTTATTTTCCTATGGGAATAGCTTTAACAATTGGTGGTATTGAATACCCAACAGGTTTAGAAAATAAAATTCTGTTACGTGAAGACCATTAAAATTTAGGCAAAGCTTATAATTCTATCTTTTTTTTGCAGTTTAGGTGTTGTCTGGAGGATGACCTTCCCACGCATTTTCCACCATTCTTAGTATACGCTTGAACTCAATCGGCACTGGGTTTGGATAGGGAGATTCTGCAATCATTTGTGCTGCTATACTTATCCCCTCTTTTGGCATTCCGAGGGATTTCAACGCGGTTGGAATCCCTATTTCAGAAATAAACTCATAAAGGGCTTGCGCAGCGTCTTTCTCTTTATCGCCAAGGGCGGCTGATATTCCTTCCATAACAGAACTAATCCCCGCTCGGTTGTATGCCACTGAGTGCGGTAAAACCATCGAATGAACCAGAGAATGTTCGAGACCAAATGTATTTCCCAAGACATGTGCAGCTTTATGGTGGAGTGCAACGCCAGCTGAGCATAATGTTACTCCACATAACCAGGCTCCATAAAATCCATCACCCCGAGCTTTAATACTGTCATTTCCAGAAGATAAAAGTCTTAACGCTGAAGACAGTGATTTAATACCTTCACCGGCTAATATACGGTTCACCGGACTAGTCCCTTGGGAATAAAAAGCTTCAACACCGTGTGCAATACCATTTATTCCGCTGGGAATTAAGATTTTTAGCGGGACACCCATAGATTTTTCTGCATCATAAATTACGGTTTTTGGTAACATGGAAGGAGACTGATAACCTATCCTTTTACCGTCAGTTAAAATGGCCTGTAAGTCTGTCATTTCAGATCCAGAATAAGTAGTGACAGCAGAAATTATTGGAATTTCAAGTTTTAAGGCGATGGCTTTGGCTAAACCTACCGAGGTTCCTCCACCATAGGAAACTACACAATCAGCATTAGTCTCTTTAGCTATTTTCTGACCTTTTTTAGCCACATGAGCGGGAACGTATTGCTCAGCTATATCGCATACTCCAACCTTAAAATTTTCTAAGGGTGCTATGATAGCTTCTAATTCTTTTCGACGTCCGGGAGTGCAACAAAATAATACACGTTCAGCACTTAATAATTTAATTTCCTGGCTTAGTTTTTTAATCGATCCTGGTCCAAACAAAACACGGCCGGGATGAAAGGTGTGCTGGAAAGCTTCCATGGAATAAAATTAACTTTGGTAATTCTTTTGTGTCTAGAGAGAACGAGTTTTAATTAATTCAAAATAATAATCCAAATTTCTTGTCCTATTCTATGAGTGTTTTGGATTTTGGCCAAACAGAGAGATAAAATTTTGTGCATTAAATTTTTAAATTTTATTAAAGTAGCATATAAATTTTACTAAGACTTAGATCCCATACCTTTTTAGGTTAGATATTTCAATAAACTTTTCACCAAAATACCAAAACCAAATATAAAAATTTGAAATGGTTTTAAACGATAAATAGGAGCAAAGAAATAAATGGTGTTAAAGGAAAACGTCGGGATCATCGGAGGAGTTTGTATGGCGCATGCTCCACAATTTTTTACATTACCTCCAACAGAAGATAAAAAAATTGTTAATCGTATAAAAAGATTAGCCAAGGCGAATGGAAAACGCTTAAAAGCCCTCAAACCGGATGTTTACGTTACTGTTTCAAATGATCACGCCAATCAATTTGTTCTTCATTGTATTCCTCCCTTTGCCTTACATCGTGGAAAATTGGCAAGAGGTAGTTTTTCTAACAAGGAATTTAAGTATGCAATAGCGTCCGAACAAACTACCGGGGTGATTCGGTACTTGTATGAAGAAGGCTTTGACGTTTCTTTTACCTCGACAGCGGAAGTGGAATACTCTTTAGGTATACCCTTATCATTCTTAGAGATTGATGGCCCTATCATGCCGTTATTTGTGAATGCTTACGTCCCTCCTCAACCCAGGATGGAAAGGTGCTATGCTTTGGGAGAAGCTATCAATCGCGCATTGAAACAGCAAAATCTGAGGGCAGTTGTGATAGCCAGTGGTGGTATGTCTCATTTTCCTGGGACAAAAAAATATGCCCAACCGGACCTCGAGTTTGATAAAAAAGTTTTGGCAGAATTAGCAACCGGAAATTTGCGGTATTTACTTTCTCTTGATGAGAAGCGGATGGATAGTACGGGTAATATTGAATTACGTTGTTGGGGTGTGGCGGCAGGTATGCTAGGTGAAAGAAAACCTGATTTGCTTTCTTTAGATCCATCCTGGCATCATAATTATGCAACTCTTGCCTGGTGGAAAAATTCGCCCTCAAGAAAAAAAGCTTTTAAGCCTCATTATCCGGAAATCTCTTCAGACCGCCTTAACCTTACAATAATTCTCCATCGTCTGGCGAATAATTCAGAGGATCGCAGGCGTTTCGTTGAAAACAGGAAGGCTTATGTTAAAAATCTAGATCTTGAAAAAAAAGAAAAAATAGCACTAATCCGACTTAAAGATGAAGAAATGGTGGCGATGGGTGTTCACCCCTTTTTGTCATTTATGGCACGCCTTCATATTGATAGGGAGTCAAAAACATAATTTTTTAAATGGGTACCGCCATGGCTTCAAAGGAGCTTTCACAGTTAATTAGGTCAACCCTTTTGAAGATTATTTTAAATGTATCCTCATTTTTAATTAGCTTATGAAATTGTCTCCCCATAAAAATTCTTTGGTTATCAAGTCTGTATTCTCCCATCATAAATGATGAACTAACGAGGTAAATGCCTTGTTTCTTGTCTGCGTACTCTACTATTACGTTGCCAAGCAAGTGATTGGTCCTTGAATGGGGGGTTTGAACATGAATTCTTGGATGTCGTAATCTCTCAATCCTTGTTTTCATAAGAGCTCGGTCATCAAAAAATAAAGATGCCGTATTATAAGGATCTTTTTGCCCCGGTATTGAAGGAACCCAATAAACCCCATCATTTGTAAATAAGTCTATCCATTGTTCAAACAATCGTTCATCGAGGAGTCTGCACTCATGAATAAGAAAAACTTGGAATTGCTCTCGATCAATCCCTTTTACCCCTTCGGGTTTAGCTCCTGTTGGAATACTTAAATTTTCTATCATGGGGCTTCGTGTATTTTCTCTGAAATATCTTGGTCACTTTACGATTAAATTTAAAATTTAAATAGTATGGCTTTAACTTATTGAAGTTTCGTCATATGTTTTCCAGAATAATTCCCCTGGGAGAAAACAATGACCAGACTTGCGATTGTGCCATCGCAGGAATTCAAGGTGATTGGCTTAATTAGCTTTGGGCACATGCTCAGCCATTTTTACTTCTTTGCTTTGCCCCCACTTTATTTAGCCTTGCAGCAAGAATTCCAAGTGAGTTATGCAATTTTGGCTTTACCGATGGCTTTTTATGCTATTGCAGCTGGTTTGATCCAAACACCAGTGGGTTTTTGGGTGGATAGGTTTGGTGCACGAAAATTGCTTGTATGTGGTTTGATTGTGCAGGGTCTCTCAATCGCTCTTATTGGCTTAACAGAAACATTCTGGCAGTTGCTATTACTCTACACTATCACTGGTATAGCAAATACAGTCTTTCACCCAGCAGACTATGCTATTTTATCGGGTTCAATTGCGAAACAGCGTTTGGGTAAGGCCTTTAGCATACATTTAGCCAGTGGAAACTTAGGTTGGGTTTTTGTCCCCGGGGTTATGATTACTTTAACTGAAATTTGGGATTGGCGTACTGCTTTTGTACTGGTAGGTGCAATCGGGTTTTTATTTGGGTTAATTTTGTGGGCCTATTCTGGTGAAATTCAGGAAGAAGTGGGACAAAAAATTCAAAAAGAAGACATCCCAAAAAACGACCATCAAAAGACAAAAGAAGGTCTAAGTTTGTTGCTGTCCTTCCCTATAATGATGTGTTTTGCATTTTTCATAATGTTGACTATTGGATTCACAGGAATTCGATCATTTTTAGTTGTTGCACTTAATCAAATGTATGGGATGTCAGAAATTCTAGCTAATACCGTTTTAACGGGTTTTATGGCCGGAAGTTTTTTTGGTGTCCTTGTTGGGGGATTTGTAGCAGATCGGTTCGGTCCAAGAGTAGCAACAGCCTTTGGAACACTAGTCAGTGCAGCGGTGATGTTGGCAATAGTAGGTACCTACAATCTTTCGGCGATTACAATTTTGGTTGTTATTTCAATTTCTGGGGCATTACAGGGATTACTTCTGCCGAGTCGTGATCTTTTAATTCGTTCGGTTACCCCCCTTGGTTCCATGGGAAAGGTTATGGGGTTTCTAACAATGGGCATGATGCTAGCTGCAGCTGTTGTTCAACCCGTTTTTGGATGGCTTATGGATGTGAATGAGCCGCGTTGGGTTTTTTGGCTTAGTGCTATTTTTGTAGCGGGAGGGCTGTTTTGTTTTTCATCTGCTCGACGGAGCGGAAAACAAATCAATTCATAAAAAAATTATAAGCGTAAAATGCAATTCTTTAGAAAATTTTTACTCATTGAGTTATTTAAAATCCTAATTTTTTATTTTTATGAGAAAAGTAGGTATGAAATGCCTCCTCATAACAATTTCATATATTTTGGTCTTATACCTTTCAAAATTTTTTCAAAAACACCACCTACGTCCCTTTCATTTGTTGATAATTAAATAAATGGGATTTAGTCGTTGAATTCAATTTTTTATTAAAGATCGTCTGGTGGTTGATACTCAAGTTGTTTTTTATTGGCCTCGTTTGGTGGCATTTGAACAGTTTTTTGAAAAAGCATGTGCATAAATAAAAACAAAGGCTTAGCTTTCATTATTAAGACTAACATTTCTTCATCTTCATCAGAATTAAAATGTTGGTGAACAACACCGTTAGGCACCATCAACATATCACCTGCTTCATATTCCAATTTTTCTCCGTCATGATGATCGTAGCCCCTACCCCGCAAAACGTAAAACGCAGCGCTGTTCATATGTCCATGGTTGACGTTAGTACCCATAGGGGCAAATGCCTTTAAGTGTGTTTCTATCGACTGACATACTTCTACATCTGCGGGGTTAATAATTTCTTTTCCGTAGCTCTGGGGACCACCGTGCCACTTAAAGTCCCTAGTTGAATAAACCCTTGGAAGTTCATGCATGCCCTGTAAAAGCTCACTGTATGTTCCCTCTAAAGCCCGAACAAAAGTCCTTTTTTTTGTCCAGCGTTTCCAATCTGCAGCTGGCCGATTGTGTCCGATATTGGAATTTGATGGTTTGTCGTTTGTCTCATTAGAATTTCGCTTGGTGTTTGAGCTGTTTTCAGCCATCAAACCGTTCTCCATAAAATTGTGAGACATTTAAATTGGGTATATTATCCATATATTTTTAAATTTTAAGATTTTAGAGTTTTATTATTTTATTTGCTTCTAAATATCAGTTGGAGGTGAGTAATTTTCCATACCAGGTGCTGGATCTTCCGGAGGTAATTTTACTGTTTTTTGAAACAGCATATGCATAAACAAAAACAACGGTTTGGCTTTCATTACAACTATAATTAGATCCTCATGCTGGGAACTGTTGAAGTGTTGATGGACACATCCATTTTCCACTAAAAATATATCTCCAGCACTATAATCTAAGCGTTGACCGTCATGCACGTCATATCCTTCTCCACGCAAAACATACATGGTAGCGCTATTCATATGCCCATGTTTTTGGGCATAACCCCCAGGGGCATAGGCGTGCACGTGAGTTTCAATGGATTGCGCGATTTCCGTCCTTTGTGGGTTAATTACGTGTTTTCCATACGACTGTGGTCCACCCTTCCACTCCATATCCTGAGTGCTATAAACCCTTTGTTTTTCGTATAAACCTTGCTGCATTTCACCATAAGTGCCTTCAAGTGCTCGAACAAACGTTCGTTTTTTTACCCAACGTTCCCAGACAACCTTTGGCTTATTATGTCCAACACCTGGATTGTTTTGTCCTACTTGATCGCTCGTTTTTGCCATTAATTACAACCGTTTTTACGTTTTTGTATTTTGTTAACCTTAATTACAAAATAAAGGAACGACAAGGATACATTATTTGTTACAGGTCTTGTTAAAAAATTACAAACAAATGGTCTAGAAAATTTTTAGGGACTTTCCGAGTCAGATAATGAAGTCTATTTTGTTTTAGAATTTTAATTAAATTTACATTCAAATTCGTTATAAAATTTTAGCCGATAAATAGAGTCAATTAATAATTGTATAGTTTATGGAAATTCAAAATATACATTTGCTTAAGTCTTTTTATGATTTGGAGCCCCAATTAGAGGAATTCGGAGAGGCTGTTGATAAAGGCCTCAGTTCAGAAAATAAAAGTCTTCCGTGCAAGTTTTTTTACGATACACGAGGATCCCTCCTTTTCGATAAAATATGTAAACTTCCAGAATATTATCTTACACGTACGGAAATAGCCCTTTTAAATGAAATAATCCCTGAATTCTCGTGTCTTACTGGTAATAATTTGCACTTGATGGAATTTGGAAGTGGTTCGAGTAAAAAGGTTAAAATTCTTCTCAGTGGAGTTCAGTCAATTCGTAAATATACTGCAATAGATATTTCAAGAGACCATTTAAGGAAGTCAACCACAGAACTTGCAAAAAGTTTTCCTAAAATCCAAGTAACGGCTATATACGCCGATTACACAAAGCCTATGAAATTCCCTGATACGCTGAATAAATCGAATGAGAAATGTATTTTATTCTTTCCGGGTTCAAGCATCGGGAATTTTTCTCCCACTGAAGCGGTCAATTTTTTGAAAAGAGCAATCAATTTACTAAAGAATACACCCGGCGGTTTGCTAATCGGTGTAGATTTAAAGAAGGATGAAAAGATCCTGAAAACTGCGTATAATGATTCTTCGAATGTAACTGCTGCATTCAATTTAAATTTGTTACATCGCGCAAATAGGGAACTCGGGGCAAATTTCAAACTTTCGCGATTTTCACATGAAGCCTTTTATGATCAAAAACAGGGTCGCGTAGAAATGTATTTGATTAGCCAGACAGAACAAACTGTCCTAATTGGAAAAAAGGGTTATAGGTTTGCTGTTGGTGAAAAAATACATACTGAAAATTCATATAAATACAAAATTTCTGAATTTTGTGCTTTGGCTAAATCAGCTGGACTTGATTTGATAAAAATTTGGACAGACCCTAAGGAGCTCTATAGCCTACATTATTATAAAATTAATTAGTTAATTCATGGGTTTATAATTTAGTAGTGATATTTGAGTTTAATTTTAAATATTGACTAATTTTATTAAAAAACGCTTAACACCCTCTAACCTCGAAGTTTCATTTTGCCAGTTGCTTTTCAGTATTATTCTATGATCTGAACGTAAAGATAAAACATCAGCATTTTTTTGGATAAATTTAATTAGTGCAGCAGGTTTTGTGAATTCATTATTTTCAAAACTCATTACGAGGCCTTTGGGACCAGCATCTAGTTTATTTACTCTGTTTTGCTTGCAAAGTTGTTTGATAAAAATGATTTTTAATAAGTTTTCGACTTCAGGTGGCAAGGGACCAAAACGATCTATTAATTCTGAAGCAAAAACCTCGATTTCACTTTCAGACTTAAATTCTGAAACTCTTCGGTAAAGCCTTAGTCGAGCGTCTAGATCAGGTACGTAGGTTTCTGGAATCAAAATAGATGCGGCAATTTTGATTTCCGGGCTCCAGTCCGAATTCTCCTGGTTTAAAGAATCTCCACGTGCTTTCGAAACTACCTCTTCGAGCATATGTTGGTATAATTCTACTCCAACTTCTCGAATATGTCCGGATTGTTCGCCTCCAAGTAAATTTCCTGCGCCACGAATGTCAAGGTCGTGACTAGCTAAAGTAAACCCGGCACCCAGTGAATCAAAAGCCTGCATCACTTCTAATCTTTTTTCAGCAGCACTACTTAAATCACTGTGACTGGATAACATTAAATAACAATAAGCCCGTTGTTTTGATCGCCCAATTCTTCCTCGTAATTGATGCAACTGGGACAAACCAAATCTATCAGAACGGTGAACAAAAAGGGTGTTTGCCGAAGGTATATCTAGACCAGATTCTACAATTTGTGTTGAAAGTAATAATTCAGATTTTCCTTCGTAAAATTCAGTCATCACTCTTTCTAATTCTCTTGATTTCAATTTCCCATGCGCAATAGAAATTTTGAGGTCTGGGTTTAGATTTTTTAACTCTTGTTCCACTCCTTTAAGGTCACTAATACGGGGACATACATAAAAAATTTGTCCACCTCTATAAATTTCTCTTGCAATGGCTTCACGGATAACCAAAGGGTCATAAGGGAGTATGAAAGTTCTAACCGAAAGACGGTCCACTGGTGGGGTTGCGATCACGGACATCTCTTTCACGCCGGAAAGTGCCATTTGCAAAGTACGGGGTATCGGTGTGGCAGTAAGTGTTAATACGTGGACATTATTCCGAAGCTGTTTCAATTGTTCTTTATGGGAAACTCCAAAATGCTGTTCTTCATCGACTATTAAAAGTGCTAAATTTTTAAATTTAATACTTGGACTTAAAAGGGCATGAGTTCCAATTACGATATCTATTTCACCTGTTTGCATACCCGATTTCGTTGCATTCGCTTGTTTTTGAGTTATCATTCTTGAAAGTTGTTCTATGCGAACAGGATAGCCTGCGAAACGCTCAATAAAAGTGTTAAAATGTTGTCTAGCGAGAAGCGTAGTTGGTGTAACAATAGCTACCTGCCCTCCTGAAAAAACTGCGGAGAATGCAGTTCGAAGCGCAATTTCTGTTTTTCCAAAACCAACGTCTCCACAAACCAGACGATCCATAGGTTTACCAATTGCAAGGTCATTTAAGGCCTCGTCAATCGCGTTCAATTGATCCTCTGTTTCTTGATAAGGAAATCGTGTACAAAATTTTTCATACAATTCTTCGTCTACAGTTAACCTTTTTCCAGGTTGTAAAGTTCGTTTTGCGGCCACGTTGATTAATTCATCAGCCATTACTTTAAGTCTATTTTTAAGTTTTGCTTTTCGTGCCTGCCAGCTCGCACTCCCTAGCCGATCTAATGTTGCACCAGAGGTATTTGAACCATAACGAGAAAGGAGGTCGATATTTTCAACTGGAACGAACAATTGATCTCCCCCTAAGTATTTTACGATTAGACAATCGTGCGGTTTGTTGTCAGCTATAATGGTTTCTATGCCTTCAAAACCTCCAATTCCATGGTCCAAATGAACCACATAGTCACCTTTAGTGATTTCAGACAAATCCAAAATAAAATCAATAGGACGTTGCCTATGGGTTTTCCTTGTAATTCTTTCACCAAAAATATCTTGCTCGGTGATGATGGTAAAATCACCGGAAGTAAAACCCTTCTCTAGTCTTGTTAAAAAAACACCGGTTGTGTTTTTATCCAGCCTAGTAAATTCTTCCCAGTTACAGACAGGCGTTATAAATTTTATCCCATGGTCACGCAGTAATTTTAGAAGCCGTTTTCTTGAGCCCTCACTATAAGCAACAATGGCAACCCTTTTTGATGTTTTATGTTCGGCATGTATAGTTTTGACAATTTTGTCGAAGATATTGGAAACAACTGTCTTCTCATTTGTACTTAAAATTTCACTAGACTTAGCTGTAAAATTTTTACCCCTTCTTCCTCCGAGATCACAAGCAACATCATAATTACTAATCTGTGTTTCATTAGAAGATGAAAACGGTGTAAACCATCCTTTTGCTAGGTTTCGAATAGTGGAAGTTAATTCAAGTTCAGTTAAATATAAATCTTCGGGTGGTAAAGGGTGATAAATTGGAGCCCGGCTTTTAGTTTTATTGGTTTCTGGATTTACAAGAAATGAATGCCGAGAATTATATAAATCCCAAATGGTTTTTAGTCTCGATTTAATAACCTCATCAGCCTTAAAGTCAAAAGTAACGATGTATTTTGAAAGGTAGTCAAACAGCGTTTCCATTTTATTGTGTAAAAACGGTATCCAGTGTTCTATCCCAGGATAAATTTTCTTTTCTGAAACCGCTTCGTATAAAGAATCTTGGGTTACATCACCAAACATTTGGCGGTATTTTGAACGAAACAGAGAAACCGTTTTTGAATCTAAGATGAACTCACGAGCAGGGTGTATCGTACAAGAATGAACTTCTTGAGTACTTCTTTGATCGGCTGGATTAAAGTGTTTAATATTTTCGATTTTTTCTCCAAAAAGATCTAATCTAACGGGTTTTTCTGAACCAGCTGGGAATATATCGACAATCCCTCCCCTAAACGCAACTTCCCCGGTTTCTCGAACAGTGCCTGTAAAATTAAATCCATTTTGGATCAAAAAATTAGAAAGTCTTTCAGAATTGATTGTTTCGCCAACGGTTAGTGTTAACACTGTGTTCAGAAAAAAGGTTTTTGGGGGGACCCTTTGTAAAATAGCGTTGACTGTTGTTAAAATTATTAAAGGACCAGAATCTTCAATTTTACTTTCAAAAATAGTTAGTTTTCGGAGGGTGTTTAGTCTGCGCCCGGTTATTTCTATATTAGGTGAAACTCTATCATAGGGAAGGCAATCCCAACCGGGAAATTCAAACACTTTAGTTTTAGAAGAAAAAATTTTCAGATTATCTAAGAGAATTGCTAGCCTCGTGTCATCCCTTGCAATATGTAAAATTGTATTTGAATGATCAGATTTGGTTAGCTGATGAAGGGCTAAAGCGTCTAACCCTTCAGGGACTCCTGAAAGTAGAATTCTGTTGTGATTAGAAAAAGTTTTGTTAGTTAGTTTCAATTCTTTGTCTTAAAAGTTTGGAACTCTGATAGGCGGGTGAGAATCCGATGTTGGAATTTTTTTGGCGAACTTAATGGGGCAGAAATCCAATACAACAAATCTGGATCACTTTCCAGTAACAAAGCTTCTAAAAATACCAATTCTTCTTCAGAAAAATCTTTGATATTGTTTTTAACAAATCCACCAATAATCATATCCGCTTCTTTAGTCCCACGCCGGGTACTTAAATATAATAATTTTCGTTGGCGGCTACTTAATTGATTGCCCATTGAAACTCCTCATTCATTGCCTAAAATATAGATGCTAAGAATGACTTGTCAGCTAATATAAAATTTTTTACATGACTTTAATGCGACCTAAAATACTATTTTCACTGTTTACTGGCGTTAGGGGCTTGCCAGGGATAGGACCTCGTTTAGGGAATTTTTTAGAGAAACTTGCAGGTCCAAACTCAATTGACCTCTGCTGGCATTTTCCAAACGGAATAATTGATCGTCGATTTTCACCTAAAATTAAGGAGGCTCCATCGGGAAAAGTCGCAACGTTGATCATTGAAGTAATTGAGCACGTTCCTCCTCGAGTAAAACGCTTGCCCTATAAGGTGCTTTGTGGTGACGAAACCGGAGTACTGACTTTAGTATTCTTTCATGCCGAACGTGATTATTTAGAAAAAATTTTGCCGAGTGGGGAGAAAAGAGTCGTTAGCGGGAAAATTGAGTTTTTCAAGGACCAGGTTCAAATGCTTCACCCTGATCACATTGTGGAATTAAAGAAGGCAAATGAAATCCAAACCGTTGAAGCTATTTATCCTCTTACCACGGGCCTTACATTCAAACCACTTATCAAAGCCATTAAGGGAACATTGGAAATTTTACCTGAACTTAACGAATGGCAAGATTCAGCATGGTTAAATAAAAATGCCTGGCCTTCATGGCGCAAAGCCTTACTACAGGTTCATAATCCAAAAGAAATTAGTGAGCTTTTACCAAACGCTCCTGCTAGGGAGCGGTTAGCCTATGATGAATTGTTAGCCGATCAGCTGGCATTATCCATCGTTAGGCTATCCGAAAAACGTAAAGTTGGACGCTCTGTTGGGCCTAAAGGCACTTTATTACAAAACGCAATTTCAAGCTTTCCCTATAAATTAACCAACTCTCAAGAGAACGCTTTAGAAGAAATTCTAATTGATATGAAAAAGCCAATTAGAATGCTCCGAATGTTACAGGGGGATGTTGGAAGTGGAAAAACTATTGTTGCTTTTTTAGCAATGTTGCGCGCAGTTGAAAATGGTACTCAAGCAGCATTAATGGTCCCAACAGAAATTTTAGCAAGACAACATTTTCAAACAATTTTAACGCCTTCTGAAAAATTGGGCGTAAAAGTAGCTATTTTGACGGGACAAGAAAAAAGGAAATCTAGAGACAGGGTTTTACAAGACTTAAAAAATGGCGCCATATCAATCGTAATAGGTACACATGCCTTATTTCAAAAGGACGTCATTTTTAATGACTTGGCACTTACTGTTGTTGATGAACAACACAGATTTGGTGTTCACCAAAGGTTGATGCTTGCCGATAAAGGTTCAGCAGCAGATATGTTGGTAATGACGGCCACTCCAATTCCTAGAACTTTAATGTTGTGTGCTTATAGTGATTTGGATTCTTCCCGTTTATTAGAAAAACCTAAAAATCGTAAACCGGTTGAAACCAGAGTTGTACCTTTGTCGAAAATTGATCAAGTCATTGAAAGGCTAAAACAAGCATTAAAAGGTGACGCTCAAGTATTTTGGGTTTGTCCTTTGATTGAAGAATCTGAATTAATTAATTTGGCGGCAGCAACAAGTAGAGAAGATGATTTAAAACAACATTTTCCGGCTCAAGTTGGTTTAATACATGGACAAATGAAAAGCGCTGAAAAACAAAGAGTAATGAAGTCTTTCTTAGAGCGTAGAATAAAAATTTTAGTGTCAACCACCGTGATTGAAGTGGGAGTTGACATCCCTCACGCAAACATAATGGTTATTGAACATGCTGAACGTTTTGGCTTGTCCCAAATACATCAACTCCGAGGGAGAGTTGGACGCGGTGAAACTAGTTCATCCTGTCTTTTGCTTTATGCACCACCCCTAACTTCTAATTCTAGATCGAGGTTGAATATTTTGAGAAATAGCAATGATGGCTTTCAAATCGCAGAAGAGGATTTAAAATTACGTGGAGCCGGAGAACTTCTAGGTACGAAGCAAAGTGGACTTCCCAATTTTAAAAACGTTGACTTTAAAAGTCACCAAGGTCTTATGCTAGCAGCCAGAGATGATGCAAAGCTAATTTTGGAAAGGGATCCGAAACTGACGGGAGAACGCGGGAAAGCCCTTCGGGTTTTGCTATACCTTTTTGAAAAAGATTCTGTTATCCAGACTTTGAGATCAGGATGATAGTTATTGTTTTGGAACAGGGATGGTCTTTTTGTTTTGACTGGCTGGACCCACTAGAGGAGTATTTTTTTCTTTAATTGGTCTTCGATCCGGTGGGGTGACGATACCGCCGGATATTACCATCTTAATTCCTTCTTCTACCGACATGGAAAGGACCACGAGTTCCCTACGCGGAATAAAAAGGAGATAACCAGATGTGGGGTTGGGAGTTGTTGGTAGAAAAACATTAAAAACTTCATCCGTTGTGGTGTTTTGAATTTCTCCCTCAGTTTTCCCCGTAATAAACCCGATTGCCCAAGATCCCCGACGAGGGTATTCAAATAAAACGACCTCCCGAAAAGAATTTGATTTATGTGATAAAATTGTCTCGAAAATTTGTTTTATGGCTCCATAAACACTTCGAATTATTGGCATTCGGGCGAGAACACGTTCGCTTGTCCTTACCCAAATACGTCCTAAAATTCCAGCGGTTATGGCACCCACAAATGTCATTGCGATGCAAAGAATGAGTAAACCTAGTCCTGGTATGCCAAAAGGCAAGTACGTTTCTGGATTATAGGCTCCGGGTAATAGTGGTGTTATTTTGTTATCAATCCAGTTAATAAATAACCAAGCTAGGTAAAAGGTTATACCTATGGGTGCGGTAATAAGAATTCCAGCAAGAAAATAACCTCTCAGATGGCGGAGCAAACCAATTTTGGGAGCTTTAATTTTAATCTCTGGATCGTTTTCTAAGCTTTTGTTTTCGGGGTCCATAGGTGAGTTTCTTTTAATAAAAGGTTTTAAATGACTTAAGAAGACAATTTTTTAGTTTTTGGAACAAATTATATCTGTTTTTATACTCTTTTGAGCTTATTAAGATTGTTATCGAAATAACCTTTTCTGAAGTAAATTCGAAAAATTTCTTCAATTGAGAGAATTTTTATTAGAAACTCATTTTTTTAATTGAGATGAGTAAATACCGTCAAGTTAGCAAATTCTTGTAACGGACTTAGAATAAATGAGCTGAATTGAGTTATTCAATAAACTAATGCAAAAAATGTGCAAGTTTTTTCAAGAAAAAGAAAATTATATAATTTGGTATATTACTAACTAATTTGGCTTTGTAATTTTTATGTTATGCGTAATAACTTTTATTTTAATCAAAGATGAAAAAAGATCAGATGAAATACAAAAATATATATTTCGAAGATTTTTCTATTGGTCGGGTTTTTGAAACTGATTCTAGGAAAGTAACAGAAGAAGAAATAATTGCCTTTGGTAAAGATTTTGCGCCCCTTCCCTATCATACCGACCCAAAGGCGGCAAAAAACTTTATGTTTGGAGAATTAGTTGCTGCTGGGTTTCATACTTGTGCCGTTAGTTTTGGTCTTTTTATCGAAGCTGGAGTTTTTGACGACTGTGCCATGGGTTCCCCTGGTTTTAATAAACTTCGGTGGAAAAAACCCGTTCTTCCGAAGGATCAATTAAAGGTTACAGCAACTGTCACAGATGCTTCACCTGCCGCCGACAAAAATGGGCGTAATCTCATCCAGTTAATGTTTGTTACCACTAATCAGAAAAACGAAACTGTCCTAGAAATGGAAACTCGCCACTTTGTAAAGTCACGGAATAAGTAAAATTGAAAACAATTAAGTCGCCCAATGCCCCCCCGACACAGGGAAAATTGGCTGCGGAAGACCCTTATTTTTCTATTTGCGGATAGATGTGTTGAAGTAAGTTAATTAAATTGTACGAGTTTTTTCCTTAAAATTTTACCCACGGGGGATTTCGGTAGTTCATCCAAAAATTTGATCGTGTGTGGCACTTTAAAATGGGCGATTTGTTTTCGTAAACTGTTTTTAAGTTGATCTTCAAATTTTTTGGTCTTGTTATCTTTTTCACGAAGGACAACAAAGGCACAAATTTTTTTACCAATTTCTTTGTCAAATTTTCCTACAACACAAGCCTCTGTAATACTTTCAAATTTTCGAAGCTCATTTTCAATTTCAATAGGTGATATGAAAATCCCTCGGCTTTTAAAACAATCATCTTTACGTCCAACAATCCAAATATATCCGTCTTGATCAGCGTAAGCGAGATCCCCTGTATGATACCATCCATCATGAACGACCTTTTGGGTTGTTTTTGAATCTTTATGGTATCTTAAAAAGAAACCTGGATTATCTGATCCAATTACGAGTTGTCCGGTTTCTCCAGATTTTACCGGTTTCGAATTGTCATTTAATATTTCTATAGACGTCCCTGGTAAAGGTTTTCCTACAGAACCAGGTTTAATTTTCCAATGTGGTGACTGGCCGAAAACAAGCTGCATTTCTGAAACCCCGTAATGCTCCCAGATTGGGCAATTAAATCGTTTATTCCATAACTTGTAGGTTTCTGCTTCTAGCGCCTCACCTGTGGCGTTGCAGGCCCTAAGAGACCCTAAGTTAAAGGTATTTTCGATCCCTTGGACCGCTAAAATTCGTCTATAAACGGTTGCAACAGAATAGAGTAGTGTAACATTATATTTGTCTATCGCTTGAAGGACTCTTTCTGGATTCATGCGTCCCTTCAAAATTGCACCCGTTAAATTATTTCGTAAAGGAAATAAAGCATTATGGCCTAGTGCACTGATAAAACTCCATTCACCAGTGGCCAAAATGATATCGGTTTTATGGGGTGGAACACGTAGTTTGTTGATATCTCCTTGCGCGATGATCCAACGATGGGCATGGACGATGCCTTTAGGACGCCCCGTTGTACCGGAAGTGTAAACAATAAAAGCCGGGTCATTAGCCTTTGTTTCGAAAGTAGATCCCTCTTTTCCAAAATGGGGGTTTAACAAATTATCAAATTTAATATTTTCATTTTGATGACTACCGACGATTATTAGTCCTTTCAAAAATTGGCGTTTGAAGGGTTTAAGGGAACTCAAAACATTACTTTCTGTAATAGCTGCAACTACGTCACTATGGATGCAAACGTATTCTGCTTCTTTAGGTCCGAGTGAAGAGTTTTGTAGAACAGGTATAGCTCCAATTTTAATTATTGCTAAAAAGGCAATTATAAATTCGGGGCAATTTTGCAAGCGTATTAATATTTTTTCCTTTGGTTTAATTCCTAATGTTTGCAGTCCAACGGAAAATGCATTCACCTTCTTTTTTAGTAGTTGATAGCTAAGCTTCCCACCTTCAAAGATAAACGCAGTTTTGTTTCCTAAATTCTCTATTTTGTGGTTATTTAAAACTTCTTCGGTAATATTTACCTTATTGGGTATTTTTCTATACCCAGGCCAAGTTTTCAGACTATCAATCTTCATTTCGTCCTGGAAAAGGCCAGTTGTCATAGTATGGACCACGAAATTCAGGTGTACGTTTTTCTAAAAAAGCTTTGATCCCTTCTTGGCAATCTTTAGTTCGAGTTATTTCTTTTATGGCGTTTAATTCTTTTAACCAACCTTCTTCCGTCCTATTTTGATTCCAATAATATTTGACAAGCTCCTTCGCTTTTCGGACTGAAAGGTAGGGATTATTTGCAATTTTGCTTGCACATGCTAGTGCTCCTTCCATGAGTTTTTCATGAGGAAAAATACGATCTACAAGACCAATTTTTTCTGCGGCGGATGCTTCAATGATATCGCCCGTCATTATCATTTCCATTGCACGACCAATACCGACCAATCGGGGTAAATTTCGGGTTCCACCTGATTCTGGAAGAAAACCAGCGGGTACTGCGACTTCACCAAGTTTAGCCTTTTCAGAGGCATACCTAATATCGCAGAGGGTGCATAACTCCAGACCAATACCTACTGCTGGTCCGTTGATAGCTGCGATTACTATGGGAGGAAGATCTTCAAATTTTCGAAAAGCTCTTTGCAGTATTTCATGACGAAGATCGTTAAAAAAGTAACTTGCTAACTCCTTATAAGCTCCAAAATTTCCAAAATCAAAGTCATCTTCAGTAACTCCTAATGGGCCGGCTTCTGTTTTGAGATCGCCTCCCGCAGAAAAACCCCTTCCTTCTCCCGTAATGATTACCACTTTGATATGACTGCTATTGGCTATTTCATCACAAAGGATGTCTAACTCTACTCGCATTTTAACATCTATAGCGTTGAGCGCTTCTGGACGGTTAAGTGTAATTAAACCAATACATTTTTCTTCCGGGCGTTTTGGGTTTTCAAGAACCCGCCATTTTATAGATTCATATTTCATTTTTTTCTCCAGGCTTCAACTCCCTACCTTCAATGGAGCGGCTAACCCACGTAAACAAGCTATCACACTAAGGGCTGTTATCTTCCCCGTTCCTGGCGTTTCGTTTGATTGTATATTTTCTATTTTCATGTAAAATTTAGCGCTATCAGAATCGACAGAAATTGCGTGAGTGTTCCTCGTCAGTGAAGGGTCAGCCCAAATTTCTAGTTCGGTACGATCTGCTCCGAAACCGGCAAGACCTAAAGCAGCTGCAACGTTGACATTAGCAGGGAAACCTGCCGCTCCTTCTTTTGCTGAACCTTCAAAAACTTTTTTTGGTTCCTTAAGGTTTTCGATTGAAATATTGTTATTCAAAAGATATGGAGCATTTCGCAAAGCATTGGGGGGTTTTCGGGTAATCATTTTTACTTCTATCAAATCCCCTTCTGCAGCTGCTCTCACCGCATCTAGACCTAATAGAGCTCCGGTTGCCAGAATAATTCTTCCTCCGTGGTTTTTAGCAAGATCAATTACTTGGGGGTTGGCAAGGATTCCAGCGCCACTCACAGTAATTAATAGTTTTCCCAATTTAAGGACTGGTTCTGCAATTTCTAAAAATGCGGCTTTTGGCACGCACTCTACGATAACTTCACATTTTTCAGCCAATTCTTGGGCCGGCATGATTAAAGGGGGAAATTTTAAATTGGAAATTCTTTGTTTGGTTTTGTCATAATTGCGGCCACAAACGCCAGAAAGGGTAAGGTTTTCTATACCAATATCTAGAGCCTCCCCAACAACCTTACCAATAGATCCAAATCCTGCAATTCCAACCTTCACTTTAAAACCTTCCAATTATTATATTCCAAAAGGTAACATTTGATAAAAAAAGGAGACTTGACGCACCCTTTTAAGCTAGTCAAGCACCATACTTAAACCTATGTAAAATTAATGTCCTTATTTTTCTTGTTGAGGCACCTCCACTAAGCCTTGGCTAACTGGTTTGAATTGTAAAATTCCCGATTTATCGATTTATATTTCGTCAGGTATTAGTGATCCCGAAAAGTCGAATTTGCAATAATATGAGGAGAATGGAAAGCAAAATTTCAAGAAATTCTGTATCTTCGACCCTTATTTTCGCTTGGCACAGGCGTCGATTATATCTTTAAAATATCAAATATTCCTGAGTATGTTCCCATTGTTTTTTTGGATGAAGGGGCTCTAAACCAGGGTATGGTGGAGTATGTATTATAACGTTTTTTAAGATTTCATCTCCGTTTTTCGGGATATGAAATTTAACAAAAGAACGGTATTTGGTTGGAATAATCACAAACCTTTCCATAAAAAGGCGTGCAGGAAAACTGGCTCTCGGCACCTTGTAGAAGTGCTTGTGCCGAAATACTCGACTGGGATTTGATGTACTTGGTTGGAGCCGTAAAAATTTACAAAAGGTTGGCTGTTTTTATGGAGAAAAAAGGTTAAAGACTTTCTTCGTAGAACCTGGACTTTAGTTTGCCTTCTTCCTTTGACTAAGAAGAGCTGTCATATCATTAATCAATCTATGCTCGAAAATTTATCTCCAGGGTCTTGCTTAATTAAATTCGGCAAAGGAGATCATGTTAATGCAATCGACCTGTCCCCTCACTAGATTCTGAACTTTTAAGTGGAGCTGTTTTAGACGTTTTTTCTGTTAACCCTTGCCTCAAAAACACCCTTTTTGGAAACACCCTAAGATAACTTTGACTCCACATTCGGCAGCACTAGTTGATATTAAAAGTACGGTAAAGTTCTTTGCAACAATAATCAAAAGAATAAAATTTGGGGTTTCGTGCTAAACCTTGTGGACCGAAATAATGGGTAGTAAATAAGGTTAAATAATTGATTTCGAGTGTTTCTAATAAACTTGCGTGTTATATTTCTCTGACCTCGCCAATTCTTTTTTCAAGGAATCAATACAATGGCTATGCAGTTAGCCACTCTTAAACGTGACTTGAAAGTCATCAGCCTGATATCCGTTGGTCATTGTGTAAGCCATGTTTATCAGTTGGCACTTCCTAATTTATTTTTTTTGGTCATGAAAAATGATGGATTTGGAATTGGGGAGCTCGCTTTTTTAACCACTATCTTTTTTGTTGTTTCATCGTTTGGCCAGGTAGGTTCTGGATTTTTAGTAGATAGATATGGTGCTCGGCCTATTTTATTTTTAGGATTTTTTTTGTTGGCTTTTGCAACTGGAGGATTTGCCTTTTTTGAACATTATCCCGCTATGATAGTTTTATCTTTTCTTGGAGGCTTAGGTAATTCTGTATTTCATCCCGCAGATTATAGCATTTTGAATGGTAGTATTAGCGAAAGTCGAGTTGGTCGGGCTTATGCTATCCACGGTTTTGGTGGTTTGATTGGTTATGCGGTTACTCCTTACGGTATGTATTTAATGGGTAGCTCATTTGGTTGGAGAACGACAATGCTAATTCTATGCATTTTTGGCATTGTCGTTGGGTGTATCATGTGGTTTTTACGCCATGAACTCCAAGATAGTGGTGTTGATAAAGGAAAAACTCCTGGACCTTTACGGTCTGAAATCGGAATTCTGTTCAAACCCGCAACTGTATTTTCTTTTTTGTTTTTCTGTTTTATGGCGATGGGTTCAATTGGTCTGATGACTTTAGGCCCAAACGCATTGAGCAGTTTATTAAATATCCCAACCGAAGAGTCTAGTTTTACAATTTCTCTGCAGTTAACGGGTTCCCTTTTTGGAATTCTAGTTGGTGGCATAATAGCAGATAAAATCATACGACATGAATTGGCAACGGCAAGTATTGTTACATTCGGAGTATTTCTTCTTTGGACTGTTCCCTTTTTTCAACCGAATAGTCTTGTAGTTTTGCTCCCCATTTTTATTCTATTTGGATTTTCTTATGGCATGGCCCAACCTTCGCGGGATATGGTTGTTCGTTCTGTAGCCCCCTCTGGAGCAGCAGGAAAAGTATTTGGCTTTACATACTCCGGGATGGATTTCGGGTCTGCTATAGTTGCCATGGTTTTTGGATTTCTTCTATCAGAGGGAGAAGCCCAAATGGTTTTTATTCTTGTAGGAATTTTTATGATGCTAGGTGTCATGAGTGTTCTTCTTGCTAAATTTACCGGAAAAAAACCTTCTACAGTACTAGCTGAGTGATTGCCCGGTATTTTTGTGGAAAAAGATATTAAACTGATTAGTGCTGTTAGCTTAGTCCATCTCTTTAGTCACTTTTATCAGTTAGCTCTTGCTCCACTTTTTCCTTTAATTAAACAAGATCTTCCTGTGAGTAATACGGAACTAGGATTATTGGTTACTGTTTTTTTTATTGCATCCGCAGGATTTCAAACCCCAGCAGGTTTTTTAGTTGATCGTTTTGGTCCCCGTTTGGTTCTTCTCGGTGGCTTAGCTACTTTATCCACTTCTGTAACTCTCTACGCCTTTGTTCCAAATTACACAGCATTTCTCTTTTTGGTCTTTTTTGCGGGTTTAGGAAACAGTGTTTTTCACCCTGCTGATTATAGCATTATGAATAACCTCGTAAGTCCAAAACTTATGGGGAGGGCTTTTAGTTTCCATTCGAATGGTGGGCATTTGGGATTTGCTCTTGCGCCAGCAATTCTAGCCCCTCTTGCAATGTGGCTGGGGTGGAGGGAGGCATGTGCAATTGCGGGCGTATTGGGTTTGTTTTTAACTGTATGTTTATTTTTTTTGAGTCCTGAAATTCTCAAATTTAATGAAGAAGTTAAAGTAGGAGACAAAAAAATAATTGAAAAAGAACACAAAAATAGTCCGTTTTTGATTTTATTTCAGCCAGTAATTGTCGCTTTTTTCTTATTTTTCATAGTCTTTTCGATGGGACTGATTGGAATGCAAAATTTCACACCAACAGCTTTAATTATAGATAGGGGCTTTGATTTAATAACTGCTAGTAGAAGTCTTGCTGGCTTTTTAATTGGTGCGCCGGTTGGAATTTTTTTTGGTGGTATTATTGCGGATAAAATTGTTCGCAGAGACATTTTTGCCTCATTTGCACTATTTTGCGCTGGTTCGTTTGTATTGATTTTAACGACCATCTCTTCTTCAAGTGGTTATTTATTTTTTATATTTTTTCTAAGTGGTGTTTTTTTTGGTCTTTCTCTACCTAGTCGAGATATGGTGATCCGATCTGTCATTCCAAAAAATGCAAGTGGTAGAGTGTTTGGCTTTGTTTACTGTGGTTTAGATACAGGAGCGGCCATTACGCCGGTTCTTTTTGGTTGGTTTGTGGATATAGGAAACCCGAACTGGGTATTTTTGGTTTCCGGTTTACTGATGATATGTGGAGCTATTTTATTTTTGACGATTGCGACCATTTTATGCCAATCCCAAAAACCTTCTTTTTAAGTTTATCTTATTTGAACTAGGTACGTTGCATCTGACTGTGTTTTTGCTTATTCCACTTTCGAAAAACCAGAAGTGTCATATAAAAAATTCTGAATTTAGTGTATTCTTTTTTATACAATTTTAGTAAGCATTTGAATTTAAAACAGGTTTTTGGAGTAGAAACATGGACGTTCGAGCTGCTGTGGCGTATGAGGCGGGAAAAGAGCTGGTTATCGAAAATGTTCAATTGGATGGTCCTAAAGACAACGAAGTTCTGGTCGAGGTAAAAGCGACGGGTGTTTGTCATACAGATGCTTTCACATTGTCCGGAGAAGATCCTGAAGGGCTTTTTCCCGTTATTCTTGGGCATGAAGGGGCTGGTATTGTTGTCGATATTGGAAAAAAAGTTACCAGTATTAAGAAAGGAGATCACGTTATTCCTCTTTACATTCCTGAATGTAGACATTGTAAATCATGTTTATCAGGTAAAACCAATCTTTGTACTGCGATAAGAAATACCCAAGGCGAGGGTTTAATGCCTGATGGAAAAAGCCGTTTTTCTTTAAATAAAAAGCCTCTTTTCCACTATATGGGTACATCGACTTTTTCCAATTATACAGTTCTTCCAGAAATTGCAGTTGCAAAAATTCGAGAGGACGCCCCTTTTGATAAGGCCTGCTATATAGGATGCGGAGTTACTACAGGTATCGGTGCTGTTATTAATACTGCCAAAGTGGAACCAGGTACAAACGTGGTTGTTTTCGGTTTAGGTGGTATTGGATTAAATGTTATTCAAGGTGCTCGTATGGCGGGTGCTAATAAAATAATTGGGGTAGATATAAACTACAAAAAGAAAAATTTGGCAGAAAAATTTGGAATGACACATTTTGTCAATCCAAACGAAATTTCTGAAGATATCGTTGCCTGTCTGATTGACATTACTGATGGAGGGGCTGATTACAGTTTTGAGTGTATCGGCAATATTAAGACTATGCGAAACGCCTTGGAATGCTGTCATCGAGGTTGGGGAGTGAGTGTAATAATTGGGGTTGCGGGTGCAGGACAGGAAATTAGTACTAGGCCTTTTCAGCTTGTAACAGGACGAGTTTGGAAGGGAACCGCGTTTGGTGGTGCGAAAAGCCGAACACAAGTTCCTGAAATTGTTGATTGGTACATGGAAGGTAAAATCAATATTGATGATCTCATTACTCATACAATGCCGCTTGAAGAAATAAACAATGCTTTTGATTTAATGCACTCAGGTGAATCAATCAGGAGTGTTATAACTTTTTGAATTTAATTCAACTTATGTAAGGCCTAGTCCACTACAGATAGAAATAACAAAATCCTGTAATAGCTGAACATCTCGAAATGCTGGAAAGGCCATTAACGCACAAAAAAGGAGAACAGCCAAAACTATATATTCTGTCTTTCGTTCCTTCCCAGAATTTTTTTCTGGGTTGTTTATGCTTTTAATTTCGTTCATTTGTTAAAGATAGCCTATAAGTCATAAACATCCAACTAAACTATCTTTAAGAAAAAAAAATAGGTAGAAAAAAAGTGGTAAACAAAATAAAATTCAACAATCAAAATAAAATTTAATTCCTTAAATCAAATGTTGATAAATTTTAAATTTTTAATCTATTTAATTATCTTTATTTTTTTTATTCCGCCGGCGTTCGCAGAAAGGAAAGGGAATGATGGCGTGATTTCAGAATTACGGATTGGATTATCTGCACACGATGTAGGGCCATTCTCGAGGAAAGAAGAAAGTGGAAAAGATGTTAATTTCGAAGTTTTGTTTGTCTCACCCAAATTTTTGAAAAATCTAAAGCATCCGAAACCCCACCTTGGTGTAAACATTAATACAGCGAGTGATACTAACCAAGCTTATGCAGGGCTGACATGGGAATGGCCCATTGGGAAAAGCTGGTATTTCGATTTTAGCCTCGGTGGTGCTATTCACGATGGTAAGAAAAAAACAGATAGAATAAACCGGAAAGAATTAGGTTGTCGCGTTCTTTTTAGAGAATCTTTGGATATAGGGTATAAGTTATCAAAGAAACATACGGTTTCAGCATATTTAGACCATATATCAAATGCTAAACTTTGTGGCTCAAATGAAAGTATGGAAACTGTAGGATTCCGTTTCGGTTACCGGTTTTAAAGTATTTAGGAGAAAAAACTTTATGAATCCCGAAACATTAATGATTGTTTTTGGACTTTTGTGGGGTGGATGGATAATTTTTCGGATACATAAAAGGCGGCAAGGGCAAAATGACCCGTCAAGCACAATTGTTTCAAAACCCAAACCAAAACCAAGTGAGATGCCTAGAATTGGAAATCCTGGAACTATTACGTTTAACCAAATTCGCGCTTTAGAACGCAATAATTTTTCACCCGACAAAAGATGGAGCCTCGAGGAGGCTGCCTTAATTCTGGATGCTTTAAAATATTTGCGCGGTGTTTGTAAAGACATTGCAGAAGACGAAGATGGGGTGGCTCCACTTGAGGTCCAGAATGGTTTGCTTCGCTATATTCTTACCCAGCAAGATATTCGTGATTATGTTCGAAAATGGGGAAAAGACCGGCGTGATAGGGGATTTGAAGATTATGCCGATGATGAACCTAAATTAGAAAAAAATAATCAATTTGAAAGAGTGGCAAATGAGGCTAAATCATTTCTTATAAATTAGTTTAAATAAAACTATTAAGAGATTGTTATTAAACGAAAAAATAATTTTTAAAAATAAAATATTTAAATTATCGAAAATTTGCTTAGTTAACTGAAAAAAAACAAATTTAGGATGCCTATTGCATTAATCCTAATAATGCGTTCAACCTAGCAAATAGTAATACAAATCCTAAGGGACTAATTTAATTTTTTAAGTGTTTAGTTGCTGAAATTGTTTTTAAAATTGTATAGCTAAAACGATCAAATAAAAAATTTGGTTGTGAGAGGTTAAAAAGAATAAAAGGATAAAATATGCCTACTGGAAAAGTTAAATGGTTTAATCCAACCAAGGGTTATGGCTTTATAGAACCAAGCGATGGTGGACGTGATGCTTTTGTTCATATTTCTGCCGTTGAACGGGCAGGACTATCAACTTTGCATGAAGGGCAAGAAGTAGAATATGAACTTGTCCCGGGCCAAAATGGGAAGTCTTCCGCAGATAATTTAGTTGTAAAGGCTTAACTTTTAAAAGTTATTAAATTGAAGAGGGTGATTAAAAGCTCTT
>JAYZBC010000007.1:0-6348 GCA_036339375.1 Pseudomonadota bacterium | reverse complement strand
CGGTGTACCGTGTAACATCTACCCGTCCCGTTTTATCATCAACTTTTACGTCAACAATATGAACACCAAAACCCGGTCCCGCACCTGTCACATTCATTTCAGAATGCCCGCAAATGGGACCATCGCTCATCGTTGTTTGTTGGCACAAATCAGAAATCGATAACGGTTCAAATTCACCAACGTTAGAACTCGCTGGACGGCATTTTCCTTCTTCGAAAACAACACCATCCTCAGGGACATCCCAAATACCAGCTGCTCTGCGCCGGAGTTCGGCAATACATTTACGCGCAGAATCAACAATGACCATCCCGACGGAGTAAGTGGTTCGGCTGCCGGCGGTTACGCGATTAAATCCAAGAGAATTGGTATCAGCCATTTTGACACGAACTTGGTCTACGGGAATACCAAGTTCTTCAGCCGCCATCATGCTTATGGATATACGAGATCCTGCAACATCAGCAGTGCCAACAGCAATCGTTACGGTTCCATCAGGAGCCAAGTTAAGTGATGCCGCGGTTTCGCCTCCCCGATTAAACCAAAATCCAGCAGCTAGTCCTCTGCCTTCACCCGGCTTTACGGGTGCTAAATAATGGTCACATTTTTTGGCAGCCTCCAAAGTTTCTACAAAACCCACAGGCCCCCAGGTATCACCATAAATAGTTGTATGGCCCTCTTTTGCCGCATTCTTAAGTCGAAATTCAATGGGGTCCATTCCAATTTTACGGGCCAAATCATCAATGATACCCTCTACCCCAAATACAATTTGTGGAACACAGGGTGCACGAAAAGCATTTACTTTGGGTCGATTAGACACGACCTCATAGGATACCACGTGAACATTTTCTAAAGCATAACGCGTAAACATTGCGTTCGGGGCATTAAAATACATCGATCCTGTGTAGGGGCCGGTCTGAAAAACCAATTCGGCCTGTGCCGCCGTAATTTTTCCTTCCTTCGTACACCCCATCTTAATTTTAGAACTGGTGCCAGATACAGGACCTGTACCGCGAAAGACTTCGCCTCGTGTCAAAGTAATTTTTACCGGGCGGGAAGACTTTTTGGACAATAGGGTAGCCAAGGGTTCCCCATAAAAACCAGTTTTTCCGCCAAAACCGCCACCGAGTTCAGATTGCTGAACGTTAATCTTGTTGCAATCAATATCGAGAACAGCGGAAAGACGATCCCGATAAACGAAGGGTGCCTGAGTGCAACACCAAATCTCCACTTGGCCGTCTTCAGAGTAATCAACAATAGTTGCCTGAGGTTCTATATAACCCTGATGCATGGGTTTGCTGTCAAATTCCTTATCAATAATTTCATCAGCTTCCTCAAAACCTGTTTTCACGTCACCTGATTCTGTAACCATGCGTTCTGTAATGTTTGTTGGCTTATCCTCAACACCTTCCATACCTTTCGTACGCAAATAATCATGAAGTATAGGTGCGCCGTCTTTCATCGCTTCAACAGGGTCAATTACATGGGGAAGAACTTCGTATTCAACTTCAATTAGTTTAAGAGCTTGTTTAGCAATATTTTCACTGGTTGCAGCAACAGCGGCAACAGGATGCCCGTCGTAAAGTGCTTTTTCACGTGCCATGGCATTTCGGGACATATCCCCTGGACCTGTACCCTGAGCCTTCTCAGGAAAGTCAGCACTCGTTATCACCGCCTTGACGCCAGGAAGGGCCTCTGCCTTAGCGGTATCAATTGACTTGATGTTAGCATGTGCATGGGGACTACGGAGGATCTTGCCAATCAACATCCCGGGCAAAAAGGCATCAGCTCCAAATTTTGCTCGACCCGTTACTTTATCAAGTCCATCATGTTTGATAGGATTGGTACCAACAACTTTAAGATCCGCAGTCGCATCAAATCCACTCTCTTCTAAAATAGTCGCCATAATTAGCCCTCTCTCATTTCTTTGGCCGCAGCCTGTACTGAACGAATAATTTTGTCATAACCTGTACATCGACAAAGGTTACCAGCAAGCCAATAACGAATTTCGGTCTCCGTAGGGTTAGTATTTCTCTCAAGAAGTGATTTTGCCGCTACCAGAATACCTGGAGTGCAAATTCCACATTGTAAACCATTTATTTCTAAGAATTTTTGCTGCAGCGGGTGTAAATCATCTTCCGGGCCAGCCATCCCTTCAATGGTTTCTATTTTCTTACCATCAACCTCTACTCCCAAGACCAAACAGGAGCAAACAAGGTCACCATTGATGGTGACACTGCATGCACCGCAGTCTCCAGTTGAACAACCCTCCTTGGTACCTGTGAGTTCCAGTTCATTCCGTAAAACGTCAACTAGAGTTTGGCTAGGGTCACAGAGAAACTCGTATTCGTCTCCGTTGACTGTCGTCGTTATATGAGCTTTTTTTGCCATCAGTTTTCTCTCGCCCTTTTTAGTGCATTTTCAGCCGTGCGGCACGCAATGACGCCGGCAGTTTTGATCCTATATTCTTTAGTCCCACGTTTATCCGAAATTGGATTACAAGCAGCACTGCATGCTTCTCCCATTTTGGTTAAAGCAGCTTTATCCACTGGTGTTCCGATAATGGCTTCTGCTGCTGCAGCAACCAGCAAAAAAGTTGGGGCTACCGCACCCAACACAACCCGAGCTGAACTACAAATTCCACTATCATCCAGAGTTAGACTAACGCCAGCGCCGACAACGGCTATATCCATTTCAGTCCGTGGGGTAAGCCGTAAATACGCATCCCCTGAGTGGGATGGCCGTTTCGGAAACGTAAATGAAACTATAAATTCGCCATCACCAAGCGAGGTCTTGCCGGGTGCAACAACAATGTCTTCAGCATCCACTTGGCGCAGGCCGCCTGGACCCATTACATTACATATTGCGTCCGCGGCAATGATTGCCGGCACACTGTCTGCTGCAGGTGAGGCATTACATAAATTTCCGCCAACGCTAGCACGCCCCTTAATTTGCATTGAGCCAATGAGTGCAACACCTTCTATGACTCCAGGCCAAGTTGAAGAAAATCCTTCGTGATCCATCAATTCCATCCCTGGAACTGCTGCCCCTATAGTATAAGACCCGTTCGATTCAGTAATCTCCAGCGTTTCCCGGATATTTTTAATATCAACAATGACTTCAGGCTCAATCAAATCAGCGTGAAGTTGTACCAAAACATCTGTACCCCCGGCCAATACCTTTCCATTTCCTCCCGCTTTTGCAAGCAGTGAAACAGCGGCGTCCACGGAGTCCGGAGCTTCATAACGCAAATCATCCATTTTTACGGATTTCCCCCTTTTTAGACTCTATTGTTAGGTCGAAAATAATCATGGCTCATTGTGGCTTTGAAAACCACCCCAAAAATTGTAAAAATTAAACCTTTTTCAAACACGGAATATCTGGCCCCTTTTCCGCCCTTGGGACATATCTAAAAACAATTCTTCTAAAGGCATTTGGCGCCCAATCATTCCCTGCTCGTGGGAGTATGCAACCAACTTTTTCAACTGATTTTCGTTGTTAAGCGTCATACCATATTCCCAAGGGTCAATTCCCATGATGTCTTCCTGTTCTTCCCAAGCTTCACGATACCAAGCAAGCGGCACTATCCGTGGATTTACCATTCGTTTCATAGCAATCGATTTGGATTCGTTAAAAGCATGAAAAAGATTTATTGGCACCCAAGGGTATTTTTTTACAATTTCCCGTTTAATCCCGAGTACGTGCATAATTGGGAAAATTTGGGTTTTCTTAAAAAAAGCAATTTCTTCTTCCTTAAAATTTGGAAACAATCTGCCCACTCGTGGATCCCTATCGATCAAAGGCTTGATCAGGTCAGGGTGTAACAAAGCGTCCAGCTCTCCGTCAGCAAGCATTGTTTCAACAAACTTATCATTCGGCAAACGAGTGAGTTTCAAATCTTTCGGAGGTTCAAATTCTATACTTTCATCGAGTTCCGAGTACCATTCGATTGACCGATGTGGCACGCCATATTCATGTTCCAGTATACCCCGCATCCAAAGTTGGGCACTTGATTGAAATTGTTTGACACCCATTTTGCAGCCAATCAAGTCCTTAGGACTTTTGATTCCCTTGCCGGTATTTATGTACATAAAGCCGTGACGAAATCGACGATGAAGAAAAACAGGTATGCCCTCAAAAGGCATTCCCTGATCTCGGGCTACAAGGTAGGATGAACACGAACATTCGGCGATATCAAAATCCTCGTTCCTCAGAAAACGCCAATGCCGGGTGCTTGAATCTATCTTAGTTAAAATGTTGAGTTTAATTCCGTCGGGCTTAACTATCCCTTCCTTTAACGCACGGACAATTTCATAGTCACCCATAGCAACAGTTAACTCGAGTTCTTGGGACATTGCTTTCTTTCCTATCGACTTATCTTTTAATTAAAATTTCTTTCATCCGCTGAGGTGTAACAGGTAATTGTGTAATCGCGCCGGGAATCCCTATCGCCTGATCAAGGGCACCGGCAATAGCAGCACCAACCCCATTGATACCACCTTCTCCACCCCCTTTTAGGCCAAGTAAATTATGAGGACTGGGAGCATCCTCTGTTATCAAACATTCAACTTGCGGTGCGCAATCTAATGTTGGCATGAGATAATCAGCAAAAGTAACCGCTAATGGTTCTCCAGTTTCACTATAAACAAACTCTTCATAAAGGGCCCCACCGATACCCTGAATACACCCCCCGACCAACTGTCCTTCGAGTAACATTTTATTAACCGCACGCCCAACATCGTAAGCAACCAAAAATCTTTCCACATCTATTTGACCTGTATCAGGATCGACTTTTACAACAGCAAAATGTATTCCATAAGGAAAGGTAGTGTTGTTCGTTCTATGGAAGTCCTCTGTAGCCAAACCATCTTTGTTCCGTTCCGCTATCTCTCCTAATGTTACCGATGGACCGGCAAGATTTTCTGAAAGAACAACTGTCCCCTTAATGATATCAAGTTTTTGCACTGGCGTTTGGAGCATTTCGGATGCGATACCCAAAACCTTTTTTCGTAAAGTCAGCGCAGTCACGTTTACCGCACTTCCGGTCATTACTGTGGCCCGGGCCGCATGAGCCCCGATACCATAAGGAATTAAATTGGTCTGGCCATGTATGACATTTATTTTTTGGTAATCCACTCCTAATGCATTTGCACAAATTTGTGCCATTGTGGTCTCAAAACCCTGACCAAGCGAAGCCCCTCCAGTTAACAAGCTAATATCCCCGTTTTTTTTGACGGTTATGCGTGCCCCATCTGAAGGCCCCTTGCCGCTTTCTTCCACAAACATACCAATTCCGGAACCAACGAGTTCACCACTGTCCCTGCGCCCCTGCAAATCACTTTCCAACTGTTCCCAATTCAACCATTCAAGAGATTTCTCAAGCAAACCCGGATAATCGCCTGTATCCAAAAGCAAATTCTCAATATTGGGCTCATCAAAGTCGATAGGAAAAGGCATATCAGCGGAAGTAATTAGGTTACGCCGACGGATTTCAATTCGATCAATCTCTAATTTAACAGCCACAGCATCGAGTAATCTTTCTCTTACAAAAGTGCTCTCAAATCTCCCAGGAGCCCGGTAAGTTGCTGCAGGCGTTTTGTTTGTTAAACGGAAATGACACAGCGCTCGATAATTAGGTACTTTGTAGGGCCCGGTTAACATACACATCGTTCGATTGGGCACGTTAGCTCCGTGTGTCCGCACATAACCACCCTGGTCGTGAAAAAACTCGTCCTCAATTCCTTGTATTATACCTTCGCTATTGACTGCAATTTTAACCTTGTGATGTTGATTGCGCCCCTGATTTGCTGCCATTAAATGCTCTTGCCTGTCTTCTATCCATTTAACAGGCCTCCCAAGCCGAATGGCCGCAATTAACACTAGGACATCTTCAGGATAAAGTTCGCCACGAATACCGAAACCACCCCCAGTGTGTCCTTCGTACAGATGGATTTTGTCTTTGTCTCGTCCAAGCATACGAACCAACGTATCACGATTGCGATGAGGTACCTTGGCTGCACCGTGCAGTTCCAAAATATCTGTTATTGGATCGTAAAACCCGAGAGCCCCTCGTGTTTCCAATGGAACGCCGGAATGACGCCCCGTCCGAAGATCCAATTCCACAACCGTTTCTGCAGAGGCGAAGGCGTCGTCTACACTTCCATAGGTATGCGTTAACAAACCGGCTTCCGAGCTCCTTCCAACTTCAAATTCTCCGGGATCCTCATCAGCAGATGTAATTACCTGCAGCGATTTCGCGTTAACTAATACTAATTCTGCAGCGTCTTCAGCAACATAAGGATCCTCGGCAAAAATAGCGACAACCGGGTCTCCTACATAACGTAATCGTTTCTT
>JAYZBC010000006.1:0-44172 GCA_036339375.1 Pseudomonadota bacterium | reverse complement strand
GAAACTTCTAAAAATTGAAAGTTTAATTTCCATTCATTTTCAAACTTAGTTAACAAATTAAATTCGGTGAAATTTCATAGTTTAGTCATTTGTTTGCCCTCAAAAAGACCTACAGTTTTTTAATTCTATTCTTTTTTATTGGAGAATAGAGTTGGTTTTTAAAAATATTTTTATTCCAAAAGAAAGCCTTAACAGGAATATTTTAGCTAATTCTACTTTTGATTACCAAATACCAATTGAAATAGCACCTTCCGAAACAGACAACCCAGTCACTGCTAAAAATTCCAGCTTCCTATCAATCGGTGAGGGTAATTTATTAGTTACAAACCTATTAGACATCCGCTGGTCGGGTTTAGTCGACGGGAATACCTTTTATGGAGGTTTTTCTGTTGAAATTGGAGGGCGGGTTCTGGGTACTGTAGGCCATCATGATAAAAATTTAGTGAAAACAACAACCGAAAATAATAAATTCGGGGAAGAAAACATTACCACCTTAGTCAATTCTACATTTGAAAAATAATCAAAGAATTCTGAGTGTTTTCAATAGTTTCTTCGAATTCTCTAAATTTTCAAATTCATTGATTATTGAAACTATTTTATTAATTCGTCGTTTAGAGAGTTTCTCTTTTCCGTATGTTCTAAATTTATCTTCAACTTCAGACATAGACACAGGATTTTCTGGTGAGCCCAGCTGATGGTTAGCATGGGAAGAGAGGGCACTGCCATCTTTGAAATGTACTAACACCACACACTGTTGGCCGGCTAAATTTTTATCATGTGAGACTATAACCTTGTCGCTTGCAAAATTTTTTAAAACAACATTGTTGTAGCATTCTGGTTTGAACTGAGAGAGGCTAAGCTTTTTGTCGCGGAGGATTACCGCACTTGTATAATGGGCAGACAGCAGGGCCTCAAATTTCCCTTTATACTTTGAGAACCTCCCATGCATTTGGTAGGGTGTTTCGCTTAGGGAAACATTTACAGCCTTTATTTTGTCAAAAGAAAACTTATTTTTGCTAACGAAATTGACTAAGGCTGTAATCATTCCTTGCAATCCGGATGCAGCGGGCCACATCCGGAGTGCGATTCGTTGAAATTCCCAATGGACCCCCAATTTTTTGACTGCACGTTCCGGTTTGCCTCCGTTAGAGTATGAGTTGTAGAGACCACCATCCTTTGCTGTTAGGATTTCTTTGCTGGAATTAAAATCCTGTTCCGCTAGTATCGCAGCCATAAGGCCAGATAGACTGCCTCGACATTGATGAAATTTTACGGTGGGTGTACCCCAAGCGGCAAAAGTACCCGCGGCTTGGCTTCCAGCCAGTCCAAAAGCGTGTGTCATTTTTTCCTTATTAAATTTAAGCAAATGCCCAACCGCAGCCGCAGCACCGAAGGGACCAATTACTCCAGGACCGTGCCAACCTCTTTCGCGAAACGCCGGATAGTCAATTCCAAGTCCAATCCGACAAGCTATCTCGCATCCAATTGTCACCGCTGTGAGGAGTTCGGTGCCATTGTTCCCATTGAGTTCTGCAATTGCGAGTGCAGCTGGTAATACCTCAGGCATTATATGCGTAAGCGTTTCACGGTGGGTATCACACATAGTTACTGCTGTAATAAGGTACGAATTCATTAACACCGAACCAGCAACTGACAGTTTTCCACCCCCAATTACACTGCTTTCCTTTGAAAGAGCTAATGAATGCGCTAAGGCTCTTATTTTTTCTGTCTCCTCGCCATTATCGCCTGCAAGGGCACAAGCAAGTGCATCTAGAATTAGTAATTTTGTGAAATTAATCGCTTCTTGAGGAATTTTTTTGTAGGTTAATTTTGAAGCGAAGTTCGCTAAATCAGAGGTAATGTTTTTGGACACGGTTAAATACCCATCTTTTTATCTGAGAAATTTGGTAAAGATTACTGTTGAGTCTATTTAATACGCAAGCATTTCTATTTTGGTATATTCAAACTGCGTTTAAAACCAAAATGGATGGAGTATTTTTTTAGGTTCAGTATTTTGCCAATCTTTGGCTTAAAAATTGAGGAAGATTAATGTTATTAACTGGAAAACAATTTCTTGGAAGTATTAGGGATGGGCGTTGTGTTTATCTTGGTAAGGAAAAGGTAAACGACGTTACAACACATCCTGCGTTTCGTAATGCAGCTAATACTATAGCTATGATTTATGATCGTAAACGATTGCCTGAAAACAGAGATGTTATGGTTAGCCAAGTGAAAGACGAAGAGTTTTCCAATTATTATTTACAACCCAGAAACCTAAATGATTTAGAAAAAAGATTTGAAACCCACCGAAGAATTGCTTCTTGGACTTACGGCTTGATTGGCCGTTCTCCTGATAATTTTCCGAGCTACCTAACTGGGTTAGCGATGCGCCCCGACTTGTTTGAAAGCGTAGGTGAGGGGTTTGGGGTTAACCTTACAAATTATTATTATAAGGCAAGAAGCGAAGATCTTTTCTTGGCGCACACTGTTACAAATCCTCAGGGGGCAGCCCGTCGTAGTACGGTTTATAAGGAGAGTAAAATTAACTCCCCTACGTTGTGTGTGACTGAAGAAGATGAAAATGGTGTAACGTTGAATGGCTTGAAAATGTTGGGGACAGCAGCGGTTTTTTGCCACGAAACATGGGTTGGAAATTTACAACCAGTTGCTCCTGGTCTCGAACATGAAACTATTACTTGCGCCGTTCCCTTGAATTATCCAGGAGTAAGTATTTGGTCGAGGAAGTCTTATGAAGCTCACGCGACCTCAGAATTCGATATGCCCCTGTCTATAAAATATGATGAAACAGACGCTGCGGTTCTTTTTGAAAATGTAAAAATTCCTTGGGAAAGGGTTTTTATCCATAATAGCACTGAAATGACCCGAGCCGTGTATATGTTGTCGCCTGGGCATGCCTTGGCAAATCATCAAGCAAATGTCCGATTTTTGGAAAAATTAAAACTTATAATTGGAATTGCACATACTTTAGCAAAATCAAATAAAACTTTGGAAATTCCTGCTGTTCAGAACCAACTTGGAGAGCTTTCAGCAAAATTATCCACACTGGAAGGTTTAATTATGGGACAATTGCATTCTGGGGAAGAAATGGTGGAAGGGTTCTACACAGTTAACCGTCGTTACATGTATGCTGCATTGCACTGGTGCACAAATAATTATAACGAAATTGTTGATATAGTGAGAGAATTGATGGGTGGGGGACCAATCCAACTGCCAGCAGACTCAAATTTTTTGGAAAACCCTGAATTGGTTAAAAAATTCGAGTCTTATTGGTCTACACCTGAACAAACCGGAAAAGAAAGAATGAAACTTTTAAGATTAGCCTGGGACTTGCTCGGTTCTGAGTTTGCCGGACGGCACGCTTTATATGAAAAATTTTACGCTGGACCTAGCTTCGTAATGAATAGCTACAGCTATGCAAATGCCCCATGGGATAAATTAGATGGGTTGGTTGAGCATCTTTTGTCAAGTTATGATTAAGAATTGGTTTAGATAACTTTAACCTAAAAAATTGAAAAAACCTTCATTAAAATTTAAACAACACTTTAGACTTTTAACAAATTAAGGTCATTATGACGTCTTTAAAATTTATTTGTTGTATTTTTAAACCCGCATTTTAAATTAAATTTTTTATAGGATTTAGTACCCTAAAAAAATTCACCTCATAGTTGGAGAGAATTTCAAGGTTATGGTTTTGTTATGAGTAAAAAGGAATCGGAAAATAGGGATGAAATCAAGGATTTCATCAGAGAAAAAATTCAGAAAGATCTTCGTTCGGGAGTGATAAAACGAGTAGTAACTAGATTTCCACCGGAACCAAATGGCTTTCTGCATATCGGTCACGCAAAATCTATGGGTTTAAACTTTGGCGTTGCAAAAGAATTTAATGGTGAATGTCACCTCCGTTTTGATGATACAAATCCCACAAAGGAAGATCAGGAGTTTATAGAAGCAATTTGCGAGGATGTTAGGTGGCTAGGCTATCGTTGGAATGGAAAAGTTTATTATGCCTCCGATAATTTTGAAAAACTTTATGAGTATGCTGTGTTTTTAATTAATTTAGGGAAGGCGTACGTCGACGATTTATCAGCTCAAGAAATCCATAAATATAGGGGGTCGTTAATAGAGGCAGGCACAGAAAGTCCTTTTCGGAAACGGAGCAAAGAGGAGAACCTTGATTTATTCAAACGGATGCGGGCAGGTGAGTTTGAAGAAGGGGCTCGGGTTTTAAGGGCAAAAATAAACATGGCCTCAGGTAATATAAATTTAAGAGATCCGATACTTTATAGAATTTTAAAGGCCAACCATCCACGTACGGGAGGTGATTGGTGTATTTACCCAACTTACGATTTTGCACACGGACAAACTGATGCAATTGAAGGGGTTACTCATTCTCTCTGTACCCTTGAGTTTGAGGATCATCGTCCTCTCTATGATTGGCTTGTTGATTTATTACCATTGCCTTGTAAACCAAAACAATATGAATTCTCACGTCTAAATTTATCTTATACCGTTCTCTCAAAACGTTTTCTGACACAGCTCATTATAAACCAAACAGTGGCCGGCTGGGATGACCCCAGAATGCCAACAATATTAGGTCTAAGGCGGCGAGGGGTTCCTCCGGAAGCAATCAGAGATTTTGTATCTAGGTTAGCAATTACGAAAACTGACGGCACTGTAGAAACGGTGTTGCTTGATCACTGTATACGTAACTATCTTAATGAACATGCAGTGCGTCGAATGGCTGTATTAAACCCAGTAAGAGTAGTCATTGAGAATTACCCAGAAAGTGGATCCGAAGAAATCGAAGCAGAAAATTTACCTGGGAATAAGTCAGCTGGGAAACGTTTGATACCGTTTTCAAGAGAGCTGTACATAGAACAAGAAGATTTTATGGAGGAACCCTCCAAAAACTTTTTTCGATTGGCTCCAGGAAGGGAAGTGAGGCTTCGTTACGCTTATTTCATTACCTGTAAAGAAGTGAAAAGGAATGAAAAAGGAGAAATCACTGAAATAATTTGTTCTTACGATCCTTTGACAAAAGGTGGCCAATCCCCTGATGGCCGAAAGGTGAAGGGAACATTGCATTGGGTCTCTTCGCAACATTCCATACCGGCTACAGTGCGTTTGTTTGAACCTTTATTTGTTGACGAAAAAATTGAAAATAAAGATCGTTTTGAAAACTCCCTTAACCCCAATTCTTTGACTGTTTTAGACAACTGCTATCTCGAACCGGCGTTGAAAGAAGCAAAATCAGAGGTACCTGTACAGTTTGAGAGATTGGGATATTTTTGTGTCGATGCAAAAGATAGTAAAGAACAACTTGCTTTCAACAGGACTGTGAGTTTGAGGGACACTTTTAAACGTAAAAATATTCATCAAACATAACCGACGAAAATTCTTGTTTTTATTTAAAGTAAATTTAGGACCGTTAAAGCATGTCAAACCAAATAGATTTTGCGAAGGAAATACCGGGGTCATATATCTTTAATGGGAGGGCTTCCTCCAAAGGGTATCGAATAAATAAATTTGCAATGTCCCTTGCCTCTTCAAAAAACCGTGAAGCATTCAAGGCAGATAAAAATGCCTATTTACAGAAAATGGGTTTAAGCAAGAAAGAAAAAGAATTAGTGAAAAACCGAGATTTTTTGGGGTTGATCAAGGCTGGTGGGAATATTTATATGTTGATAAAGCTTGGGGCCGCCCTCGGTGTCGGTCTCTACCACATGGGAGCTCAGCAAAGGGGTCAAACATACGAAGAATTTATGAATACCCGGAAAGCATCAGGCGCAAGATAATATGGCTAAAATAATTGGCGGGATTGGAACCTCACATGTTCCTTCAGTTGGTGTGGTCTTTGATCAGGGAAGGACGGATGAGCCTGACTGGAAACCGCTCTTTGATGCTTATAAACCTGTACAAGAATGGCTTAAAGAAATGAAAGTAGATGTCGCTGTAGTTATCTACAACGATCACGGCGGAGATTTCTTCTTTGATAAATATCCAACTTTTGCTGTAGGGGCTTCGGAGGAATACCAGTTGGCGGATGAAGGGTTTGGGATCAGGCCCCTGCCGGTTATTAAGGGGCATTCCAGGTTTTCCTGGCACCTTTGTGAACAACTCGTATATAACGAATTTGATATTACTGTTTGTCAGGAATTAAAAGTTGAACATGGGTTCCTTGTGCCTATGCATCTTTGCTTCGACCCTGTACCTGACTGGTCTGTTAAGGCTGTACCCATACAGGTTAATGTGATCCAGCATCCCCTACCGACTGCACTTAGGTGTTACAAGTTTGGACAGCAAATTAAGAATGCAATTTCCAGCTGGGAGGAGGACCTTAACGTGGTAATTCTCGGAACCGGGGGTATGTCACACCAGTTAAGCGGTGAGAGGTTTGGCTATATAAACTCCGACTTTGATTCCTGGTGGTTGGATAAGATTGAAAAAGAACCCGAAACGCTTTTAAGTATCACCCATCAAGAGATTATGGAAAAAGCCGGTGTCGAGGCCGTGGAACTCATTATGTGGCTAGTCATGCGGGGTGCTCTTAGTGATAGAGTGGAACGTATACACAGAAATTACTATGCACCCATGACAACCGGGATGGGTCTCCTTGCGCTTGGGAATTTAACCTAAAATAAAAAACCTGACGCGAATTCAAGGATTTTAAGCCTGAAATGAAATACACCTTTTTTTAGTTGCCCTGATTCCCTTAATACTTCCCTTTCAAAATTTTTGTTAACTCTTTAACCTCTGGGGTTGTTCGGATACCGTATCGATATGTTTAGTGAGGAGAATTAAATGGACATTAAAGGGCGCTCAGCTATCGTTACAGGTTCCTCATCTGTTATAGGTATAGGTGCGGAAACAGCAAGGGCTATTGCGGCAAAGGGTTGTAATGTCGTTATAAATTACGTCAATAACGAGAAGGGGGCAGAAGAAACGGTGGCGGCGTGTCGCTCATATGGTGTCAAAAGTTTTGCTATCAAGGGTGACGTTTCCAAAGACCAAGATTGTATAAATATGGTCCAGGAAACTATAAAGGAGTGGGGAGGAATAGATGTTTTGGTTAACAATGCTGCCACGACTAAACCCGTTCCTCAATCTGATTTAGACGCACTGACCGCTGAGGAATTTCTAAGAATTTATTCGGTGAATGTAGTAGGAACTTTTCAAATGACCCGGGCTTCGGCCCCTTTTCTACGTCTTTCAGGGGATGCTGCCATTGTCAATATTTCTTCCATAGGTGCTTGGAAGGGTAACGGAAGCTCCATGGCCTATTCCGCTTCGAAAGGTGCGCTTAATACGCTGACTATATCCCTCGCCCGACAATTAGCTCCGGAAATTCGAGTGAATGCTATTTGCCCTGGAGGGTTACTCGGCAATTGGACTCGCAAAATTATGACTAAAGAAGCATACCAAAAACGAGTAGAAGAAGCGGAAACAAAATTTCCACTGCAGAAGCCTGTGATGCCAACCGATGTGGCGAAGGTGGCCTTGTGGTTAATTGAGGAGGCCGGTTTGATGACAGGTGAAGCCTTTCGTATGGACGCAGGCCAACATTTAATTTAAGAGACAAATTTGTCATCGTGAATTTAGAAAGTAAGACTAAGGGAAAAGATCAGGGTTGGGTTGTTGCTTTAGTTAGTGTGGGGCATTTCTACAGTCATTTTGTCATGCTCTCATTGCCTCCGCTATTTTTGCTCATTCAACCAGAACTTGGCGTTACTTTTACAGCGCTCGGTGCCATTGTTTCAGCAATGAATGTAATGACTGCTGTATGGCAGCTTCCTTCAGGTTTTGTTGTGGATCGGTTCGGTGCGAAGTACATACTGATAACCGGTGTTGCCATTATGGGTTTCAGCCTTCTCCTGGTTGGGCTTGCAAACGGATACTGGACACTATTCTTTCTTTTCGTTGTTGCTGGGATTGGGAACAGTGTTTTTCATCCTGCTAATTTCTCTATTCTCTCCGCTCGTTTAGAAAACCATGTGTTTGGCCGTGCCGTGAGTATTCATTCCTTCATGGGATATTTAGGGTGGGGAGGGGCATCACTAGTTATGTTGCCCCTGGCTCTTTGGACTGATTGGAGGACAGCAGTTTCAGTTATCGGAGTGATTGGCATCGGTGTTACAGCAATGTTGCTATTTTGGTCCAGTTACCTCAATGATAAAAATAATTTAAATGCGAATGAGCCTAAAACAAATACAAAAAATTTAAGTTTTCGTGAAAATTTGGTACTCTTAAGGTCTTTGCCTTTGCTCATGATGTTTCTTTTCTATTTAATAACCGCAATTTCCACTTCAGGTGTTATGTCCTTCTCAATTGTTGCCAATGTTTCACTTTTTGGCGTAGAAAAAATGCTAGCGAGTACCGTTTTGACAGGTTACTTGGTGGCTAGTGCTGCCGGAGTAATTTTAGGTGGATGGTTAGCAGACCAAACGAACCGTCATAATTTGGTGGCGTCGGTAGCGGTATTTTTCATGGCTTCTTTTATTATGCTCCTTGCCTTTGGTGGGGGTGTTTTTTTCTTTATGTTGGCTGGAATGATTTTAAGCGGTTTATGTTATGGCATCAGCAGCCCCTCACGCGATATTTTAACGCGTAAGGCATCCCCTGAGGGTTCAGCTGGCATTGCGTTTGGCTATACTTCCACGGGAATGAGTATTGGAAATTTTATCGGGCCTGTTTTATGCGGATGGATTTTGGACCTGGGGCAACCGAGGGTTTTATTTGGTTTTTTAGCTATTCTTGTTTTTATTTCTATCATCACAATAGTATTTACACGTCCGAGGCACACTGTTTTGTAAAAAGAACAATTTGGAGAATATTATGGGTAAAGACACCGAAATTTATAAAAAACAAGGTTTAGGTGCGCGTATGGGTTTCGGTCAGAACCCTGCACTTCTCATTATTGATTTTATTAATGGCTTCAACGATCCGGATGCCTTTGGCGGAGGAAATATTCAGTCCGCGATTGATAACACAGAAATTTTACTGGCAGCCGCTCGTCACAGATCTTTACCAGTGGCTTATACTGTACATTGTTATTCTGAAGATGGATCGGAAGACGGAATTTTTAATTTAAAAATGCCGCGGTTGAGGGAAGGTTTAATCCGTGGAAGTCATGCGACCGAGGTTGTAGACCAATTAGCCCCCCGGGCGGGAGAACGGATCGTTGAAAAACGTTATCCTTCAGCATTTTTTGGTACTGACCTGTCCGGTTGGCTTGCGCAAAAAAAGATAGATACAACAATTGTTGCCGGTTGTACCACCTCCGGGTGTGTACGTGCTTCGGTGGTTGATGGAATGGGGTTTGGTTACCGTCCAATAGTTCCACGTGAATGTGTTGGCGACAGAGCCATTGGTCCTCATGAAGCAAACTTATTCGATATGGACCAAAAATACGCAGACGTGATGTCCTTGTCTGACGTGATGGAAGAATTAGACGCCCTGCACCCAGGGCAATCTCTAAACAGTAACCCAGAGGATAAATAAATGACTGACTCACTTGGTTGGCGGCGTAAATTTGGTGTAATTGCCCCCTCGACAAACACCTCTGTTCAACCAGAATTTGAGGATATGCGTGCAAGAGGGGTCACCAACCATTTTTCTCGTGTTTGGATACCTGATGAACCAGTAGAAAGTGATGACGATTTTAACAAATTGATGGATAACATTAGGAAGGAAATGGATAACGCCGTAAACCGTATTTTGACGTGCCATCCAGATTATTTGGTAATGGGTATGTCTTCTGAGACATTTTGGGGAGGATTGAAAACGAGTATTGAGTTAAAGGCGAGAATGGAAGAACTTTCAGGTTTGAAGGTTGCAATGGGTTCGGACGCCTGCCAGGCGGCCTTACGTTCTTATGGTGATATTAAACGTATAGCGGTGTTGACACCATATTGGCCGGTTGGAGATGAAAACGTATTAAAATTTTTTGGTGATTGTGGTTTTAAGGTTGTTAGGTTGAAGGGTTTAAAGTGCAAGAGTCCGGTCTTAATTGCCCATGTTTCTGAAGACGATTTAGCAAAATCTATTATGGAACTTAATGGCGATGATATTGAAGCGGTAGTGCAGGTGGGGACTAACCTTGCGATGGCGAGGCTAGCAGGTATGGCTGAAAAATTGTTACAAAAACCTGTAATAGCAATAAACACTGCAACGTATTGGTTTGCTCTCCGTGACAACGGAATTACGGATTCGATTGAGGGATTTGGGAGTTTACTAGCAGATTATACTCATTTACCGGAGAATTATTCAGCAACCTTACCTACGGCTAACTAATAGTAAAATCATTTTTTGAAAGACCTTAAATACTAACCCGCATACTTTAAATTTGTGTTTTAATATATTTTTAATTTAAAAAACTGCTTTAAGTTATAAAAAAAGGTAGTTAAGGAGGTATTAAATGATTTATGAAGTGAGAACCTACCGGTTGCAACCCAGGTCCCAAAATGAAGTTATTAAAAGGTTTGGTGAGGCGTATACAAGCCGGAAACAATTTTCAGAATTATCTGCTTTTTTCCACACTGAAATAGGGGCATTAAACCAAATTATCCATATCTGGCCTTATGAAGACCTGCAACAAAGAACCGAAATTCGTACAAAAGCGTCAACGGATCCAAACTGGCCACCCCATATTTCAGAATTTTTAGTGGATCAGTTGTCGGAAATTTTTGTACCTTTCCCATTTACCCCCGAATTCAAAACCGGAAATGTTGGACCGGTTTTCGAATGGCGGAGTTATACCATCAAACCCCACTCTGTAGGAGGAATTCAAGAACGTTGGGCCGCGGCTATGGAAGAAAGAGAAAAAATTTCTCCTCTACTTATGGCCATGACGACTGAATTAGGCCCTCTGAATAAGTTTGTCCATATTTGGCCTTATGAAAGTTTAGAGCACCGCCGCCAGGTTCGTGAAGAGGCGACCAATAAAGGAATATGGCCGCCAAAGGGTGGAGGGGATGAGTTGGTTGCCCAGGAAAATAAAATTGTGTTAGCCGCCGATTTTTCTCCTCTTCGATGAATTAATTTTTCTTGTCTTTGTTTTTAATGAAGGTGACAGATAAGAACATCATCTATTTTTATTAGTATTGAAACTTTTCGCTTTTCTTCATTACTTTCTTTAGTTTAAGAGCCATCAAAATTAATAACACTGTCACTGTTGTCATCATTAACAGTGGGGCCTGAAAAGAACCGGTTGTTTTGGCTAATACTCCAACCGTCATTGGCCCCAGAGCGCCACCTATTTCTGCAGCTGAAAAATAAAGTCCCACAGCTGCTCCGACCCGGGCTGAACCCTCTTTATCGTTATCCATTAAAATTAAAACGGCGATACCATTCATGGCTCCGCGGCATACCCCAAGAAAAATTAAGCCAATTACAAGAATGGGATTGTATTGGGAATAAATAACTAAAGTTGCTAAACCTGCAACTACAAATAAAGCAATTAAAATTTGTAGACGTCGTTCAGGAGTCGCTAACCTGTTAATAAACGGGGCGGTCATTAAACCAATAACAGCGGGGATGGAGGCCCAATAGCCGGCTTCGACAATACTCATCCCGGTTTGTAGTAAAATTGTTGGCAACCATTGGTTCATACCGTGACCAAAGAAAAGCATAAATATGCCAATTGCTAAAACTATTTTGACAATGGGATGTTTGATTAATTCCAAAAAGACCTTGACGTGCTTTACGCCTTTTTCAGCGATAGATCTCTTCTCCAAATTTTTACTTACGGGATGACTATTTATTAATAACCAGCAACAACCGGAAAGAAAAATAAAAATAGCGTAACCGAAAAACACTTCACGCCAATTATTATTAAAATACGGCATAAAGACGCTATTCGTCAAAGACAGTGCTGTAATTCCTCCAAGAGCATTTCCTGTAAAATAGATGCCGGTTCCTAACCCCCGGTCTTTGCCCTTAAACCAAAGGCTTACTACCTTTGGTGCGCCCGAGGAGATTATAGGCCCCCCAATACCAAACAAAACCATTGTAAGAAGCAATTCGATATAACTACTAGCAAACCCCCTTAACGCGATTGCGATAGCAATAATTGTTGCCGATACAAATAACATGCGCCTTGCACCAAACCTGTCAAGCAGGCTTCCACACGGAGCAGAAAATATTATGTAAACAACCGGCCATGCACCTAAAATAGTTCCCATAAGGGCATGATCTATATGTAAGTCTGCTTCAATGGGGGCCACTAAAGGGGCGAGGGATGCCACCGATAGCCCGAAGCAAAAATAAAGTAACCAAACTCCTCCAAGCATGGCCCAGCGATGTTTGCCTGCTTGCTCGTGGACAATGGAAGATAAAGAATTAGGTTCCCCCATAAAGAAACTTATTTTTCATTCTTTTTTTTAATAAGATGTGCCTTAAGGGCTTCAGGTGTATCAAGGTCTATCAAAATAGCTTGATCATCTATTGGTAATTCTAGTACCGCATCCTCGTTTTCTCCAATCAGGTGTCGCGCTCCTACATCGCCTGAAACGTTGCACATGTCGAAGAAAAATTTTCGATCCCAGAGGACTGGATTTCCTCTTTTTCCTTTATATGTTGGTACACAAATGCTCTTTTCGGCTTCAGGATCGTAGGCGTCTATCAATTTATTAATATGTTCAGGCCTAACTTCTGGCATATCACCCAAGCAAAAGACAGCTCCATCAGTTTGAGGATCGAAAGAATTAATAGCTGCCCGGAGTGAGGTACTTAATCCATCCCCGTAATCTGAATTTTGGACCAATTCAACATCAAAGTTTAAAAGGGATTTTTTAATTAGTTCGTGTTCAAAGCCTGTGACCACCATGATAGGATTAGCCTTAGACTGAAGGGTGGCTTCGACTGCATGGCAAATCATTGGCTTGCCATTTATATTCTGGAGGAGTTTGTTAACGGCCCCCATACGCTTTGATTGCCCTGCAGCCAGAATGACTCCCACAATTTTAGGATTTTTCTTTTTAACAGTTTTATTTTTAACCGCTGTTACCCGTGGCAAGGGTCTGTTGTGGATTTCTTTTAATAAACCTCCTACACCCATTGTCATTAAATCTCGACTTGTGACTTCTATGTCTGCTACCAAACGTTCCAAAACCCAGTCAAAACCGTGTAAGCGCGGTGACCTTGCAGAACCCGGTAAACCGAGGACATGCATGCCACCAATTTTTCCCATTAACATAAGGTTTCCCGGATCTACCGGTAAGCCAAAATGAAATACGGAGCCATTGCATTCCTCTATGGCCGCAGGAATGATGTCTTTTCGGTCAGCAATTGCGGACGCCCCTAAAATAAGGGCAATTTTACAATCGGCAGAGAGTAATTCCTTTATTCCATTGGCGACGTCGTGTAAATCGTGATTACATTCGGCAGAATATGTTAAATCGCAACAAATCTTTTGTAATCGATTTTGCGTTACTTGTTTCGCCTTGTTTAACAAGCTCTCTCGGAGAATTGGTAAACGTGTCTGTAGTAGTCCTACTTTTTTCGTTTTAAAGGGAGCTAATGAAACCGGATATTCCTTAGCTTTCAATAAAGATTGGCATTTTTTCAAAGCACTTTCTATAATTCCAAAGGTGATTATTTTTACGGTTGCCACCACGTCCCCTTTAGAAACTTTAGCAAAAGGGGCGACGGTAGAAATTGCTATGGCCTCATTAGTAAGGTTTAGTTTATCAATGCCCTCTTTGTTGATTATTGCTATGCCATCTGTTTCGGTTACGAGATTGCACCGACCAGTGGCCGTCTTGCTTAATCGTAAGTTTTCCCCACAAATTATTTTTGCTAAACGTTCCGCGGCCTGGTTTTCGTGAACATCATTGTCCTCAAGTCTGACGGCAGTAATTTCTAATATATTTGATGTGTGTAATGCGTTTATGTCTGTCTGAGAGAGAGTTCGTCCTTTACGAAAAGTTTTTTTTCCAACTTTTATACTGTGCACAAGAATTGTACCTAGAGCATCTTCCAGCGTTAGTTTTCCAAAAATCACGCTGCTGCCTTTTTCTCCTTGGCGTGCAAATGTTGGGTAACCTCCGCTAAAATGGATACCGCTATCTCCGCTGGAGATACTGCGCCAATATTTAGGCCAACGGGGCCCTTAATTCGAGTAACTTCCAAATCGTTGAAACCCTCATTCCTTAGTCGTTCAAGACGGCTGGCATGGGTACGTTTGCTTCCAAGGGCACCGATGTAAAAGGCCTCTGACCGGATAGCTACAGCAAGCGCCGGGTCATCGAGTTTTGGGTCATGCGTTAGGGTAACAATTGCAGTACGCCTATCAATATCTAGTTTATTTAAACCGTCGTCGGGCCACTCATGTACCAGAGTCATTTCGGGAAATCTTTCCGGGGATGCAAATGACTCACGAGGGTCTATTATTGCAACGTCATACCCTGCAACGCGGCTAATTTGTGACAATGGCTGGGCAATATGAACAGCCCCTACTAAAAGCATGCGAAGAGGGGGGTTATACACATGAAAAAAAATTTCACCCAATTCTGTTTTTACAATGCCAGTTTTGTCATCCTGAAGTGCCGATCTACCCATTTTTAAAATTAATGGATTTTGGCCTAGCGGCCCGGTAGCTGATGTATAATAAATTAAAGCCTGATTTCCTGTCACCAAATCTGTCGCTAGTACAACCGCTTTTTTCTCTTCTTGATCACGAAGCAGTTGATCGAGAATTTGTTTTTTCATTTTTTGAGTTTCTCCACAAAAACTTTTACCTCTCCGCCACAGGCAAGGCCAACTTCCCATGCTAGTTCATTGGTTACGCCATACTCTAGGATTTTAGGTTTTCCTGTTTTCATAACTTTAATTGCTTCGGTGACTACAGCCCCCTCAATGCAGCCTCCAGAAACGGAACCCACGAAGGCCCCTTCTTCGGTTACAGCGACTTGGCTTCCAGGAGGGCGGGGTGAGGAACCCCAGCTACTGACAACTGTAGCTATAGCAACCTTTTTACCGTTCTTTAACCACGACATAGCCTCGTTTAAAACATTTTCGTCCTGTGAACCTAGTTTTACATTGCCTTTAGCCATGGTGTCATTCCTTCTCTTCTGTTTAAAACCTGACTGTTTAAAACTGTAATTAAGTGTATAAGACTTTCTAAATTATGTACCGGTCGAAATTCATCAACGTGGGGTAAAATCGCACGAATGCCTTGTGATTTGGGTTCAAAACCCTCAAACCGTAATAACGGGTTAACCCAAATCAAACGGCGGCAGGATTTGTGAAGGCGTTCCATTTCTAACTCTAAACCGCGCCCTGCATCCCTATCCAATCCATCAGATATCAGCAACAATACTGCACCCTGCCCCAGGACACGACGTGACCAAAATTGGTTAAAATTCTTAAGGCTTTCACCTATTCGTGTACCTCCGGACCAATCTTCAACAGAATCACTACATTTAGCCAAGGCAATATCAATATCTTTTTCCTTCAAATGTCTTGTGACATTGGTAAGTCGGGTCCCAAATAAAAAAGTAAAAACCCTATCTCTATCATTTGTTATAGCATGCATAAAATGCAGTAACATACGCGTATATCTACCCATCGATCCAGAAATATCACACAATATTACTAAAGGTGGTGGGCGTTTTTTATGCATCCGATATTGAAGTGGTATCACCGAACCGCCGTATCGCATTGCTGCACGCAGTGTGGCCCGCATATCGATGCGATTTAGTCGATGACTAACACGGTATCTTCTTGTAGGGATGTCTTGGATTGATAAACGCATCCGAGAAATTGCAGTTTTAGCTTGATTAATTTCCTCCACGGACATTTCTTCAAAATCCTTTTGTTGAAGAAGTTCATTGGCGGATGCAGTCAAAGTGGATTCAATTTCAAGCTCAGGTTCTTCCTCTTTTTTAGGGTCCTCTTCCTGATTATTTTCCGGTGTCATTGCTTCCATAATTCGTCGATTGAGTGGCTCCGGTTCTGGTCCTTCTTCGGCGCTGACTTCTTGCGGCATTAGCAGGCCTAACATTCTTTCTAATAATCTGGGGTCACGCCAAAAAATATGAAAGGCCTGATCAAATAGTTCGTGTTGATCACGTTTGTTAACGAAAACAGCATGTAAAGCCCAATAAAAGTCTCGTCTGTTGGTTACACCAACCGTTTGCACAGCGTTTACTGCATCGAGAATTTTTCCTGGACCAATAGGGAGCCCGGTACTCCTAAGCACGCGGCCAAAATGCATTATGTTGACCAAAAGCTTACTTCCCTCAAGTTTATCGAGGAGGGCTAGCCCGGGTGTAGTACCGTTTCCCGAGTCTACCATTTTTATTAGCGGGCTGCTAAGTCGGCTTTTACCTGTTCAAGCAGGTTGGCGGCTTCACTACCCTTTATTTTTTCAATATCGTCCTGATATTTTAGAAGTGTACCAAGAGTGTCATTTACTGTTTCCGGATCAAGATCAATTTTGTCGAGCTGGACTAATGCATTGGTCCAGTCAATTGTTTCAGCAACACCCGGTAATTTAAATAAATCCATAGAGCGAAGTTTTTGAACAAAAGTTACAATTTGTTTTGATAAATTTTTGTCGGCTTCTGGAGCCTTAACAGATAAAATTTCAAGTTCACGTTTGGCATCGGGATAATCCACCCAAAAATAAAAACACCGTCTTTTAATTGCATCGTGTATCTCTCTAGTCCTGTTAGACGTTATAATTACAATTGGTGGTTTTTCAGCTTTAACTGTACCGATTTCTGGAATTGTTACTTGAAAATCGGAAAGAATTTCCAACAAAAAGGCTTCGAAAGGTTCATCAGTTCTATCCAACTCATCAATGAGTAGGACGGGTTGTAAGCCCGTTTCGTTAGTTTCGAGGGCCAGAAGTAAGGGCCTTTTAATTAAAAAATCTTCTGAAAATACGTCTGTTTGGATTTGTTTTCTATCCCGGTTTCCGGAGGCTTCAGAAATCCTAATCTCAATCATTTGTCTACTGTAATTCCACTCATAAACAGCTGATGATATGTCTAGCCCTTCATAACATTGTAGTCGGATTAAAGGTTGGCCAAGAGTTTCAGAAACAACTTTAGCTATTTCTGTTTTTCCGACACCTGCTTCGCCTTCTAAAAACAACGGTTTTCCAAGTTTTAAAGAAAGAAATAATGCCGTAGCGAGAGATCTGTCTGCGACATACCGACCTTCTGTCAAAAGGTCTAAGGTCGCTTCAATAGTCGAGGGTGATTGTAAAGTCATTTTAATTTTTTAAAAATCAATAACAAAAGGGGAGGCCGTAGCATCGGCCTCCTAAAACAACGCATAATTCTAAATCTTTCTTATACGGGTTTCGAATATTTAGGTAATTCAGCTTGCCGCTTCCGCAACTGCTCGTTTTGCCATTACGGTAACCAGATGGGCCCTATATTCAGCACTTGCATGTATATCGCTATTAAGATCAGCGTCAGATATCTTAATTTCAGCAACAGAATCCGGTGCAAAGTCTTTTTTTAGGGCTTCTTCCATCGTATCCACCCTAAAAGCGCAAGCACCAGCGCCAGTAACTCCAACCCTTACGTCGGGCCCATTTTGTGAAACCATTACGCCAACGATACAATAACGCGAGGCTGGGTTTGGAAATTTCATATATCCTGCTTTTTCGGGTATGGGAAACACCACTTTCGTAATAATTTCGCCTTCCTCTAAAGCGGTTTCAAATAATCCTAGGAAGAAATCACCCGAGCCTATTTCCCTCTTGTTTGTATAAATTGTTCCATTTAATCCCGTCACGGCAGCCGGATAATCAGCGGCTGGATCATTGTTAGCTAATGACCCGCCTATGGTCCCACGATTTCTAACCATTGGATCGCCAATCCCACCGGCTAATTTGGCTAAAGCAGGGATGGCTTTTTGGACTTCCTCGTTTGCAGCGACTACTGCGTGCGGTGTCATGGCATGGATAGTCACGCTTTCACCGGTTACTTCTATTCCTACCATCTCAGAAATTTCGGCTAAATCAATAACATCGGATGGCCGAGAAAGCCGCATTTTAAGAGTGGGAAGTAATGTCATACCTCCTGACATGTATTTGCCCTCTTCGGCTTCTCCAAACTGTTTTGTCGCGTCTTCTACTGAGGATGCTTTCTTGTATGTAAATTCATACATTTTTATTTGTCTCCAATTACACTGTCTATCCGTTAGCTTGTTTTATTGCCTGCCACACGTTTTGAGGTGTTGCAGGCATATTAATATGTGAAATTCCAAGTGGCCCTAGAGCATCTACAACCGCATTCATAACCGCTGCTCCAGCGCCGATAGTTCCCGCCTCTCCACAACCTTTTACTCCTAGGGGATTATGAGGGCAAGGTGTCTCACGCGTAGTAACTGAAAAATTAGGTACATCGTCTGCACGAGGCATGCAGTAATCGTTAAAGGATCCTGTAATCAGCTGCCCAGTATCAGGGTCATAAACGCACTGTTCCATCAATGCTTGCCCCACACCGTGTACAATTCCTCCGTGTACTTGGCCCTCAACAATCATGGGATTTATGATCGTCCCAAAATCGTCAACTGCTGAAAAAGCTATAATTTGTGTTTCCCCAGTCTCCTGGTCAATCTCCACTTCACAAATTTGGGTGCCTGCGGGAAAGGTGAAATTTGCAGGATCATAAAAAGCTTGCTCATCGAGTCCGGGCTCTAAATTTTCGAGAGGGTAGTTGTGAGGAACGTATGCTGCCATTGCAATATCACCAATTGACACTGATTTATCGGTTCCAGAAACTGTAAAAGTCCCCTTTGAAAATTCGATATCGGTAACAGACGCTTCTAGAATATGTGCCGCAATTTTTTTTCCTTTTTCCACAATTTTTTGAATTGCTTTGACCAAAGCGGAACCCCCGACTGCAAGAGAACGTGAACCATACGTTCCCATCCCAAATGGAATTCGATCTGTGTCGCCATGAATTATTTCTACATTATTAAGAGGAACCCCAAGTTTATCACTCACAATCTGCGCAAAAGTCGTTTCATGCCCTTGCCCTTGTGTTTGGCTTCCAGTGAACACTGAAACAGTTCCGGTTGGATGAAAACGGACTTCAGCAGCTTCATATAAACCGGCACGGGCACCGAGGGCACCCGCAATGGCAGATGGGGCTGCACCGCAGGCTTCAATATAGGAGGAGAGGCCTATACCTCTTAATTTTCCTCGGCTTGCAGCCTGGCTACGACGCTCCTCAAATCCTTCATAACTTGCTAAAGACATTGCTTCATCTAGAGCTGCCTCATAAGTCCCGGAATCGTATGCAAGCGCTACAGGGGTTTGATAGGGAAAGGCATCAGGAGCAATCATGTTGCGTTTTCTTATTTCAGCAGGATCAATTCCGCATTCATCTGCTGCCTTATCAACTAGTCTCTCAAGTAGGTAGGTTGCCTCGGGCCTTCCAGCTCCTCTTAAAGCATCAACTGGCACAGAATTAGTGAATACCGCCGTAACAGAGGCATGGATTGCGGGTGTCTTGTATTGGCCTGCCAGCAATGTTCCGTAAAGAAATGTTGGTACTAACGGCGCTAAAGTTGAAAGATAGGCACCAAGGTTTGCCGTGGTCGCAACCTTTAAACCAAGAAAATTGCCGTCCTTATCCATGGCTAGTTCAGCACTACTTACATGATCACGTCCTTGTGAATCCGAAATAAAACTTTCCGTTCGTTCTGCAGTCCATTTAACTGGTCGTCCGATTTTTTTGGCTGCCCATGTGACTAAAGCTTCTTCAGCATAGTGAAAAATTTTTGAACCGAACCCACCGCCGACATCTGGTGACACAACACGCAATTTATGCTCTGGAATTTGTAACACGAAAGCCCCCAGGAGCAATCTAATAAGGTGAGGATTTTGACTGGTTGTATAGAGGGTGTAGTGACCAGTGCCGCCTTCATATTCGCCAATAGCAGACCGTGGTTCAATTGCATTTGTAACGAGTCTAGTATTAACCAACTCAAGTGCGGTCACGTGGTCTGCGTTTTTAAAGGCGGTGTCCGTAATCTGAGAATCTCCAATTTCCCAATTAAAACAGATATTATTTTTGGCTTCCTCATGAATTTGGAGGGTGTTCTCATGAGTTGCCATTTCTGTGTTTGTATTGCTTTCCAGCACTTCAAATTGTACTGAAACTAACGATACAGCGTCTCTGGCGGCGATTTCTGTTTCGGCAATAATAATGGCGATGGGGTCCCCTACATGTCTTACACGTTCTGACTGTAAAACCGGGTGCGCAGGTTCTGCCATTTGGGTACCATCTGGCTGGGTAATAGCCCAGCCACAGGGGAGTCCACCAATATTATCCGCCTCTAAATCTTTACCAGTAAAAACTCCTAGTACAAGGGGCGCTTTAGCGGCCTCTTGGGTGTTAACCGATTTTACATTTGCTGAAGCATGGGGAGACCTTACAATAGCAAGATGAACCTGTCCCGGACGGTTTAGGTCATCTGTGTAGGTCCCTGAACCTGTTAAAAACCGAAAATCTTCCTTGCGCTTAATTGGATCTCCGATGCTCCCGTCTGCCATAAGCCTAGGCCTCGTTCATAACCTCAGAGGCTGCAAGAATAGCTTTTACTATATTGTGATAACCCGTGCAGCGACAAAGATTGCCATCAAGTTCATGTCGAACGGTTTTCTCGTCGAGTTTTTTGCCTCTATTCCGGTCTACGATACCAATAGCGCTCATAACCATTCCAGGTGTACAAAATCCGCATTGCAAGGCATGGTTTTCACGAAAAGCTTCCTGCATTGGATGCAAAACACCGTCGTTTGCTAAACCTTCAATGGTTGTAAGCTCACAGCCATCAGCTTGTACCGCAAGCATGGTGCAAGATTTGACCGGAATTCCGTTTAGGTGAATTGTACAACAACCACACTGAGAGGTGTCACAACCCACGTGTGTACCTGTTAGGCCAAGATGTTCACGGATAAATTGTACTAAAAGGGTACGATCCTCAACATCACCTTCAACTTGCTTTCCGTTAATTTTAAATGAAAATTTAACCGACATCTTATCCTTCCTTGATAAAGGGATTAGAGATCCCTAATTCATTATCTACTAATTTCGTTCCATTTAACCACAGTAATTGTTAGAAAAGTGAACAAAATCAATACGTCTATACAAAAGTATGATGGTGTCTACTCTGAGGTCAACCCGTCTTCCATAAAAGTGATTAAAGACTTTAAATTGTAAAAAGTTTAACTTAACGCGTACAACACGACTAATACCAGAGCAATTATACCACTAACCCATACGATTGAGCTAACCCCTTTCCCAGTTTCTTCACTCATTTGTTCTTGAACGCCGGTTGTTTTATCATCGGTTTTTGTGGCTGCTGTTGCCTTGCCTCCAACCTCTTCCGCAAATTTACTAAAAAACTGGTTAGCCATTTTCTTTGCTGTAGAGTCGATTAGCCTAGAACCAATTTGCGCTAGTTTTCCCCCTACTTGCGCATTTGCGGTATAGGTTAAAACAGTCTCATCACCGTCCTCAGAGAGTTTAACATTGGCTCCACCTTTTGCAAAACCTGCTACTCCACCCTGACCCTCACCGCTGATATTATAGCCTTCCGGTGGATTTATATCAGAGAGTGTTACTTTACCTGTAAATTCTGCTGAAACAGGTCCAACTTTGGTTTTAACTTTGGCGGATAATTCTGTTTCAGAGTCCTTGTTTAGTTCTTCACAACCAGGAATACAAATTTTTAGAATTTCTGGGTCATTTAGGGCTTCCCAAACTTTTCCACGTGGAGCCGGAATCCTGTATTCACCGGTCATATCCATAAAAAACTCTCCTTTTTAGAAACAAATTTTTCTGTTCCAAGAGACTTGTACAGTAATGGTTTGTACTTAACGGGACAAGCTTGTTGGAACGGAATTCAATGTTTTGATGTTGGATTTTGGGTTAACGGACAAATTTTATCCTCGGGTTGCAATAAATTCACTACACTTTGACTTAGTTTAAAAATCTGCAATGATTTGCTTTGTTGTGAGCTTGAAATTTCTTTGCACGTGAATTTGAAAAGGAGGACACATGGCAGGCGTACTAGGCCGCTCATTTTTGCGGAAGGAAGATCAAAGATTACTTACAGGGCACGGTAAATTTAGTGGAGACGCTCATCACAAGGATGTCGCACACGCGATCATGGTTAGATCACCTTATGCTCACGCGAAAATTAGTAAAATTGAGAAATCATGTGCCTTATCATCCCCGGGTGTCATTGATGTCCTAACCGGATTAGACTTTGAGGAGGCTGGTCTAAAACGAATTCCCCATGTGGCAAATCATTCCAGTCCGCCAGATATCATTCTTACGAATAAAAATGGGGAAGATGTTTTTGAACCAGACCATTACCCACTTCCAAAAGATAAGGCTCGTTATGTGGGTGAAGTTGTTGCCTTCGTTGTCGCTGAGAGTAGAGGTGAAGCCCGTGATGCGGCTGAGTTACTAGAAATTGAATATGAGCCACTTGAAGCGGTAACTGACACTTGGGAGGCGGCTCAAAGTTCTTCCCCGTTAGTTTGGGATCAAACCAACTCAAATGTATGTGTTGATGCTGAGGTAGGGGAGCCAGATGACGTAAATAAAATTTTCGAAAAAGCTTTTCATGTTGTCCGCCTAAAAACCAGCTTAGCCAGGATTACGGGTGTTCCCATGGAGCCACGTTCCGTTTTCGCGATCTATAATCCAAAAAATGAAAGTTATATAGTTTACGCTGGGAGTGGGGGGGTTGTCAGGCAGCGGAGAGAGCTTGCCTTTGTGTTGGGAGTTGAACAGGAAAATGTGAGGGTGATTGCTGGCGATGTAGGAGGGAATTTTGGTACTAGAAATCCTCTTTATGTTGAAATTCCCTTAATCGCTTGGGCCACAAAAAAAGTTGGGAGACCCGTCAAATGGACTGGTGACCGTACAGAAATATTCCTAAGCGATTGTCAAGCTCGGGATTTAGCAGTAGACGCAGAACTGGCATTAGATCAAGAGGGTAATTTTCTTGCTTTAAGGTCTCTCAATATCGGCAATCTTGGAGCCCACACTCTTTCTTTTATCCCCGTGACAAAGGGTGTAGAGATTATGAACATCACTTACAGAATTCCGAAAGTCTGGGTTCGGGCACAAGCGGTACACAGTAATACGCCACCCACTTATCCATACCGTAGTGCTGGCCGTCCCGAAGTCCATTTTGTCATTGAGCGCCTAATAGATATGGCTGCGGAAGAAATGGAAATGGACAGAATAGAAATTCGACAAAAAAATATGATTACCCAGAAGGAGTTGCCTTATGAAAACCGGTTAGGTTTAGAATACGACTGCGGTAATTTTATGGGTAATATGGATATAGCTCTAGAGACAGCAGACTGGGTTGGGTTTGCCGATCGCCAAGCCTCTTCCCTAGAAAATGGTCGGCTTCGTGGAATTGGTGTTTCCAATTATATTGATCTCTCCACTGGTGTCCCGTTAGAACGCACTGAAATTGAAGTCAAGCCGGAGAAGAAGGTTGAAGTCATTATTGGAACTGGAGATTCGGGCCAGGGTCATGAGACATCTTTCTCCCAAATTGTTTCAGAAGAGTTGGAGTTACCTTTTGAGGCGATTGAAATAATTCAAGGGGACACAAAATGGGTAAAAATGGGTGGCGGGACCCATTCCGGTAGATCAATGAGGATGGGCGCAATTGTAATAGCCCAAGCTGTTGATGAGATTGTAGAAAAGGGTAAAAAAATAGGTGCTTTGATAATGGAAGCGGCGGAAACAGATATTGAATATTCAGAGGGAATATTTAAAGTAGTTGGTACGGATCGTTCGTTAACCATTTTTGAAATTGCTGCCGCTGCTGCTCAACGGGAAGATTTGCCAGAAGAAATTTCTGGCTCACTGAACGGAAAAGCTCAAATAGAATTTCGGAGAGCTGTTTTTGGCAATGGGACGCAAATTGTAGAGGTAGAAATTGACCCAGAAACAGGAACCGTATCACTTGAAAGATACATAGCAGTCGACGATGTTGGGAAAGCCATTAACCCCCTCCTGATAGACGGTCAAACCCATGGTGGTATAGCCCAAGGAGTCGGTCAGGCTCTAATGGAGTCTTGTTCCTACGACCCGGAAAATGGCCAAATGAGGGCAGCTACATTTATGGATTACACTCTACCACGTGCTAGTGATCTTCCCTATTTTGTTACTAAAATTACTGAGGTACCCAGTCCAACCAACAGGTTGGGAATTAAGCCGGGTAGTGAAGGCGGAACTGCACCTGCTCCAGCAGTAATTACTAACGCAATTGTCAACGCATTGTCGGGCTTTGGTATAAAACATTTGGACCTTCCAGTTACACCGTTTAGTGTATGGCAAGCTATTCAACAGGCACGGAATTAGGAAATGGTTGAAAGAGTTATTTATTTAAACGGAAAAATGGTTCCCGAAAGTCAAGCCATGGTTTCTGTGTATGATAGAGGGTTTACCTCTGGTGATGGTATTTATGAAGCTACGAGAACGTTCGGTCATAAGTTATTTCGTCTTGATGATCACATAGTAAGACTTTTTAATTCCCTTAGTTATGTCCGAATTGATTGTGGACTTTCCATTGATGAAATGATCCATTTTTCCTTGGAAGTAGTAAAAGAAAATCTTCCATTATTGGACAAGAATGATGATTATGCTCTGTGGCATGTCATTACCCGTGGTACAAGGATACCCGGTTCTAACGCAACAACTGGCGCTACTGTAGCAATCTTCGCTCAACCCGTAGACTTTGTCCGATACGCTCGTTCCTATATTGAAGGAACACCATTGGTTACGCCAGCAACACGCCGGATTCCTCCGCAATGTCTTGATCCTAAGGCCAAGATTACAAACAAAATGAATCATAATATTGCAGTTTTTGAAGCACAACAGGTTGATCCCAACGCTGTCCCTTTAATGCTGGATTTAGATGGAAATCTTTGTGAAACAGATACAACTAATGTGTTTTTCGTTAAAAACGGAAAATTATATACACCCAGTGCTCGCACCGTTTTGGGTGGAATTACAAGAAAAGTTATATTTGAATTAGCGACCCAAATGGACATTGAAGTAATTGAAGGAGATTTCACTCCTTTTGATATGTACACGGCTGATGAGGCCTTTATTAGCGGTACAAGTGGTACAATAGTTCCTGTTGTGAGTTTAAATAGTCAGAAGATTGGAGACAGGTTGCCCGGGGATTTAACGTTAAAGATTATACAAGCATGGAACCACATGATTGGTTTGGATTGTGTAAGCCAGGCAATAAGACATCTCGGAGACAACGAGTCTAAAGACCTCCTAAAAGCCTGGGAACAACGTTTAGGCACACAGGCGAATTAAACGAAATAAAACACCATATAAAGCACAAGTAAGACAGCCACCCAAAGGACCGTAAAACCGGTTGGCCATGTTCGGGCCAGTAAACCTTCTGGCCCATGGTGTTTAAAAATACTTGCTATCACGCGTTCCACCCGCCCAATGAAAAATGCACGGACTAGGTGGTCAAAGGGTAAAATGACACGATTTATTACAATTAAAAATTTTGGTATTAAACGACGGTAAGTCCAATCAAAATCAAGGTTAGTTGAAGGTAATCCCGGTGGGTAAAAACCTATACGGATTAAAAAACCGAATGCTAGGGCAGAAAAAAACAAAAGTTGTAATTGGGTAACAACGTGTGTGGTTGTATAAGGAATGAAGTTTACTGAATAGGGTAAAATATCGTAAAGTGGTTTTGGATAAATGCCAATTCCAATACACAAAAAAGCTGCTATGCCCATGGCTACCAGCATATTTCTTGGGGCTTCCTTCGGCCGTTTCCCAGAATCCTGTTGAAAGAATGCAAAATAAGGGATTTTAATTCCAGAATATTGAATAACTCCCGCCGCAGCAATTAGTAACACCAACCATACAATCCAATGGCCTTCATGGGCTGCGGCGGACACGATCAGAGATTTAGAGATAAAGCCAATAAATAATGGGAATGCAGAAATAGAAGCCGCTCCAACGATACAAAAACCTGCTGTCCATGGCATCGTTTTGTAGAGACCGCCAAGTTCAGAACATTTAATCGTCCCTGTTCGGAATAGGACAGCTCCCATAGACATAAATAAGAGCGATTTGTAAAGGATGTGAGAAACGGCATGGGCAGCGGTCCCGTTTAATGACAGTTCAGTCCCAATCCCAATGCCCACCACCATGAACCCCAATTGAATATTTAAGCTGTAGGCTAAAACACGGCGAAGATCATTTTCGATTACCGCATAGAAAATAGGAAAGGCGGTCATGGTTGTACCAACCCAGATTAACATTTCAGTACCAGGAAATCCGCGGGCTAGCGCATAGATGGCAAGTTTTGTCGTAAAGGCTGAAAGAAAAACAGTGCCTGTAACTGTTGCCTCAGGGTAAGCATCTTGCAACCAGTTGTGTAGTAAAGGAAAAGCAGCCTTTATCCCAAAGGCCATTAAAATTAGGAATGGTCCTAATTCTAAGGCTATCATTTTGTCAAATTTAATTGATCCAGTAGTTTTGAAGTAAATGATTGCACCCGCAAGCAGAAAAACCCCAGATCCTACTTGTATGATCAGGTATCGTAATCCGGCATGATATGATTTTTCCGTTCGGCTTGCCCAAATTAGAAACACGGATGCAATAGCAGTTCCTTCCCAATAAACAAAAAGTGTTATCAAATCCCCTGCGAAAACGCCGCCAATTGCTGCTCCGGCATATATAAGACCGGCTATTTGTTGCAAAGTGTCTTTGAGGTGAAGGGCATAAATTATGCTAATTCCGGCAGCAATATAAAATATATATCCAAATATCAAACTTAGAGCGTCGACACGTACTGGATGAAGAATTAGCCCAAATAGTGTGGTGGAAAAGTAAGTCCCCTCCGAGATTTGGATTAGCCCCCAAAAACCTACTATCGGAAGCGCAAGCATATAAATTTTTCGGTATGTTCCGTGAAAAAGGGGAACAAAAATGCCTCCAATAATTAAAATAAGACCTGGAGGAAATTCAGTCATTTTCGTTATTTTCGTAGAAAGTTTCGGACCGCATTAATAATTTTCGTAGCCCTTTGGCGGCTAATACTAAAAACACACACCCAAGAAACCCGTACCATCCATACATTCCTGGAATTATGTCTTCCACCGCAAATTCGACGTGTTTATGATAAAAAAAGTCACAAATGACGGTAATTGCACAGATAATGATTAGTGAATACCAAACTTTATTTACATTTTTTTTGTCATCCAACCAATAACGTTTTTCTTTAGAAGGTTCTGTTACAGCCATAATGATTCCTTCAACTTTGAATGCCGGTTATTGGTAATAGAAAGCGGTAGATACTATCTGCATAAAAGAAAAGTAAGATACACCCAAGACAGGTAATGGCTATCGCAAACAGACAAAATGGAGGAGCCTCATGTATTTCTCCAATACTTATTCCCCGCCAAAAATCCTTCTGTGCTTTATCAATTCTTTCTTTATGCTCACTATTGTCATTTTTTTCCGGGAGAAAAAATCCTCTTCCAACCACAGGCATCAAATATGCGACGTTTAGTAACGAACTCACCATGAGAACAATAATAAAAATTAAATGTCCGGCTTCTGCCGATGATAAGATCAAATACCACTTACTCCATGAGCCACCCATAGGGGGTAATCCGATAACGCTCAATGAACCAATGAAAAACGCAAAAAAAGTAAAAGGCATTACCCGCCCCAGCCCATCCATTTCTGAAATTTCAGTCTTGTGAGCTGCAACTAAAATTGCGCCGGCACAAAAGAACAGGGTGATTTTTCCGAATGCATGCATCGCAATATGCATACCACCGCCTATTATTCCTAATCCATTTGCTAAGGCTGCCCCAAGGATAATATAGGAAAGTTGACTTACCGTTGAATAAGCAAGCCTTGCTTTTAAATTATCTTTTTTTAAAGCGACACAAGAAGCCGTAATAAGGGTAAAGGCCGCTATATACATTAACCAGTCGTCATGACTTATTTCGGATAGGGTATCGATCCCAAATATGTAAACAATAACTTTTACAACACTAAAAACACCCGCTTTGACAACCGCTACTGCGTGAAGCAGAGCACTAACGGGAGTTGGAGCTACCATCGCCGCCGGCAGCCATCGGTGTATGGGCATTAAGGCCGCTTTACCAATTCCGTACATATACAAAAAAAGAAGGAGACCAAGGATCGGTCCGTCTGCTTTACCCCGGAGAATACCTCCAGGAGTAAAATCCAATGTTCCGGTGAGAAACCATGTCCATACTATAGCTAGTAAAAAGAATGCTATTGATGTCCCAATCAGTAACCCAAGATATGTACGACCTGCTTTGATTGCCTCGCGGCTTTCAACATGAATAACCAACGGGTATGTAGAAATTGTAAGTATTTCATAAAAAATAAAAAGAGTAAGCAAATTACCGGCAAAGCAAATGCCCATTGCACTCGAGATTGCTATGGAAAAGCATGCATAAAAACGCGTTTGTTTTTGCTCGTCATGAGCACGCATATACCCGATGGAATAAAAGGAAGTGACAATCCATAAACCGGATGCAACCATTGCAAACAACATACCTAGGGGTTCCACCTTAAAGGCAATAGGTAGACCGGAAATTAAAGTGGCAACAATAAATTCCGGGCGACTTCCAGAACTGACTTCAGGTAAAATTTCTAAGACAATTAATAAAAGACAAATTGCCGTACTTAGAGTGATTGCTTCCCGAATATTGGGATACCGGTCATTTAAAAGGATAAGGATGGTCCCAAAAAGTGGTAATCCAATTGCAAAAGCGATTGCAGTTGGTCCAGTCATGGAGTTACCCCCAAAAGTTGCATAGCAGCTTGTTGGGCTACACTGACAGTTAACTCTGTATTAACGCCAAAATATATGCTGCCGCCAATTAATACCCATGTTGGGATTAACATTGATGTTGGAGCTTCCTCTATGGGCGCCAAATTTTTTGGTGAGGGTTTTAGGTAAGCAATTTCAATAACTCGCCATACGTAAACAACCGCCAATAATGAACTTATTAGGATTAGAGCGGCGACTGGCCACCAACCTCGATCGAGGGCGCCTATAACTAAATACCACTTGCTTACAAACCCAACCGTCAGGGGAACTCCAATCAAACCCAAACCACCAATAACAAAAGCCGCCATAGTCCAAGGTAACCGTCGTCCGATACCCGCTAAATCATCAATATCAACGGTTGCTAATCGGTAAAATAAACACCCTAAAGCGAGGAACATACCACCCTTAATTAGGGCATGATTAAATAAATGTATGATGCCCGCAGCTATTCCATTCACGTTGGCAAAACTAATTCCTAATATTATGTACCCAATTTGGGCTACTGAAGAATATGCCAACATCCGTTTTAGGTTTGGTTGAAAAATTGCAACAGCAGAACCCGCAAACATTGCAATTACAGCAAGGACAAGCAAAATAGTGTCCAAAGGCATAACCCCGAATGAAAGCTTTATATTAAAAATCGTAAAAATGAACCTCAAAAGGACATATACCGCCACTTTTGTAGCTGTCGCTGCTAGAAATGCACTAACAACTGATGGTGCATAGGTATAGGCATTGGGTAACCATAGGTGCAATGGGAAGAGGGCTAGTTTAAGTGAAATACCCACTATCAAAAACCCAAAGGCGGCACCAATAGTACGACTTAAAGCTTGTTCGCCAAGTTTTTTAGCTAGATCAGCCATATTCAGAGTGCCAGTTTCCGCATAGAGAAGACCAATACCAATTACAATAAAGGTTGCACCAATTGTTCCCATTATTAGGTATTGATATGAAGCGGTTAAAGCCTTTCTATCTTGCCCCATTGCTATAAGGACATAAGAGGATAACGACGAAATCTCGAGGAATACAAAAAGGTTAAAAGCATCCCCTGTAATAGTCACTCCTAAAAGACCGCAAAGGCATAGCATGTAGGCTGTGTAGAACAAATAGATGCGGTTGGTTCCGAATTCTTTCCTTATGCTCTCTCTGGCATAGGGTGTTATTACCGCTCCAATTGCCGAAACAATAATGAGGACAAAGGCATTCACTAAATCCACTCTGTATTCAATACCAATTGGGGGAGCCCAGTTTCCCATTGCATACGAGATAGTACCCTTAGCCAGGACCTGTTGGAGTAAGAGCCAGGAAATAGCCAAGGACACCCAAGACCCGAATAATGCGACAATCCAAGACCAGTCTCTATAACGAACGAGCATGCAAAGTGGGGCACATATTAGTGAAATCACAATCTGCAAAGCAGGAAGATTTTCCTGTATCAAGGCTCAGTTTCCCGGCTATGGATTTCATCTTCTTCTATGCTGCCATAAGCTTCATTGATTCGAACAACAAGAGCGAGTCCGAGTGCCGTTGTCGCAACACCCACAACAATTGCAGTAAGGATTAAAACATGGGGTAGGGGGTTCGAATAGGTACTGATGGTATCTGCTATAATCGGTGCTGTGCCACCCTCTACCTTCCCAAAAGTTATATAAAGTACAAACACGGAAGCTTGAAAAATATTAAGGCCTACAATTTTTTTTATGAGGTTATTATGGGCTACTACGATGTAGAACCCTGCCATCATTAAAAAAATTACAATCCAATAGTTATAGAGCCCAACCGCAAACATCTCACTGTTCACCATTAGTTTTCCTGTACCCTGCAAAGGTAAAAAATACAACGACCATTACGGAACTGACCGTAATACCTACCCCCAATTCAACTAAAAATATCCCCAGATGTTGCCCCTTAACTGGGTTTAGTGACATAACAGAATAATCCAAATAGTTACCACCTATAAGAAGGTTATAAACACCTACACCAGAAAAAATAAGCACTCCTAAGGCCACACCAAATCGAAGTATACCCCTGGGCAAAATCAGTTCGGCATTTTTAAGGCCAAAAATTAATGAGTATAAAATGAAGCCGGAAGCAAAAATTACACCTGCTTGAAAACCTCCCCCGGGCCCGAAATCGCCATGAAATTGGACATACAACGCAAACAGGAAAATGAAAGGGATGAGGAGTTTTGCAACCACTCGTAAAACAAGATAACTATGCATTGTCGTCCTTTCGTGAACGCCTCCGCCAATTCCCAAGTAAAAGGATTACGCCTACACCTGCTGTAAAAATTACCGTTACTTCTCCTAAGGTATCGTATCCTCGATAGCTCGCGAGAACAGAAGTTACAACATTTGGCATCCCGGTTTTCGCCGGTGCTTCTTTTAAATAAACGGGCGCTACGTGTTGGTGGGCGGGTGCTTTCGGATCTCCGTAGTGAGAGAGATCCAGAGTTCCATAAATTAAGGCAATCCCAGTTAGGATAACGACCCCTAAGGGTAAAATTTTCATACGGTGTTGTGTTTTTTCCCGGCTAGTTGTTAATGAAATCGTCCCTAGTGTTAAAATTGTAGCTATTCCAGCGCCCACCGCTGCTTCAGTAAAAGCAACATCCACAGCATCCAAAATCACAAACATCGCAGCTGCTAGAAGGCTAAAAATGCTTCCCAACATGACTACAGCGTATAAATTTCTAATTCGGGCAAGAGCAAAAACAGTGATGGCCATGAAGGCAAGAATAGTAATATTTGACAGTGCTTCTATGAGGAATTCTCCATTTTTTTGTTGCGCAGGTCCTTGTCCAAAAACGGTTGTACGCCGCTACTTAAGGCAGCATGCGCAAGCGCAAAACTGGAAGTGGGACTTGTAAAAAATAAAAAAACTAAAATTAGAACTAATTTGACAGCAATCAGGGTTAAGCCGGCTTGTAAAATTAGGCCTCCAATAATCGCTCCAGCGCCGAGTGTATCCGTGACACTAGCAGCGTGCATCCGGGTAAAAACATCTGGGAAACGTAAGACCCCGAATGCACCTACTATCACGGAAAAAGATCCAAACAAAATTAAAGCCCAGCTACAAATGTCGATGAATAAAGACCCCATTTACAAAGGCTCCTCATCGTCGTGAGCTATACTTAAATCTCCATACTTAAAGACTTTTAGGACAGCAATTGTCCCAATAAAATTAATTAAGGCATAAACTAAAGCAATATCCAAAAACTCGGGCCTTCCCATCACAAAACCCAATACAGCAATTATCAGAACGGTTTTTGTTCCAAACATGTTAACTGCTACTATGCGATCATAAATAGAAGGACCTTTGATTGCCCGGATCAAAGCCATTATCATTGTGATCAGGAGGGCAACGGCGGCGGCTGAAAACATACCTAGTTTTCTCCAACCATTTTTGTAACACGATGATCCATTTCACCTTCCATTAGAGTTTCTGCCCCTTCAAAACTTAGTGCGTGAACCAGAATTTCCCCATTTGCTACATCGACAGAAATGGTGCCGGGTGTCAGGGTAATTGAGTTTGCGTATATAACCTGGCCCAAATCACTAGTTTGAGAAACTTTCACGCGAAGTAAAGTTGGGGTTATGTTTAAGGAAGGAGACAGGATCCTTTTTACTACATCAATGTTAGCCTTTATAATTTCTTTTATTAGCCAGGGTAAATATGTAATAGCTCCTAAGGTAAGATGGATAGGATGGCCCTCACGGTCAATCAAATCCATTCTTGAAATGATATACAAGACAACCAAGACAGAAATTATACCTAACGAAATTACAAAAACGTTGTATTGCCCCGATAATAAAAGCCAAATGCAAAATAGAACTAAACCTAATGATAAAGAATGTAATATTCGATTGCTTCTCATGGCCTATTAATAAATTACCCTTTCAAACTTAAATAAGATAAAATCAAATTTTCGTATATCATTACTCTGCTTAAAAATTATTATGGTTGTAAGTTCATTTCTACCCCCCAAAAAAAATTTATTAAAATTTTAAGCAACAACCCTTCCGTTCGGGAAATTTGTTCTTGACACGTTCGATCGTTAGTTCAACATAAGAAAATGAAAAGAACACAAATTCTAAATATTGTTGTTCTGCTAAAAAATTTTTATTAAGGTATAAGAAAAGAAAAAGTGTTGGGGGGTTTGCGTTGAGTGAGTCTGAATTGTCTTCAGAATCTGTCCCTTATGTTGAGGTGCGCGGTGTCATAAAATGGTTCAACGTTGTGAGAGGCTATGGTTTTTTAACTCCTGACGATGGATCTCCAGATGTTTTTATCCATTTGTCAGTCCTTCGTTTGAAGGGCCACGATAACCTCCGTTCTGGCACGACCGTTGTATGTCAAGCTGTAAAGGGTGCAAAAGGAATGCAGGTAACAAGCGTAACTGAGGTTGATGACACTACCGCTATTTCTCTGGATGAAGAGGAAAGTCAAAAATTCAAACAAGAACTTGTTTTTGAAGGACCGGTTTCAGATTTTATGCCTGGTACCGTGAAATGGTTTAATCACCAAAAGGGTTATGGTTTTGTTTGCCTTGATGCGGAAGAGGGTAGCGACATTTTTGTACACATTGTCACACTTCGGAATGCCGGAGTAGAAAATTTAGTCACGGGTCACAAGGTGGAAGTAAAAGTGGCGAATGGCACCAAGGGAAAACAAGCAACGGAAATTCAAATTTTACCACCTGCCTCTGAAAAAGAATAGAAAAACTTCATTTTTACAAATTAAATTTAATTTTGGTTGTCTCGGTCATTAAAAATGAAAAGGGGTAAATTTATAACGCTAATTTATATATTTTTTCTTTCAGGATTTTGTAAATTAGCCCTTATTGATGATGTTTATTCTAAAACAGCCAAAATAGCTGGTGGGACAAGAGAAAACCTCAAAATAAAAACCAAATTTTCGAAACATTCTTTTTTAGTTGAAATTGCAAGAACGCCCAAAGAACAAAGTTTTGGTTTGATGTTTCGAAAAAACCTTTTCCCAAATACTGGAATGTTGTTTACCTACCAAAGGGTACAATACGTAAAAATGTGGATGAAAAACACCTTTATTCCGCTGGATATTCTTTTCATTTCACGCAAAGGGAGAATAGTCAAAATTGTAGAGAGGGCCATACCTGGTTCACGCCAAATTATAAGTTCAGACCACCCAATTCAAGCAGTCCTAGAGGTAAAGGGTGGAACGGTTTCTCAACTCAAAATATCTTTGGGAGATTTAGTAAAACACTCTTTTTTTAACAATTTAAAATAAACTTGAGAATCCAGAGTTAAATTTTATCAAGTATCCACCCATATTTTTCTAATGTTTTCTTTTTTAATTCGGGTGTGGATTCAGCAACGTGAGGAAACTCGTTGCGCCATTCAAAAGGCCGTGTGGCATCAATTAAGGCACGAGAATTATAGTTAATTCCAACTTGTTTTCTTGGGTCTAAGGGGCCGCTCCAGCAGTTTCGGATTATATCAATGTCTTCGGTCGGGTCACAACGAGATGAAATAGCCCACATCACACTCCAGACATCACCAGGGTCAATATCTTCATCCACTACAACAACAAAACGACCAATATAATTTCCACCATGTGCGCCTGCAGCAAGCATTAAGGCTTGTTTTGAATGTCCCTGGTAAGCCTGTTTTATAGAAATTACATTAAATAACCTGCCACCACCGAATTCCATACACCAGACACCTTGTACATTTGGTAAACCAGCTTTTTCTACTTGATCCCATATCATCGCCGCTTTAACGACACATTTACTAAATGAATAATCTGAAGGCGGTCGTCCCGGACGTGCAGTGGTTAAAATGGGGTCATTTCGATAGTATACCCGTTTGACCTTCACTACATGGTCTTCACGAATGTGGCTTGCATAATACCCCGTCCACTCTCCAAATGGACCCTCACTTTTCTTTTCATTCAGCATAATTTCGCCCTCTATACAAATTTCTCCTCGAGCAGGGATGGGCAATCCATGCAATTCGGAACGTATAACCTCAAAAGGAGTACCACGATGGCCGCCAGCATGACTAAATTCAGAAATTCCTGGTCCTACTTCATTTGCGCTAGAAAGGTGCAGGAGAGGGTCGTGACCCACGCTGATCAACACCGGACAATTTTTTCCTTCAGCAAAATACTTTTCTTTGATCAAAGTTCCATGTTTACCCGGAGACATCCATAAGCCGACTGTGTTTTTATCATGAATTTGCACGCGATAAGTGCCATGATTGACCCAATCGCTATCCCGGTCTTTCATAATAACTAAATCACCAGTTCCGATATATCTACCTCCATCCTCTTCATGGAAAAAAGGTACGGGGAATTTATAAAGGTCTACCTCATCCTCTTTGTCTATATTTTCTAAAATTGGGCCCTCATTTACTTCAACCGGATCGATTAATTCAAAATCTTTAATTCGATCTCGGTAGGCTTGGACCACATCTAAATAGCCTCTAGGTTCATCAAATCCCAAAGTCATGGCAAGGCGCCTTGAAGAATTTACGGCCCCGGAAACTACTCTAAAGTTTGGGGGATAACCGGGAATTTCTTCAAATAAAATTGCTGGAGGATTGTCTGGTTTATTGTGATAAATCATTTCGGCAACGGCACCGATTTCTAAATCCCAGTGGACGCCTTTAAGTTTTATTAATTCGCCAATCTCTTCGCAACGTTCTAACCAATCACGTAAATCTTCATGACGTGGACCCCAATTACGAAATTTAGGAGATGTTTTTTGTTCTTTAATAGTACCGGCGTCTTTGGATGCTTTTGGCACTTCTTATCCTTTCATAGAAAACAATAAAAATTCTTAAATTTGTTTTATAATAAAAAAACTACTTTTAAAGTGATTGGAAAACTTCACGCTGAAACTACTTAGAAAAATTAACCAATGCAACGGAAGTATTGGGACATTTTTTCTCTTGGTTAAGAAACCTCAAAGGGACTTAAAAATTAATTACATTAAAATTAAGCGTAATACGCATTTTTTAAATTAACGTCTTGCTCCATCCTTAAAAACCGACTATTGGGTCCAAATCGGGGTGTAGCGCAGTCTGGCAGCGCACCTGCTTTGGGAGCAGGGGGTCGGAGGTTCAAATCCTCTCACCCCGACCATTTAAAACAAGGATCTAGCGGTTTTCCGCTAGGTCCTTGTTTATTATGGGTAATAAATTAAGGCCAAATTGGATTAAATTCTCTCCTATCAATAAACATGGAACTTTTTTTTAGCCTAAAGTCTTCCACTGCAACTGATAGAATAAGTTGCCTCCGATGAGAATATAGAGCAGGCATTCCCATGGTTGTGCTCGAAGAGAAAAGAACATCGCCGTAACAATGATATTTGGAAACTTAGAAGAAATTGGAAGACAGTTAAACCAAATCTTCAGCAAAACAGTTGCTTGATGGAAGCTACCCTTTTAGTCCACAATAGGAAATTAGGTTTGACACAGAAACCCTAAAATTGTGGGCATCTTTGGATCCCTTGTTCTTAAAGGGAGTTACGCTAGTATTGACCCGAAATTTAAAACCACATATTTCGCACCAGTGTATTCATGTCAAAATTCTCCCCGAATCCTGTTTTACTGTTTGCCATATCGAATGCGGGGGTCGATCCAAGCATACGCCAGATCAATAATTAAATTGACGCCGACGAATACTACTGCAATCAGCATCGCCAAAGCCTGTATCATATTGTAATCTGAGTGAAGTACTGAATCCACTAACAAACTGCCAAGGCCATTTAGGTTAAAAACTTGCTCCGTTACAACAAGGCCTCCCATGAAAAAAGAGAATTCCATACCTATGACGGTAACAATCGGCAATAGAGCATTTCTTAATGCGTGAGGATTCATAATGATTATTTCTTTTAAACCTTTAGCGCGTGCGGTGCGAATGTAATCCTCGCGGAGTATCTCCAAGAATGCCGAACGGGTCATTCGGGCTACCACGGAGGCATATCTGTACCCCGTTGCGATTACCGGCCAAATTAACTGGCTCAGGTTCGCCATTGGGTCAACAAATGGTGACACATACAAAATTGGCGGCATCCAAGGTTCTCCAATCCATGCTTGGGAAAATATTAACAGCCCTAAGATGATAAGAATACCAAGCCAAAAAGACGGGATGGCAACTCCGCCAATTGAAAGGCTGCGCACCAAATAATCTATCCATGTATCTTGTTTCACTGCAGAAATGATGCCCATCGGGATACCAATAAGAATGGAAAGGGTAGTGGCCATAATTGCCACCTGAAGCGACAATCCAAAGCGCAAACTTATTTCTTCGGTAATTGGTTGCCCGGTCCACATCGAAATTCCAAAATTTAGTGTTAATACACCGATTACAAAATCAAAGAATTGTATGTATATGGGGTCATTGAGGCCTGTTTCGTTTCTACAAATTTCTAGGAGGGCGGGGTCTAAATCGGTACCAAAGTCTACCCATTTGAACAAACAGGTGTCGCCCGGTATAACGCGCATAAGGAAAAAAACTAAAACCCCCACACCTAAAACAGTTGGGATTATTAGTATAATTCTTTTGAGAATATATTTTCTCAATAAAAACTCCTCAAATACGATAAGAACCTGGATACACTGTTGCCTTATCAGAAATTTGAACAAGAATTACCATAGGAGATTTGATTGTAATTTTTCAAGTTTCTATACAAGTAGGTTCGTTTTAAAATTATGGAGGTAGGTTGGTTTATAAAACCTTTTAGGGAGTAAGTACTGATAAATGAGAAGGTACTGCAGTTGGAACTTTTCTCTCTGAACCTTTTTATTTAATACCTTAGAAATTTTTAAAAATATACTAAAATAAAAACGGGTTTTTTTATTAACTTAAGGGTTGGGTATACTATGTCTGTTCAATTTATCGATTTGTTGAAAAGAAACAAACTTGAGATAGGAAATTCTAAGGAAGTATTACTTTCTTCTGATACTTTTCACACATGGATCCATGGAGATTATCCAGGCACAAAGGGTCCTATGCACAGCCATTCCGCCGATGAGATGTTTTATTGTGTAAAGGGCGAATGTACATTTCATTTTCCTGACAGAGAAAGTCAGGCAATTAATCCGGGACAAATGATATTAATACCTAAGGGAAATCATTACCAGTTGGATAACACCGGAAATGAATATTTGGTTTTATTAGGTAGCCGAGGGGAACCTTCCGGCAAGGCTCGATTTGGTGCTAAGGGAGAAAAAATTGGGAAAAACGACTATGCTATGAAGAACCCTAAGAAAATAAGTATTATTTCTAAAAAAAGGTAACATTCTGTTTGCCTTTAAAAATAAGAGTAGACTTTTGTTTTTAAAAAGAAACAATATTAACACTAAGTAATTTTTGACCCGTTAATTGATTAATGGAAAAAATTAATGGCTAAAGCGAGAATTTTTAAGCCTGCAAAAACTGCAATGCAGTCTGGTTACGGAAAAACTAAGAACTGGATTTTAGAGTTTGAGCCTTCAAGTGCCAAAAAGCCTGAGCATTTAATGGGTTGGGTAACAAGTGATGATATGGAAGGAGATCAGGTAAGGTTATTTTTTCCAAACCAGGAAGCAGCGGAGAATTTTGCAAAAAACTGTGGTATTGATTTTTTTGTCCATCAACGGACAGAACGAGTAATCAAACCTAAAAGTTACGCAGATAATTTTAGTCCAGACCGTACTGATGGAAATTGGACACATTAGTTAACGCCCGAATTAGGAGTTTTCAAGCACTGCCTTGTCTAGGAAGAATAATGAAGTTAGATAGGACCGGACGAAAATAAGCCCGTTTGCATTATCAATCATTTCTGATGATATATTTTTTTGATTTAGTAAAATTTTAATTACCGATGCAACAGTTTCTGCATCCTGATTCATAGCACTCGTAAATCCCTTTAAATCATCTTTCCCTTTACCCTTGTTACCATAGATCTTCTGAATGTGAGTTAATGACTCATGAAATTGTTTTAAAAATGTTCTTATATGGGCGCCATCGGGTCCTGCACCTTCATCGGCGCGTCCCTGAGCCGCATAGGCCAGCATATATTCGTAGGCTTCTTCGATTCTTTCAATTTCCTCACGGGTATTTTTTGGTTCGCTCATGGTGAGCTTTTTCCTTTGTTGTCTAATTTTGTCTTTGTTTTTCCATAGGCCATAGAAATTAATAAAGTTCGGTGTTCAGGAAGCAAAGTAAAATAAATATGCAAGATAAAGAAGAAAATTAGGAGCATAGAAACCGCACCATGTAAGGTATATACAATGCCCCAATTCCAGTCCGATAAAATTGAAGGATCACGTTGCCAAAAAGGGGTATCGATTTTAGCTAGCATTAAACAACCAGTAATTACCAAAATTAATAGAATTAAACTAATAGCCCAATGATATAATTTTTGGTTAATGTCATATTTTTGATCATTTGAGGTGGCTTGGTTTTTCCAAAAAAACATTTCTCTTTTTTTGGGCATCATACTATAGAGCCCGTGAACAAATATAACTCGGTACAAATGAAAAAGAATGGCAAGAGTTAATAAAACGCCGGAAATCCAATGTGTCGGAACCCAATTAAAGTGGATTCCTAAAATGGGAAAAAAGGAGGTACCCAGCAAAATGATTACCAGCGTGGCCATTAACCAGTGGAAAAAACGATCGGGCCCTTTATGCCGAATTTCCTCAGGCTTCATTACCAACGAACTCTTCTAATTACCTCAAGATAACCGTTTATTCAGCCTGATACATTGATGAACTAAAATGAATACAATGGCGCCAACAACCGGGAGCCATAAATAGTCCCAAGACATACCAAGTAACATTTCCTGTCCCCAGACATTTTTTGAAAATCTAAGCAGTTCCATAAATTAAGCGAGTGACCTCACTGCTCGTGCTGCTAAATTACCCATCAATGGAATTTTAAAGTGGTTGTAATTCAAAGCCTTAGCACCTTGGGCTGCAACTCGCTTAGATAAATTCTCCATTTCCGAACCAATTTTTTCGCCCTTCATTAGATCCTCTACACTTGTAAGGCGACGAGGGGTGCATTGCACACCGCCACAAGCTATTCGAACATCTGTAACTTTACCACCAGAGGTTTTTGCCACCATGGCGAGGTTTACAAGGGCAAAATCCCATGTTTGCCGGTCTGCAACTTTTTCAAAGTAATGTTTTGCTCCCGCCCATTTTTTGGGAATACGTATTTCAGTAAGTATATCTCCTTTCTGGAGTACCGTCATACGGGTGATATCTACAGCCGGTCCTATAAAAAATTCCTCGGCTGATATTGTACGAATTTTGCCGTTACGATTTATCACCATTTTTGCTTCAAGAGCTACTAAAGCTGGTGCCGTATCAGAGGGTGTTACTGCCACGCAACGGACAGCATCAAACAAAGCATGTTCCCTGTTCATCGCTGTGGGTGTGTTTGCGTAACAAGTATTTCCGCCTGCTCGATAGCATGGAAACCCGTCACGATAATACGTACAGCGAGTGTCTTGTGAGACATTTCCACCAATTGTACCAGAGTTTCGGATTTGGGGACTTGCTACACGACTCGCTGCAGCTGTCAGTACTGGAAAATGCTTTTGCAAAAGAGAATTTTCTTCTAATTCGGTAAGAGTTGTGAGGGCTCCAATTGAGATGAAATTACCTTTGTCACGAACTCCATAAAGTTGTTTCAAACCGGTGATATCAATTACTGCGCTTGGACGCTTGTGTCTGTCCTTGAACCAGTCGAAACTGTCCTTGCCACCTGCAACTATCCACGCATTTTTCCCGTGTTTATCTAAGAGTTTGGAAGTTTCTTCGACACTGGTAGGTGTATACAGGTCGAATGAGTGCATCATATCAGTCATTGTTCTGTTTCCTTTCTACCAGTTACTGGCAATTTGTTTGCAGGGGTTTATGGGATTGGGGTTGTTTGGCGGCTAAATTTACAACCATATCCGCAACTACGGGCACCCTGTTAAATAAATGCCCTCCTAAAGCATCAGAAACTGCACTTAAATATGCTGAAGACGCGGACCCTTGAATAGGTTCCCCTATACCCTTTGCGCCAACGGGATTTTGTGGATCATGTGCCCCTTCCACTGGGTGCGACCCCAATTTAGTTGGAACATCCAAGTATGTTGGCGGTTTGGCTTGATAAAAACCTGTCGCATTTGAGTGGCCATAGGCGGGGTCATAAATGTAGCGTTCTGTGGCAGCTAATCCAAAACCCATTACTGCGCCCCCTCGTATTTGGGCATCGAGACCCTGCGGATGCAGGACCTGGCCTACGTCCGCTATACCAAGATAGTCTAGGACCTCAACGTATCCCGTTTCTGGGTCCAATTCAATTTCTATAAAAGCGGCAGCCAAGGCAGGAACAATACCTTTTTTAGGCAATTTGTCTTTAGCGGCAGCAATCAAGCCCGTTCCAACAATTTGCTTAACAGCCATTTTGGTAAGCCCCTTTAACGCTTTATCCACCTCATGCCCATCAAACTTTCCTCCAAGAGAGATAGCTTTTTGGGCGGCTAACCCGAAGGAAATATAACCAGGACCACCATTCTTTCTTACGATTTTTTCTTCGCTTAATTTGTAATCAGAAGGCTTTCCTCCCAACATGATGGAACCAATTTCCAATAATTTTTGTTTGGCATCCATTGCAGCTGCGTAGTTTGTTCTCGTCATTGTAAAAGAGGTGTTAGAACCAAATTGCCCGATGTTAAAGGGCATAGCTTTTAGAGTTCCGCCCCTTTCTATAACGGTATTGTTCCAGTCATAACCCAGAACCTCCGCTGCAACGCGAGAAGTAGCGGCATAGGAGTATGTTCCAAGATTACCCACCCCTGTGTGTATATGAAGCTTGCCGTCGGGTGTAATTCTGACCATTCCATCCCATCCGTTATAACCTGCAGCATGATACGCTTGGCCAATTCCTACGGAACGAATTTTCCCATTAGCTTGTTTTCCAGCTTTTTTTACTCGGGCTTCATAATTGAATTTTTTTGCTCCCTGTTTGAGACCTTCATAAAGGTATGCGCTCGTAAGGGGCACTTGTTTGGCTCCAATCTTTCCTTTCCTACCTCCGCCAGGCGCGTTGGCAAGTCGTATAGCCAACCTATCAATACCCAATTTGCGTGCTGCTTTATCAATAATTGGCTCGAGGATATTAGCGGTTTGATTTTCACCAGGACCGCGTTGCGCTCCTTTAGGTGGCGTGTTGGTTAAAACCGGAATGCCACGAAAGCGCATGCTTTCGGGTTGTAGAATAACCGAGGTAGCATTCCCAAAATTTTGGAAATCCCAAAATCCTGTCGTTGAGCCATTGTCCTGAACAACGAAACTATCTACGGCAACAGCTCGTCCTTCACTGGTGAATCCCATTTTGATCCATCCTTGAAAGCCGGCTCGAGCAGACCCGTTATAGAATTCCTCCTGTCGGCTAATCCGCATCATTACGGGGCGTCCATTTAATTTTTTGGACATTAAGGCGGGGAGAGCCATAATTGGGTATGAATAAGCCTTTCCGCCAAAACCACCACCGCAAAACTCAGAAACCATGCTCAGTTTGGCGGGGCTAATGCCAATATATTTTGCTAAACTTGGAACGGCAAAAGACGATGACTGGGTGGATCCCCAAACGTGGCACTTACCGTTGGACCAATATGCGGCTGCTGAACGCGGCTCCATGGCGTGGTGGGCGTTAGCTGCGGTTACAAAAGATTCTTCAATGACTACTTTTGCTTTTTTAAAACCGGCTTCTAAGTCTCCGTAGGACCATTCAAATGCGGGTTTTCCCATGGGTAGTTTATCATCACCCGCGAGCGCAAAATCCTTACCAGACCATTTAATTTGATGTAATTTAATTTTTCGACGGTTGGCAACATTACCTTTTTTGTTGGCATTCGGACTTCCCGGTTTCAGACTATCCAAAGGATTAATACAAAAAGGGAGAGGTTTAAGATCAAGTTTAACAGCCTCGATTGCATCCTCAGCCTGCTCCTCGGTTTTTGCCGCTATAGCCAAAATTGGCTGACCAACAAAAACTGGATAACTACTTAGGATTGCATGCCCTGCGTCTTTGGGCTGCTTGACTTCGCTGGGTAAAAGAACGCCAACAACACCTGGCATTTTCTTTGCCTTACTGACATCGATTGATTTAATTTCCGCGTGCGGCATAGGAGAAGGAAGAGTTTTTAGAAAAACCATTCCATCAGCACGGAAATCCTCCGAATAATTAGCTTTGCCAGTAACTTTGGCATGCAGATCGGGTGGAGTAAAATCTTTACCTATTAATTTATAAGCCATAATTAATTCCTCCCTGCTGCTTTCATTACACCTTTGAGGTAATGGTCATACGCACCACACCTGCAGAGGTTTCCTGACATTGCTCGACGAGCTTGATCAACACTCGGTTTTGGGTTCTTTTTAAGAAGGCCGACACCTGCCATAACCTGACCAGGTGTACAAAAACCACATTGTGGACCGAGTTCGTCAATAAAAGCTTGTTGGATTGCATGTAATGTTCCGTCGGCACCCGCTACGCCTTCCACAGTCGTAATTTTTTTATTCCTAGCTTGATGAGTAAGAGTAGAACAAGAATAAATTGTCGTGTCGTCTGCGAGAATTGTACAAGCTCCACATTCCGCTCGGTTACACCCTATCTTGGTACCAGTTAGCCCTAACTTGTAGCGTATGGTTTGAGCGAGTGTTTCATTTGGAGCAACATCAACTCGGCGTTGTTTGCCATTAATGTTTAAAGTAATTAAGCGTTCTACACCTCTAACCGCGGCCTTAGCCTCAGTTGAGTTTGAGGTAAACATATAAGCCCCAGCTGATACGGCTACTCCTGAACAAACAACTGTTCTCAAAAAGTCTCGCCTACTGCTTTTACCTGGTCCCCAGTTTTGAAGGGGTAGGTCAGGTAATTCTCCAGCTACTTCTTCGGTTGCTGGAGACCAATCGAAATCATCCGCTGGATCCGGGGGAAACTCAAATTCCTCAAATTCTTTAACTTCAGTCTTCCAGTTTTCAGACATAAATTTACCTCCCCGTTCCAATTAGAGATTTTGACAATAAAACAATTGCCTTTTTTTAATTTATCTGAAGAAAGAGACCTTCACAAAGGAGTCTCTAAAAAACCCTTAAAAATTTGTGGATAACTTTTATTAGTGATTTTCATTTTTTTGAAGATTTTGTTGGAATTCTAATTGGCTTGTTTTACAAGGGCATTAGCGCGCCCGTAGCTCAGCTGGATAGAGCGGCGGACTTCTAATCCGCAGGTCGCAGGTTCGAGTCCTGCCGGGCGCGCCAC
>JAYZBC010000005.1:0-9966 GCA_036339375.1 Pseudomonadota bacterium | reverse complement strand
ACATCACAAATTGTTCCAAGCGCAACAAGACCGATAAATTTCATTAAATTTGGTTCTGGCAAGGTTTTGTCATACCAGTTTAATTTCCGAAGGGCCCTATTTAACGCAGTGATAAACAAAAATGTGACGCCTACTGCCGCCAATTGTCCATGTTTTGAGGTTTCATCAAACCGGTTTGGATTTATAACTAAGGAACCTTTAGGCAAACGAGGTTCCGCCACATGATGGTCAATCACAATTATTTTTAAACCGGCCTTAGCAGCGGCTTCCAACGGTTCAAAAGCTGTTGTACCGCAATCCACGGTAATGATAACCGAAGCACCATTATCTTTTAGTTTCATTAAAGCAGGAAGGTTGGGGCCATAGCCCTCTTTCTGACGGTCAGGAATGTACACAGGAAGATTTTTTCCTATCATGGAAAAAAACTGCACAAGAATCGCCGAAGAGGTCGCCCCATCTACATCATAATCACCGAAAACAGCAATCGTCTCATCTTCTTCCAAAGCCCTTATAATTAAGTCAATTGCCGGTTCCATATCTTTTAGTTGGTTTGGCTCTGGCAACAGTGTTTTAAGTCTTGGATTCAAAAATTCATGCCCTTGATCCAAAGTAATCCCTCTTGCTGCAACCACTCTTGCAACAATCTCCGGTAATTCAAATTTTTGAATAAAAGCTAAAACTAGCCTTTCGTCTTCAAAACGAGGGCGCCAAAGTTTACCAGTAACTGATCTTTCAACACCGTGAAACGGAGAAGAAATTTCTTTATTTATTTCAATGACCAATTAGGCTCCTTTTTAGTCTAACGCAATTTTTCGGTCAAAATTGTGTTGTGCCTCAATATAACGAACCGTCCCTGTTCGTGATCGCATTACCATAGAATGGGTGCTTGCTCCTCCAGAAAACCGGCGTACACCTTTGAGCATTGTTCCGTTTGTAACACCTGTCGCTGCAAACATTACATCACCACGTGCTAAATCGTAGAGCCCATACTTCAAATTCAGATCAGTAATTCCCCATTTTCGGGCACGTTCACGTTCATCATCATTTCTAAATAATAACCTGCCTTGCATTTGACCACCTATACATCTGAGGGCTGAGGCAGCTAGAACTCCTTCCGGTGATCCGCCCGACCCTAGGTAGATATCCACACCACTAACGTCCTCAGAGGTGGCAATTACGCCACTTATATCACCATCGGAAATTAACATAATACGTGCTTTGGCTTCACGTACTTTAGCTATCAATTCTTCGTGACGGGGTCTATCCAAAATGCATACAACTAAATCAGAAACAACAACACCTTTCGCTGCGGCCAAACTTTTTAAATTAGCTTCAGGAGTTTCATCAAGATCAACGACATTGTCAGGCAACCCCCCTCCAACTGCTATTTTATCCATATAGACATCTGGTGCATTCAAAAAACCGCCTTCTTCTGCCATGGCAACCACCGCAAGCGCGTTAGTTAACCCTTTAGCTGTAATGGTCGTACCCTCTAAAGGATCAAGAGCAATGTCGATCACTGGCCCCTCTCCTGAGCCTACCTTTTCTCCAATAAATAACATTGGTGCCTCATCTCTTTCCCCTTCACCAATTACTACCGTGCCCTGTATTGATAAGCTATTGAGGGCTGTTCGCATTGCATCAACCGCAACCTGGTCGGCTGCTTTTTCATCACCACGTCCCATTAAGCGTGATGCCGCAAGCGCTGCTGCTTCGGTAACTCTAACGGCTTCTAACGCTAGGTTACGATCTAGTGGAAGGGATTCGGGCATATTCCTCTCTCTCCTAAAAAATTATATGGATTAATTTTGAGTAATAAATTTTATAATTAACTTTTATTAATTCCACTCAATTAGTTTAATGGCTCAATTCTAATCATTCTAGGTTTCTCTAACACCGTCTCAAGCGCTTCAAATTTTTTTAACACACGTTTTAAGGCCCCTTCTTCAACTTCATGGGTTGTCATAACCAATGGGACCAAATTACCGGGAGCGTGAGTTTTTTGCAAAATGGCTTCCATTGAAACAGCTTCATCTCGTAAAATACTCGCTACTTCAGCGAAAACACCGGGCTTATCAACTACCATTAAACGAATATAGTAAGCCCCAACGTGTTTATCCATTTGGACCGTGGGCAGAGATTTTAGTTTATTGATGGGTAATCCAAATGTAGGGGTCTTAATATTCCGTGCAATATCAACAAGGTCTGAAATTAGAGCTGAAGCTGTCGGTCCCCCTCCCGCTCCCATTCCTTCATAAATTGTTGATCCAGCACCATCGCAATCTACAACAACAGCATTTTGAACGCCTTCAACGTGAGTTATTGGAGAATCCAAAGAAACCATACAGGGGTGTACTCTTTGTTCAATACCTTCTTCTTTCAAATGTGCAATCCCTAACAATTTAATTCTATAGCCTAATTCCTCGGCTAAAATCAGATCCAATGGCGAAATATATCTGATTCCTTCAACATATACGTCCTTGAAATTAATTTTACACCCAAATGATACACTAGATAAAATGGCAAGTTTATGAGCTGAATCAATTCCATCAACGTCAAAACTGGGATCTGCTTCTGCAAAACCCATTGATTGGGCCTCCGCCAGAACTTCATTAAAAACGCGAGAAGTGTTTCTCATTGCAGTCAAAATATAATTACTAGTCCCATTTAGAATTCCATAAAGACTGATAACTTTATTGCCTGCCAACCCCTCTCGAAGAGTTTTTATTATTGGAATGCCGCCTGCTACCGCAGCTTCATAAGCTAAACTTAAATTCTTTTTTTCAGCGTAATTCGCTAGAAAAGAACCATGGTGTGCAAGTAGGGCCTTGTTTGCAGTAACCACTGACTTTCCTGTCGCAAGACTTTTCTCGCAAATGGATTTTGCAACACCGTTTTGACCACCGATAAGTTCAACTATTACTTCAACATCAGCACACTCGGCCATCATTTCAGGGTTTTCAAACCATTTAAAATTTTGTATGTCAATTCCACGATCCTGGGTTCTGTTCCGAGCGGATACGGCTACGATTTGAATTTTCCTACCACATCTCTTTTCTAAAAGAGGGCCGTTAGCATTCAATTGACGAATGAGACCAACTCCCACCGTTCCTAAACCTGCAATCGCTATTTTTAGAGGTGATTTCAATTTCATGGGACCTTTAAATTTAATTCGCTTGGTGCATGATCATAGGAAGAAAAATACTTTTTGACGTTACGAGTTGCCTACCAAATGCGTTGTTCATTTTTTTTCAAATAATATTTCCACTCGACGGTGTCCAGCCTTACCTAATGGTAGCACTTTTGTATAAACTAGTTTTGAATCAGACACACCAGTCACTCGAACCAAAGATTTGGAAATTCCCTGACGGATAAGTTCACGAGAAACAATTCTTGCTAGTTCATCAGAAGGGATAAGATTTGTCATCTCATGACCTGCTTGCGGGAAATTTCGAGCACCGCCGTTTGCATGTCCTATAATGTGGAAATTACCTTTTTTTCCTATAAATTTTAAAACAATTCTCGCAATTTTTTTTCGATGAAAATCAGTTAAATGAACAGAATTCTCTGAAAAAAACAAAGTTCCAATTATAATATCTGAATTAATAAACGATCCTCTTTTGTTAATGCCAATTTCAGATATGGTGGCATGCGTAGCACTTTCGACCATTTGGGTTAATTGTTTAATACTTTTGCCTTTCAACGGTCGTACAGTTTGCCCTTTCTGAATAAAGTTCAAAATCTTTTGATCAGTTTTGTTCAACTCAGCTTTCTTTGCTAAATATGGAATAGATGAAAGAAAAACGTTTTTATTTTTTAAATTATTAGGAAGTGACTTTTGCCCGCTTTCTAATAGCTTGGAAGAAAGAATTTTTGGTTTTGTCTTCAAAGCCCCTTTTGTTTTCCTATTCTTCGGTAATTTTGGAACAGGTAATGGTATCATCACATTTTTCTTTCCTGAATGAATAAGGAGTGGTTTTTGACCTCTCTCTAAAGACTTAGTATTTAGAAAATTCGTTTTTTCTTCCAAAACCTCTTTTGTTTTCAAGGAACTTTTGATTTTACTTTCAGTTTCCTTAGATTTTTTTCTATCTAAAACTAAACTATTTAAAATGCGAGCATGGTTGATTCTTGCCAATCCAACAGGACGGGACGGAACGGTTGCAAGCTTAGGAAAATTTTTATCTGATCCAGGAATTTTGTGAATAAATTTTTTGTTTCCTACATCTTCTATTTTTTGGGGATAGGTAACCCAAGCAGATGCGTCTTTGTAAATTTTAACAGGATTAACCCAATCAGGAACATAAGAGCAACCGATCGTGCCAAAAATTAAGATAAAAAGTGATAAAAAATTTTTTGTTCTGCTCATCAAACAACGATAATAAGTTACGGGATTACGTTATGAATCTGTATTAGCCACTCAAAGAAAATTCTCAAAAAACAACAGCTTTAAAATATTTTATGAATTTTTCAAAAGTTCAGTTTTTTGGCTGGCTGTTAAGTCCCCTTTCTTCTGAAATTCCAAGCATCAGGTTCAAATTTTGGACAGCTTGACCAGCAGCCCCTTTACCTAAATTATCCAACTGCGCAACCAACACAACTTGTTGGTTTTTGGAATTACCAAAAACAGATACCCTGAGATAGTTTGTATTATTCACTTGTTCAGGATCCAGGAGATCTGTGTATTTAGACAGTTCTTGGGGTTTGACAACAATTACAAACCTAGAATTTTTATAAGCTAAATTTAAAACCTCATAAATTGCGTCGTAATTTGTCTTTTTACCTAACGCCCGAAGCTGCAATGGAATTTGTACCATCATACCTTGTCGAAACCTACCAACGCTTGGTAGAAAAATTGGGCGAACCTTTAATCCACTATGTACCATCATTTCAGACACATGTTTGTGGTCTAAATTCAAACTATAGGAAAAAAAATTACTATTTATACCACCATTCCTCTCCCTTGCCTCCATCCGAGAAATTAATGTGTTTCCTCCCCCGCTGTAACCCGAAACTGCATGGATAGAAAGAGGAAAATTATTTGGAATCAATTTGGCCCCTATGAGAGGCCTAATCAATGCTATTACACCAGTCGGATAACATCCGGGGTTACTTACTTTCTGTGCTGAAGCAATTCGTATTGGTTGTTCTTTGGACATCTCAGGAAAACCATACACCCAGTCTTTCGAGGTTCTGTGAGCCGTTGATGCATCAATTATTTTGGTATTAGATCCTTCTGCCAAACCCACAGCCTCTCTCGCTACAGAATCAGGAAGGCAAAGAATGGCAAGGTTAGCTTGGTGCAATGCTGCTCTCCGTGCATCCAAATTTTTCCGTTGTTTTCCTGGCAAATGTATTAAGTCGAGGTCAACACGACTTTTCAGCCTTTGCCGAATTTGTAATCCGGTCGTTCCTTCCTCACCATCAATAAAAATTTTAGGCTTCATCGAAACTCTTTTCGAATTCATAACAAATACGATTGCACCAATATCTGAGATTATAACGGATACAAAAACTTGCCATAAATTTTTCTGAAACTTTATACCTCAAACGTTATAAAATTAACATAAGGACAATGTCTCATGGACAAAATCTTCTCTTTAAGTATAAATCTGAGAATATTTCACTTATAACATTGTTCAAAGGGATACAACAAATATAAACCTTAAATGGAGTTCAAAGTGAACGAAAACGGTCCCAAAATTCTACTTCCCGAACAACACACCGATCCGCGAGGCAGTATTAAACCTCTACTTCATGAGCACAATGGAAGTTGTGTAATTATAGATACTGTTCCTGCCGTACAAAGAGCTAATCACTACCACAAAAAAGACTATCATTATTGTTACATTATTTCTGGTGAGTTGATTTACTATGAAAGACCTGCTGCTTCAACAAAAAAGCCGGAAAGATTTATTTTCTGTGCTGGGGATATGTTTTACACAGGTCCAATGACTGAACATTGTATGTATTTCGAAAAACCTACCATTTTTTTGGCGTTTGGGGGGGGTACCCGAAAACAAGAAGAATATGAAGCGGATTTAGTTAGAGTGGGCTCTCTACATGACGAATTTATCGAAAGCTCATGAATACCAAAAATAGACAAGTATCTGACTGCGTATTGTGCGGTTCCAAAGATTTATTTTTTTACCCGATAATCAGTAATTCCCCTTTGGCAAATAAACTTGAAAACTCTTTGGATAAATCGTTCAATTCCCCTCGCTTTCCTCTCAACCTACTTAAATGCATCAATTGTCATCATATCCAATTATCCATTGCCGTAGACCCTGAGTCTTTATTTTCTAACTATCCATACAAAACTGGTATATCCGAAGAATTTCTTAACCATTTTAAAGAATACGCCAAAAATTCAATTAACATTTTTAAAAAAATTAATAAATCAAGAACAACAAAGAATTTAAAAATATTAGATATTGGCTGCAACGATGGTTCTCTGCTTGATTCTTTCAAAACCCATGATTGCTTGACCTTTGGGTTTGAACCAGCAAAAAATTTAGTCAAAGAAATTGGACCAAGGCATCAAATTTATAATGACTTCTTCAACCAAAAAACTGCCCAAAATTTTTTAACGCGTTTTGGACAAGTGGATATCATAACAGCTAATAACGTTTTCGCTCATTCCCGTTTGTTAAAAGAGTTCATCAAAAGTTTTGATTTGTTATTGCAACCCGAAGGTCTTTGTATCTTCGAATTCCAATACTTGTTTGATTTAACAAGAGGTACGTATTTTGATATGATTTATCACGAACACACTTCATATCACCATATCTTACCAATGAAAAAATTTTTAGAAACTTATGGTTTTTCGATCATTAAAGCCGAAAGGATAGAAACACACGGAGGCAGTATCCGGTTAATTTGCTCTAAATCATCGAACCATAAAGAGCTTGATGAAAGCTCCCTCAACCTTATGCACGAAGACCGAAACCATGATAAAAATATTGGGACTTCTTTATTGGAATTTCACCAAAAGATAAAAAAAATAACTTGTTCTATAGAAAAAATCATATCAAACACAAAGGAAAAGGGCGGTAAAATATGGGGATACAGTGCGCCAGCCAAAACAACTTCAATAATTTCTACTTTATCGAAAGAAGCGTCTGAATTGATAGAATTCATTGTTGATGACAACCAACTAAAGCAAAATAAATTCATCCCTGGAACTGGGATCAAAATAATTTCATCAAAGGAGGCGCAAAAGATGACTTACTCAGATCATGATTTGTGTATAATTTTTGCGTGGAATTTATTTGGGTCTATTTCTAAAAGATTTCTAGATTTAGGATTTACAAAGGGTTTTATTTTAAAACCACTGCCACAACCGTTAATAAAAAAAATCACTGCTTTATAATATGTGTCCTGATCTAGTAAAAAAAAGTTTCTTGATTACTGGCTGCGACGGCTTTTTAGGGAAATCGCTTATTTTCAACCTTTGTAAAATTATAGAGTCAAAAATACCTGAAATAAACAAGGAATTACGTCCAACAATTTTTGCTATAGATAATGGTATTACTTCCAATAAAACGGGAAGAATAAAAAAAAGTTATATACGGTATTTGGATGCCAACCTCATCAAGTTTCCTTTCTCTGACCTCCCACCTCAAGATTATGTCGTTCACATGGCCGGCCTCGCGAGCCCAGTGCAATATAAAAGGTATCCCCTTGAGACAATAGATGTAGCTGTTAATGTAACTAGATCCTTACTCGAATGCGCTCGTGATTGGCGTTCAAAACTAACTTTTTTTTCTTCTTCAGAAATCTACGGCGATCCCAGTCCAGAATTCGTACCCACTCCCGAAACCTTTAGAGGGAATGTCGCCTGTCAGGGGCCACGGGCTTGTTATGACGAAAGCAAAAGATTAGGTGAGACACTTTGTTATATTTTTGCTTCTAATTATAATCTCCATACCAATATAATACGTCCGTTCAACGTTTATGGACCGGGTATGTCTAAACATGATTATCGTTTGATTCCCAATATTATGAGAGCTGCCAAAGAAAAACAAAGCATAAAGGTTTATGGAAACGGAAAACAAACACGATCTTTTTGTTATTTAGAAGACGCAATTGATGGTTCTTTAAAAAGTATTTTCAAAGGTAAACCAGGTGTTACCTATAACATAGGAAACCCAACTCCAGAGATCAGTATAAATAAACTTGTTGAGTGTTTTAATCAGTCAACTAATAACAAAGTGCAAATCGAACATGTCCCTTACCCGGCCCATTATCCTGGTGACGAACCCATGAGACGTTGCCCTGATATTTCAAGAGCCAAAAAGCAACTTCGTTTCTCCCCCAAAATTCCACTAATGGAAGGTTTAATTAAAACCTGGGAATGGTCTTCATCTAATTATGAAAATCGATAATCCCAAATTTTTGCAAAAAATAGTTTTAATTGGCTATGGGTACTGGGGCCAAAGGCTGTCAAAAATAATTAAAGAACTAGGATTTACAATCGATTTTGTAATAAGCAACCGGTACCCAAAAGGAATTTATCACGGTTTACAATTTCAACCATATGATACCATACATACTCTAAATAAAAATCACGTAGCATTTATTTGCACGGGCCCTCCCAAACACCACGAAATTTTAAATTCTTTATCAAAGGATGTGCTTTGTTTTGTTGAGAAGCCGTTCTTCACAAATCATAAAAACCAAAGCGATAGCAGAGCATTTATATATGTCAATTACCAATGGCTTTCTTACTCAATGATTACAAAAGAAATTGGAAAACACATCAAAAACATTAAGTCAGAAATGGAGTTAAAAATATCCCTTGTATCTAGTAATGCACGCAAGAGAAATTTTAATTTAATTTACGATTTTATGCCCCATTTAATGAGTATAATTTATAGAATTTTTGGTTTCGATGTAAAAGTAAGGGTGTTAAAAGCAAAAGTATTAAGATCAACGGTATTTGAAGGGATTCTTAATATTGAAAATAAAGTCAAAAACTATGATGTTGCTATCACTTTCGGATTTTCAAAATCATCATGTTTAAAGTTAACTACGTCGAACAAGCTTGATAACGCCTATTATGAAACTAACATTGTGTCAAAAAAAAAGGCCTTTAATCATAACAAAAACAACATAATTTTTGTTGGCCTTTCAAACATTGAATTAGGGCCAGTCCAAGAATCAATTAAAAGGTTTTTATTTGCGGGTCCAAATCGCCATTACCTACCAGAAACCAACTTTAAAGTTCACCAGCAAATTCTAAATGTTTCTAAAATGTTTGAAAAGTTTTTGTTTAGTTAATTAGAATTAACTATTTGAATTATTTTTTTTACCCTTTCAGCATAAGTGTGATTGTTTTCAGAGACATTTTTCCAACCATTTTCTCCAACAATCTCTGCTTTTTCCGGGTTTTTTAAATAAAATTCAATTTTTTCGTTCATTTCGTTCACGTCTCTAAAAAATTCAATGTTACGTCCTTCTTCAAACATTTCCGCTACTTCTTCACTAAATTCATGCAAAACAAAACCTCCACAGGCCGGTATTTCAAATGTTCGCATATTTTGGGAATTCTTGTTCTGCTGTCTCAAGATGTTTAGATTCACAATTGAGGCCTGAACTGTTTCACAAAATTCACTGTTTATTTTTGGTTCATAAAAGCGTGGTTGGAGTCTCATATTTTTGCATTTGCGTTTCCAATTAACACCAAAAATAAATAATTTATTAATTTCTAGTAATTCTTTTAAATAAGTTTCCCTCTCCAGATCATAATTTCCAATAAAGGAAATAGGATATTTTTTGCTTTTATTAAATTTCTTTTTAAACACGGAAAAGTCGGACGCTAAAGGTACGTGAAAAATTGCGGTTTTTTCATTTTTTTGTAAAGTTTTTAAAATCTCCTTTGAGTAGGTAAAGTATGCATCATATTTCGAAATTACCGACCGTATATTTTTATTTGAATTGGAATCGTTGTAGGGATCGTCAGGA
>JAYZBC010000004.1:0-8072 GCA_036339375.1 Pseudomonadota bacterium | reverse complement strand
AGTTTGTTCAACTTCCGGGCTAACCTTTCCGCCTATCCGATTTCTGAGGTAATTTTCTACTTCTTTACCAAAATCACAAATTGTCTGTCTGAATGCCGCTGTTTTAGTAAGCCTTCCGCTTAATTCCTCCAACCTTAAAGTTTTGCCCTTAGCGTCGAGATTGGACCATCCCTCCCGCGCCATTTTTCGATAACTGGAAGATCCAAATTTTTCCTGTCCCACACCTTTAAAAGGAAAAACTTGGCCGCCGTTACTAAACCCATAAAACAAGCACCCATCCTCAAAGGTTATCCAAAGCGTTTTTCCAGTATCCTCAAAAAATTTTCTCATTTGATTGGTGTGCTGTGTGGGTGTTTTCGTTCTACTTGGCCAGTAAACTTTTTTTAAACTATTCCAATCACCCGAGTTGGCCATCTCAAGAACCTCTGGGTCTCCAGTGTTAAAACCAAGCCTAATGGTATTGTTATTAAGACATTCTTCCCACCAAGCATGATTTCGTCCTAGTTTTATGTAATGTATTTTTGACGCATTCCAAGGTTTCATAACATAGTTATCCGTCCCATTTTCTCCGTGTCTTTGCCAACCAATTGTTTTTGACCTGCATAAATAATTTTGTCTTCCAGCTAGTGCACTAGCATAACAAAGTTAATTGATTTCACTAAATTATAAGGATTAATTTAGTTAAGGTAAGTGGACTTGGATATGGGTTTCGTAAAACTAGGGATCATTTTTATGGAATGGATTGTTTCACCGCGAAACGTATCACCAAACCAAGAACCGTACGTCCGGCTTTGGAAGCCCCTTTCGCTCGAAAGGGGCCAACACTAACCGATGTCATCGTCAATGGCAGTATGCAGCATTGCTGTTTAAGGGTCTAATTTATACTGAACTTTTAGACTTTAGAATCCGAAGCGCCAAACCCTATATAAAAGTTGACCTCTACTCATAAACAAGCAATGAAAAGAGAAACGCCATAATCTATATAGGATAAACACCCGGCTACTTTAAAAGCAGCTTACCTCCAATGGGATTGAACCGCGTAGCTTCTTTTATTAAAGAATTGGCGGTTAAAGTTGGCACACCATAAATTTCAGTGTCAGTATTGTATGCGGTTTTTATTTTTTTTAATAATAAATCAAAATCACCATCTCCGGATGCCAAAACAACAATGTCGGATTGTTGAGCGTATTCCATAACATCAATTGTTATCCCAACATCCCAATCTCCTTTCGCCGAACCATCACTTCTACTGATAAACGGTTTTAACCTGACTTCAAAACCAATGGCTCGAAGAATATTTTGAAATTCTGTTTGTTTTTGATCTCCGCGAGAGATTGCGTATGCTTTGGCAGTAACAACCTCTCTATCTTGTGTCGCTAACGCCCAAAATTTATTATAATCAAAGTTACAGCCAAATTTTTGTTTGGTCGTATAGTAAATGTTTTGAACATCAACGAATAATGAAACTGTTTTCATGACCCTTTTTTTTATTGTTTGAAGTTAGATAATAGAAACCATTCTGCGGAATTATTTTCCCCTTTGCACACCATTACATTTCCATGATCTGAAACAAGCCCTTTTCATCCTTCTTCTTTTGAAGAAGCATTGTTCTTTTCCATAGGCCAGTTCAATGCGACGCTAAGGGCTCGTCCCATAACCCAGTCAAGTTCAACTGTGGTGAGAAAATCCATCTCCTCGGTAAAATGGGTAACACATTGACGATAGGTTCCTCCAACGACGCCCAGAATTCGAGACAAATCAGTACCCCAGTAGCACCTTTCCGGGCCGAAGGCATCAACAACTTGCCGGACGTAACCATTGAGATTTTCGTAAGGGTAAGGCGCTGTTGTTTTCGATGGAAGACTTGAGAGTTTGACCGAAACGTTGGGAAAACTCGCCAAAGCTAGGGTCCCATTTACGTAGGACATGCATTCATCGTCCTTTGTTCCCCCCGGTATTCCCATGTGATCCAGTATCAGTTTTAGGCTCGGGTGTTTTTTAGCAATGTCGGCCACCTCTTTCTTAAATTTTGCTGCATGGATCATTGTCGGCACCCCGAGCTCTTCGGCTATAGGCCAGTACCAATCAGCCGTTCCATCCAAGAGCCATTTTGCCTCCTCGGACCGAAAAAAAGTCAACCGAACACCTTTAGCTCCAGGTATGTTCTGCCATTCATGAAGAAGGGCTTTACCGGTTTCGGGATTAAGAAGCGGAACCCTACCCATCAAGCCAAAACGGTCCGGATATTTTTCTGCGGCCTCCAAACCAAGGTCGTTCCGATCAAGGTCCCAAGTGGGAGGGACAACGAGAACCCGGTCAACCCCGGCCTCATCCATCATAACTTTAAGCTCCTCAAAACCGATCGGTTTCTTGCGGTGACCCATGTCCCGTACCAATTCTCGTCCCCCCGGTGTCCAGGGCCGAGAAGGCGTTTCTTCAGCCCAAATATGAACCTGGGAATCACAAACGATCATTTTTTTCAAAACAAGAAAAAAAGGGAGGAATAATTTTCATAGGGAACCCCTCACACCAAATCTTTAATGGGAGCCTAAATGAGACTTTGGTAGACGGCGTTTTCGCCCTTCATAAGCTGGCGCATTCCTGTCACCCACCCCCTGAAAATCGATTAATTCAATGGCATTCCGGTCAGGATCATGGAAGTAGGCATGCCTACCAGAAAAGCTCCGATGCCCGGTATCTTCGTATAAAAGAATCTCTACACCCGGAACTTCTAAATGTGCCATCGCAGAATCAAAATCTTTTCCATCCACGATAAAGGCATGATGGATAAGGGTATCGGTACCTTTATTGGGCGACTGATGATAGCCGGTTCGCGATAGTACAAAAAAATCGTCTCCCGCTTTCATAAACACTGTCGTATCGTTCTCCCTCCAAAAGGTGCAACCGAGCACATCCTCGTAAAAACTGCGGGACACCTGTAAATCCGTTACTCCAATGGTAAAATGAAGAATCCCCGTGGTTTCAATCCGACGTGGCTCAGCATATTGGACCGTCTCAGTATGCTGAAAAGCTGCACTTTTCAATTTTTTCATACCTCTTTCTCTTAACTCTCTGGTTCAGATTTCGTTTTTGAAGTTAATTTCACCAAATTTAATTAATGCATTGAAAACAGTGTCTTGATGGTACTGGGGACCAATTAGATATGCATGACATTAGGAGTAAAGAGGTGGGTTAGTTATCCATTCACGTACAGTCGTAACCCATTTGTTGCCCGGGTCGCCATGCTCAAGGTTAAATTGGTAATGATCGACCCCTCCAAACTCTTGTGACAACACGGTACTCCCCTCTGCTTCCAAGGCCTTTACCATGTCCTTGCTCGACTCCTGAACGTGCTCAAAATCTTTGGAAGCCCAGGAAATATAGAAAGGTGTCTGGTTGCCTTTCACATAGTTCAGGGGCTCAGAAAGTTGTTCATCCTCGGGACAACTATACATCAAATCCCCATAAGTTTTTCCACTGCTGCCAGGGGCCAGTACGTCGTACTTATATCGATATCCGGCACTCGCCGAAAAACATGCCTTGATGCAATCATCAGGCAAACCCAGTGGTGCGTGCAGTTCACGTCTTAACGTAACCAGGGAAGCAAGCGTACCGCCAACAGACCAACCGCCAATAAAAATTCGACCAATGTCGCCACCATAATCAGTAATATTGTGCCATACCCAATTAAGAGCAGCTAAAGCATCTTCAAAAGGTGCTGGAAATTTTGCGTCGGGCACAAGGCGATAGGAGGCAGAAACAAAAATAGCAGGGATATTCACAAAACAAGGAGCCATAAAACCATTCCATTCCTTGTACCCATGTTGCCAAGCGCCCCCATGGAAATAAAGGAGTACCGGCACTCCCTGGGCCATCCCTTTATCGGGAAGATACAGATCCAGCTTCTGGTAATATTCTGTACCGAACTCAACATCCGTAACTGTTCGAACAGTCTCAGCAGCCTCACGCGAAAGAGCAAGAGCGCGATCCCCATAGTCGTTTGCCGCTTCAGGTACCCGGGTGTTTTCCTTTGTGCGTGGAGTTTGCGCCTTCAGGTTATCGAAACCCATCTAATCTCCCACTCATAAAAATAACGCATTTCTTCCTAAGGACTATCCAACAAATTATGAACCATTTCTAACGCTTTTCAAAATATTAATCCCTAAATATTAGAGGTAAGTTTTCCAGTTGTGTGGGCTTGTTTTTTAAATGAAATAACGGCCTTGCACCAGAATTTATCTTAAAATCTAAACCTAGTCCCTTTTCCGAAAGCAAGAATACTGAGACAATGTGACGATGGACACACAAGACCCTAAATATTCGGCGTTCAACTTTGATAACAGCTTCGCCCGCAGCCTTGATGATTTTTTTGTCTCCTGCCCCGCTGCTCCTTCAAGCGAGCCAAAGCTCCTTCAGTTGAACTATGCATTGGCCAAAGAGCTTGGTCTAGACCCGCTAATGCTCGATTCGGAAATAGGTGCAGCGATCTTCTCTGGCAATGTAACGCCAGAGGGTGCGGAACCACTGGCCCAAGTTTATGCCGGGCACCAGTTTGGGGGTTTTACTCCCCAGTTAGGGGATGGACGAGCCCTCCTCCTTGGTGAAGTAATTGATACACGAGGACAACGACGCGATATTCAACTCAAGGGATCTGGCCGCACTCCGTTTTCCCGCAGCGGAGATGGGAAGGCTGCCCTTGGCCCCATTTTACGTGAATACTTGATAGCGGAAGGAATGCATGCACTCGGCGTCCCGACAACGCGCGCGTTGGCAGCTATCAGCACTGGGGAAGTCGTTTATCGAGAAAACCCTTTACCCGGCGCAATTCTCACCCGTGTTGCATCAAGCCATATTCGGATTGGAACCTTCCAGTTCTTTGCAGCTCGTGGTGCCACGGACAAAGTTCGTGAGCTGGCTGATTATACCATTGCACGACACTATCCAGAAAATGCCGAAGCGGAAAACCCCTACCTAGAATTCTTTTCTTCAGTGACTGAGGCACAAGCCGCTTTAGTAGCACAATGGATGAATTTGGGTTTCATTCACGGGGTTATGAACACCGATAATATGGCCATTTCTGGTGAAACCATCGACTACGGTCCTTGTGCTTTTATGAACACATATTCGGCGGATACGGTTTTCAGTTCTATCGACACCCATGGTCGTTATGCCTATGGAAACCAGCCATTGATTTTGTCTTGGAACTTAGCACGATTTGCTGAAACGTTGATTCCACTTGTTGATCCTAGCAAGGAGCTAGCCATAGAAATGCTAACAGAAGTGGTTCAAGGCATTGAGCCATTGTATGAAACGCACTGGCTAGCCGGTATGCGTTCCAAGATAGGTTTATCGACCCAAGATCCGGGAGATCCGGAGCTGATTAACAACCTCCTAACATTGATGGAAGAAGGAAATGCCGATTTTACTCTCGTTTTTCGCCGTCTTTCTCAGGTCTTGAGTGGTAAGAAGGCTGCAGCCAGAAACCTTTTCGATCAACCAAGCGAATTCGACGCCTGGATACAACGCTGGTTAAAACGTTTAGAAAAAGACGGAACTGAAGCTGAAGCCCGCAGGCAGTCCATGGATCAAACTAACCCAATCTATATCCCCCGCAACCACAAAGTAGAAGAGGCCCTCGCAGCCGCGGTTGATCACGAGAACATGACATTTTTTTCTGATCTCCTCAGGGTTTTAAGCCATCCCTTTGATGAGGATGCTGGGGACGAAGCCTACGCCACGCCGGGACCTGTTTCGGCAATACCCTATCAGACCTTCTGTGGAACTTAAAAAATTGACCGTGGAGAGGTGTAATTCTCCATCGCTCCAATTTTTTTCAAACTGAAGTCACTCTTCACCGGTTATTCTTTCAAAAAATTCTCTTTCAACCAAGAATACTGCCAATTTATTGGTTTTCTCTTCGTTCCTTATGTCGTTACACCATGGATTTATCATAATTTACGAAAAATTTTTCTTCAGCTCTCATCAATTTTTTTAACCTGGGCTGACCCTATCACTCCCTTTTATTTGAATCCGAAACCCTGAGCGAGTGTTGGGGTAATAATCCCACAGAGCCCGATGGTGTGTGCAACGATTATCCCAGAATGCCACTGAATGGGGTGTCCAATTAAAACGCACCTGAAAATAAGGGTGTTCGCAATGTTGGAACAAATAAGACAAAATAGCCGTGCTTTCGTCCTTGTCGACATTGCACAGCCGCGTGGTAAAAATAGGATTCACATAGATCAGTTTTCGGCCTGTCTCTGGGTGTTTGGCGATGACGGGCTGCTCAGTTACTGGCAATTGGTTATTGGCCGTTTGGGCAAAGGCGGCTGCACCGTCATGGAGAGCAGTCATGCCTTCAAGATAGGTTTTCATTTTGTCAGACAGCGCGTCATAGGCGGCATACATGCTGGCAAACATTGTATCACCGCCTCCATCAGGGGGCACAGTATGAATATAAAGGATAGAACCCATGGGTGGGGCTTCCATGCAGGATTGGTCTGTATGCCACATTTCATTACCAGAAATGGAAGTTGAATTTGCATCGAAGTGTAATGCCCTAACTTCAGGATGGTCGCTCAATTGTTTCGAATTAGTAGCATCAGCACCGATGCTCATATGGAGCGTCCCAAAATGCGTACCTAGAGCCTTTTGCATTTCATGGGTTAGTTCTTGATTGCGAAAAAACAATACTTGGCGATCTAGCAACGCCTTGTGGAGATCTTTTACAACCCCTTCATTTAGTGGTTTTGTTAAATCAATATTCTCCACCAACCCACCAATATTGGGTGTAACCGCTGTAACGCTGATGGTCTTGTATGCCATTTCTTCGTTCCCCATATTCCCACTTTAGTTAAGCAAATTATGGCTTCAAAACGGCCAGTAAGCAATTATACATTCAACGATGATGATATAGCGTCAAGTTGGTCGCGGAGAATTTTTCGGTGCTCGGTTTTTTGGACATAAATTCTATGTCAGTTAACCAGGTAAAAATACACCTTTGCCGGTTTTTTGTTGATCTAGAAGCTGATAAGCGTCCTCCGCTTGTTGGAGCGTCCACTGGTGTGTGAAGAGACCATCGACATCAATTTCCCGATCAGATACAAAGCGTGCGCAATCGGCCTGACCGGTTTTAGAAAATGTCCAGTGGCCCACAAGCGTCACCTGACGATGAGTAAGATCAGGGCCAACATTCAAGGTAAACTCTCCACCTGAAGCTACAAAACACGCCGCCCCCCAAACACGTGTCCCTTTAACAGCAGCGGTCCGAGCCTCCTGAGTACCGGCGGTTTCGAGCACTTTATGTGCGCCTTCTCCGTGTGTCAGATCCTGGATTGCTTTAACGGGATCATTTTCGGTCGGATCAAGTACAACATCTGCGCCCTTTTCAAGGGCGAGCTGTCTGCGCTCGGGTGAAGTTTCAATCGCAATAACGCGCGCGCCCATTGCCGCGCCAAATTGTGTAGCCGAAAGGCCTACAGGCCCTTGCCCAAAAATGGCTAGGTTCTCGTCTCCTTCTAAGCCAAGCCTTTTGAGTGCCCCAAAGGCCGTTCCCGTTCCACAGGAAATAGCAGCTCCCGTAACAAAAGATAGATCTTCGGGTAAAGGAACTAGAGTATGTGCAGGAACTCTCATATATCGCGCATGAGCGCCGTGCCCCTGGCCAGAGCCAAAGACCGTTGGCCCATCGTCACACAGTTGCGTCCAACCTGTTTTACAATGCCGGCATACGCCGCACCCATCATAATGATGAACCATAACTCGGGCCCCAACTTCTGCTTCTTGTTCGAAGACCTGATCTCCGATGCCAACGACAATGCCACAGGGTTCATGACCTGCGATAAAATGTTCCGCCCCTAAAAACTTGCGCCGATAGGCGTGCAAATCCGTACCACACATGCCAGAAGCCTTTATTTCTATAATGACGTCCCGCGGCCCTGGCGTTGGTTCTGGAAATTTTCTTAACTCGACCCGGCGGTCACCTAAAAAAACAATGCCAATCATAAATTATATGCTCCCCCAATCAGCCTTAGTTCCCAACGACAACAATTTGGTTAATTTTAGCGTGCTAA
>JAYZBC010000003.1:0-72526 GCA_036339375.1 Pseudomonadota bacterium | reverse complement strand
TTAATGATGAATGGGTGTGAAACTATAATTAAAAAAGGTCGAATTTTAGCAGCAGAAATTCTTGAAGTGCATGGAGGAGATTTAGAGTTTTTGGATGGGCAGTACAGAGTTAAAGGAAAAAATTATGCAGCCAGTTTGATTGAAATAGCCCAAAGAGCGGTAAAAAAAGGTACACCTTTGGAAGCAAATGAAAAATTTAATGGAAGAATACCTGCTTACCCAAACGGCAGTGCGGTAGCTGAAGTAGAAGTGGATCCGGAAACGGGACTTGTAGAAGTTTGTTGTTGGACGACTGTAGATGATGTTGGGCGGGTTATTAATCCCTTAATTGTAGAGGGTCAAACCCACGGCGGTATAGCTCAAGGAATTGGCCAGGCTTTGTTCGAAGATATAGCGTACGAAGAAAAAAGTGGACAACTCTGGGGCGGATCGCTCCTTGATTATTGCATTCCCCGTGCGGATGATTTGCCATTTTTTAGGGTAAAAGCTGTTAACAATGCCCCTACCACTGAAAATCCGTTAGGTGTAAAGGGTGGAGGGGAAGGCGGAACAATTCCGGCGTTAGGGGCGGCGGTTAATGCTATTCTCGATGCCTTGCGGCCACTTGGGGTAACACAATTGACTATGCCGGCCACACCCTACAGTGTTTGGAAAGCAATCCAATCTGCAAAAACTCTATCTAACTAGCCCAAAATCTTGAATACCTTTGTAAATGAGTGCCGCGCCCCCAGAGAGAAGAAGCACTTGAAGTCCTTGGTAAAATTTTTCCGCACTGCTATTTCTAAATGTTTGACTTCCAAGCCAAGTTGCTAACAAGACCATCGGTGCTAAAAGTAAGCCTTCTAAAATGACAGTTAACGAAATGAAGCCCGAGATAGAAAGTATCGCAAACCGCATTATCATCGTTATTGTTGATAGCATCACCGTTGTACCGCGCAATACATCGGGAAACTGGCATGCGTGTTTCAAATATACGACTAAAAAATAAAAGGCACCCGCTCCGCTGATGCCACCTATCGTTCCCCCGATAAACGAAAAACCAATAGTCATCCAACGCAAGCGGAATTCAATAAAGCGAGATACGTGTTCCACTACTTTGAATGTATCCATAAGAATGATAATGCTAATCAGAATACCTAATATCAGGACGAGCTTTTCAGCAGATAAAATCGCAAAAAGCCAAACGCCAAAGCCTGTCCCGAAAATAAGACCCACAATTAATTGTTTGGCAATTTGCCAATCGGCGGTTCTATAACCCTGTGGGAGTAAGTGGGCCTGAGCCACCATTGAAGTCATAAGAGCGAGTAAAATGGCGTGATGTGGTCCCAGAATAAATGTCGTTGCAGCCACAATTGGCATGTTTGAGCCAAAACCAAAGGCCCCCCTTACGAAACATCCAAACCCATGGGCTAATGCAACCACGACAATTGCCCAAAGTGAAACATTCTCAAATGGAACAGGAATTGTGATTAACCACTCGAACATACTAATTAAATTTAAAGGACCTCATTCTTTCGTTTATTGAAAGGAAAAACACCAAAATACTTATTTCAACGGTATTTATTGTGTCCCTGGTACAGGGATATCTAATTCAATGCCGCGACCTTGTTCTTTGGCTCGGTCAAAAACAATCTTTGCAAGAGCCATGTCCGCGGCCGCGGTTCCGTTGTTATTGAAATGGTAGGTAATTTGCTCGTCAGAGGTTCGACTTGGCTTAGTTCCGGCTAAAACAGACCCTAAGGAATAAATATCTTCTTCAGTAATAATTCCTTGCTGGATGGGGTCATAGAGCCCGGCTTGTTTTTCCTGTGTTACAGACTCTAAATGATTTACTACAATGATGTCAGACCGTCGCACAGTTTCATCATCATTTTCGCGACGACCGCTCTTTAGCCAACCACCTTCCACCAAGGCACTGTTAGAACCGACGACTGTTACAACATGTTGACCCGGTTCAAGCAAGGAACCATCAAACACAGGGATATTTGAATCCGTTGCTGTGATTACTACGTCAGAATTTTTGATAACTTCCTCTGGGCTTTCAACGGGGATCACTTCCTTGTCAATCATAGGTCCCATGCGGTCACAGAAAGCAACCCGGTTTTTGGGATTACGACTAAACACTTTTACCTTTTTAATATTACGCACGGCATTAATTGCCAAAATTTTATTAACCGCTTGTCCGCCAGAGCCAAACAGGCCAAAGATCTCTGAATTTTTTCTGGCAAGAATATCTACACCCACACCCGTTGTTGCACCTGTTCGAAAAGCCATTACGCTTGTAAACCCAGTACGATCGTCAAAAAGCTCACCCACCATAATACCATCAAGTTTGGCTGTTTTGGAGTTCCATAGCAGGTAAACTGGATGTTCCCGGTAGTCTAATGATTGGTTCCCTTCATCATGCGAGATCAATTCGCCGCGGGTTAGCGACCCAATTACGCCTAACCCCGGAATCCCCCCGGGGAAATTTGATATCCGGACGTTATCAGGCGAATGTACGCGCCGCCGAGGGGCATTAACTATAGGAAATTCGTCTGCTTCTTTATAACCTTGGGCAATGGCTTCAATGGCCTCCTCCATACTTATTAGGCCTTTAATTTGGTCTGGCCCTAAGAAAAGAATAGAGTTTCTATTTGGTAGGTCGGTGTTCATTTGATCCAAGCCTCATTGTAATTTTTAAAAACGTATCCTATGTGCGTGTTAGTTCTCAATCAAGCCAACCCGGTTGTCCATTGAGGCAAAAATTTTTTTCTATATAATCGATTTTGCTGTTTGGTCTGAAGGTAGGCTACAAATGAAAATTAAGGTAAAAACTATAGATGCTCCTACGGGTGCACGTGTTACAGGAGTAGATCTTGGAAAAAATTTAGACGTGGACACCTACGCTGAAATTCATCAAGCCTGGCTAGAGCACCAGGTTCTGGTCTTTCCTGATCAAAACATTTCTGAAGAAGACCAAATTCGGTTCACGAAACATTGGGGAGAAATGCCCCGTCGAAAACGTTACGGAGGACGTCCGGAAGAAGGGCGACGAAGCCACGAATCGATAATGTTGATCTCAAATATTAGAGAAGATGGTGAACCCATTGGCTCTTTGCCTGACGGGGAAATGATGTTTCACTCCGACGGCCAATATGACGAACATCCCTACCGCTACACTATGCTCTATGCAGTGGAAGTACCCTCTATTGGTGGCAATACACTGTTTGCGAATTTGTATAAAGCCTACCAGACTTTGCCAAATAATTTGAAAAAACGGTTGGAAAATGTCCAAGCCCAACACGGATATTATGCGGGTCGTCATGTTACTCCCGAAATTCTAAAAACATTGGGAATTCAAAAAGTTTCTGATACCTGGTCTCACCCGGTTTTCACCTTGCACGAAGAAACCCGACAAACGGTTCTATATGTAAGCCGTTTGCTAACAACAAAACTTATTGGGTTACCGGAAGCGGAAGCTGACGAAATTCTTGACGAGCTCCTGAACCATTGTGAGCGTGAAATGTTGATTTACGAGCATATTTGGTCAAAGGGTGATTTTGTGATTTGGGATAACCGATGTCTTAACCATGCGCGCACAGATTTTTCGCCGGGTGAGAGAAGACTTCTACGTCGGACCACGGTGCAGGGAAGACGGCCGGATCCTGCCAATGCTCAAGCGGCTTAATGAGGAGAAACATTAGAATGGAAGTGAAACCACTTTGTGATGCCCTAGGTGCTAAAATTACAGGGCTCAACCTTAGTGTTGAACTGGGTTCAGGAGTCAAACGTAAAATTCACGACGCCTGGCTCAAATATCAAGTCCTCGTTTTTCCAAATCAGACACTTACTGAAGATGAACAAATTCGTTTTGCGCGTTCCTGGGGTAAGTTTCCCGTGCGAGACCGTTATGAGAGGCGCGCGGAAAAGGGAACCGCTGATAAATCAATAATGCTGGTCAGCAATATTCGAAAGAATGGCAAACCCATTGGATCTCTGCCAGACGGTGAGATGATGTTTCACACTGATGGGGCCTACGACGAAAACCCCTACAATTACACTATGCTTTATGCGCTAGAATTACCGTCGAACGGTGGCAACACATTGTTTGCCAATATGTATAAAGCGTATCAAGAATTAGATAATGAATTAAAGAAAAAGCTTGCCAATTGTACTGCAAATCATGGTTATTATTCCGCTACCGTTCAACGTGGTGAGCATCAAGGGGCTTTTTCTGGGGAGTTTGCCCATCCAGTATTTATTGAGCATAACGAAACTGGGCGTACGGTGCTTTACATCAGTCGTTTACTAACTCTCCGCATCCCAGAACTTTCCAAGAAGGAAAGTGACTTAGTTCTTGATAAATTGTTTGATCATTCAGAGAGGCGTGAATTTATTTACGAGCATGTTTGGAAGGTAGGTGATCTTGTCATGTGGGATAATCGATGTATTAATCACGCGCGTACAGATTTTTCACGGACAGAACGTCGTCTACTGCGGCGAAACGTAATTCAAGGCGTTCGTCCCAAACGTGGTCAAGTTGAAATAAGAGCTTAGGATAGGTGTTTGGATGCCAATTACTATTGAACCAATCTCGGATGCAGTTGGTGCGCAGGTCACGGGAATAGATTTGTGCGAGGAGATGTCTAATAAGACATTCAAAATTATTCATCGTGCGAGTCTCAAACACCAAGTTTTGGTGTTTCCCGGACAAAAGCTTGAGGAAGAACACCAGGTCCGTTTCACTGGGCGCTTTGGTGAACTAGGGGGACGTGCGAGAAATATACCTACAGCCGAGGGTGATAATGTCTCTCATCCAGGGACAATGCTTATTAGTAACATCCGTAAAGATGGAAAACCCATAGGTTCTCTTCCCGATGGTGAGATGATGTTTCATTCTGATGGTGCCTATGCGAAGCCATATCGTTACACATTGCTGTTTGCTTTAGAAATTCCGTCTGTAGGCGGTAACACATTATTTGCAAATATGTATAAGGCCTATGAAGCGTTACCCGATACTCTAAAAATACAGCTAAAAGAATGCCAGGCTAAACACATGTACTATGCTGGGAGTGTCCTAAAGGACAAACCAGCATCAGATTCATTGTCTGGCACGCGGATACACCCTTTATTTATTGCGCATGAGGAGACCGGACGTACTGCCCTTTATGCAAGCCGGCTTCTAACAACACGGATAGAAGAAATGGCGCCTAAGGAAAGTGACGCTATCTTGGAACAATTAATTAACGCAGCCGAAAAATCAGAAGTCATATATGAACATAAATGGACTCCGGGTGATTTTGTTATGTGGGATAATCGCTGCGTCAACCACGCCCGTACTGATTTTTCTGAGGGAGAGCGTCGCCTACTAAGACGAACTACTGTTGTAGGTGTTGATCCCGTTCCAGCGACAGGCAATTAAAAATTATTTGGTGGTTTAGAGTTAGGTTTTCGTGTCTGATTTAAAATTATCAATCGCAACCGGACCCTATGATAGAATAGCGGCGTTACGATACGGTGAAATTAAACCGGAAAACATCACGCTCGATTATCACGCACAAGTGCCAGTACACGGCATTTTTGTTGAAATGGCGGAAAGAGAGGCTTGGGATGCCTCTGAAATGTCTTTAGCCCTCTATATTACCAAGCGTGCCCGAATGTTTAATGGTGGCGAGGAATTTCCCTTTGTGGCCATTCCCGTTTTCCCTTCACGCGTATTTCGGCATGGCAACATTTTTATCAACAAAAATACCGGCATAAAAACGCCGAAAGACCTTGAGGGGAAGCGAATTGGGATTCAGGAATATCGTCAATCGGCAGGTATTTGGGTACGAGGAATTTTGCGTGATGAATTTAAGGTTGATACCGATACTATTCAGTGGGTAGAAGGCGGTGTTAACGAACCCCGAGCACCAACTTCTAGTGATATCCGGCCCAACCAAGCCGTTGACCTAGTCCCGCTCCACAAATCAAACACTTTAAGTGAGGCGTTGGTTGAAGGGGAAATTGACGCAATTATCGCCGCCCGTCAGCCTACCTGCCTTCATGATTGTAAGGATGTGGGCCGACTTATCTCTAACTATCGTGAAGAGGAGCGCATATTTTTTAATAAAACAGGTATTTTTCCGATTATGCATACTTTAGTAATTCGGGAAGCAATTTGGAAAAAACATCCCTGGGTTTCTTCGAGCCTTTTTTGCGCCTTCGAAGCTTCAAAAGCAAAAGCAGCTGAAATGATGGCCTATTCGGGAGCCATGGTGTACATGACGCCTTGGCTTTTTGATGATCTTGAAGAAATGAATTCTGTATTTGGTGGTGATCCCTGGCCTTATGGACTGGAGGCGAACAGGCATCATCTAGGAACCTTCCTAAGGTATTTGGTTGAAGAAGGTTTTCTCCCCAAAAAACCAAATTTGGAAAAGTTATTTTTGGACGTTAGCTAAAGGAATTTTATTCCTTACCCTAATCTAGCTTTGAGCGGGAAAAAATTGTCTAACCAGCTTTTAACAATTTCTCGCACCCTGATGTTATTTTCCGCAAACATAAAATGATCAGTTTCAGCAAACAAATGCAAATCACAGGGTTGTTGGGCTTTACCAAAAAGTGCAACCGATTGCTCTGTTGGCGTCACAGAATCATTTGAGCTATGAAGGAGTAAAAGTGGCCTGGGGGCGATTTGACCAACAACATCCTCCGCACAGAAATTATACATGCTCTGGGGTACTTCGGCAGGAAACTGGGTGACAGACTGCTGCGCTAAGTTATTCCGTAAGTGCTCAGGAATTGGCACTATATCGTAACGATCTACCATCAGTGATTCGCCGGTTTTCTCTCGGTGGCGACGGCCTTGTTCCAACATATTGGTGAATTTCAGCCACCCTTCCTTGGTTGGGTGCTGTCCTCGGAATTTTCTCTCTCCATGGCCCCAGCCACCAGACGAGATGACACAGGCAAAACGATCATCGATACCACCAGTATAGATGGCGACGGCTGCGCCAAATGATGAGCCAAGCACACCAACGCGGGTACCGTCAACTTCATCGCGGCTTTGCAGGTAATCCATTGCTGCCTGAGTATCTTCTACCTGTTCCTGGCAAATTACACGGCCAAAATCGCCATCGCTTTCACCACATCCCCGCATATCAAAACGGAATGCGGCGTAGCCCCACTCGTTTAGCATCTTGCATGGGCCCATAACATTGTTACTGCTGCTATTACTACCAAAGCCGTGCAAAACGATGATGCAAGGTAGCTTTTTACCTTCGTTTTCGTCAGGAGTATGTAGGGCACCGGAAAGGGATAAGTCACCGGATGAGAATTTTACTTTTTCTTCCATGAAGGACTCCTTAAGTTTGATTTATCAAGTTTATAAGGGGGCGACGGGGACGTATGCAAGGTGAGGTGGACGAATTAAGTTCACACCGCCAAAATGTAAGTTATCAAATACGGAGTATATGATGTCAGACGGCGTACGAATAACGCGTGAAGCTGCTACCGAACTGTTAGTTGAAATTTTCAAAGCGCGAGACTTGCCACCAGATGAGGCGTTACTCGTGGCGGAGGGGTTGGTATGGGCTGATTTGCGGGGAATTGAATCGCACGGCCTTTTTCGAATTCCACAATACATGCTACGTATCGATAAAGGTGTCGTAAATCCTCGGCCCCAAATGACAATAATTAAAGAAACAGCCGCTGCTGTCGTAATCGATGGTGATCACAGTCACGGGCAGATTGCTCTCAACCTTGCAATCAAAAAGGCATTGGAAAAAGCTAAACAGGTTAGCATCGGTTGGGTCGTGGTTGGCGATACAACCCATACAGGCGCCGTCGGCATGTATACGCGCCAGGTAGCTGACGAGGGAATGGCAGCACTTTATATGGGTGCTTCGCAACCTAATATGGCCTTTTACGGCACCAAAGCTGGAGGTGTGTCAACGAGCCCAATAGCTATGGCGGTGCCTCGAGCCCACGGCAAGGTCTTATCGCTCGATTTATCAACCGCTATCGCTGGGGTTGGCAAACTTTTACAGCATAAGGTCAATGATGAGGCTCTTGGTGAAGGTTGGGCACTCGACGCTGACGGTAACGCCACAACAGATCCACATAAGGCTAGTCTACCAACACCACTAGGTGGACCCAAAGGGTCAGGTTTGTCCCTGATGTTCGAATGTATGACCAGCTTAATAGCCGGAAGGGCGATCCTTGAACCATGGATTAGGGGCAAAAATCAACAACATCATCAGAGCGCGCTGATCGCTGCAATTGATATTAAGCAATTTATCGATTTACAGGAGTACTGTGAACAGGTGGAGGCGCTTGCTGAAGTCATCAAGACGCTGCCTAAGGCAGATGATGTTGATGAAATTCTGATGCCCGGAGAACGGAGTGATGCGATATATGAAGAGCGAATACGGAACGGTTATATTGTACCGCCGAAGGTGTGGGAAAAAGTCGTAGAAACAGCTATAAAATATAACGTACCGCTGCCGGATATTGGATAATTAAGTAACTGCGGCGGCTGCTTTAACGCTATCAATTAACTGGGCTCGTCGCATATAGGCCCTAGCTTTAGAAGGGTTTTCACTCATTGCACGCATTTCGTCGTGTCTTTTTTGTCGCATCACTGGGTCACGTTCTTCGAGCTGCTTTTTATTCGCGATAGTTTGTGCCTGGGTAAAATCAGTAGATGCTTTGTGGCGCTGCCTAGTGTAGAGATCAAACAGTTCTATAGCGGCTTCACCCTTCCACACTGATGTGAGCTTATCCGCCAGATTAATTGCGTCGTGAATACCCCCATTTAGCCCCATACCGCCAATGGGGTTATTTACATGAGCTGAATCTCCCGCCAAGACTACACGACCCTTATTAAAGGTACTCGCGACACATTGGCTTACAGTGTATACATTTGCGTAGGCGATTTCGTAATCCTCGTCGCGGAGGAAAAAGCGCTTGAGCCGCTTCTGCATAGCTTTCGGCTTCTTCGCCTCCTCTTCGGTTTCACCCACTCGCATAGGGACAACAAAGCGCCATATGTCAGGTTTGTTTGGTTCTCCTTTGACCCGGAACAAGTTACACCATTCTTCAGGATGTGAAAAATAATTTCGGATGGAAATCCGCTGATCATGCGCTGCAAGGTCAAAGTAGGTGCCGATTTTAATGAACTTCTCCGGATAGGTAAAACCCGCGAAGTTAATCCCAGCAGCCTTGCGTACTATCGACCGCCCGCCATCGCAGCCGACTAAAAAAGATCCGCGTATTTTCTCAAAAGAACCGTCGGCAAGTTGTAGCTCTACAATGATGTGGTCTTCGAATTGTTCGAATCCAGTGACAGTGTTTGAAAACCTGACATCAAAAGCTGGGTCACTGCCAAACAACTCTAGTACTTTTCTGACGAGCTTGTACTGCTCGTATTGAACAACATACGGAAACTCTACCTCGTCGGACAGCAGACTAAGATCAAATTCCGCTATCACATCATGGGTTACTCTGTCATGAAATCGGTATACCGGGGATTTAAGGCCTTCAGCGATCATGTGCTTTGCAAGCCCAAGCCCGTCGAGCATTTCCACCGTTGGCGGATGATGTGACGCAGCCCTTTGGTCAACAAAAGGTTCATGGAGTTGCTCAAGGCCTATAAAAGGAACACCATCTCGATAAAGGGCTAAAGCGAGTACCATCGCTACCGGGCCACCACCTGAAATTATAACCGGATCACGCTTTGTCATTAAATACTCTTTCACCCATTTGACCGTTTAGTATTCGTTTGCAAAAGTTTAAGGTCAATCCAGAAAAACTCCATTTGCCTGTGTTTGAGAGGCTTATGGTTTAATTATATTCATCATTTTGTAAATTAACGTTGATTAAGGAGGAATTGTTAACGAAGATTAAAACCATGTTCTAACAAAAAGGCGCGAAAGTTTGCTCTCTCGGGAATTGCAAGTTGACGGGAAACATGTTCAGACCAACCGTAAAACCTTGCTGTCCCGAAAAGATCTTTCTTGCTTTGTCCCTCCTTAGGGACGGGAAAGATAGCGTGGCGTGCTTGGTCGTAATCATCAATGTTTTGTTCTAAGTTTTTATCATCATAGCGATCATAATGAACAATTACAGATTGAGGTAAACGTTGGTTTACATACCCTTCCACTTTGGGCCAGCCGCACATTACCCCGGCGACAGGAAAAACTCCTTTTGGGAGGTTTAAAATGTCTGAAACAGCGTCGATATTGTCCCTGAGAGAACTCAAGGGTGCACAACCCAATCCGGCGGCCTCCGCTGCAGCAACAAAAAAACCCATCGAAAGCGAAGCATCCACTGTAGCGTTGAGAAATGTATCCATATTGTTATTCGCATAACGTTTTCGGCGAAACTTTGCGACACTTTGGTTACGACGGATGTCAGCACAAAAAACTAGCAATACTGGTACATACTCTAATCCTTTAGTGCGAGGACACCAAGGTGCCAGCTGACTTCGGATGGATTGTTCTTTTACAACTAAAATCGAATATTGTTGTAGATTGGATTTAGTAGGCGCTGATTGCGCGCAAGCAATTAAAACTTGGATGAGATCCTCAGGCACAGGATCGTTTTTATAAACTCGGATGGAGCGACGTGAAAGAAAATCAGTCAATTTTGTGTTTTCTTGGGTGTTGTCGCCTATACCCGTCTCCCTTCCGTAGCGTGATGCAATCATTTCCCTAAGTGTTTCCATTTTTTAGTCTTTCATTTCACATTTTTATAAGGAAATCGCTTATACACTAGCTTTAATTTTCCTGCGCTTTGTCCAGAATTTCTTGAGGTGTTTCAGTTACAATTTCGGCGTACACAGGAACAAAAGGTCCACTGTCTAGCAGTTTTACAAATTCTGGAGACATCTCCACCATTTTTTGTCTAATTTGTTTGTGAATTTCGATATCCTTCCATTCTCCTATCAAGTAAAAATGGTTTTCGTCTTCGGTATCTCGGCACAGGACACCATCTTTTACCTGCGCAGAGGATTTATGCATAGGGTTGTCATCAGAGTAATCAAAGTCGTTAAATAGACGAATAAATTCGTTTCCAGTCCCCGATTTTACTCTAAAATCGTAAACATGAAAGTAATTGCCAAGTTTCGCTAAAGGTTCAAGTGCCATTAAATTTCCCCATTTAAAAAACAAAAGGTACTCTCCCAACCCATTGTGATCAACGTAGATATTTTTCTTAACTTGTCTATTAGCCTTTTCGTTCGTTAAACTGTTTATTTATTGAGTGGCATCATACGGATTTATAAAAATGTCAGAGAAAATTTCTTTGGTGGATAAAAAAAATTACGGCCAAGTAAAAAATTGGCGCTGGCCAAAAGAAGGACTGACCCATATTCCTGATTGGGTTTATACTTCAGATGAAATATTTAAGCGGGAACGTGAGCGCATTTTTTTTGGTCCAACATGGAATTTTGTGGCCTTGGAGGCGGAAATCCCTAAGCCGGGGAGTTACAAAAGGTCTTATGTTGGTGATGTGCCAGTCATCGTTTCAAGAACAGCGGAAAATGCGATACACGTTTTCGAAAACCGTTGTGCACATCGCGGTTTAGAATTTTGTAGAGCTTTGCGCGGGGAGGCAAAGGAATTCATTTGTCCCTATCATCACTGGACTTATAATATGGCGGGTAAACTTGTTTCCGTTCCCTTTAGACGTGGCGACAAGGGTAAAGGGGGTATGCCTGACCATTTTGAAATGAGTGAGCACAATCCAAGGCAACTTAAGGTGGAGACACGCCATGGCGTTGTTTTTGCAACATTTGAAGAGAAAATAGAATCACTGGAGGATTATCTTGGACCGGAAAATCTTGAACATTTCGATGTGGTTTTTGCTGATAGAAAGCTTCGGATACTAGGTTTCTATCGAAACAGACTTAAGGGCAACTGGAAACTTTATCACGAAAATTTGAAAGATCCCTACCACGCAACTTTGTTACACGTCTATTTGGCAACTTTCCGAATGATGGTTGCAGGACAAAAATCTGCAATGATTGTGGATGCTACTGGACGCCACGCAACGGCAGCTTCTGCAAAAGATGATGATATAAAAATAAATAAGGAAATGGTTGAAGAAATGAAAGGGGCTTTTCGAGTTGGAATGGATCTTAACGATCCTGACTTTACCCGCTACGTGCCCGAATTTGATAGCCCCTGGACAGTGACAATGCAAACAATTTGGCCAAATCTCATTGTGCAGAGAGAGCTTAATACCCTTGGTATTCGCCACATTGTACCTCGCGGTCCACATGAGCTGGATATGTATTGGACGATGTTTGGATATGAGGATGATGATGAAAAAATGCTTCAACACCGAATGAAACAGGGTAACTTAATGGGGCCTTCTGGGTACCTGGGTGTTGATGACAATGAGGCAATTCGTTTTCTGCAAGACGGATTTAAGCGTTCTATTTCGGGTGAGGGAATTGTCATGTTAGATCCAGACCATGAAGGTTCCACTGACACCTTAATTTCGGAGGCGTCAATACGGTCCCTTTACCGCCATTATCGTGAGGTCATGGACCTTTGAAAAAACGGATTATAGACTCAATTGGGGGAAATCTTTCGCCGGATGAGCGGAGAAATTTGCGATTAGAGGTAGAGGAATTTAACACTGAATACGCCCGTGCTTTGGACAGTGGAGAAATTGAACGTTGGCCTGATTTTTTTTCTGAAGATGGTTTTTACCGAATAACAGCACGTGAAAATTTTGATGAAAATTTGCCAGTTGGTTTAGTTTGGCTTGATGGCAAGCCAATGATCAAGGATCGAGTAATTGCAATTCAGAACACAATGGTTTTTGCGCCTAGATATTTAAGGCACATTAATGGCAATGTTCAAATTTTGGGGGTTGATAATGATCTGCACGTAATTGCGGAGTCCAATTATTTAGTGGTTGAGACGCTAATGGAAGATGAGAGCAAAATTGCCCAGGTTGGTTGTTATAGGGATTGTTTTATCCGAGATAAGGAAAATTTGTTAATAAAATCGCGCGATTGTATCTACGATAGTTTGCTCATTGCCAACGATTTAGTATATCCGGTTTAGTGTAGTTACAGAGTTACCTTTCAAAGGATTATTGGGAGCGGGATAGCCTCCTTTTCTATCTATACAGGTGGCTTAACTTTTTATGCAATGCCATTTTTATAAACCTTTTCTTGTGTTCATCGAGCTTCACTCTGTGGAATTTTTAGAATTATAAACACGAAATTTAGAAAAAAAAATTAATTTCCTCAACATTTATCAGGAAAATGATAGATTGCTTTTGACTTTCTCCAGGTTCGGGCGTTGACAACAACTTGCAACGCAACTAGTTTCCCGGGTTTGTTGGAGACATTGAACGGGATAATTTAATGAAAATTGTCAATTCTCTAAAAACGATTAAAAATCGTGACAAAAATTGCACAGTTGTACGGCGCAAAGGCCGAATTTACGTAATCAACAAACGTAACCCTCGTTTTAAGGCACGGCAGGGTTAAATTTTTCCTACGCTTCGACAATTTTAATACGAATGCGGTTTTTTAACTTATTTCCTATTATTTTGGGTTGCTACTTTCTCTTACTCTATAGTTAAATTTTAATTCTTTTATTTCGTGAGAGGTAACAATCTGATGCTTATGCCCACACCAGATGCAGGAGTTATTTCAAAGCGAGCAAAAATCGTCAATAAACTTAAAAATATTTTACCTAATGAAAGTGTAATTTCTGAAGAAGCGGGTTTGCGAGTGTATGAGTGTGACGGGTTGACGGCCTATCGCCAACTACCCCTGGTTGTAGTTCTACCAGAAACCAAAGAGCAGTTATCAAGAGTTCTTCGGTTTTGTAATGAAAATAATGTAAAAGTGGTTCCTCGCGGTGCAGGCACATCTTTATCCGGGGGTGCCCTTCCTTTGGCAGACGGAATTACTATCGGTTTAGGGAAATTCAATAAAATTATTGAAGTAGACTACAACAATCGTTGCGTTGTTGCACAGCCAGGGGTGACAAATTTAGCGATTACCCAAGCAGTCGAAAGCGAGGGTTTTTACTACGCACCCGATCCTTCTAGTCAAATTGCATGTACGATCGGTGGAAATGTTGCGGAGAATTCTGGCGGGATCCACTGCTTAAAATATGGCTTAACAACAAACAACTTGCTTGGATTAGAGCTGATCTTGATGACTGGTGAAGTAATCCGTTTAGGCGGCAAACATTTGGATCCAGGTGGTTATGATTTAATGGGCATTGTCACAGGTTCAGAAGGATTATTAGGAATCATTACAGAAGTGACAGTCCGAATACTCACCAAACCTGCTAGTAGTTGTGCGCTATTAATCGGATTTGAATCGAGTGAAGATGCTGGCACCTGTGTTTCCTCAATAATAAAAGCTGGCATAATCCCGGGAGGGATGGAAATGATGGATAAACCTGCCATTCAAGCAGTCGAAAAGTACGTACATGCAGGTTATCCGCTGGATGTTGAAGCTATTCTTATTGTTGAATTAGATGGCCCTGAGGTAGAAGTTAAATATTTGGTTGAATGTGTTAAAAAAATTTGTAAAGAAACAAAACCTGTTTCCATTCGAACGAGTCAGAATGAGGATGAAAGGCTTTTATTTTGGGCTGGGCGGAAGGCAGCATTTCCCGCTATTGGCCAAATTTCTCCTGACTATTATTGTATGGATGGTTCGATTCCCCGGCAAAGTTTACCATTTTTGCTGAAAAGTATTTCCGAAGGTTCTAAAAAATTTGGTCTTGGAGTTGCGAATGTTTTTCACGCCGGAGATGGTAATCTTCATCCCCTTATACTTTATGATGCTAATATTCCCGGAGAACTGGAAAAAGCGGAAAAATTTGGAGCAGAAATTTTGAAACTATGTGTTGAAGTAGGTGGCGTTTTGACGGGTGAGCATGGTGTAGGAGTTGAAAAACGTGATCTAATGGAAACCATGTTCAGCCAAGTTGATCTTAAACAACAACAAAGACTAAAATGCGCTTTTGACCCTACTCTTTTGCTGAATCCGGGCAAAGTTTTTCCGACTCTGCATCGTTGTGCTGAACTAGGCCGAGTTCATATTCACAGCGGTGAAACAAGATTCCCCGATTTACCGCGTTTCTGATGATGAATAGGGAGGGTCAAATACTGAGGCCAAGCGACACTCGGGAAACTGCAGAAATAATTCAAACGGCCCTTGCTGAAAAAAAACCTATAGAAGTTTTAGGAAACGGGACTAAACGTGGTTTGGGCCGACCTGTAGACACACTTAACAGTGTCTCGCTTTCCGGAATTTCGGGTATAACCCTTTATCAACCGGAAGAACTTGTAGTGACAGCAGGGGCCGGGACTAGCTTTAAAGAAATTAGGGAAATGCTCCAATCAAAATGCCAACATCTGGCTTTTGAGCCACCAGATTGGGGGCCTATATTTGGGGAAGAACCTGATACCCAAACTATAGGTGGTATTATAGCCACAAACCTATCTGGTTCTAGAAGAATCCAAAGTGGGGCTGCTCGTGATCATTTACTTGGAGCGGAAATGGTTACTGGTCGGGGTGAAATCGTTCGTATGGGAGGCCGAGTGGTTAAAAACGTTACGGGATATGATCTATGCAAGCTAATTTCTGGATCGTATGGGACCCTTGGTTTACTTACTAAACTAACTTTGAAAGTTCTTCCAATAGCTGAGAAGGTCCGAACCTTGTTAATTTTAGCTTTGGAGGAAGAACAAGCTCTATCAGGTATGACAGCAGCCCTTTCAAGTCCACACGATGTCTCGGCTGCTGCATTTTTGCCAATCGAATTAGCCCAAAAGTCTGGCGTAAACAGGGTTGCGGATATAAACAAATCTATCATGGCGATCAGAATCGAAGGGGTAGCTCCCTCTGTTGAAGCACGTTTAACTTCTCTTAGGCACTTACTCAGTCCGTTTGGTGATTCAGAAGAACTACATTTTCGGAATTCAAAAATTTTTTGGGAAGAAATTGGAAATGGTTATTATCTGAGTTCAGAAGAAAACAAAACAATTTGGAGAATTTCTGTATCGCCCTCTGATTCTATGTATGTTGCGCGCCAAGTGCGTAAGGCATGTGACGCGAAAATTTATTTTGATTGGGGGGGTGGGTTGTTATGGGTTGGTATTCTACCCGAATTAAGCGATGGTGGGTCTAAAATAATTCGGGCAGCAATCAAAGTTTGTGGAGGCCACGCAACAATTATAAGAGCAAGAAAAATTATTCGGGAAAATTTTCCTGTTTTTCAACCCGCAGGGCCTGTTGTTTTTAATTTAAATAGACGAATTAAAGAGGGTTTTGATCCAAAGCACATTTTAAACCCAGGTCGTCTAGAAAAGAATTTTTGAGAATGCAAACAAACTTCAGCCCAGAACAGCTTAGGGATCCGACGATTTATGATGCAAACGAAATTTTGCGCAACTGTGTCCATTGTGGATTTTGCATCGCGACTTGTCCGACTTATTTGCTTTCCGGCGATGAGCTTGATGGACCTCGCGGTCGAATTTATTTAATTAAGGAAATGTTAGAACGAAACCAACCTGCTTCCATTACAGATGTTAAGCATATCGATCGCTGTCTTTCTTGTTTTTCCTGCATGACGACTTGTCCTTCAGGGGTTAATTATAAAAATTTATTAAATTACGGACGGCAACATATTTCAAAAACTTTCAAAAGGACTTTTTTTGACAGAATTTTTCGTAGTACTTTGGGTATAATTTTACCTCAAAAACCAATTTTTGAGTTTTTTATTAAAATTTTCCGTTGGTTAAAACCCATTTTCGGTAAAGTACCAATTCCCAAAATAATTGTTTTTGATTTAGTTCCAGAAGCGATAAGAATTAAAAATAAAGTGTTGACCCCACCCAGAGGAACTCAAATTAAAGAAAAAAAGTTCCGCGTCGGATTGTTTACCAATTGTGTTCAAGAAAATCTTTCTCCAACGATTGATGCGGCTACAATCAGGATTTTGGAAAGGCACGGGTGCGAAGTTATTTCAACCGGAGGCTGCTGCGGTGCCCTAAACCACCAACTAGGTCAGGAGAAAAAGACTTTTAAGAGGATGGTAGAAAATATCAATTCTTGGTATGCCGTTGATTTAGAAAAGGAATTGGATGCAATAATAGCGAATGTTTCTGGATGTGGTACAATGGTAAAGGATTATGGTTTTATTTTACGAAATCATTCAGAGTTTTCTAAAAAGGCAAAACGCATTTCGGCCATTACTCAGGATATTTCGGAATTTTTATCAAAAATTAGTTTAAAAAAACCTGTAATTAAACCTGGTTTTAAGGTTGCATACCAAGCTCCCTGCTCTTTGGCACACGGTCAAAAAGTTGTTAAAGAGCCTGTCTTGCTGTTGGAAAAATGTGGATTTGAAGTTTTTCTACCTAGGGATCAGCATCAATGTTGTGGATCTGCTGGCACATATAATTTATTGGAGAGTAAAATTGCTATTTCTTTGCGTGAAAAAAAGGTTTCAGCTTTGGCTGCATTGGCGCCTAAAATAGTTGCTAGTGGAAATATTGGGTGTATCACTCAATTAAACAATGGTAGGGGTACAAAAATACCCTGTCCGGTAGTTCATACGATAGAGTTATTGGATTGGGCAACCGGTGGTCCGTTTCCTTCTTCATTAAAATAAATTATAGACTTTGATATGAAAAATTTAATGGATTGGTTGTCAGCTTTGGCAACATTAAAATTTAAAGTCCCGGTTTTTGGCGGACAAAACAGTATTCAACTTGATCCGCTTTTTCATGCCCTAAAATTAGCAAAATCAGGTGATGAAGCAGAATTGATTGAGGGACAAATTTGGGATCTATGGTCGATTTCTGGTGACGAAGAAATTGATTGTTTGATGGCCGTGGGTGTGGAGGCTATGCTGGCTAAAGATGGAGACACGGCCCTTGCAGCCTTTGAAGAAATCATTAAACGCGCTCCAGGATTTGCAGAAGGGTGGAACAAAAGGGCAACCTTATTTTATCTTGCTGGAGAACATCACAGATCCAAAGCAGATGCTAAAAAAACCTTAGAGTTAGAACCTCGGCATTTTGGAGCTTTATCAGGTCTTGGTCTTATCCACCTTGCACACGGCGAGGAAGAAATGGCCCTTGAAGCATTTGAAAAAGCTATTTTAATTCATCCCTTTGTTGCCGGTGCCAATATCCAAATTCAGGATCTTCGAAAGAAGTTGCGAAGTCGTCCGGTTTAATTTCATAAACAGTTTAATTGACTTTTGAAATTCTGAGAATATTTGTTGCCCCAGGTGTTCCAAATGGAACGCCTGCGGTTATTACTATTCTATCTGATTTACGAGCAAAACCGTATTCTTTTGCTGACCCATTGGCCTTGTTAACCATGCCAGAAAAATTTTTCACGTCTTCGGCTACTACACATTGCACACCCCAAGTAAGAGCAAGCCTACGAGCGGTTTCAATTTTTTTTGTGATACATAATATGGGTACATCTGGACGCTCACGGGCTGCTCGGAGGGCAGTAGATCCCGAAGTTGTATAGGTTACAATTGTTGTAGCTGAAATTGTGTGAGCAACTTGTCGGGCCGCTGCTGTTATAGCATCGGCTGCATTGGCTTCAGGGTTTTTGTGTCCAGTTTCTATTATACTCCAAAATTCGGGGTCTTTTTCCACGCGCAGAATTATCCGGTCCATCATTTTTACAGCTTGAACTGGATAATCACCAACGGCAGTTTCGGCGGATAACATTACAGCGTCAGCGCCATCATAAATTGCGGTAGCAACATCCGAGGCTTCTGCGCGAGTGGGGGAAGGGCTTTTAACCATCGATTCTAACATTTGGGTGGCAACAACGACAGGTTTTCCCTGTTCTTGGCACTCCCGAATAATTTTTTTCTGAAGGCTAGGAATATCCTCTGGTGGTAACTCGACGCCAAGATCTCCCCGGGCTACCATCACTGCATCAGATTCTTCAATTATACCTTTAAGATGTTCTATAGCAGTTGGCTTTTCTAGTTTGGAAAGAATAGAAGCTCGCTTACCAACAATTTTGCGCACTTCAATAATATCTTTGGTACTTTGAATGAAGCTAAGACCTATATAATCTACACCATTTTTCAGAGCAAATTTAAGATCTTGCCGATCTTTATTGTCTAAAGCAGGAATTGGTAGGGTGACGTTAGGAACATTCACACCTTTGTGATCGGACAACTTTCCACCATTGATGACTTTAGCAATAACATAATTTTTTCCAGTTTTTACGACGCTTAAACGCAATTTTCCGTCGTCTAATAAAATGATTATCCCTTTTGAAAATATTGAAAAAATTTTCTTGTGAGGAAGTGAAACGCGTGAAACATCACCAGGACTAGGATCCAAGTCCAGCTTGAAGTTTGAACCAGATTTCAGGGTGACTTCGCCATCCATAAATGTACCGATACGTAATTTTGGCCCTTGTAAATCTGTGAGAATTCCTAATGGACGGTTTGTTTCACGCTCTATCGATCTTATCGCTGCAATTCTTGATGCGTGATCTTTATGAGTCCCGTGGCTAAAATTTAGACGAAAGACATCTGCTCCCGCTTCAAAAAGGGTACGGATTGATTTTTTTGTACTTACTGATGGCCCTAGAGTAACGACTATCTTGGCCTGTCGGTGTCGGCGCATAAAGGTCTTATAAATTAATGGTTGGGTTGTTGCCAGTAAATATCGCGATAGCTCTGAAATCATTCACATTTGTCAGGGTTGGACCGGTAAAAATATTATGATCCAGTGCTTCAAAAAAAGAAGAACTTCTGTGTGCTGCTAATAATCCAGTCGGGTCAAGCCCAATTTCTTCGGCACCTAATAAACTGTAGGGAGTTAGAATTGCCCCTGCAGCATCAGAATTTCCATCAATTCCATCTGTGTCACAGGCAATTGCCCAGATACGGGGATCGCTATTTAATGACAGACCGAGTGCTAGTAGGTATTCACTATTCGGCCCACCATTCCCAGAGAAATTGCCTAAGTTTACAGTAGTTTCACCTCCCGAAAAGAGGACCAAAGGGGGTGAGCTTGAATTTCTGAATTTGGCGATATTTAGAATTCGTTCCGCATGTTTTGAAGCGACTATGTGTGATTGTCCTTCAACTGAGTGTTCTAAAATTCCTGCCTGCCACCCTACCTTTCTTGCTTCTTTGACAGCCGCATTCAAGCAATCACTATTTTTCGCTATTATTTTTATCGTGTCCTTTTCAAACCCTGTTTTGTCAAAATTTGGTCTACTCCCATTTGTTTTAAAAAACTGCTTTACCCGGGCAGAAGCTTCGATTTTGTATTTTTTCAAAATTGTCTCTACTTTCGGGTGGTCTGGGGATGGCATAATTGTGGGCCCAGAAGCTACCATAGAGGGATCGTCGTTGGAAACGTCTGAAATGATAAGCGTTGAAATTCTTGCAGGATGAGCAGCTTGTGCAAGTTTACCTCCTTTGATTATGGAAAGGCTACGGCGCACCAAATTTATTTCTTGAATAGTTGCCCCGGAGTTTAAGAGCACATCAATAATTTCCTGTTTGTCTTGGAGAGTTAAACTAGGTGGGGGAGCTGGAAGAAGAGCAGAGCCTCCTCCCGAAATAAGCGCTACCACCAAATCTTGTTTTCCTAAATTTTTTACGGCACTTAATATTTTTTGCGCTGCCAACTCACCAGATTGATCAGGGATCGGATGTGCAGCTTCAATTATCTCTACCTGATTACACTCCACTTTGTGCCCGTAGGGCACAACAATTATTCCTTCTAAAGGTTCAGACCAAAAATTTTCAAATGTTTTTGCCATTGCTGCTGAAGCTTTACCTGCCCCTATTAAAAATGTTTTTCCATTAGGTGGGATGGGAATATGTTTTTCCAAGCATATTTCTGGTGAAACAGCTTTAATCGCTACATTAAAGAGATGAGGTAAAAATATATTTGGTGGTTTGATCATTTTATATAAAAGGGCCTTTATGGAATTTTGAACAATTTCTTTTTACCAAAGGGGACATTTCTAAACTTAGAGAAAATTTTCGAAATTAAAATCTTTTAAATGTTTTTGTCGATTTGACGTCTTATATCAGGAAAATGTAACATTCAGTTTGAAATTTTTTATTTTAATTATTACATTAAAAACTAAAGTGTTGACCCTATTTTGGAATGAGGAGACCTATTTATGAAAACGGTCGAAAAGCAAAATCAGACAGAACTTGAAGCAGCTACATTTCGTACTTTAATCAAACACCTAAATAAGCGTAGCGACGTTCAAAACATTGATTTAATGAATCTAGCCGGATTTTGTCGTAATTGCTTAAGCAAGTGGTATCGAAGTGCCGCGAAAGAAAGTGGTCTTGAAATTACAATGGATGAAGCACGTTTGAATGTTTATGGTATGAACTATGATGAGTGGAAAACAGAATTCCAGAAGGAAGCTAGTCCCAAACAAGTCCAAGCGTTTAAAAAAGTGATGGGGGATCCAAAATTAACCACTGAATAGGGATAATTTCTCAAATAAAACCAGTATTCGGGGTTTTTATTAAAATTTTTCTACCCATGGCCTAAGCTCGATTTCCCATGCCCAGCAATCCCTTGGTTGTCTCCAGAAATTGTAATAGGTGTTGGCAATATTATCTGGTTCTAACAACCCATCTGGACCCCGGTTATCACGAGGGTCATTATCACGGATAATGCCGCCATCGATTACAAAATGTGCAATGTGTACATTTTTTGGATGCATTTCTCGCGCTAAACTTTGTGCTAGTCCCCTAAGACCAAACTTTCCCATCGCAAATGTAGAAGAATTGGGATATCCTTTTACACCTGCTGATGCCCCAGTTAAAAAAATGGCTCCGTCGCCCCTTTTGACCATTTGCTGAGCGGCTTGCTGTGCAACTAAAAAGGCGCCATAACAACTCACTTTTATTGCATTTAGTACCGCCTTCGGGTCAAGCTCAGTGATTGGACCTCGAACACGATTAGAGGCGTTGTAAACTACAATATTTGGTTCCCCAAAGTCTGATTTGACAGAAGAAAAAAGGCTTTTTACTTCGGCAGGACTAACAGCGTCACATACATAAGCCTTAGCGCCGGTTTTTGACGTCAAATCTTCTAATTTTTCAATATTTCGTGCCGCTATTGCGACTTTTACGCCCTCTCTTGTGAAACGTCGAGTTAATGATGCGCTTAGCCCTGGGCCAGTTCCCACTATTAGAGCGATTTCCTTTGCGACCATTTTCATACCCTCCCTTTTTTACTAATTCCAATTTACCTTTTGGATGTTCCTTTAATCACAAGATGGTGTACCACGCGCTTCACGCCATTGGTATTCTTTGCAATTGTGATTACCTTACGAAGCTCGTGATCTGAACGCACTTGGCCTATTAAATAGACCTCTGAATTTACCACTCGCCAGCGTAGGTTAATCGATCGAAGCTTCCTTTCTGCTAAAAAAAGCCCTCTGAGTTTTGTTGTGATCCATATATCGTTTGCGGTTTCTATTAAATCATTCTTTCCTTTCACTTGAACATCATTATATACCTCTCGAATCCCGGGGATTCCTTTAACTAAGGCCGTAATGCTATATTGCTGAACACTAGATGGTACAGAACCTGTTAACATTACACGCCCTTCATAAACATCAGTGTTAATGTCAAAAAAAAGATCACCTCCCTGTCTGCCCACCAGTCGTTTATTAATATCCAGCTTGATTTCCGCATCAGTGGTAACTTGGTTAATGTGGCGGTCTTCGGCGATTGTTGTAATGGCATCTAATGCACACCCCGAAATCATACTTGTCACAAATCCACCAATGACAAAAATTAAGCAATAACGATAAAAAACATTTTGCATTTTAAAGGCCTAACTCCTGTATAAATCTTCAAGATTTTTTTCAAAATTTTGACGTATTGCATGCCGTCTAATTTTTATTGTTGGTGTTAACATGCCATTGTCAACGCTGAAAGGTTCAGGCGACAAAACAAAGCGTCTAATTTTTTCAGTAATAGAAAGGTTCTCATTTACACGAGCAATTACCCCACTAATCATTATTTTGAAATCTTTATTGTCAGTTAATACAACAATATCCAGCGTGTCTGGTGCGTTTTCTCCTGCCCAGTCTTTTGCAAATTCCGGATCCGGGATTAAAAGAGCCACTAAGTGGGGGCGCTTATCTCCATAAACCATTGCCTGCAAGATTTCTGGCTGAGCCGTTAACTGTCCTTCGACTTTTTGTGGTGAAATATTATCGCCCCCAGAATTGACGATAATATCCTTTTTTCGGTCTGTAATCCTAATATATCCCTCTGAATCTAACTCCCCAATATCCCCAGTATGCAACCACCCATTCTGAATTACTTCATTTGTTGCCTTCAAATTGTTCCAATATCCCTGCATAATTAGTTCACCCCGAACTAAAATTTCCCCATCCTGGGCTATTTCGACTTCAACATCTTTCAGAGGGGGGCCAACCGTTTTTATTTTGTTGTTTGTTGGCGGGTTACAACTTATGACGGGTGCACTTTCTGTTTGCCCGTAGCCTTGGAGGAGGCGAATACCTAAAGCCGTAAAAAAAACTCCAATTTCGTAGTTTAAAGGTGCGCCACCGGATACCAAGGCTTTGAGACGACCTCCAAACCTTTTCTTTGCTTTATTACGGACCAATAGGGTCAGTAATTTGTTCTGTATCAAATCACTAAATGTCATGCTTTTGGGGTCCTCATATTGTTTTATCCCCAAAGCAACTGTCTTGTTAAAAAGTTTTTCTGTCTTTCCCCCGGCTTGTCTTACACCACGTTGAATCCTGTCGTGCATAACTTCGTACAATCGCGGTACCGCTGTCATTAACGTTGGCTGAGTTTCCAACATGTTTTGTGCTAATTTTTCAATTCCTTCAGCATAATAAATTTGTGCACCGATCATTATTGGAAAAAATTGACCCGCGGTATGTTCGTAGGAGTGAGATAAAGGTAAAAAAGAAAGAAACACCTCATCTTCTAAACCCATTTCTTTCAATAATTGTTTAGATCCTTCGCAATTGCTTAAAATTGCGCCATGACTTAGCATTACCCCTTTCGGCACCCCTCCTGTACCAGACGTGTAAATCAAACAGGCGGTGTCATCCTTGGTAGTGTTTTCTGCAGCTTTTTCTAAATCAGTCAGGTCACCTTTCTCTCCGTTCAACAAATCCTTCCAACGGTATATTGGTATGCTGTTTTCAGCCGAGATTTGATTTTCTTCCAAAGAGATTGCAAATTTAACGCTGCTAGTTTCTAACGCCGCTTGATATACTTTTAATCCAATCTCGTCAGTGGAAAATATCACCGCACTGGCACCAGAATCGACCAATACATGTTGGTGGTCTGACACACCATTTGTTGTATATGCAGGGACAGTGATACAACCAGCTGCCATAATACTAATGTCGGCTATAGGCCATTCTGGTCGGCTTTCAGAAATTAAACCCACCCGATCCCCGGGCTTTAGACCTAAATCTTTGAGCGAACGCGCAATTGCTGAAATTTTATTGGCTGCGGAACTCCAAGTTAGGGACTCCCAATTCCCAGAGACTTTATGCCAAACAAAGGGCGAGTCCCCTTTTATTTTTGCTTGCTGAAGAAATAAATCTACCAAATTCTTTTTTTCTTTATTATTTGCCATTACCGATGTTCCTTATTATTGGAAGGAAAATTTTTACATTTTATAAGCAATGCTTGGCTTCTCACAATCCTCACCTTATACCCAATAGAGATTAAAGGAGAGGCCTATGGCAAGAGCGAAAAGTTGTTTAGTTAAAAAAAAGAAAAGAGTTTTACCCAAATGGGACCTCAGTGATCTTTATAATGGGACTGATAGTTTAGCTCTTGAGTCCGATTTAAAACGCGCTAGAAAATCCGCATTTACATTCCGAGAAAAATTTTCTGGTAAAATTACAAATTTATCGGGAAATTCGCTTGGAATAGCGATATCAAAATATGAGCAGATTGATGAGCTTCTTGTGCGTATTTTGAGTTACGCTCAACTTGTTCACTCGGCAAACGTGACTGACCCTAAAATTTCACAATTTAATCAAACAATTCAAGAAACAATAACTGAAATATCTGCAAATTTAATTTTTTTTGCCCTGGAAATTAATAAAATAAGTAATTCCAAACTGAAAAAAAATTTAGCGGCACCTAAGCTTGCTTACTATAAATCCTGGATAGAAAATTTGAGGGTTTTTAAAGCCCATCAACTTGGTGAGGGGATAGAACGCATTTTAAGTGAAAAACGAGTAACTGGAGATACAGCATGGACCCGTTTGTTTGATGATACAATTGCTCGGGTTCGATTTTCGGTTCGAGGAAAAGAAAAGACTTTGGAAGAAGCTTTGAGTGATCTTTCAGATGGAAATAGTGAGGTTCGAAAACTGGCCGCGAAAGCCCTAGGGAAAGGTTTGAAGAAAAATGTACACCTTTTTGCTTTAATTACTAATACTCTAATTAAGGATAAGGAGATAGAAACGCGGTGGCGGAAGTACAAGGAGCCTCAATCCTACAGGAACTTGTCCAACCATCTAGAGGACGAGGTAGTAGCAACGTTATCTTCTGCGGTTAAAACAGCCTACCCTGATTTATCCCATCGCTATTACAAACTAAAAGCACGATGGTTTGGTAAACGGCGTCTCGATTACTGGGACCGCAACGCACCCTTCCCTGATGCAGATACCGCTTTGATTAGCTGGGATAGAGCTAAAACGATTGTACTCGATGCTTACCATGAATTTTCTCCAGAGCTTTGGGCGGTGGGTAAAATCTTTTTTGAAAACTCTTGGATTGATGCCCAGCCGCGTCCCGGTAAAGTAGCGGGCGCATTTTCACATCCAACAGTGCCATCAGACCATCCCTATTTGTTGCTCAACTTTATGGGAAGGCCAAGAGATGTACTGACGTTGGCTCACGAATTGGGCCACGGTATTCACCAAGTTCTAGCTAGTTCTCAAGGTCATCTAAAAGCTAAGACCCCCCTAACAATTGCAGAAACGGCGTCAGTTTTTGGGGAAATGTTGACTTTTCGAAAACTGTTCGAAAATCAAAAAGATGTCGTCCGGCGTAAAACAATTTTAGCGGGTAAAATAGAAGACATGTTAAATACAGTAATTCGCCAAGTTGCTTTTTATGAATTCGAAATTCGTATTCATAATGAGCGTCGACTAGGCGAACTTTCCGCAGATCGTATTTCAGAGATCTGGATGGATATTCAAAGCGAAAGTTTGGGACCTGCTATTCGTTTTCATGATGAGTGTAAATATTTTTGGACTTACATACCACATTTCATTCATACTCCATTTTATGTATATGCCTACGCATTTGGTGACTGTCTTGTGAATTCACTGTATGCCGTGTACGAAAAAGGGCTTGAGGGTTTTGAGGATATTTATATTCAAATGTTAAAAGCTGGAGGAACGTTGCATCATAAGGATTTATTGGCCCCCTTTGGTTTGGACGCAGAAAAACCCGATTTCTGGTCAATTGGATTAGGCATTATTGGTAATCTAATAGACGAGTTAGAAACTATCGATTAGGTATTAGATGTCCTTCGATCGAATCAAAGACCAAAATACTTTAAGCGGACGTTTGAAACGATACGCGCGAGTAGGGGGTGCGGTCGGCGGATTAGCAGCCCGGTTTGCTAGGGCCCGTTATTTAGGTGCAACATTAGACCAAAAAAACCACGCGCGACAATTGCGTGATTCTTTAGGTGAATTAAAGGGTCCTCTCATGAAAGTGGCGCAAATATTGTCCACTGTACCAAATGTTTTACCCCCAGAATACACCAAGGAGTTGTCTCAACTCCAGTCAAATGCGCCCGCAATGGGGTGGTTATTTGTTAAACGCCGTATGGCCAATGAATTAGGCCCCAACTGGCAAAGCCACTTCAAAGAATTTTCACATACTGCAGCTGCTGCTGCATCTCTCGGCCAAGTACATAAAGCAAAAACCTATAACGACGTAAAACTGGCTTGCAAATTACAATACCCAGATATGCTATCAGTAGTTGAAGCCGATCTCCGTCAGTTACAGGTAATTTTTGGGGTATACCGTCGATACGATCGAGCTATAGATCCAGATGAGATCCATAAAGAAATTTCCAACCGATTGCGAGAGGAGTTGGATTACAAACGGGAAGCGACCCATATGGATTTATACCGTTTGATGCTTAAGGGAGAAAAAAAAGTACATGTCCCTAAGCCTTATCCAAAATTTTCAACCGAAAAATTGTTGACGATGAGTTGGTTGGAAGGCTCGCATCTTCTCGAGGTTAAAAACAGGCCTATAGAGGAAAGAAATCAAATAGCAAAAAATATGTTTCGTGCTTGGTATGTTCCCTTTTATCATTATGGTGTAATCCATGGAGATCCGCATCTTGGGAATTATTCAGTTCGGCAAAACGGGTCTATAAATTTACTCGATTTCGGATGCATACGGGTATTTGGTCCTAGTTTTGTTCAAGGGGTGATAGATCTTTATAATTCCTTGCGTAATCATAACAAAGAACTTGCGGTGCATGCTTATGAAACCTGGGGTTTTTCTAATCTGGGTAATGATGTAATTGATATTCTGAATTTGTGGGCAAAGTTTGTTTATGCCCCGCTTCTCGAAGACAAAACACGCCGTATTCAGGAGGGAAAAGGAATTAATTATGGAGCAGAAGTGGCAGCTAAGGTCCATAAAGAACTTCATAAGCTCGGTGGAGTAAAACCGCCCAAAGAATTTGTTTTGATGGATCGTGCTGCTGTTGGTCTTGGGTCCGTATTTACTCATCTGGCCGCCGAGGTAAATTGGTACGAATTATTTCATACCTTAATCAAAGACTTTGACATGACAGTTTTGAGTTCAAAACAGGCGGCCGCTCTTCTTCAGGCTAAAGTTCCTAATGGACGCTAAAATATTAAATTTCCGGATTTTTTATTTTACTATTTAAATCTTGGGCATTTCTTGCTAAATAAGCGGGCCATTGAAGTTGATTTTTGTCACAAGGTATAAAACTGTTTAGGAAAGAGTAAAGGCTGTGCAAGTATTTGTTCGTGATAATAACGTTGATGGTGCCCTTAAAGCATTGAAGAAAAAAATGCAGCGAGAAGGCATTTGGCGCGAAATGAAAAGGAACCGTTCCTACGAAAAGCCTTCGGAACGCCGGGTCAGGAAAAAAGCTGAAGCAGTTCGTCGCTCACGTAAACTTGAGAGAAAGCGTCTACAAATTGAGGGCTTTTGATTTCAATTTTTGGCGGCTTTTTTGAGACCATTTTCTTAATACTTTAATGACAGTGCTAGATAGGGTGGATAATTCCTCGTAACTGATGATGAAGGGTGGCATGACGTAGACAATGTCGTTGAATGGTCTAACCCAAACACCCTCCTTTATAAAATTTCGCCGGAGCCACTGAATATCGTTTGAGGGTTTAATCTGAATAACACCGATCGCGCCTTTTACTCTGACATCCATTATTCCGTAAATTTCCCGACAAGGCGCCAGCTGTTTCGTTAATTGTTCTTCTATTTTTGAAACCTGTTTTAACCTTGTTCCGTCCTTAAATAAATCAAGAGAAGCATTTGCAGCAGCACATGCTAACGGATTTGCCATATAGGTTGGACCATGCATAAAGGACTGATTTTCATCTTCTGAAAGGAAGGCCTTAAAAACGCTTGAATTTGCCCCCACGGCTGCCATGCTTATTACTCCCCCGGTTAAGGCTTTTCCAATACAAATAATGTCCGGTGAAATTTTTGCCTCTTCACACGCAAACATTGCACCTGTACGGCCAAACCCGGTTGCAATTTCATCGGCGATGAATAGTAAATGATGATGGCTACATATTCGACGTAGTCTCGATAAAACCTCCGGTTTGTGAAATTTCATGCCGCCCGCTGCCTGCACCAAAGGTTCAATAACCAGCCCGGCAATTTTATTTTTCTGTTCAAAAATAAGTTTTTCGAAGTTTGCGAATTGGGTTTCTGTTTTCGGAATTTCTGAGAAAATTTGTTCTAAAAGCATGGATTTAAAAACGGCGTGCATACTTTCTTCAGGATCACATACTGACATAGCTCCAAGAGTATCACCGTGATAGCTATGCCGGAATGTGATAAAATGCTTTCGGTTAGTTTCACCTTTATTGTGCCAATATTGAACCGCCATTTTTAGTGCAATTTCAACAGCAACAGATCCCGAGTCTGCAAAAAAAATATGTGTTAGCTCTTCGTTAGTGCCAGCGCCGGGTAAAATAGCTGAAAGCCTTTTTGAAAGCTCGAGTGCAGGTGTGTGAACAAAGCCACCAAACATTATGTGTGGCATGATTTCTAATTGTTTCTGTACTGCAGACATTATGTGGGGGTGGTTATAACCATGACAGGCGGTCCACCAAGAAGAAACGCCGTCAATTAGCCAACGACCATCTTGGATGCGAATTTTGGCTCCCTTCGTTTCTATTGCAATTAGTGGTGAAATTTCCGTTTGCATTTGGGTATAAGGAAGCCACAAATGCTCAGGTTGGGGGTTATTTGTCTCCATTATCCAATTGAGAAATCAGGGGTGTAATTCCAAGGCGCTTGAAAAGAGAATTGTCATCATTGAGATTCGGGTTTTCTCTCGTCAGGAGGACATCTCCATAAAATATTGAATTTGCACCAGCCGCAAAACATAAAGCCTGGGCCTCATCTGTTAAATTATTACGTCCCGCAGATAACCGAACAACAGAGGCAGGCATCATTATCCGCGTAACGGCAATGGTGCGTATGAAATCAATTGTGTGAATGTCCTCAGTTTCTGCCAGGGGCGTTCCTTCTACCTTAATTAGCATGTTAATTGGAACACTCTCTGGATGTTCCGGGAGAGTGGCTAGCGTTACCAACATGGCGGCACGATCTGCTTCGGTTTCGCCCATGCCAACTATACCCCCGCTGCAAACATTTATTCCTGCATCCCTCACAAACTTGAGGGTTTCAATTCGATCAATAAAAGTACGGGTGGTGATAATTTCTTTGTAAAAATTTTCTGAAGTATCAATATTATGGTTATAATAATCTAAACCTGCAGCGTGCAGACGTTCTGCTTGTTTTTTAGTCAGCATCCCTAGTGTAACACATGTTTCCATACCCAGAGCACTGATCCCCTGTACCATTTTGCAAACCGTTTTTAAATCCCCATTTTTAGGATTACGCCATGCTGCACCCATACAAAAACGGCTGGCACCATTCTTTTTGGCTTCCATCGCTGCCGTTAATACCGAATCGATACCCATTAAAGGTTGCCGGTCTTGGCCAGTTTCATAATGAGCGCTTTGAGGGCAATAAGAGCAATCTTCGGGACACCCGCCCGTTTTAATAGACAATAAAGTGCTTATTTGTAGTTGGTTTGGGTTAAAATATTTTCGGTGAATTGTCTGAGCTTCAAACAATAAATCATTGAAAGGACGAGAAAATAACTGTTCAGCCTCTTCTTGGGTCCAGTTATTTCTTATATCTTCAGACAAGTTACTTTTCTTGTTAGTTGAGGTTACTTCATCTCTTAAAATTGTCATCGCGCCTTTACCTTGCGGGTGGACTATAATAAGGGGAGAAAAGAAAATCTTAAAGGTTCAGTTCACTGGAAAAGTATAATTTTTGAAATGAAAAAATCTTCAATTGGTTCATCATTAGATACCCTAGCATCCCAAAAACTCGATGCCTTGAAATTTCGTTCTCAAAAGCGAAAACTTTTAGTAACCCAACGAGGACAAAATTCCGTTGTCTTTCGAGATACGAAAAAATTAATTTCTTTTTGTTGTAATGATTACCTTGGGCTTTCACAGAATAAGGCTGTGAAAAAAGAGGCGATGGAGGTTATCGAAGAATTTGGTGTTGGAGCTGGTGCTTCCAGACTAGTAACCGGCAATCATCCACTTTATCAAAGACTAGAGACAAAACTCTCCCATTTAAAAAACACCAAAGCTACTTTAGTGTTTGGCAGTGGCTACCTCGCCAACATTGGAATTACCCCAGCGCTAGTGGGTCCAAAGGATTTAGTGGTTGCAGACGAGTTAATACATTCTAGCTTGCATGGCGGAATTCGGGCCTCAAAGGCTAATGTTAGTTACTTTAAACACAACGATATCGAGGATTGCCATAAAATCCTCCGAGAAGAACGTGCCCGTTATCAACATTGCCTCCTAATGACAGAAGGAGTTTTTAGTATGGACGGTGATCGGGCACCACTAAGTCAGCTGTGTGATCTTTCCGATGAATTTGATGTTTGGCTTATGACCGACGATGCGCATGGTTTTGGTGTGCTGGGCGGTGGTAAGGGGACAGCAGTTGAGGAAGGTGTTGAAGGTCGTATTCCCCTGCAAATGGGCACATTATCAAAAGCAGTAGGATCCTATGGGGGTTTTCTTTGTGCCTCGCGTCCAGTTGTAGACCTATTGGTCAATAGAGCACGGAGTCTAATCTATGCGACTGGTTTGCCACCTTCTGCAGTTGCTGCAGCATGTGCTGCCCTTGATATAATAGCACAAGGTGGCGAACTTGTTGCAGCACCGATGGAAAAGGCCCGTCGTTTTTGCCAACAACTTGGTTTGTGTGAACCAAAAAGTCCCATCGTACCATTGATTTTAGGTGAATCTCATAAAGCACTTGAGGCATCAGAAAAGCTTGCTGGCGAAGGTTTTTTAGTTACAGGTATACGCCCTCCTACTGTACCGGAAGGAACGGCAAGGCTAAGACTTACATTTTCAGCAACCCATGCGAATTCGGACATTGATCGATTAACTGTGGCCGTTCATAACCTCGGTTTAGTAAAATGAGTAGCCTTTTTGTAACGGGATCAGGAACCGAAGTGGGAAAAACCCTTGTTATGAAATTGCTGATAAAAGAGATTAAACAAAAAGGTTTAAAGGTGGATGCTTTTAAGCCGGTCATCACAGGCTTTCAAGATGAATTTCCAAAAAATTCTGATACCGGTCTTCTTCTTCAAGCACTTTCCCAACCCATAAAGGAAGAGACAATTTCTAAAATTTCTCCTTGGCGTTTTCGAGAACCGATCTCGCCAAATATGGCAGCCGCTCACGAAAAAAAATATTTGGATATAGAAGAAATTGCAAATTACTGTAACGCACAGAAAACAGACAACAATTTTCTAATCGTTGAAGGGATCGGTGGTGTAATGGTTCCTTTAAATGATCACCAAACAGTTTTAGATTTAATGGCTGTCATGGATATGCCGGTGTTACTTGTAACGGGGTCCTATCTAGGTACAATTAGCCACACCCTGACTGCGGTACGGTGCCTAATAGATCGCGGCCTTATGCTTTCCGGTATTATCGTGAGTGAATCCATACAAACTCCTACAACACTAGCAGAAACAGTGAAAACGATTTCAAGGTTTGTGGATTCAATTCCTATTATTAGTTTACCACGTTTAAATGGGCCTCCGCTAAATGCCACTAACCTACCAAAGATTGCTCAAAAGATTGGTGTAATTACTGATTAAAGTTTATTTTGGAGTTTGTGCGTGCATCCATTTTGTCATAGCGTTACCACCTTTTCCTTAATACCATAAAAACCTTGCTCAGAGAGCGGGTCACAAGGTCGATTTTTTTTCTTCCTTGCCCTCCTTAAACATAAAAATTTGTTTTAATTGCACTTTTTAAAGAATTTACTAACTTTAAACGTCTTTAGTTGGTGTGGATGAATTTTCATTTTTTTATGATGAATAATTAAACTTGGAACACTAATTTTTGATAAAGGAGAGCTAAAGATTTTTGGCTTATTACCAGCTGTGACCGTCGCTGTTAAAACAACTCCCTGGATAGCTAAAACGTTGAGTGGTGTGCAAAAGAAAGCGTGCCACGACTTGTTTCATCGAGCCAAATCGGTGTGTTAGTCAAATTTCTGTTATAATCGACCAGGGCAGAAATGTCCTTTCGATGTTCCAGACTATCGCGGTTATCCCAAAGTTCATATAAGTCCGTTGAGGCATCCGGTTTGATTGCTAGAATACCAATGTTAGAAAAAATCTCCGGGAATGGACTAGAAAGTTATTTTTATTTTCTGGTCTTTTTTTGGTGTTCAGGCTGATGTTATATCCACCTCCAGGAAACAAAATTGCTGCAGACCTAAATTTCCCTTTTGGTTTATTTACAATAAATGAAGTTGTGGCATCTTTTCGGGTTGGGACTGTTTGGTAATTTTCCGCCTTAACAGTAATTTTGCAAAAAGAGTATCCCGTGATAAGTATCAAGAGTGGCATTAATAATTTGGTAAAGGGCATATTGCTCCTAATTCTTTATCGAATAAAAAAAGTTTTAAAATTCAAATATTAGCTATTAAAAGCCTTGGCAAACCTTTCTAGATTGGGCAATGTGCGTTCGCCAGTGAATAATGGCTCAACATTGTGTCAATGAATTAATGAAAATAGCCATTCCGAAAGAACGATGGGCAGATGAAGCCCGCGTTGCCGCGTCCCCGGATACCGTCAAGAAATTTGTTTCTTTAGGTTGTGAAGTTGTAATTGAAGAAAGCGCAGGTAAAAGCTCTTCAATTTCCGATGCTGCATTCACAAAAGCTGGGGCAATAATAAACAAGGGTATTGAAAGTGTAATTGGCGATGCTGACATTGTTTTGAGAGTGCAACGTCCAATGGGGGAGCAAGATGGCGACATCAATGAAATAGAAATGATGAAGACTGGTGCCATTTTAATTGGAAACCTTTCGGCCCTATCGTCATTAGAACAAGTAAAAGCCTATGCAAGAAAAGGTTTAACAGTTTTTGCTCTGGAATTACTCCCGCGTATAGGACGTGCACAATCCATGGATGTTTTATCATCACAATCTAATTTAGCTGGTTATAAAGCCGTTTTAGACGCTACCAATGAGTTTACTCGTGCCTTGCCAATGATGATGACAGCCGCTGGGACAATCCCGCCCGCAAAAGTGATTGTACTTGGTGCTGGTGTGGCAGGGCTCCAAGCAATTGCAACAGCACGCCGTCTTGGTGCGATTGTAACTGCTTACGATGTTCGTCCTGCTGTAAAGGAGCAGGTGGAAAGTCTTGGCGCTAAGTTTATTGAAGTGGATTCCAATGCGATCAAAGATGCCGAAAACCGAGATGGTTATGCAACAGAAATGTCTTCAGATTATCAAGAAAAACAAAGAGAGGTGTTACAGAAAGCACTTAAAAAAAATGATATTGTGATTTGTACGGCCCTTATTCCGGGGCGTCCCGCACCTTTATTAATTCCAGAAGACGTGGTTGAAGGAATGCGGGAAGGTTCTGTTATCGTTGATTTGGCAGTTGAACAAGGGGGCAATTGCATATTAAGTGAATTAGGGAAGACTGTAGAGAAACACGGTGTGACAGTGATTGGTCATGCCAACGTGCCGAGTCGTTTGGCTGCAGACGCCACTTCTTTGTATGCAAAAAATTTGCTGCACTTTTTATCCTTAATTATCGATGTAGAAAAGGGATCAATTAGCATTGATTGGAAAGACGAAATCATTCAGGGGTGTACTGTTGTCCGGGGGGGCGAGATTGTAAATGCGGCCTTGGGGGATACTATCAAAACTCCAAAAGCGAGTTAAAAATGAGTGTTTCAACTATTGATCAGGTTGCGGCAACAAACATTGCAATTGTCTCGGGAGATCTGTTTGTGGGTTTAATCACAGTTTTTGTACTAGCGATTTTTGTCGGTTATTATGTTGTTTGGAATGTAACAGCTGCTTTGCATTCTCCTCTTATGAGCGTAACAAATGCAATTTCCTCTGTCATAATTGTTGGAGCACTTATTGCAGCGGGACCGTTGGAGCTAAGCTTTTCAAAGGTTATGGGTTTTATAGCGGTGTTGCTAGCCTCTGTGAATATTTTTGGGGGCTTCATTGTTTCCCATCGCATGCTAAAAATGTTTCGCAAGAAAGGCTAAGGTTTAAAAGTGAACGCCGATTTAATGGGAGTGGCTTATCTTGTTGCTGCAATTTGTTTCATTTTAGCATTGAGAGGGCTTTCATCGCCCCAAACTGGTCGTCGAGGAAACTTAATTGGCATCATTGGTATGGTAATTGCCATTGGGACAACCTTATTAAGCCCAAATGTTCTTAGCTATAGCTGGATTATTGCAGGTGTTTTAATAGGTGGTGCAATCGGGACCGTCATTGCTCTAAAAGTAGAGATGACGGCTTTGCCACAACTCGTTGCTGCATTTCACAGTTTAGTTGGATTAGCGGCTGTGTTTGTAGCGACTGCGACCCTTCTTTCTCCGGCGGCTTATGGGATCGGTTCAGTGGGCACTATTCCTACCTCTACGTTAGTTGAAATGGCCCTTGGGACCTTTATTGGCGCCATTACCTTCACTGGATCAATCATAGCGTTCGCCAAACTACAAGGGTTAATTACTGGAGCCCCTTTGGTTTTTATGGCTCAACATTTTTTGAACGCTATTTTGGGTCTACTAGCAGTCGTACTAATTCTATGGTTTTCTGTTACCGAATCCTATCATGCCTATTGGCTGCTTGTTTTCTTAGCCCTTATCCTTGGCTTTTTAATCATTTTGCCAATTGGCGGTGCTGACATGCCGGTTGTGGTGTCTATGCTCAACTCCTACTCTGGTTGGGCAGCTTGTGGAATTGGCTTCACTCTAAATAACACGCTTTTAATTATTACCGGAGCTATTGTTGGGTCTTCTGGTGCAATACTCAGTTATATCATGTGTAAGGGCATGAATAGATCTTTTTTCAACGTAATTTTGGGAGGTTTTGGAGGGGGGGAAGCCGTTTCCGATGTCGCGGCAGGCAATAAAACGGTGCGTCAGGGTAGTGCCGAGGACGCCAGTTTTATAATGGAGAATGCAGCAAAAGTTATCATTGTTCCTGGCTATGGGATGGCTGTAGCGCAGGCACAACATGTCGTTCGGGAATTGTCCGATACGTTAAAAAAAGCAGGTGTAGATGTTTCCTACGCAATTCATCCTGTCGCTGGACGAATGCCTGGCCATATGAATGTGTTGTTAGCAGAGGCAAACGTTCCATACGATGAAGTATTCGAACTTGAAGCAATTAACCACGAGTTTGCGACAGCAGATGTGGTTTATGTGATAGGTGCTAACGATATAACCAACCCAGCAGCAAAAACAGATAAAACCAGCCCCATTTTTGGCATGCCAATACTTGATGTTGAAAAGTCCAAAACTGTTTTATTTGTAAAAAGATCGATGTCTTCAGGGTACGCAGGAGTGGGTAACGAACTTTTTTTTCGCGATAATACAATGATGTTATTTGGAGACGCAAAAATGATGACTGAAGAGATTCTCCAAGCTTTTCACTGAGTAAAATTCTCAACAAAGTATTATTCAATTGATTTCGGCTCAGCTGCCATTCATATTTGCTGTATGGCTATTCTAAAAATTGCACGTATGGGACATCCCGTTCTTCTTAAACGAGCGGATGAAGTAATGGATCCAACAGCCAAAGAAATCCGCACCTTGTTTCAAGATATGCGCGAAACCCTTTCAGACAGTCTTGGTGCAGGACTTGCCGCACCACAAGTCCATATCAATAAACGTGTTATGATATTTGAGGCTCCTCGGGAAAGGACCGATGACGAAGATGCACCAGAGAATGCTTTTTCTCCCATGACAGAATTAGTTAATCCTGGATGGGAGCCTTTGTCTGATGAAACGGATATTGGCTGGGAAGGGTGCCTGTCTGTACCGGGTTTAACTGGCGCTGTGGTGAGGCACACCGGTATTCATTATTGGGGCATTACACCAAAAGGGGAAAGGATTGAGCGTGAAGCGGTTGGATTTCATGCGAGAGTTTTTCAACATGAATTTGATCATCTGGAGGGAATTCTTTATCCGATGAGAATGCATGATTTATCGCTTTTGGTTTTTTCTGAAGAAGTTAGGCGTTTAGGCCTACCCGTTATAAACAAGTTATCCACGAATAATGAAAAAGAAAAATAAAGCTAATAAAGTAAAAATCCTATGAACAATCGAATTAAATTTTGTGATCGCCTATTGTTAGCTTCTTTACCTCACGTTGCAGAAAATGGCTGGGTTGAAAGTGCCTTTATGGCTGGAGCAGCAGAGTTGGGCGTGGAAAGGGTTTTAATTCAGAGATTCTTTCCTGGTGGGCCGAGGGAAATAGCCACCCATTTTTCCGACTGGGCTGATCGGCAGATGGAAAAAACATTGCTACAGGAGGATCTGGGGACACTTAAATTGCGGAAACGCGTCGCATTGGCACTACGCGTTCGTTTTCAAGCGTTAGGAAAGTATCGTGATGCAGTGAGGAGCTCTATTTCCTTTTCTATGATGCCACAAAATGCCTTAGTAGGTATTAGCTGTATGTTTACGACGGTTGATAAAATTTGGTATTCAGTAGGTGATCAGTCGACAGATTTTAGTTACTACACGAAGAGAACAATTTTGGCGGGCGTGGTCTCATCTGCTACACTTTATTGGCTAAATGATCAGTCAAATGATTTCAACGACACTTTGAATTTCATTGATCGTCTTCTTGAAAACATGATGCAAATTCCAAAAATACGTGGGCGATTGGAAAAAGTTGTAGTTCGCCCACCATTTCCTTTTAACAATGTCCATAAAAAAATCTAAACAGACCTTGTAGTACTTTTATCTAATTAGGTTTTAGGGGTACGGCTTTAGTTTGCTGGGCACGAAATTTTTTTATGGACCTAGCAATTTTTGGGTCACTTAGCCCCAAAATGCTTGCAGCAAGCAAGGCGGAATTTATTGCTCCTGCTCGTCCCACGGCCATAACACCAACTGGTATACCGCCAGGCATTTGGACCATTGACAACAAGCTATCCAAGCCCCCCATAAAACTAGTTTGCATCGGACATCCTAAAACTGGTTTGGTGGTAATAGCGGCGACAACCCCTGGAAGAGCCGCAGCCATACCTGCCCCAGCGATAAAAACTTTTGTTCCTCTTTTTTCGAGTTGCATCACCCACTCTGTCAGCCGGTGTGGTGTACGATGCGCAGAATGAATTCCGACTTTGTTTGAAATTTTAAGGTTTTCAAGGGTTACAGCTGCGTGTTTCATTGTTTCCCAGTCTGATTGGCTGCCCATTACAATACCTACAAGGAACGCTCCTTTTTTATCTATTGTTTGAATGGATGTGTTTTTTATCATCAATTTTTCTCCAAAACCGTTTACTAATATCTAAAATACCTTGAAAACTTTTTATGCCTAGGGTTGTAGTCTAATTTACTATAAAAGGTGAATTTTAAATATCCAAATTTTCCATAAATAAAGGCACACTGTTTTCCTTTGACACACCCATTTTTACTGGATCCATTTTGGAAAATAAAATAAAATTTTATGCTATTGTGTCTGGAATGATTCGGCTCTTTAAAAGAATTAACTGATCTTTTAATGAAAGCTTTCTTTTTTTTAGACGTTGCACCTGCAACTGGTCGAAGGGTAATTCTTTAGTAATTTGTTCAATAACGTTATCTAAATCACGGTGTTCCATTTCTAAATCTGAAATAAGCCGTTTTAGAGTTCCTTGGTTGTGCATGGCTGGTAATCTGAAAAACCGCAAACTAAATAGAAAATGAATTGATCATCACCAAAATATAATTTTTTTTAAAACATTTGAAACATTATACATTTTTAAGAAGATACAGAATCATTACAAAATCTAATATAAATTTAGTAGTTTATTATGGCAGTTTTTGGATATTTTTTGAACAGTTTCGTTCTTGGCTATTAATTACTCCTGTGCATAAAATGAAATGTTTTTGAAAACACTTAAGAGGGAAAAATGAGTAATGAAGAATTAAAAAATTCTTTTAAGGATCAACACGCTGAATTAGAAGTCCAGCTGAAAAACGAGTTAAGCCGTCCTCACCCAAATCAGAACAGGGTTGCTGACATCAAAAAGAAAAAACTCCAAATTAAAGATAAAATAATGAACCTTGAATCTTTGTAGGGTTTTTAAAAATTTATATGGGGTACAAACTTGTTGCATTTTATAATATTCCTTTGAGTTAATGTGGGGTTGAATAAGAGACAAGTTTACCGGGGATACGTACATGGCGAGTGAATTTGAAAAAGCCTATTTAAACGCGCAGGCAAATCCTGAAGATTTTTGGGCGGAGGTTGCAAATGGGATCCACTGGGAAAGGAAGTGGAAACAGGTTCTTGATTCCTCCAACGTTCCTTTTTATCGCTGGTTCTCCGGTGGAACCTTAAACACCTGCTTTAACACTCTTGATAGGCACGTAGAAGCAGGTTTTGGTGATCGAAAGGCACTGATTTTTGATAGCGCGATGACGGGCGATATTAAAACTTACAGTTATAGTGACCTCCGAGATCTTGTTGCCCTATGTGCTGGCGTATTGGCAAAAGAAGGGGTCGTCAAAGGTGACAGGGTAATTATTTACATGCCCATGATCCCTGAAGCAGTTATCGCTATGTTAGCTTGTGCTCGATTAGGGGCAGTGCATTCAGTTGTATTTGGAGGTTTTGCCTCAAACGAATTAGCTGTTCGGATAGAAGACGCCAAACCAAAAGTGATAATTTCTGCGTCCTGCGGATTAGAACCGGGGCGCATAGTTGAATATAAGCCTTTGTTAGAAGGGGCTCTAGAAATAGCGTCTCACCAACCTGATCGGATTATAATTGTACAGCGTAAAGCTTTGGTGTGCGAATTGGGGGATTCCGATATCGATTGGAACGACAGCATGGCAAAAGCTATGCCCCATGAGTGTGTACCTGTTGCGGCAACTGATCCGCTTTACATTTTGTATACTTCGGGAACGACAGGAGAACCAAAAGGAATTGTTCGGGATAATGGCGGACATGCTGTTGCACTTAATTGGTCAATGGAGGCAATTTATAACATTAAACCGGGTGATGTTTATTGGGCTGCGTCTGATATAGGTTGGGTTGTAGGTCATTCATACATTGTTTACGGTCCCCTACTAGCAGGAGCTACAACAATACTATTTGAAGGAAAACCGGTAGGCACGCCGGATGCAGGTGCCTTTTGGCGTGTAATAGCTAACCATAGGGTAAAAACAATGTTTACTGCGCCGACTGCTTTTCGAGCAATAAAGCGGGAAGATCCCAACGGAAAACTTGTCAAAAATTATGATCTTACCGCCTTTACCTCATTATTTCTTGCTGGGGAACGATCCGATTCCGATACAATAATGTGGGCGGAACGCTGTTTAGGGGTACCAGTTATTGATCATTGGTGGCAAACAGAAACGGGTTGGGCTATTTGCGCAAACTGCCTCGGGTTAGAACATTTGCCAATTAAGTATGGCTCACCCACCAAGCCAGTTCCTGGTTGGACTTTGACCGTTTTGGATGAGGATGCCAAGGAAGTTGAAGCCGGACAAATTGGGGCTTTAGTTGCAAAACTCCCGTTGCCTCCTGGGACATTACCGACACTTTGGAATGCCGACCAGCGTTATAAAGAAGCATATCTTGAAGAGTATCCAGGTTTTTATAAAACGGCGGATGCTGGGTACATAGATGAAGATGGGTACGTTTTTGTAATGGCCCGAACTGATGATATCATTAATACTGCGGGTCACCGGCTTTCGACGGGTGCAATGGAAGAGGTTATAGCTGAGCATCCCAATGTAGCGGAGTCCGCTGTAATAGGTGTTTCAGACACGCTCAAAGGTCAAGTACCACTCGGTTTGCTAGTTTTGAACGCAGGTGTTAACCGGGAAGATACCGTAATTATTCGAGAGGTAGTTGCGCTTGTACGTGAAAAGATTGGCCCGGTTGCTTCGTTTAAAACTGCAACAATTGTTAATCGGCTCCCAAAAACTCGTTCTGGTAAAGTGTTGCGCGGAACAATGCAAAAAATAGCTGACGAAGTCCCCTATACTGTACCAGCTACAATAGATGACGCCACCATCATCGAGGAAATTACTGCCGCCCTAAAAGACATTGGATTAGCGGGTGGTTAACTTAGAGAGTTACTTGGCTTTAAAGGATTTTTGGGGTTTTTTACCTTTGGGTTCAACTGTTTGGCCGAATGTTAATTTGTTATAAATAAAAACATTAAATTAAACCATTTGAAAAGGCTAATACTATGACAGATATTGTTGTCGCTAGTGCTGCCCGGACCCCAGTTGGGAATTTAAACGGTGCATTCTCTGGTTTGCCTGCCTCCAAATTAGGGGAGGTTGTCATACGTGCGGTTTTAGATCGTGCGAACCTCCGTAAAAAAGAAGTTTCAGAAGTTATTTTGGGTCAAATTCTAACTGCTGGTGCTGGTCAAAACCCAGCTCGCCAGGCAGCGCTTTCGGCTGGCTTACCGGTAGAAGTGCCTGCCTTTAGCTTAAACCAGCTCTGCGGTTCGGGTCTTAAATCTGTAGCGATGGGATATCAAGCGATTTGTGGTGGGGATGCTTCTGTGGTGGTAGCAGGGGGACAAGAAAGTATGAGCCAGGCACCACATTGTATTCAAATTAGAAACGGGAAAAAATTGGGACATACCCAACTCATGGACACAATGGTCCAGGATGGACTTTTGGATGCATTTAATGGTTACCACATGGGTTGTACGGCAGAAAATATCGCCGAAAAATGGCAAATTAGTAGGGAAGAACAAGATGAATTTGCGGTTCGTTCTCAACAATTAGCAGAAGCTGCCCAAAACTCAGGGAGATTTTCGGATGAAATTGTTTCTGTACCAGTCAAAACGAGAAAGGGGATGATTAACATCACTGAGGACGAATTTCCAAAACACGGTACAACAAGGGAAACTTTAGCGACCTTAAAGCCTGTTTTTTCAAAAAATGGTTCTGTAACGGCTGGAAATTCTTCCGGGATAAACGATGGTGCCGCAGCAGTTGTGTTGATGTCTGCGGAAGAGGCGGCAACTCGAAAAATTAAGTCACTCGCGCGTATTGTTTCGTGGGCTCAGGCAGGGGTAGACCCTTCAGTCATGGGGACCGGACCAATTCCTGCGAGTCAATCTGCGCTTGCAAAAGCAGGATGGAATATTGATGATTTAGATTTAATTGAAGCAAATGAAGCATTTGCAGCTCAAGCATTGGTTGTTGGTAAAGAGTTGGGTTGGGATATCCAGCGTTTAAATGTTAATGGTGGTGCCATAGCGTTGGGTCATCCAATAGGAGCTTCTGGGACGAGAGTACTCGTTACCCTTTTGCATGAAATGGAAAAACGTAATGTCTCCAAAGGTATGGCCACCCTTTGTATCGGTGGTGGAATGGGGATTGCTATGTGTTTAGAACGTGATTTACATTGAAAATGCCACAAAAATATTCTTTTAGGGGCACCTAAATTTTTTTATTTCTTTATCTTCTAAAAATTATCTTTCCGTGTTCGAATTTCGGCGAAAACTGTAACCGGGTCTAACCCGGATAAATCAACAGCTTGAGCAACCGATTCAACATCCGCACGAAGGAATGGATTGGTCTCTTTTTCTAAACCCAGAAGTGAAGGTACAGTGCGTTGATTTTTTGATCTTAAAAGGTCAATTTCTTTGGCCCTGTCAATAAGAGTTTGATTATTTGCTTCAATAGTTATTGCAAAGTTTGCATTAGCTTGAGTGTATTCATGGGCACAATACACCCACGTGTCATCAGGGAGCCCTCTTAGTTTTTCAAGAGAATTCCACATCTGTTGATATGTTCCTTCGAAAACACGGCCACACCCTAAAGCAAATAACGTATCTCCGCAGAATAGTGCATTACTTTCTTCAAACCAGTAGGCAATATGTCCTCTCGTGTGACCGGGGGTATCGTAAACTTTAGCCACGGCATCCCCAAATCTATATGTATCTCCATCACCAACATCAATATCTATACCTGCAATTCTGTCGTGATCTGCAAGGGGGCCAACAACTGTGCAGTTAAATTTCTCTTTTAGTTCCAGATTACCTCCTGTGTGATCATTATGATGGTGGGTGTTTATGATGTGCGTTAGTGACCATCCGAGACTTTCCAAAGCTACAAACACTGGTTCGGCATCTGAAGGATCAACCACGGCTACCATTCCTTGCCCCATTTCTTGGACCAGGTAAACGTAATTATCCTTCCGAGTTGGTATTTGTTCAATTTGTAGAATTGACATGTTTTTTACCCTTATTGCTCTTTGGTATTTATTTAAAATAGCAAACCAAGAGTGAAGCGCCAAGCATATGGTATAAAACAAAGGTAGAATTTTTATGGTAGACTGCCTTTATGTGGAATGATGTCGTTGAGTTAAGAGATTTTTATCGGACAAGCTTAGGCCAAATGACTGCCCGTATTATTCGTGAGCAAGTGCGAAAAATTTGGGCTGATTGTGAAGGCGAGAGCATTCTTGGCTTGGGATATGCTACACCATACCTTTTCCCCTTTCTTGATGAAGCTCAGCGGGTTTTAGCTTTTATGCCTGCTCGGCAGGGTGTTTTGCATTGGCCGGGAAAGGGCCCAGGGCTTGCTACTGTTTGCGACGAAGCTGAAATTCCTTTACCAGATGTTTCAATTGATCGTGCGTTGTTGGTTCACGGATTAGAATGTAGTGAACAATTGCGTCCAATGCTTAGGGAAGTTTGGCGCGTATTGGCAGATGGGGGTCGGCTTTTGTTAGTTGTGCCTAATAGACGCGGGATTTGGGCCCGAATGGACCGGACTCCGTTTGGTCAGGGGAATCCCTATACACCCCGACAGTTAAATCGTTTACTGCGAGACACATTTTTTACACCTGTTAGGACATCTCGTGCTCTTTTTGTACCGCCTAGCCAATTACGAATGATAATCGCTGCTGCGCCTGCTTGGGAAAAAATTGGAGAGCGGAGTTACCAAACATTTTCGGGGGTATTAATAGTAGAGGCTGGGAAGCAAATATATGCTGCAACAAAAGAAACGGCCAACCTTCCTAGCAGAAAGTCGTACGTAACTGTCATGCCCCCAGCCAACCGGTCTACTTTATAAGTAAACTTAATTTATTTTTGTTTTAACAAGAATATGGCTTGCTCACTGAAAAGATTTGCAAACCGACTTCTACTTTTTATATTCCGAGTACTATTATCACGATTGAGAGATATACACTTTTTTATTTGGAGGTCCAAAGTATCGCAGAGATTAACAAAATCTTTTATGGTACAAAGATGAATATCTGGACTATTGAACCAGTGGTATTCGGTCTTGAGTGGGACAGGCATACGGCCTTGAAATGCTAACAAAATAAAATTACGCCAATGTCCAAAATTCACAAAAGAAACCACAGCATTTTCCCCTATTCGAAGAAGTGCTTGTATTACTTTTTTAGGGTCTCTTGTAGCCTGCAGTGTCTGCCCTAAAATAACATAGTCAAAGGCGTTTTCTGGGTAAGTAACTAGGTCAGTATCTGCATCGCCTTGTATTACAGATAGTCCTAAAGCGACACAAGCATTCACGCCTTCCTGGCTAATTTCGATTCCACGAGCATCTACACTTTTTTTGTTGGAGAGGTGTGCAATGAGGGCACCATCGCCACAACCAACATCTAAGACACGTGTATTTGGTTCAATTAAATCTGCGATCAAACGGAGGTCGTTTCGTAAGGGAGTACAAGTTTGATTTGGAGAGAGAGTATTCATGTGAGCCCATGTTGTGCAGCCGCCCCATTGATAAAGCCCGCCAAAGTTTTATGTAATTCTGGCTCGTCTAAAAGGAAAGCGTCATGCCCTTTATCTGTTTGTATCTCAATAAAACTTACATTTGCTGCAACTGCATTAAGAGCCTGAACAATAATTCGGCTTTCTTCTGTCGGATAAAGCCAGTCGCTCGAAAAAGAAACTACGCAATATCTTACTTTAGTATTTTTAAAAGCATTTGTTAAAACTTCTCCATGCTCTGCTGCTAAGTCAAAATAATCCATTGCCCGTGTAATATAGAGGTAAGAATTTGCATCGAACCTTTCTACGAATGTACTTCCCTGATGTCGGAGATAAGATTCAACCTCAAAGTCGGCATCAAATCCGTAGGTCACCTCATTACGACTCTGAAGGCGTCTCCCAAACTTCCGGTGTAAGGCCGTTTCTGAAAGGTATGTGATATGCGCTTCCATCCGTGCGACAGACAAACCCCTGCGTGGTCTTTTGTTCTGACTTAAATAGTTGCCTTGGCACCAGTCTGGGTCAGCCATAATTGCTTGTCTTCCTACTTCGTGAAAAGCAATATTTTGGGCCGAATGTTTTGCTGCACCTGCAATAGGAACCGCCGAAAAGATTTGTTCACCATATTTCGAAGCCCATTCAAGAACCTGCATTGCACCCATCGAACCACCGATTACACAAAACAATTGCCGAATTCCCAAATGATTAATTAACCTTCTTTGGGCGCGAACCATATCCCCGATAGTAATTACCGGAAAATCCAAACCGTAAACTTCCCCAGTTGTTTTGTTGATAGAGGCAGGACCGGTGGTACCCATACAACCACCGAGGATATTTGTACAAATGACGAAAAATCGGTTGGTATCAATAACCCTTTTTGGCCCAATCATTACTTCCCACCACCCCGATTTAGAAGTAATAGGATGTTTTTCTGCCGCAAATTGGTCCCCAGTAAGAGCGTGGCAAACAAGAACAGCATTAGATTTTCCTTTATTCAGTCTGCCGTAGGTTTGATAAGCAATTGTGAAGGAATTTAGCGTTACACCGCAGTCGAGTTCTAGTGGATGGGTTTTACCCAATTCAACTTCATGGCCTGGCAAAGTGCCATTGGTTATTCGGTGGTTCGACTGGGTAGGTACTTTCATTTTCTAACTGTATTCTAGTTGTAATTTGTTACATTTTCAAAGTAGCTACATTCTTGCAAATTTTTTTATTAATTTCTTTGCTTTTGGTTGGAGCGTCACCGCGCTATAAACTCGCAGCCAATTTCTAGTGTTCTGAAAATATGATGTATGAGGCTCTTATGGGCAATGGTAACATAAACCTTCAAAATCTCAGAGAAGAGATCGATAAAATTGATGAAAGATTGCATAATCTGATTATGAAACGCTCTAGTGTTGTAGCACGCATTCGTGATGTCAAGAAAAGAGCTGACTCTGAAATTTTTCATCCTGGACGAGAGGCGGACGTATTGCGAAGACTAGCCGCTAGGCATAAAGGCGAATTGTCTTGTGGTGTGGTTTTAAGAATCTGGCGCGAACTCATTTCTGGGTTGGTTGGAATTCAAGCTAAGTTTTCGGTTGCTGTCTTTGAAAAAAACGATCCAAGTTATTGGGATATCGCACGAGATTATTTCGGTACAAAAGCAACACTAAATCGTTTTGCAACTGAACGAGGTGTACTTCAAGCAGTTGCTGACGAAACCGCGATGGCCGGTGTAATCCCTATTCCGGACGAAAGCGCAAACGCCTGGTGGCTTTCGCTTGTCGGAAGAAAAGATGAAGAGAGTGTTAGAATTTGCGGCCGATTGCCATTTTTTCCGGGTAGTAATGGACGCGGCGACTCTGTGGAGGCATTATTAATTTCCAAAGTAACCCCTGTATCAACCGGTGACGATTATAGTTTTCTTCTAATTGAATGCTTCGAGCCATTCAGTAAGGGAAGAATGGTGGGTTTACTTGAAGAGTCTAAGTTTGCCCCGGTTTCAATTGTGTCAGTCCCCCTTGAAACTAATGATAGCCGCCGCTTGCTGTTTCTAATTGAAGTTAAGGAATTTGTTGAGATTACGGATGAGCGTTTTATTAAGTTAAAGGGTTTGGATGATGAAATAACCTTTGCCAAAATAGCCGGTACTTACGCAGTGCCGCTGATTTTGTCCGAGGAAAAGAAATGAAAGAATTAAAATCTCGGCCGGGGATACTCGAGATTTCGCCTTATGCACCGGGGCAGTCAGAGATTTCTAATTTTGAAAGAGCTATAAAGCTTTCGTCTAACGAAAGTGCGCTTGGACCCAGCCCAAAAGCTATAGAAGCTTTTAATAAAGTTTCTGCCTCTTTGCACAGGTATCCCGAAGGAAGTTCGGCTAAACTCCGTGGAATACTTGGGAAATACCACGGTTTGGATGAGAACCGAATTACATGTGGGGCTGGTTCTGATGAGATTTTGTATAACTTAGCTCGGGCTTACGCAGGGCCTGGTGATGAAATTATCATGAGTAAACATGGTTTTAATATGTATCCCATAATAGCTCGCACAGTTGGAGCCATGCCAGTTATAGCACCCGAGCGTGAATTAACCTTTGATGTAAATTCTGTCTTAAAGCTTGTAACAAGAAAAACAAAGATAGTATTTATAGCAAACCCAAACAATCCGACAGGCTCGTATATTTCTGGAGATGAATTGTTAAAGTTGCGTGCGGGTCTACCAGAAAACATTCTCCTTGTAATTGATTGTGCCTACGCCGAATACGTAATACGAAATGACTATAGCGTTGGATTTGATTTAGTAGATAAAAACGAAAATACAGTAATTACACGAACTTTTTCAAAAATTTACGGGCTAGCCGCTCTTAGAATTGGGTGGGCTTATTGTCCACTCTCTATTTGTGATATCTTAAATAAATTACGTGGCCCTTTCAATTTATCTACTGCGGCCCAAGAAGCCGGAATTGCGGCAGTAGAAGATGAAGTTCACGTTGCGGCATCGCGTGACCATAATTCTGTTTGGCTCCCTTGGTTAAGTAACCGGCTAAAAAATTTGGGTCTAACTGTTTATCCAAGTGTTGCTAATTTTGTATTGGTTAAATTCCCTGAAACCGAAAGAAAAAACTGTTTGCTAGCCATGAAATTTTTTAATCAGAAAGGTATTATACCACGTGAAACCAGTGTTTATCACTTGCCGGCATGCCTCCGTGTAACTATCGGTACAGAGGATGAAATTTATTCTTTCAGCAGTGCATGTGAACAATTTCTATTGGGTTAGAAAAAATTAATGAATAAAAATCCTTTATTTGGTAAAATCGCTTTAATTGGTGCCGGTTTAATTGGTTCTTCGATTGCAAGGATTGTTCGACGGGAAAATTTGGCAGGCAAACTTTACGTTTGCGTACAATCAGAAAATACTAAAAAGATTGTTTCAGAACTTAACCTTGCAGATTTTGTAACTGATAATCCCGCTATAGTAGTGGCCGATGCTGATCTCATTATAATTTGCACCCCACTTAGTGCATACGCTGAAATAGCTAAGAGAATTTCGGGTTCTCTTAAATCTGGTTCAATAGTGTCTGATGTTGGGTCCGTAAAACAGGTAACAATGGAAGCTTTTTTACCACACCTGCCTCCAAGAGTACATCTTGTTCCTGGGCATCCAATCGCGGGAACAGAAAATTCAGGACCCGAATCTGGTTTTGACACATTATTCGAAGACCGGTGGGTCGTGCTGACACCGCCCAAAGGAACAAATAAACGTGCAATAGAAAAGGTTTCTCAGTTTTGGGAAGTGTTGGGAAGCAAAATTGAAATAATGGATGCAGAACATCATGATCAAGTTCTGGCAATTACGTCTCATGTACCACATCTAATCGCTTATACGATTGTAGGAACAGCAACTGATTTGGAGGAACGTCTAAAATCTGAGGTCATCAAATTTTCTGCGAGTGGATTTCGAGATTTCACAAGAATTGCGGCTTCAGACCCCGTAATGTGGCGAGATATATTTTTGAACAACAAAGAGGCGGTCCTCGAAATGCTTGGTCGATTAACTGAGGATTTGAGTAAGCTCCAGAGGGCCATACGTGACGGAGATGGGGAGATATTGCAATCTTTATTTGAGCGCACACGAGAAATACGCCGAGGGGTTGTAGAAGCAGGCCAACACATTCCGCCTAAACCACCATAAAAACAAAGTGGCAGTATGTTTTAATACCATTTAATTTTTGGAATCTTAAACAATTTTAGTGGACCAACAAAAACCCAGCCTTCTTGAATTGTTATTGGAGCATTTAATTCCTTCCTCCCATTTTCAAGGGAATTTGTTGACAAAGAATTTAATACAAGTTGGCTCAGAAGAGCGGTACGCGGCCGGATGACCCCTTGTTTTACTAACTTTTTTATAATTGCGTTATAGCCGGTAATTCTAGTTGTGAAGGCTCCTATGGGTTGGAAGGTAGGGTCTAAGGCCAAAGTTCCTGAACCAATTAACCTTAACTCAGACCATTTTAAGCCTAATTTTTCTACTTCTACAGAGCCACCGTTCTTTGCCCATTCAAAAAAGCTTTTTTGAGTAAGAAAATTGGGAATTTTACCTAAAATTGTCCCTTTAACGAAAATTTCACTAATTTCCCGACTAATTTTGAAATTCTCAGTTTTATGGAGATTTAAATTTGAAAGTTTAATGTCCAAATTCAAAAAGGGTTTCTGATGAACCTCTGTATTAGGTATGGCAAACTGAGAGCCATTAACTGTTGTAATTAGGTTTGAGAGTTGGAATTTAGTCGATGACTGCGTTTCAACCTCCATTAAACGCGTTGTCATTAAAAATTTCCTAAGTTCCCCTTGTGCGGAAAAATTTATTTCCCCTTGGACCTCACTCATATCCATTTTGAATGGTTTTTTTAAGGAGGAAGAACTCCAACTATTAAGATGGGTTTTATCGCTAAAAAACTTAATTTTATTTAAATTCCAAAGACGGTAATCTAAAATCAAATTTGATCCCGTCCAATAAATCTTAAAATCTTTTTGTCTTTGGCTTAATTTTGGTTGGCCAATCGTAACTTGCCAACTAAGAGGAAAACCCCGTATTTTCACCTCTTTGTATGTTAAAGCCCAACCCTTAGCACGAAGCTCAGCGGACCAGTCAGTTAACTGTCCTTTCAAGAAATATGCAAACATAAACCAACCGCTCACGTATAAGCCTGTTACAATCACGAAGGCAATTACACAAATTATACCGGGATGCCGCCATTTCATTTAATTTTCCTTTGTGTTCTTTATAAAGTTTTGTTGTGTAAGGGTCGAGAAAGACTTTTTTTAAGAACTTAATTTTGATAATTTGATTTTTGTTGAGTGTTAAGATGGCACGGAAAAAGCCTTTAAATCTTTCGAATTGCTGGACACCAGTAGCAGCTTCTTTTTTTATATTTTTTTGGGCGAGCGGATTTATCTCTGCCAAATATGGTTTGCCTTATGCTGAACCCTTTACATTTTTGGCACTGAGATTTTTGCTTGCGCTCACTGTTCTTGTTCCATTCCTTTTTTTTTGCAAAATAGAATGGCCCAAATCCAAAAAATCATATTTTCACGTAATTTTTGCTGGCCTTTTAATACAAAGTACCTATTTAACAGGTGTGTTTTATGGCATTTTTATTGGAGTTTCCACGGGTGTGATGGCTCTCATTGTAGGATTGCAGCCCCTGGTAACAGGGGCGTTGGCCGCTCCAACCTTGGGTGAAAAAATTAGGTTAAGCCAATGGTTTGGGCTTGCTCTTGGTTTTATAGGTTTGGGATTAGTTGTAGTCGAGAAAGTTGATTTCACACATCAGAGTGTGATTGGATTGTTGTTTGCCCTTGGTGCGCTTAGCGGAATTACCATTGGGACACTATATCAAAAACGCTATTGTTCCCAAGTAGATATCAGGGTGGCACTTTGCACTCAAAATACCACATCTTTTTTTGTTTTAGGCATGCTGGCAATTGTTTTTGAAACATTAAAAGTACACTGGACTTGGAATTTTTTTTACGCTCTAACATGGTCAGGAATTGGACTTTCCATATTTGGGATAGGCATTTATTTCTTTTTAGTAAAACGAGGGGCAGCGGCAAAAGTGACCAGTTTAATGTATTTAAGTCCGCCGACCACCGCTTTCATGGGTTGGCTCATGTTTGACGAAACCTTCACCCTGTTAGCGTTAACCGGATTGTTCATTGCTGTTGCTGGTGTTGCTTTAGCTAATAAATAAAAAAATGAAGATTATTAAAAAAAACAGTAAAGAACCTTGATAGGTTGGGAATAAACGACAAATTGCTTCATACTATTTTAAAAAGGGTAGAATGTGTCGCATAAAGACAGGTTAACCTATTATCTGAAATTTTTTGGTAGTCATTTGTAAGGAACAGGTAATGAAACTAGTCAGTTTTATACATAATGGTAATCCAAGGTTTGGATCGGTTCGTGATAGTAAGATTGTTGATCTATCTGATGTTATTTATCAAGGGCAACGTTTTAAAAACTTGCGCGATGTGTTATCACTTGGACCCAAGGCTCTAAATTTTTTACAGAAAACAGCGGACGCTGGTTCCACTTTTTTAGACTTAACGGAAATTACTTTTTCCATTCCTATTAAAAATCCAACAAAAATCTTTTGTGTCGGGCGTAATTATCGTGCTTATCATGAGGTCAAAGAAGACGGGCGCCCAGACTGGCCGAGTATTTTTCCACGTTTTAGGGATTCATTTTCAGCTCATGGTCAGCCAATTATAAGAGGTTCTGACGATGGAGAAAAACTCGACTATGAGGGTGAACTCGTTGTGGTTATAGGTAAAGAAGGCCGGCACATTTCTGAAAAAAATGCTCTTTCTTTTGTTGGTGGATATACTATTGCTAATGAAGGTAGTGTAAGAGGTTGGATTGGTCGTGGAACGCAGAACTGCCCGGTTAAAAATCAGTGGCGTTCAGGTTCCATGGGTCCTTGGTTAGTTACCCCTGATGAAGTACCTAATCCAATGAAAACACAGATTGTGACCCGTGTGAATGGGGAAGAGCGGCAGAACGGCAGTACGGATATGATGATTTTTGATATTCCGTTTGTAATCTCTTATATTTCCCGTTTCGCTTTTCTACAGCCAGGAGATTTAATTTGTACCGGTAGTCCCGGCGGGTCTGCGATCGAATACGATCCTCCTAAATATTTAACACCTGGTGACCATTTGGAGATAGAGATTGATTGTGTTGGAACGCTTCAAAACTCAATAGAAGATGAAAAACAATGAAACGTTTGTGAAAATTGTGTAATAGTAAATTTAATTTTGAAAAAGAATGTATCCCCATTTTGCACAACCTGTGGATAAACTTATCTACATGAAACTACAACTCAGTGGACTGGTTAATTTGGATCTGAGCGGCTTCAATTTCTGTTTCCAATTTGGACATGAAAGCCTCACGAGAAAGACCGGGTAAAATAGGAGTCAGATAACGTAGTGTAATTATTCCAGGCTTTCGGATGAGATGTCTCCTTGGCCAAAATAAGCCAGAATTCAAGGCAACCGGGACTACGGGAAGATCTAAATTTTTGTAAAGGGCTGCAACCCCACTATGATATTTATGTTTTTCACCTGGCCGGGTCCTTGTGCCTTCTGGAAATACAACGATGGATCTGCCAGATAAAACAAAAATTTTGGCTTCTCTAACCATTTTACGAAGTGCAGAAGAACCAGACTTACGATTGACGGCAATGTTCCCATATTTTTTTGCATACCATCCAAAAAAGGGAATTAGATAAAGTTCTTTTTTTAATACAATTACCGAATTTTTAACTTCATATGGATAAAACAAAGTGTCCCATGTTGATTGGTGTTTGGAAGCATAAATAACTGGGCCATCTGGTATCAAGTTTTGATTTTCAACTTTATAAGTAAGTCCAGCGGTATAGCGGAGGATCCAGAATACAGAGGCACTCCAAATTTGAGCAACAAACAAACTTGCCTTGTGGGGCAATGTCAGAGACGGCAGGAAAACGAGAGCCATTAATACTGCCCAAATACCATAAATAATCTGATAAAAAATAGACCGTGCCAAAACCACAATTACGGTCCTAGCTCAAATAAAAAAGATGGAAGCATTCTAATTTTTGCAAAAATGTATTTATTAAACTCGCTTGTTAGTAATTTTACTGTTCCTGGCCATAACCACCAACTTTCACGTTTAAATAGTATCGGAAAAACCGGGTGGGGTATTATCTTTATATCCGGCATTTGATATTTCATTTCTAGAAGACTCCGAGGCATATGGTATGTTGCTGTTACCAGCCGAAGAGACTGAAAACCACTAGAACTTATCCAAGTAGCAGTTTCAAATGCATTTTCGGCTGTATTTTTGGAAAAACCGACATTAATGCAACAAGCCAACTTGTTGGGACTTCGTTGTGCTACCTTTAGAAGGTTTTTCATATCTCCGCCATCTAAGGCAACGCCTGAAATGAAAAGCTGTTTAGCATAACCTTTGAAAAATAATTTTAACCCAGTATCCAAACGGCTTTTACCACCTGTAAGGACAACGACAGCATCAGTTTGAGATTTATTATATGAAATTTGTTTCGGGACCTGGTTGACGAACCACACTAACCCCATCAGCCATAATACCACGATACTGAGGACTCCAAGGAACGTTTTAATTAGCCATTTTGGTTTTCGTGTGCGGATAATAGTGTTTCTTTTTATATGTAATGTAGAAAATCCAAAGCCCATAAGGAGACGGTACGGACTTTTATGAAAGAGCATATGCAAAATTTCCTTTTTGTTAGAATCAGAGAAATGAATTTTGCGTCAAATTTATCAAAGTACCCAGCCTGAAGTTTGGAAAAACTCGAACAAACCTTTTAGTCAAATGTTTAAGTTAAATAACAAACAAAATCTCATCATCTTGCCTCCTCTTTAACTTGACCGTATACAATTGAAAAACTTGTGTGAACCATTTTCTTTGTCCATGGGTGGTTATTATAGGTTTTGTTTTTATGTTTTTTCATTGTCCAAATTGTTTAACCTGTTTTCGGCTAAAACCCGTCAAAATTGGGCCACAAGGTCGAAAGGTACGCTGCAGTCAATGTGGGGGTGTTTGGTTTCAAGAACAATCGATTGGGCGTCCAAAATTTGATGTAATTAATACAAAAAAGGAATTCAAGACAACCAACGCTAAGACCAAGTTAATAAATTTTGTTTTCAAAAAAGGTATGGTTGCACGTGTATTGTGGATGCTGGGCTGTGGTATTTTTTCGGTGGTTTTAATTTCTACTTATGTGGAGAGAGAAATTGTTTTATCAAAATTCCCAAAATCCAGTGAAATTTTTAGCTTTTTTAGGATGCTGCCAGAACCTGGAGCAGGTCTTTCCATTCAAGACTATTCAATTAAGGTTCTGAGCGAAAACGGAGGTGCCCGAGTTAAAATAGAAGGAGAAATTGTTAATTTATCTAAGCTGACTAAAATTGTTCCTAAATTGCTTGGAATTATTCAAAATGAAAAAGGAGAAGAATTGCAACGTTGGGTTTTTAACTCCCCTTTTTCGAAACTACGAAAGCAAGAGAGAGTCAAATTTACTACTTCTTTCCTTAACCCCCCTTTGGGAAATTTGGTGTTTGTAATTACCTTTGATGGAAAAAAAAATTGTTAATAATTATTTAATGAAAAACAACCATTACTTTAGTGAACAACCAAATTATAATAAATTAAAAAAATCACAGCCAATCGGGCATACAATCAAGAGCCATAAGCATTTCGTAACTGGGCCTTGGTCTAATTATACAATGTTTATTTCTGTTAACCAAAATTTCTGGTACTAATAATCGCGAGTTGTATGTTGATGCCATGACTGCTCCGTAAGCTCCTGTTGTTTCTATAACTAACAGGTCCCCTTCCGAAAGTTTTGGCAACGTAATATTGCTTGCTAATAAATCGCCGGTTTCGCAGACGGGGCCAACAATTTCTGCAGGTCCCATGGAGTACCTTTTATTGTTTTTTACCGGAATAACGTTATGAAAGGCTTGGTATAGTGTTGGACGAATCAAATCATTCATAGCTGTATCTACAATTACAAATCTTTTTGTAGATGTTAATTTTTCCTGTAATACAGATGTAACTAAAACCCCTGCATCTCCAACAAGAAACCGACCTGGTTCGAAGGCCAGTTCTAAATTTAAACCTCCGAGGGTTTGTGAAACAACAGACGCATATTCTTTAGGATTTGGCGGCTGTTCTTGTTGATATTTGATGCCAAGACCACCACCCAAATCTAAACGACTGACCACAAAACCCTCTTTCCGCATCAGGCGAACTACCTCTGCTACACGAGAAAAAGCCTCACGAAAGGGTTTGAGTGTGGTGAGTTGGGATCCTATGTGCACTGAAAAACCTATTGGTTTAATTAGCTCCAACTTTGCTGCTTGCACAAAAAGAGACTTTGCTTGGTCTATACTGATTCCAAATTTATCTTCTTTCCGTCCTGTTGAGATTTTGTTATGCGTCTTCGCTTCTACATCCGGATTAATTCTGATCGCAATAGTGGCTGTTCGCTGTATTTCACGAGAAATTTCATCCAAAAATTTTAATTCGTTTTCCGATTCAACGTTGAACTGTCCAATGCCTTCAGAAAGAGCAAATTTGATTTCACTGCGGGTCTTTCCTACTCCTGAAAAAATAATCTTTGGGCCTGGAATTCCTGCAGCAAGGGCTCTCCGCGTTTCTCCCTCACTGACCACATCTGCACCTGCCCCTAAATTTGCAAGAGTTTTGATGACTGCTTGATTTGAATTTGCTTTTAATGCATAAAAAATATGACCTTTGAGGGGGGCAATAGCACGTGAAAAAATTTCGTAATTTTGTTCTATTGTTGAGGCAGAGTAGCAATAAAATGGTGTACCTACGTTAGTGGCCACTTCCGCAATTGACACGTCTTCGGCAAACAAATTTCCACCGCGGTATTCAAAATGCTTCATTGCGGGTAAACCCTAGGGTATTCGCTGTCTTTTCCTGGTGGTGGTATTGGATCATCTTTTTTCCCGCACGCTGAAACTGGTATTATTAGTGCAAAAATTAAAAGAATAAGACCTATAAGGCGCATTATAAGAACCTTTTACGTGCGTTGTGAGCCTGTGCAAGTACATTCTTAGGCGTAGTTCCGCCATAACTTGTTTTACTTTTGACAGACTCTGAAACTCCAAGAACCCTATAAACATCTTCGTTTATACCAGGTTCTACCGACTGCATTTCTGACAGAGATAATTCACCAAGGCTACTTTCTTTGCCTTCCGCTAACTTAACTAAAGTTCCTGTAATTTGGTGTGCCTGCCGAAAAGGCAATCCAAGGACTCTAACTAACCAATCCGCGAGGTCGGTCGCTGTAGTGTGACCTACTCCAGCAGCCTCTTTTAATTTTGCGCAATCAAATTTTAAGTCTTTTATCATCGCTGTCATGGCGAAGATGGAAATACAAAGAGAGTCTGCAGCATCAAACACAGGCTCTTTATCTTCCTGTAGATCCTTTGAATAGGCAAGGGGGAGTCCCTTTAAAACAGTGGTTAAAGCTACCAAAGCCCCAACTATCCTACCTGTCTTCCCTCGTACCAATTCAGCCGCATCAGGGTTCCTTTTTTGCGGCATGACGGAACTTCCAGTGGTGAACGCATCACTTAGTACAGCAAAAGCAAACTGGTTAGAGCACCAAAGTACAATTTCTTCACTTAATCGTGATAAGTGAATTGCAGTAATAACCGCTGATGAAAGAAACTCCAGGACGAAATCCCTGTCTGAAACAGAGTCAATCGAATTATTAGTTGGCTGAGCAAAACCCAAGGCCTTTGCTGTTGCCATTCTATCAATTGGAAACGATGTACCCGCAAGTGCAGCAGCACCAAGGGGACATTCATTGAGGCGTTTCACTGTATCCTTAAACCGGCCCCTATCACGTCCTAACATCTCTACATATGCCAAAAAGTGATGTCCCAACGTGATAGGTTGTGCTGCCTGTAAATGCGTAAAACCAGGCATTACGGTTTCCCCATTTATTTCTGCTTTATCAATAAGTGCTTCTTGTAAATCTCGAATTGAAGAATCTAAGTTTTTTATTGTTTCTCTAATCCAAAGGCGAAAATCTGTAGAAACTTGATCATTTCGTGATCTTGCAGTGTGAAGACGTCCTCCATCCTCACCAACCAATTCAATTAACCGTTTTTCGATATTCAGATGTATATCCTCAAAAGAAGATTCAAAGTTAAATTTATTTTCTTCAATTTCCGATTTAACTTTTTCTAAACCTCCTAAAATCATTGCCCCCGTTTTTTTATCAACAATTTTTTGCTTAACCAACATCCGGCAATGCGCAATTGAACCTGCGATATCTTGAGCATATAAACGTTTATCAAACTCAACAGAAGAGTTTATCGCTTCTAATAATTTATCAGGCCTAGACGAAAATCGACCTCCCCACAATGGGTGAGGTGAGTTTTTGCTTTCCCGAGCAGGTGTCGTCGTGGCAGGGTTGGCCCGCGTTTTGGATTTTGAATTGCGCATCTTACTCATAGCTCAGTCTCAGCGAAAAAGGGGTCACATGTCCAAAAACTTGTTGATATTTTTAACAATCGTTGCATTGGGCTCAGCCATGTGGGGAATTTTTACCGATAAATCAAGTGAAAAACCACAAACCGGCAATAATAATTTACCGCCCCTTACCGGTTCGATGCACAAGTTTACTCTCCAAAAATCATTGAAACCAGCTTCTAAATTATATCTTTTAAATCAAGACAACACGCGGGTTTTTCTTTCGGACTATCAGGGTAAAGTCGTTTTGATAAATTTTTGGGCAACTTGGTGTGCGCCCTGTATTCGGGAAATGCCCTCTCTTTCTCGTTTGCAAAAAGCACGAAGTAATGCTGATTTTAACATAATAGCTTTATCACAGGACCAAGAAGGCTGGGCAGCAATATTACCTTTTATCCGAAAAAACGGCTTTACGAATTTGACAATTTGGCTTGATCAGAAAGCAAAAGTAGCACGTGATTTTGGTATAGAGGGTATACCGACATCAATTTTGTTGGGGCGAAGCGGTCAAATTATTGGAACTCTAAAAGGAACTGCTGAATGGGATGCCCCAGAGGCATTGGCTCTAATAGATTTTTACTTAAAAAAACGGAAATAGGTTATCGAGTGGGCACTGGTTCTTGGCCAGAATAATCGTAAAACCCTATTTTTGTTTTGCGGCCTAACCGTCCGGCTTCTACAAATTTCGAGAGAAGTGGGCAGGGTCGGAATTTACTATCGCCTAATTCTTTATGTATAACTTGCATAATAGACAGGCAGGTATCTAATCCTATGAAATCGGCAAGTTCTAGCGGGCCCATCGGGTGGTGAGCACCGAGTTTCATCGCTGTATCGACGTCTTTTATTGTTCCTACGCCCTCGTGTACAACATAGATAGCTTCATTTAACATGGGGATTAAGATACGGTTGAGGATAAAGGCTGGAAAATCTTCCGAAATTATCGCTGTTTTTTCTAATTTGGACACCAAACCAGTGACAGCTTCAAAAGTAGTATCGTCTGTTGCTACTCCACGAATCAGTTCGACCAACTTCATCACATGAACCGGGTTCATAAAATGTAAACCCATAAATTTTTCAGGTCTGTCGGTCTTTGATGCAAGTCGAGTAATAGAGATTGATGATGTATTTGTGAGCAGGATTGTATTTTTACCTATATGCGGCTGAAGATTTTGTAAAATTCCTACTTTGACTTTTTCGTCCTCAGTGACTGCTTCTAAAACAAAATCACAAACACCTAGTGATTTTAATTCTTGGGTAATTGTAATTTTACCAAGGATAATCTTGATTTGATTTTTTGAAAGTTTTTTCCTCTCAACGAGGCGTTCAATCCGTTTTCGAACACCGTTTATAGCAGTATCTAAAATTTCGTTGGAAATATCTGAAAGAATGACAGTAAAGCCACTTTGTGCACAAATTTGGGCGATGCCACTACCCATCTGTCCAGCACCAATTATGCCGATTGTTTTTTGACTTTCGCTTTTCATCTTAAATGTCTGTTTTACTTGGTTCGTTAGCGTGGTTTGATTTCTTGTTTGTCAAGTTCCTCTGCCAGCGCAGGCATTTCTTCAAATAAATCCCCCACTAAACCGTAATCAGCGATTTGAAAAATTGGTGCATCTTCATCTTTATTAATGGCAACAATTACCTTGCTATCTTTCATGCCTGCCAAGTGCTGTATTGCCCCCGAAATACCAATCGCCATGTATAACTCTGGTGCCACCACTTTTCCAGTTTGTCCCACTTGATAGTCGTTAGGAACATAGCCAGCATCCACTGCAGCGCGGGAGGCCCCCACTGCTGCACCAAGTCGGTCGGCAACTGCTTCAACCAGGGGAAAATTATCTCCCGATTGCATTCCTCGGCCACCTGAAACAACTACACGAGCAGCTGTTAGTTCAGGTCTTTCAGTTTTAGTCAATTCTTGGCCCAAAAAACTAGAAAGATTTGGATCTTCAGTGGGCCCGACAGACTCTATAAGGGCATCACCGCCACTTTCAGCTTTTTCAAAAGCAGTACCTCTTATCGTTAAAATCACCTTTTCGCCTTTGGTTTGGACAGTGGCCATGGCATTACCCGCATAGATTGGCCGAACAAATTTATCAGTTGATTGCACTTCTGTGATATCGGAGACCTGAACGGCATCCAAAAGGGCAGTAACTCGTGGGGCCACGTTTTTTCCAAAAGTGGTGTGCGGTAACACAATGTGGGAATAGTCCTGCGCAAGATTAACAATTAAAGCCGAAAGTGGTTCAGCAAGTGCATTGACATAACTGTTATCCTCAGCAATTAACACTTTTTCTACACCACAGAATTTTGCAACGCTTTCAGCAGCTTTTTGGCAGTTTTCTCCAGCGACAAGGACATTTACGCTTCCTGTGTTCAATGAAATAGCTGCTGTAATTGTATTCAGTGTTGCACCCTTTAAATCTTGATTGTCATGTTCCGCAATTACAAGGACAGTCATCAAATTACTCCCGCCTCATTTTTTAATTTGTCAACGAGTTCTGCAACATCATTAACTTTGCCACCGCCTTTTCGCGGTGGTGGTTCGTCGACCCTTAGCGTAATGAGCCGGGGGCTCACATCAACTCCCAAATCTTCAGGTGAGTATTCGTCTATTTGCTTTTTCTTGGCTTTCATAATATTGGGTAACGAAGCATAACGAGGTTCATTTAATCGCAAATCCGTTGTTACGACGATTGGCATTTTCAAGGACAGGGTTTCTAAACCACCATCTACCTCTCTTGTGACTACTGCATTTTCATCAGAAATTTCAATTTTAGATGCAAAAGTACCCTGTGACCATCCGAGCAAAGCTGCTAGCATCGGTCCAGTTTGGCTGCTGTCGTCGTCTATCGCTTGTTTTCCCACAATCACAAGATTAGGGTTTTCTTTTTCTACAATTACTTTTAAAAGTTTCGCGACAGCAAGCGGTTGGAGTTCTTCTTCGGTTTTTACATGAATTCCGCGATCGGCGCCCATAGCAAGCGCTGTTCGAATTGTCTCCGTACACTTGGCCTCACCCATGGAAATTGCAACTACCTCAGAAGCAGTCCCGGCTTCAACAAAGCGGACAGCCTCTTCAACCGCAATTTCGTCGAAAGGGTTCATTGACATCTTGACGTTTGCTAATTCTACGCCTGTATTGTCCCCCTTAACTCTTACTTTAACATTGTAATCAATGACTCGTTTTACAGCGACTAGGATTTTCATAACTTACAAAAATTTCCCCTTTATAAGATTTTATCCGCACGGTAATAGTTGCGGCTATTTTTGCTTGAACAAAGTAATACGGGATTAGCATGTCGTCAAAGACTGCAATTTATATTTTATATAAATAAAAAAAAAAATTAAAATCGTTGTCTCTAAGGTAAAAAATTTGATCTTTCTAGATGGCTAATTTATGTGAACGTTGCTCTTGAAGGCGGGGGCGAGTTAAAAACCTTAGATTTTTTTACCCTTGACTTTTTAAATGCCTCGTGGCGGTCTTTTTTTATGAGCTTGCTCGACAAAATTAATTTTTGTTTTTGATATAGAGTTGCCCCATGATTTTGCCCCGAACAATGTTGATGGAGAGGTGTCAGAGTTTAAATTATTACCAGCTAAACAGGTTTTGTCCGTTACGTCAGATACTTCGGACTTTAAGTTCAATTGTGCGGCAGTGAACATCGATTTTTTTATCCGCAAAGGTGTGCTGACGCCAGGAGACTCTGGTTATACCAAAATAGTTAAAGCCCTTTACGGGGGATAGATTTTTTTTATAAAAACCACTACCTATTATTTCCTCACTGATAACAAAGTGAATCGAACTGAAAATGTCGGGTGAGACCGAATTTTGGACCAAGAAATCGTTTAGCCGTCTGAACAAAGTTCAACTTGTTGAGGCTACAAATTGGCTTTGCACTAGGGACAAAGATCTTTCTTTAATCGTCAAACAATTTGGAATACCCCCCTTGTGGCAACGGCCAGAAGGTTTCTGTACCTTGCTTTTTTTAATTTTAGAACAGCAGGTGTCTTTGGCTTCTGCACGAGCTACGTTTAGGCGTCTTGTCAAGTATCTTAAAAAAAGGGTAACACCTGACCAATTTCTGAAACTTCAAATAACTGAATTACGAGAACTAGGTTTTTCCCGGCAAAAGGTTCGTTACACTCGATTGCTTGCAGAATCTATCAAAGTCGCATCCTTGCCTTTAAAAGAATTGGGGCATTTCAACGATGATGATGCTAAAGCAATGTTAATGAAGGTTACTGGAATTGGACATTGGACTGCGGATGTGTATTTGATGGAGGCTTTAGGTCGCCCCGATGTTTGGCCTGCAGGGGATTTAGCACTGGCATTAGCTGTCGAAAAGGTGAAGGGATTATCAATTCGACCGGATTTTAAAATTTTGACGCAGTTTGGTAAGGAGTGGAGGCCTTTTCGGGCGGTGGCAGCCCGTATTTTTTGGAACTATTATTTGAACGTAATCAAAAAACCTTCTGGAGGAAAAAACGGGTGACTAAATTTCCAAAGCTCAGCGGTCCGATTATGGGCCCTGTGTCGGGCATAACGAAAAGTATTGTTGTTTTATTGCATGGCTACGGGGCTAATGGGGACGATTTGATCGGTTTGGCACCCGCCTTGTCCGCAGCACTGCCTGACACACTTTTTGTAGCCCCTAATGCACCATACCCTTGCGCTCAAAACCCTTTTGGTGGATTACAATGGTTCAATGTTTTAGAAGAAAATCAACAAGATAGACTGTCTCAAATTCGTGCGGCAGCGTCCATAATTGATGCATTTGTAGATAGTGAATTAAAACGGCTGGGTGTAGATGAAAACAAACTGGCATTTTTAGGTTTTTCACAGGGGACCATGTTGTCATTACACGTTGGTCTGCGGCGTTCAAATTCACCAGCCGGAATTTTAGGTTATTCAGGAAGATTAGAAGCACCCGAATTGTTAGTTGACGAAATTAGTGTCCGGCCACCCGTGTTATTAATTCATGGGGAAGACGACCCCCTGATACCAGTCAATTTAATGGGTGTTGCTGCTGATTCACTGATAAAAAATGGGGTGAAAGTTGACACACATAATCGGCACGGTTTGCAGCATGGAATTGACCAAGAGGGAGTTAAAATTGGTGCGGACTTTTTGCAGTCGGTTCTGCTTTAAATTGAGTTCAAACGGGATTTTCTAAGCTCTGGGTCCCAGTGTCCTTTTCCTTCTAAGTCTCCCAAATCGAAGATCCACCTATATCCACCTTTTGGGTTACTTAAAATCTCCCAAGCATTTTGATCGCGATCTGAAAAATGAAAACTATATGTACCGTGTTGTTCCACAGGATTTGATATGTTGTACAGTCCCCACTTTGCTTGTCCGCTTTTTACGGCTTCGTAGGCTGCATCGACATCTTTGTCAGATTCGACATCAATACCGTTGTGATTGATCCTCGGCATTTCCGGACAATTTTTATCCTGTACAACTGCATAAATATGGTCACCCCCCAGTCTAATCATTAGTGAAATTTTGCTCGTTTGTGTAACCTCTAAGCCTAAAAATTCTTCGTAAAATTTTCGGCTCTCAGAAAGATCTTTTGATCCAAGCGTACCGTGGGAGAGAAATTTAGATTTAATTACAGGTTGTTTCTTTGACATGGTTGCCCCTTTTTTTTTAAAGTCGAAATTTTTTTCTACCCCATCCAAATTGAACAAAAGGGTGTTTATTTGTAATGTCCTTTTATTTTGATAATTGCATAGTAAAAATTCCACATTTTGTATAGGGTTCATTTTGGTTAGGTGATAATTCTTTGGCATTATCTCAAAAAAGTTCGGCTCTGGTCCTTAATGCTGATTTTCGTCCATTAAGCTATTTCCCTTTATCCCTTTGGTCTTGGCAGAACTCTGTTAAAGCAGTATTTCTAAAAAGGGTGAATATTGTTTCTGAATATGATTATTTGGTCCGTTCCCCAACATTTTCTATGCGCCTTCCCAGCGTAATTGCCCTTAAAGAATACATTCCTTTATCACGTCGTCCGGCTTTTACCCGCTTTAACGTTTTTTTACGAGATCGCTTTGAATGCCAGTATTGTGGAGCCGCATTTCCGGTTCATGAACTTACTTTTGATCACGTTCGACCCCGATCCCGTGGAGGGCGTACAACCTGGGATAATGTTGTGACAGCTTGTTCCACCTGTAATTTTAGAAAAGCTAATAAGACGGCAAAGGAGGCCAATATGTTTCCTCAAAAAATGCCCTGCCAGCCTTCTACATGGCAACTACAAGAAACTGGTCGTGCCTTCCCACCAAACTATCTTCATGAAAGTTGGGGTGATTTCCTTTATTGGGATAGCGAGCTTTACCAAGACTGAAATCTGCTAAATTTTGCATACTAGTTCCATTAAGCAAAAACAATGGGTGAATTTCAAAATTGGATTAGGCCTGGTTGCTATTTGTTTATATCTTCCCAAGGGCCCTTAGAACGCTTTTTGGAGTAATTGGCTGATTTTTTACGTATGTGTTGTAGGGACGCAAAGCGTCATTTACAGCATTCATTACAACCGCTGGAGCGGCACCAGTACCAGACTCACCGACTCCTTTAGCGCCGAGTTCAGAAACGGTTGTTGGTGTTTGAACGTGGGCAACTTCTATGTCTGGCATTTCGCTAGACATCGGAGTGAGGTAGTCGGCTAAAGTGCCATTTTGAAGCTGGGCTCTTTCATCGTAAATACACTCTTCGTATAAAGCCCCGCCTATCCCTTGAACACATCCGCCCCGCACTTGTTCGTCAGCCAGTTGCGGGCTAATTACGCGCCCGCAATCCTCAACGACCCAATGTTTTAGGAGTTTGATAAAACCTGTATCAATATCTACCTCAACATAAGCACCCTGGATACCATTTGTAAAAATGTAAAGTTCATCACGTAAACGAAAACGGTGCGTTACTGATAAGGTAGGCTGAATTTGGTTTGGCAATTCGGCTACTTGAAAGTGACCAATTCGTCCAATTTCCTCAAGAGAAATCCGGTGTGCATTACTTTTCTTATCCACTACATTCCCATCAACAATATCAAGTGTTTTGGGTTGTGCTTGTAGTAAGGCTCCTGCGATCGACAGTATTTCGCTGCGGAGCCGAAGAGAAGCTTGATAAGTAGCTTCACCACCGATAGCCGTTGCACGGGAAGCGTAAGTTCCTCCCCCGTAAGGAACGGCATCTGTATCTCCTTCAATCACGCGAACCTGTTCAAAGGGAACACCCAGCGCAGTAGCCGCAATCTGCGCCATTACGGTGTCAACCCCTTGTCCTTGGTCTGTAACGCCAACCATACAAATGATTCCGCCGGAAGGTTCTAATTTAACTGTGCAAGCATCTTGAGAGGCTATGGGAGCTCCGCCGGCACCGTAGTAGCCCGCTGGGCCTGGTGCAGTACCTTTTATGAAAGCCGCTATCCCTATGCCACGTTGTAAACCCTGTTTACGACAGTGGTCTTGTTCACGTCGTAAAGCTAAGTAATCCATTTTCTCGGAGAGAGTTTCTAAGCATCGTTGATGGGACATATCCTGCATTTTAATTCCAGCCGCACTTAAACGGGGATAACTATTGTCCTCCATTATATTCCGTCGACGCATCTCTAGTGGGTCAATTCCACAAGCTTCTGCAGCCCGATCAACTAATGCCTCACCAACAGCATTTCCGATTGGGTGTCCTACCGCACGGTATTGGGATGTAGGTACTTTGTTTAAATAAACTACCTCGGTTTTTGCTCGGTAATTTTTGTGTTTGTAGGGGCCACCAGTAATATTCAAAATTTGATTGGCTTCAAACACACTGGTTCGGGGAAATTGAGAGTAAGCCCCGGCAGCAGAAAGCACATCAATCTCTAAAGATGTAATTTTACCTTCCTTTGAAACAGCCATTCGACCCCAAACCCGATTTTCACGGGCATGAATGTCTGTCAAAAAACTTTCTAAACGGTCTGCTATAAATTTCACCGGTCGACCAAGTTTAATCGAGGCAGCTGTTACAGCTAATTCATCACCGAAGGTGTGAATTTTGAGCCCAAATGATCCGCCTACATCGGGCGCAACAATTCTGACTTTATGTTCAGATACGCCAAGAGTTCGTGCAAAGACCGCCTGTATCATGTGTGGGCATTGGCTACTAGTATAAATTGTTAGTTCAGCATTTGTTGGTTCAAAATCCGCTAACAATGTGCGGGGTTCTAAACTTACTGCAGTATGGCGTCCAAAATTAAATGTTTCCTCAACTACTACTTCTGCTTCCAACAAAGCCTTTTCAACATTTCCCGTATTTATTGTTTTTTTAAATGCTAAATTATCTCCGAGATCGGGGTGAATGATGGGTGTATTGGGATCGAGCGCAGTTTCCTTGTCGGCCGTAATAGGGAGCTCTTCATAGTCAATAACCACCGCCTCAGCAGCATCTTCTGCTGCTGCGCGGTTGGAAGCAACAATCATAACAATGGGCTCACCCTGCCAGCATGAGCGGTCAATTGCCATAGGGTATTGAGGCGCCGACTTCATACCTTCAAATGAATCTAGTGTACCAATCCAGGGTCCAGTGCACATCTCTTTTAATTCAGAACCTGTCATGATTGAAACCACTTTCGGAAAGGACTTTGCTTCATCAACGTGTATTGCTGAAATTTTTGCGTGTGCGTATGGGCTGCGCACAAATGCTGCGTGCAACATACGTGGTAGAGATATGTCATCAGTATAACGACCGCGCCCCGCCACAGCTCGTTTAGCCCCATCACGAGATAAAGTTCTTCCAATATAACTGTTAGGTCTATCCAGAGCAGTTAGAAGATTATTTACCTTTTCCAATTAACGATCTCCTAGCTTATAATTTAAATTACAACTTTTTACATAGAGGATTTTGTGATCTCTCCTAAAGCCCCTTAGCTTACGGCCTATAAAAATTCTGTACATAATCATTTAACGAAAAAAACCATTCCGGTGAATTACCTTTTAAATACTTATTCTTGGGACCTTTAAAGAGTACTTTTTTATGTTTTGTAATACGCCTGTGTTGTTTCTAAAAATTAGTGGTTTATGCTCCCACCTCAACTTTTTGAATGCAACCTGTAACATTTCTAACTTTTAAAAAACTAGGGATTTGCAAAATTTGAAAAAACCGTTAATCAAATAGAAATCAAATTGATATTGGAGTTTCGCGTGGCCAACAAAGATTTAAGAAACTGGCTTGAAGATATAAAGGCAAACGGTGAATTGCATACTATAACCGGCGCTGAACCGAAAGAAGAAATAGGCGGAATTGTTGATATTGTTCAAAGAAAAATGGGTAACCCAGCCTTAATGTTTGATGAGGTGCCCGGTTTTCCAAAGGGCTTTAGAGTGCTTTCAAATATATTAACATCTACCTCAAGGGTTAATTTAGCGCTCGGTCTGCCGCCTGAATCTTCAGAAATGGATTTGATACAATGGTGGCGAAAATATATGCATAAGGCACCCACAATTAAGCCAAAACAAGTGAATGGTGGACCTCTATTGGATAATGTTAGTGAAGGTTCAAAGATAAATGTTGGGGAGATACCCACACCGATTTGGCATGAACACGATGGGGGACATTTTATTGGGACTGCCTGCATGGTAGTAATGAAAGATCCCGAGACAGACTGGATTAATTACGGAGCTTACCGTGTACAAGTGCAAGGACCTGATACCGCGACGTTAATGATGTCACCCGGCAAACACGGGCGCTTGATTATGGAAAAATATCATAAACGAGGTGAACCTTGCCCTGTAGCTGCGGTTTTTGGCATGCACCCTGCACTTTTTATGTTAGCCGGCCTAGAAATACCCTATGGCAAAAGCGAGTATGAAGCAGCGGGTGGTATTTTTGGTGAGGCTGTCGAAATTATCACAATGCCCAAGACCGGTTTACCCGTTCCAGCAAATGCTGAGATCGCTTTTGAAGGCAAAATTCATCCAGATGACGCCATTACCGAAGGCCCTCTTGGAGAATGGACTGGTTACTATGCTGGTGGGCAAAGGCCTGAACCCGCCATCCGTATAGAAACACTGATGCATCGCGACAATCCAATTTTGATGGGGGCGATTCCAGCAGTGCCGCCAAACGATAATACATTCTATCTAGGTCATTACCGTTGCGGGGCCGTTTGGAGCCAACTCGAAGCGGCTGGTGTGCCGGAAATTAAAGGTGTCTGGGCTCATGAAGCCGGTGGAAGCCGTTTTTGGTTAACGATTTCAATAAAACAGCTATACGGGGGGCATGCCAAACAGGCTGGAATGGTTGCCTCACAATGTCTCGCTGGTGCGTATTGTAATCGTTGGACCATTGTTGTTGATGAAGATATTGATCCTACAAACATTAACGACGTTCTGTGGTCGATGTGTACCCGGTGTGATCCAAAAGAGGATGTTGATGTGGTCGCAGGTGGTTGGAGCTCTCATTTAGATCCTATGTGTTTTGATGATGAAAATGATCGGCGCAATGCCCGAGTGGTAGTGGACGCTTGTATACCCTTTCGAAGACGGGATACCTTCCCAATTGTTGCTCGGAACAGTGTGGAATTAGATAACCGAATCCGTACTAAATGGGGAAAAATTCTACCTGATAGTTTTATGAAAAATAGTTGAGCAACCGCTAAGTACAATTTTTCTTATATGTCTATTCCGAAATACCAAAATCTTCGGGGTGCGGGGTGGATGCTTTGTGCGGGCGTCGGTTGGGCTACTATGACTATCCTCGTACGGCTCCTTTCTTCAGATTATAGCCCTTTTGAACTCTTGTTTTTTAGAAATTTGGTGGCCTTGATCATTCTTTTTCCGGTTAGTCTAAAGGGGGGATTTGGGGCGATAAAAACTAAACGTTTTCCTCTGCATTGCTTGCGTGCTGCTTTAGCTTGTACCGCGGTACTTTGTCTATATTATGCGATCGCGATAGTGCCTTTGCCAAGTGTCACCGCTCTAAGTTTTACACAACCGCTTTTCGTAGTGACCTTGGCAGCGATCCTCCTGAAAGAACGAGTTACGAATGCAAGGTGGTCCGCAGTTTTTGTAGGGTTTATTGGTTTATTGGTGATTGTAAGACCCGGTTTGATTAGAATTGATTTCGGAACTTTTATAGTCCTGTTTTCCACCATCTGCTATGCAACATCCAATATTTGTGTGAAGCGTTTAATGACTACCGACACCCCTCGGCAGGCGGTAATTTATTTTAACCTTCTAATGTTACCTCTTTCCTTAGTTCCTGCGTTAATTTTTTGGGTTACGCCCGGATTGGAAGACTTGATGATGCTCATTGGTATTGGTATTTGTGGAACATTTGCTGTTTATTCTTACGCGCGGGCTTTCACAATCGCTGATGCTAGTGCTGTCATGCCTTTTGATTTTTTGCGTATGCCAATGATATCACTTGCTGCATTAATCCTTTTTGGTGAAGTAGGTGACGTATGGACGTGGGTGGGTGCTCTTATAATTTTTACAAGTACCTATTTTTTGGCTCGCTCAGATAAGGAAAAGAACTAAAACTAATGATGTTTTAGTTTACGATTAAACATTTCAAAAATTTCTTCCCAATCAGCTTCAGCCGCCTGTTGACTATATACGTCGCGGTCAGGCAAAGCGTATCCATGTTCAACATCAGGGTGCAAATTAAAACTATATCTTACTCCACAGGACTTTAGTAATTCTGCAAATGTTTTTGCCATCTCTGGGGGTGAAAGGTGGTCTAATGCTCCCCACCCGCAATAAAGTTCACCTTTTAACCTTTTAACTAAAAGATGAGGAGAGTCTTTTTCTTCAGAAATCAAACGTGTCCCATGCAGGCTGGCCGACGCTTGAAGCCGATCAGGGAATGCTGCGGCCATGCTTAAAATAAACCAGCCACCCATGCACCAACCAATTGAACCAACTGGTCCAAAAGCGGAAATTTTTTGGCTGTCAACAAATTTAAGGAGAGCAGCAATATCATTTTTTACCATTGAGTTTTTTAATTTCCACCGCTGTTCATCCACCCTAGCTTTGCGTTTAGGGTCAAGCCGATGCAGTGAGATCATCCGTTGGTTTTCGTTATAAAATTCAAAGGATACATTACCTTCCCTGTAATAAAAATTTGGTAAAATGGCCAAATATCCTTTTTTTGCAACCCGCCTTGCAATCCCCTTTAATTCCTCGCGTATGCCCCAGATATCCATAAAAAGTATTACCGGAGAAAATGGTCCTTTCCCTTTGGGATAGGCCCAAAAGGTATCCATATGGCCATCATGCGTTGGTACGTTCAGAAATTTTTCTGGCATTAAACGTTAGTCTGTGAGGCCTTAAATTCTTCTACAGTCATAGCCCCGGTATAAATTTCAAAACAGATTCCATTGGGATCATTGAAAAAAATTGAATAGCTGCCACTACCTTTGGCAAGGCCGCCCCCCTCTGGCGCTTGGATAGAAGGGCCAAGTGTTTTTATACCCTCATTGTTTAATTTTTTTTTCCAACCATCAACAACTTTGCGGCTCGAGACCGGCATGGCAATGTGGTGTATTCCAAGGCCCTGTTTTCTACTGTCACCTTTGGGTATCTTTCCACCATCCTCAAATAAAGCGAGTGAGTGATGTTTTTCAGTATCTAATGAGACAAAAGCAACGCGGGTCCCATTTTTCATTTTGTCAGTGGCCGTTAGCGTGGCACCTAGTTTTTTTAGAAAACCAAGTTCTTCCTCTATATCTGGGACATGGAGCCCAATATGCCCTATCTGAAATCCTGTCATCCTAATGTCTTCCATTTGTAGTGTTGTTTTTAAAAAAATTGATGAATGAACCAATTCTTGTGAAACATCGAAATTTCTCAACCTTAGTTTTTAATTTCTACGAGCAACGAGTTAGCCTGGGCCAATAAAATACGAAATCGTATAGTGGGCAATAAAACAGAAAAATGAAAACTTTCAAAAGCCAATTCAGAATTTAATACAAACCTTCATGCATAAATTTGCGCAACATTAGATACGACTGGAAAGCCAAATTGCAATCCTCGACCCAGCTTTGATAGTTTTTGTTAAAATTTCATGTCCGGGGGCGTCTTTGGCACCCTCGTTTATTGCCTTTTCAAGGTGTTGACTTTCATCATCCCGAAATTTTTGTATATGTTTCCTGAGACTTGCTTCATCTTCCCCCAAATTAGCAGCTTGATTTGTGTAATGTTCGTCAATCACCTCCTCGACTGCTTGTGTGCATGCCATTGCAGCTTTAGGGCCAAGGAGAGCAGTCCCTACTCCAAGGGCATAAGCAGCGACATGCCAGATTGGAGAGAGAGCGGTCGGCCTAACCTGGCGTTTAGCTATAAGTTCATTAAAGGTTTTTAAATGCAGCTCTTCCTGTTTCGCCATTTCGCGTATAGGGCCCTCAGCCTCTGTACCTGCTAAAATGGCAAGCTGGCCTTTATAAATTCTTACAGCAGCTTGTTCCCCGGCTTGATCCACGCGAATCATTGACTCTACCAACTGTTTTCGGGTTGGGTCGCCCGGCAATCTATCTTCCGCTGTTAACTTTTTTCTTTTGGCCATCCCATTTTCCTGTTTAGGCGAAACATTCCAAATGTGGAGGCGGCACTAAAAAAGGCAAGCCCTGCTGAAATGATTGCATTATACGTTGATAAAGATATTCCAAGAAAAGACCAAAGGACCTTATCACACCGGACTATAGATTGTGCAGACAGTTTTAAACGCAAAGATTCCAGAGAGTTGCTGTTTATTGTGTCTGAACAGGCTGCTGGTCCAGCAAACCAGCCATACTCTACTCCCGAATGATAAATGCCGATGATAGATGTTACACAAAACGTTATTGCACATAACCCAAGGAGTACACGTTGCATGGAAGGTTTCGTGATGGGTAGTAAAGCTATTAATCCAAGACCGAGAGCGACCCCGTGGGGCCATCTTTGGGCAACACATAAGCTACAAGGGGCAAGTCCGCCTATGTGTTGCAGCATATACACGGAAATTAAAAGAATGGCCGCAGCAATGGATATGAAGCCTGCAGCATTGCGAGGAAACAAAAGGTGAGAAATATGGGTTACTCGCACTATTTTCTCTTTTTCTAAAAAAGTGTTCAAGACTTTAAGTTTTTACAACAGGTATTTGATAAATAAAAACCCACCTAATAACAAAACTATAAAAACTGTAAATAAAAGCCCTAACCGTTTTTCTATAAATGACCGAATTGGTGGTCCAATCCAAAATAACAGTAGGGCAACAGCGAAGAACCTTAGCCCTCTTGCTAAAAATGAGGCTATAAAAAACGTAGTTAAATCCAACTGAGCAAGGCCGCTCGAAATCGTTATGACTTTATATGGGAAAGGGGTAACCCCTGCCATAAAAACAACCCAAGCGCCCCATTCATTATATTTGTTTTGAAATACTGAAAACTTCTGACTGTAGCCATAAAATTCCAATAAATTCCTTCCAACCGATTCAAAAAGATAATAACCAATGCCGTACCCTGCTATGCCCCCTAAAACAGAAGCAATGGTGCATAATAGGGCGATACCGATCCATTGTTTGCGTGCTGCCAAAACCATCGGTATTAACAAAATATCTGGAGGAATAGGAAAAAAAGAGCTTTCTATAAACGAAAAGAAACCCAATGCCCACTTCGATTTGGGATGGGCAGAAAAATTCATGACAAAGTTGTAAAGACGTTGGAGCAAAATTTTTACAGTTATTCTAATGCCAATAAATGATATTAAGTGTTCATAACAACGTAATTCCATTTGGGCAAGCAAACAGAAAATGGTCTTAAAACTCTATGTTGACCATGTTTTTTCTGTCGCTATGATCTCGAAGTCTTTGGTTTTATACGGAGCCCCTGTGGCGGAATTGGTAGACGCGGCAGACTCAAAATCTGTTGTCCGCAAGGACGTGGGAGTTCGAGTCTCCCCGGGGGCACCACTACTTTATGGTCTTAATTGATCACCCAAACACTATGTTTTTCAACCACCCCCTCCAGTCTCTAACGCTCAGGTCACAAATAAGGTATTTAATCGCTGACGTGCGAGACGATTGAACTGGGCCTTAAGCCTTTCCGAGGAGGGATTATGCCCTAGGCAGATCATTTGAAGATTGCTTGCACCTTCCACCCATTGGAAAATTACTTCCCCGCCCCAATCGCCGATTTCACATCCTACCATGCCCAGTTCGGATAGGTTCTTTCGTAGACTTTTTGCTATTATTGACGCCCCTCGATCGCCGAGATTTGGGTTATAGCTAAGACTTAACGATTTTATAAATGTTTTTGAGCTGGCGTCGAAATATCGCAAAGCATTTGCTAAAATCGTTGCGCTCGAGGGGTCAAGACCAGTGTCACGAAGGTGCAAATCGAACCACGGAGTGTCAATAGGTAGT
>JAYZBC010000002.1:0-59939 GCA_036339375.1 Pseudomonadota bacterium | reverse complement strand
CCACCGTATTACACTTCAAGCTAGTCTTATACATTGGAACAAATCCGGTTTCTTTGATATGAGTCAACAAAAAACCTTCCTTTATGAGGGCGTCTTCCGCAATAAAGGAACAACCAAGCAGAAACGTAACGAAATCATCTCTCCATAAGTCTCTTATATTTGATACATCTTTTTCCATTATCCCATTTCGGTATATTCGGTATTGAGGTAAGTCAGATCGAATGTCTGATTTTGACGCTAACTCTTTTACCTCTGGGTCTCCTGGGTCTAAAACTTCCAACACTGGGCAGGGTTGAGGGTTTTTCTCGCAAAATTTGGAAAATTCCTCAGCATAATCTGAAGGTAGAACGACCATATTTGCTTGCACGTAACCTCGTGCTAGCCCAGACGTTGGCCCAGAAAAGAGCCCGTCACGACATGCTGCCCGTATTTGTTTAGGTAGTAAATTTTTAACTTCCAATATCTCACCTCAAGGCATACCGTATTGATTTAAAATTCTATACCACCAAAGGGTTGGCAGCAAAATTTATGTTGCCTTGTAACACAAAATATATAATTTTTTTTAAACGGTTTAAAAATAATAAATTTTTACCAATGTTAACGAATTAAATCTATGAAAACGTATCGCAAAAACATTGGAGTTTCATTACTTTGTATCTCAGGTTTTTCCTGTTTTTTATTATTTGGAGCGATCGAAGTGGCCGGTGATTGGCGCGTGGCAAATCGGGAAAGTAGTGGTCTTGCCCCTTTAGCCAAAAAGACACCTGAAGCGGTAGTGCAAGTTTATGCCGCCCGTGCTTTTGGTTGGAGAGGGAAATTTGCCGTCCACACGTGGATTTCCACTAAATTAGAGGGTGCCGACGATTACACAGTTTATCAAGTTTTAGGATGGCATTCTTTTAAAGGAGGAACTGCCTTGCAAATTCAAAAAGACATACCTGATCGGTATTGGTTTGATGCCAAACCAAAAATACTTTCTGATTTACGCGGAAAGAATGCCACACAAGCCATTAAACAAATTAAGGAAGCCGTCAGGGATTATCCATACCACAAAACATATACGACTTGGCCAGGCCCAAATAGCAACACATTTACAGCTTATATATCGAGACGTGTACCAACACTAAATGTCGACTTACCACCGACGGCCATCGGAAAGGACTATTTACCAAACGGTTCAATTACAGGGCGTGCGCCGAGTGGTACCGGGTACCAAGTTTCTATTTTAGGAGCTTTGGGAATAATTGTTTCCGGTAAAGAAGGTTTGGAGTTTAATATTTTAGGGTTATCATTTGGTATCGATATCGATGATTTAGGAGTCAGACTTCCATGTGTCGGCAAGGTTAGTTTTAGATAGACATTTTCGCCATGGGCATTTGGGGCAAAATACTGGGAAGTACAGCTGGCTTGATGATAGGCGGCCCACTTGGGGCCCTTATGGGAGGCCTAGCAGGCCATGCATACGATAAAATAAAAAATACCCATTCCGCGGAAGACCAAGGAAAACTTGAAAGACAAGGTACTTTTGCCACAGCCGTCATTGTCCTTTCAGCGAAAATGGCCAAATCGGATGGGAGAGTGACGCGAGACGAAATCAATGCATTCAAAAATGTCTTTCAGATTCAACCAGAAGATATCGAAAATGTTGGTCACATTTTCAACCAAGCCCGTTTAGATTCTCAAGGTTTTGAGCCATATGCCCAGCAAGTCGCGGACCTCTTTCGAAATAATCCAGCTGTTCTGGAGGAATTGTTGGGTGGATTATTTCATATTGCACATGCCGACGGGATTTCCCATCCAAAAGAGGTTGATTTTCTCCGCAATTGTGCACAAATTTTTGGATTTAACGAGGCTACTTTCGAACGTATGCGGGTGGCCCATATGGGCACTGCTATGGAAAACCCCTATGAAATTTTGGGGATATATCCAGAAATGAGTGATGATGCCGTTCGGAAAGCATGGAGGAAACTAGTTCGTGAACATCACCCCGACACCTTAACGGCCCAAGGAATGCCAGATGATTTTATAAAAATTGCCACAGAAAAAATTGCTACAATCAATGCAGCTTACGATAAAATTACAAAACAACGTGGGATAAATTAAGGAAAATTATACCAGAACATCGATTAAACCCTGAAAGTTTAGTGAAAAATAAAATTCGCTGCAAAGTTTAAGATAAAAAACAACCGAGCATTCATTATTTATAACATGATGTTTAAATGAAAATCGAGAAACGTCTTTCACCTAATTTTGGTGACCGCGAAAATGGAGGACACATTGATAAAATCATTCTTCATTACACGGGTATGAAAAATACCAAACAATCTCTGGAAAGAATGTGCAGTCCGAATTCTGCTGTCAGCGCACACTATTTAATTGGAGAGTATGGTGGGATTTATCAAATAGTGAAAGAGAAAAACCGTGCCTGGCATGCCGGAGAAAGTTATTGGGCCGGCCAAAACGACATAAACAGCCATTCTATTGGTATAGAAATTCAAAACCCGGGGCATGAGTGGGGTTATAAAAAATTTAGTCAAAAGCAAATGAATTCAGTCGTTTCAATAGCAAAAGACATTATTCAACGCAGAAATATTCCGAACCGAAATGTTTTGGGACACTCAGATATATCACCTGGAAGAAAACAAGACCCAGGAATGTTATTCAATTGGCAGTGGCTTTCAGAAAATGGAGTTGGATTTTGGCCGAAAGTCGGAAATCTTCGGGAAACAAAATTCCCCAAAACTTTTGAATTACGTGCACAGTTGAATTCGATTGGATACGATCCAAGTATATCGGTGAGGTTAGTTCTCTTGGCATTTCAGCGTCATTATAGGCCAAAAAAAATAGATGGACTTTTAGATTCAGAAACTGCCTCATTAATCCATTGTTTTACAAAGACTTCTTGACCTGTTTCCAATAGAGGGGCACATTTTGGCTGCCAGACGGTCGGATGGCTGCCTCCCGAATGTTTTTAGTTCGAGGGGAGGAAAGTCCGGGCTCCACGGAAACACGGTGCCGGGTAACGCCCGGCGGGGGTGACTCCAGGGAAAGTGCCACAGAAAGCAAACCGCCAGTCAAAAAGACCTAGTGTTAAGACTGGTAAGGGTGAAAGGGTGCGGTAAGAGCGCACCGCGCCTCCGGTAACGGAGGTGGCAGGGTAAACCACACCGGGAGCAAGACCAAATAGAGGTAGCGGTTCAGGTTTCGGCCTGAAAAGCATGTTTTCGTGCTGTTACCTGGGTAGGTCGCGTGAGGCGTCCGGCGACGGGCGTCCAAGATGAATAGCCATCCCCTAGATAGGGACAGAACCCGGCTTATAGACCGTCTGGCTTATACAAATGCTTAATCGATACATGTCAATCTTCAACATTATCTCTATTGGGGAACTTATTAAAATTATTTAGACCTGGTAAATTTCAATCACCCCAAATATTTACGTAAAGAAAACAGATAGTTTTCACTAATTTGCCATATTTCTAAGCCAAAAAGTTATTTTTAATCATTTGGTGTTTTAGTATTTCTAAAAACGAACCCAAAATTTTGGCAAAAAACTCAACTATCCCGTTGACATCCCATAAAAAACCATGATAACCCATAATCTACCAATTTTAGGTCTTTTTGGATATTTAACAGAATTTAGAGTTTTCATTGGGGTAAAATTTCGATCTAGCTTAAACGGGGGATTTTCGGTTGACAGCATTCCTATCTACCTTTGTGAATAAGGTTGACCGTAAAGGGCGAGTGTCTGTACCAGCTCAGTTCAGATCTGCCCTATCAGATGCACCTTACCAAGGTATAATTGCCTATACCTCTTTCGCCGAGCAAGCAATTGACGCTTTTGGACGTTCAATGCTGGAAGAATTAAATCGCCGACGTCTGGAACAAAATCTTGCGAATGGAGAGTTTGAGCAAGCTCTTTTAGGCACGAATAATTTTATTGATACAATTATGGGCCTTGCACATGAACTCCCATTCGACGGCGAGGGCAGAATCGTATTACCGACAACACTAGCTGAAACAGCAGGTATCGAAGATAAAGCAACTTTTGTTGGACGTGGCTCTCGGTTCCAGATTTGGGCCCCTAAATTTTTTGAAGAGCATCAAAGAAAAGCTGTGATCACTTTACGAGCTAAAATCCAAAATAGTGAGGATAGTTCATGACTCTGGGTGTACACCACCCCGTTCTCTTGAATGCGGTAGTTGCGGCAATAAATCCACGAGCTAATTCCATTTATGTTGACGGAACTTTTGGCGGAGGAGGATATAGTAAAGCTTTCTTACAAGCCGCAAATTGTCGGGTTATGGGAATAGATCAAGACCCTCTCGCTTGTGAACAAGGCACTAAAATTTCACAAAATTTTCAAGGCAGATTAAAAGTAATTCAGGGTAAATTTGCCTCTATGGAAAGCCTTCTAGGTGAACAAAATATTTATACCGTTGATGGCATAACTTTGGACCTAGGAGTCTCGTCCCTTCAGCTGGATGATCCCAAACGTGGTTTTTCTTTCAAAAAAGATGGACCATTAGACATGAGAATGTCTGCGGATGGCCCTACAGCCGCGGACATCGTGAATGATGCGGCAGAGGATGAACTTTCAAATATAATTTATCAGTATGGTGAAGAACGGTTTTCCCGTCGCATAGCTTCCTCGATTGTGAAAGCGCGCAGCACAGCATCTATTACACGAACAACCCAACTTGCGAATATAATCCGCAATTGTCAGCCCAAACAAAAAAAAATACGCAGCGTCATAGATCCCGCCACGCGGACATTTCAAGCACTTCGAATTTTTGTAAATGATGAGCTTAACGAACTCAGAAATGGACTGATCGCTGCAGAGACTCTCTTGAACACTGGCGGTCGTCTGATAGTGGTCAGTTTTCACTCACTAGAAGATCGAATTGTAAAAACATTTTTTCGTGATAGGAGCGGTGGCCAACCTCACCGGTCACGTCACGTGCCAGAAAAAAGAGAAAGGGAATTCGCCCCCACATTTTTTGAAATTAATCGGCGGCCAACTGTTCCCAATACAAAGGAAGTTGAAAACAATCCCAGAGCGAGTTCAGCGCGAATGCGAGCAGCAGAACGTACCGCTTTTCCGCCTTGGCCTCAGCAAGGTTTCAAAGGCAAAGCGAAAAATTTCTTATGATGAAACGCGCAACGATTTTGTGGATGCTTCTTGCAATAACAGCGGGATTTGGACTTTTTCTTTTGAAATATGAAGTAAAATCAATGGAAAAACTTCTTACTAAAATTAATCATTCAACATTAGAAAACCTTCAGGCACTCCATGTAATGAAGGCAGAGTGGGGTCACCTCAACCGCCCATCCCGTCTAGAAGACCTTGGAACGCGTTTATTAAAATTTGAGACCGTAAAACCTACAGAATATGTCCAAATTCGAGACCTCCCATTTAGTCCTCAATTCAAACAAGGAAAACGAAAAAAAACACAACTAGCCGCATCTAAATCGAACCCCCCGGCGGTCGATCACTCCCCCCCCCTAAACGCCAAGAATCGGCGTAAGCAATGATCGGCCGCCAAACCTTCCTTACTCGTCGAAGACGCCGTGAAAGCCCGGTTTCACCTGAAGTTGAGACTGGACGTAATCGTTTACTGATCACTGGTATTCTTTTTAGTGTCGCTTTTTCAATTGTCGCTATTAGACTGGTGGACCTCACTTTGTTTGTAAAAAAAACTGAGACTCGATTTTCACACTCTTCAGCAAAAAATTTTCTTCCGGCAAACCGTGCAGATATTATTGATCGAAGTGGGCATTTATTAGCTACAAACCTCAAAACTCGTTCTTTATATGCAAACCCTCGTTTAATATCTAATCCACAAAAAGTTGCAAATCTATTGGCACAAATTCTTCCAAATTTGGACAAAGACGGTCTTTCCAAACTGTTTAACCAAGATCGAGATTTCGTTTGGATCCAACGTCACTTAACACCCAAACTGCAAAACAAGGTCAACCGTTTGGGGCTCCCTGGACTTAATTTTATTCAGGAAGAAAAACGCGTATATCCTGCAGGTGATTTAACTGCGCACCTCCTTGGTTATACAGATACCGACAACCGTGGCCTTGCGGGAATTGAGCGACATTTCGACCAGGATCTTCGATCACGGCAAAATGCTTTAAAACTATCCATAGATATTCGAGTTCAACAAATCATGCGTAGCACATTGAAAGCTGCGAAAACAAAGTTTCAAGCTATAGGTGCTTCGGGGATTGTAATGGATGTTCAAAATGGTGAGGTCATTGCAATGGTTTCTTTGCCGGATTTTGACCCTCATTTTCCGCCAGGATTTAACACAAATGCACGTTTTAACCGTGCAACGTTGGGTGTGTATGAAATGGGGTCTACTTTTAAAATTTTTACTGCTGCGATGGCACTGGAATCTGGAATAATCACTCTAAAAGGAGGATATGACGCTAAACGGCCTATTCGGATAGGCAGACATACAATTAGAGACTATCACCCAAAAAACCGTTGGTTATCTGTTCCCGAAATTTTCATTCATTCTTCAAATATCGGTGCAGCTAAGATGGCACAAGATGTTGGTTCGAGTTCGCAGAAAAATTTTCTCCGCAAAATAGGGTTCTTGGACTCTACCTCTTTGGAAATTCCCGAAATCGGATTTCCTATAACTCCTGGCCGTTGGGGGAAAGCTACAACTATGACAGTAGGAATTGGATATGGAATTGCTGTTAGCCCGATTCAGCTCTCAGCTGGGGTCAGTGCAATGGTGAATGGGGGAATTTTTTTTGAACCCACTTTACTAAAAAGGTCAAAAATTAAAACAAAAAGAGGAATACGAGTAATTAGCAAATTGACCTCCAAAAAAATTCGCCGAATGCTTCGTTTGGTTGTCGTGAGGGGCACGGGTCGTAAGGCAGCTTCACCCGGTTATATAGTCGGGGGGAAAACAGGCACTGCAGAGAAAGTGATTGGAAAGAAATATAAAACAAAAGCGTTAATTTCATCCTTTATTGGTGCATTTCCTATGCACTCCCCACGCTTTGTTGTTTTCGCGATGCTAGATGAACCAAGTGGAACAAAAGAAAGTTTTGGTTATGCCACAGGTGGATGGGTTGCCGCTCCGATTGTAGGAAGTGTCATCTCACGAATAGGACCTCTACTAGGCGTGCGCCCTCTGGATGAAAAGTCGCCAGAAATTAGGGCCAAATTGCATTTAAAAATCCCAGCGCAAAAGAAAGGGTAGTGTCACCTTGCGTCTTTCTGAACTAACCGGAAAAAAAATGCTGTTGAAGGCTAGCCATAAAAACACTTGTATTAGTGGCCTTACGGCAGACTCAAGAATAGTCAAACCAGGTTACCTATTTGCAGCCCTACCAGGCCAAATAAAAGATGGGCGTAGTTTCATAAAAGAAGCTTTAGATCGCGGAGCCTCAGCCTTTTTAGTTCCTTTAGGGACACGGTTGCCTTTAGCGGCTAAAAAAGTTCCGGTAATTGGTGTAGCCAATCCAAGAAGATCCCTGGCTTTTTTTGCCGCACGTTTTTATAAGTTACAACCCCAAATTGCAGCTGCTGTTACAGGTACAAACGGTAAAACATCGGTCTCCTGGTTTACCTACCAAATTTGGAAAAAGCTTGGGCACGCCTCCGCTACAATGGGGACACTTGGAACTATTAAGACTACTGCAGGGAATAGTGCAGGTACCAAACTAAACCTAACCACAGCAGATCCTGTGACGCTTCACAAAAAACTCAAAACTTTTTTTGAGTTTGGAATAAATCGCGTTGTCCTTGAAGCCTCCAGTCATGGTCTCGAACAATCACGGCTAGATGGTGTTAAATTTCTCGCTGGCGCCTTCACAAATATTTCCCACGATCACTTAGACTATCACCGAACGATGAAGAGTTATCGTTCTGCGAAACTCAAGCTGTTTGAAACGGTACTACCTGAAAATTCTACAGCTGTTCTTAATGCAGATTCTAAAGACTACCCAATTTTTCAAAAAGTTTGCCAGAAACGAGGTTTAAAAGTTATTTCATACGGTCAGACGGCCAATGAAATACGAATTCTACAAATTAAACCGGAAGGTAACGGCCAACGGCTTTGGTTATCCTCGTTTGGAAAACAACATGAATTGTATTTGAAACTTCCTGGAGAATTTCAAATTTACAATGCTTTATGTGCACTTGGGCTATGTATCGCCTGTGGGGACAAAGCAGATGATGTAATTACGGTGTTTCCAGAACTTGAAAGCCCACCAGGCCGGCTGGAGCTTATAGGCCATTTAGCAAACGGAGCATCTATTTATATTGACTATGCCCATACGCCTGATGCGTTAACATCTTTGCTGTTGGCTCTTCGTCCTCGCACCTCAGGCGCATTAAAAGTTGTATTCGGTTGTGGCGGAAATAGGGACCAAAGGAAACGTCGTAAAATGGGCTACATAGCACATAAATTAGCGGATGAAATAATCATTACGGATGACAATCCGCGGGCAGAAAGTCCGGAAAAAATACGCAAAGAGATACTATCAACGTGCCCCAAAGGCATCGAAATTGATGATCGTGCAGATGCAATAAAGTACGCAATTTCCAAATTGTCGAAAAACGATGTCCTGGTAGTTACAGGAAAAGGACACGAAAAAGAACAAGTGATTGGCGATAGAGTATTGCCTTTTGATGATGCCGCAATCATCAGGGCAAACATACAACATGATAAAGACGAGGTTCTATGACTGGAATTCTTTGGACTGCCTCTGAAGCCGCAAATGCAACAAATGGCCATTGCAACAAAGATTGGAACGCTACTGGGGTTTCTATTGACAGTCGTACTTCCAAAAGAGGTGACCTTTTTATCGCATTAAAAGGCCCAAAGTTTGACGGGCATGATTATGCCGCCAAAGCCCTAGAAAAGGGGGCTGTAGCCGCGGTGGTGGATCACAAACCAACTGATTTAAACTGCAGGGACTCTGTTTTGGAGGTCAAAAACACCTTTGATGCTTTAAGGTTATTTGGAAAAGCTTCGCGCGCGCGAACCAATGCAAAGGTTATTGGAGTTACGGGAAGTGTAGGGAAAACGGGGACTAAAGAAGCCCTCCGTCATGCATTATGCGATCAGGGCAAAGTTATTTCCAATATACACAGTTATAATAATCATTGGGGTGTACCATTGTCGTTGGCGCAAATGTCGAAAGATTCGGACTACGGGATTTTCGAGATCGGCATGAACCATCCAGGTGAAATAACGCCTCTTGCAGAAATGGTTAGACCTGATGTTGCTATTATCACTACAATTGAGCCCGCTCATATCGAGTTTTTTAACACAATTGAAGAAATAGCTGATGCCAAAGCGGAAATTTTTTCCGGGATGACCACTGGAACAGCTATAATTAATAGAGACAATCCCCATTATAAAAGGCTCGCTCAATTAGCTAAGAATTCTAGAGTAAAAAATATTCTTTCTTTTGGGGAACACCCTAAATCAGATGTAAGGTTAGTTTCTTTCACTTCGGATTGTTCTGGCAATAATATAGAAGCTATAGTTTGTGGAAGGCGCCTTGGATACCGCCTCGGGCTCCCAGGTAAACACTTGGTTCAAAACAGTCTCGCAGTTCTTGCTACCACTTTTGCGCTAAATACCGACGTAGCAAAAGCCGCCCAAAGGCTAAGCGAGCTCAAACCGCTTCCAGGTCGTGGAAACCAAACCATAATCCATCTCAATAACGGTCCAATTAAAATAATTGATGAAACCTATAATGCAAATCCGGCCTCGATGAGTGCCGCAATTCATACCCTCGGCACCATGAAATCTTCTTCATGTGGACGCCGAATTGCTGCTCTAGGGGAAATGCTGGAACTTGGTGACCAAACTTACAAATTTCATAGAGAAATTGGCCCGGCACTTATTAAAAATAAAATTGACCTGGTATTTGCATGTGGGCTCGAAATGTCTGAAATGTTCCAAGATTTACCAGATAAAATGAGGGGTGGTTTTAGTGAAACTTCAAACGGGCTGATCGGACAAATTTCTAAAAAAGTCAGACCAGGTGACATTATTACCGTCAAAGGATCTGCAGCAAACAAAATGAACGTTATTGTCGATGCGTTGTCCAATTTAGAGAAAGCCACAAAAAATGTTGGTGAAGGGTAAGGGAGAAAACTGATGTTATATCACCTTCTCTTACCGCTGTCCGATGAAATCAGTGTTTTAAATCTTTTTCGATATCTTAGTTTCCGAACTGGCGGCGCTATTCTTACGGCCTTGATCATAAGTTTTTTGCTGGGAGGCCCCATAATTCAACTTCTCAAAAGCAAACAAGGGGAAGGACAACCAATTCGTGATGATGGGCCGGAAAAACACCCACTTACAAAGAAAGGTACTCCCACAATGGGAGGGTTCCTGATTTTAATAGCACTTACAATTTCAACCCTTCTATGGGCCAACTTAAATAATCGGTATGTTTGGGCAGTCCTTTTTGTAACATTAGGGTTTGGAATAATTGGGTTCATTGACGATTATCTAAAAATTGCACGCCGTTCCTCTCATGGCCTTTCCGGGAAAATTAAGATTTTTTCTCAGGTAATAATAGGTTGTGCAATTGCTTGGTGGATTTCAAGGATTGGGCAAGAACCATTGGCAACAAGTTTGGCAATTCCATTTTTTAAAAATCTTTTATTTGATTTGGGCTGGTTTTTTATACCATTTGCCGCCTTAGTAATGATTGGTGCTTCAAATGCAGTGAATTTAACAGATGGATTAGATGGATTAGCGATCGTGCCAGCTATGATTGTTGGTGCATGTTTAGCATTAATTACTTATCTAGTTGGCAATAATATTTTTGCTTCATATTTACAAATCCATAATGTTCCCGGCGCCGGCGAACTAACTATTTTTTGTGGCGCATTGGTTGGGGCAAGCTTAGGTTTCCTTTGGTTTAATGCCCCCCCTGCAATGATTTTCATGGGAGATACGGGTTCGCTCTCAGTTGGCGGAGCATTAGGTGCCGTGAGTGTTATCTCAAAACATGAATTAGTTTTAGTAATGATTGGTGGTTTATTTGTTTTAGAGACAATTTCGGTGATAGTTCAAGTTGCTTCCTACAAAATCACCGGTCGCCGCATTTTTCGCATGGCTCCCCTGCACCATCACTTTGAAAAAAAGGGATGGGAAGAACCCACAATTGTCATTCGTTTTTGGATCCTCGCAGTGATCTTAGCACTCATTGGTCTTTCAACGCTTAAGGTCAGGTAATTTTATATGATCAATTTAGAAAGTCGCAGGAACCAAAACATTGCCGTACTAGGTCTAGGCGTTTCTGGACTGATGGCCGCACGCGCGCTTCAAAGGAGCGGGGCAAATGTCTTGGCTTGGGACGACAATGAAACACAATGTAAAGAAGCAGTGGCGGCCGGAATACCGATTGTCAATTTGTATAAAAAAAGTTTTCGGAAAATGGATGCATTGGTATTAGCGCCTGGGGTTCCGTTTACAAACCAACCCCACAAAATTGTTGAGAAAGCGAAATTTCTTAACAAGCCCATCTTAGGGGACATTGAATTACTAATTGAGGCATGTCCTCAGAGTCGCTTTATTGGCATTACTGGAACCAACGGCAAATCTACTACCACAGCCTTAATTGGACATATATTGGAGTTTGCAGGCGTATATGCGCAAATTGGGGGAAATTTTGGAATACCTGCGCTCGGACTCAATCAACCCAACAAAGATGAAATCATAATCCTTGAACTTTCCTCGTATCAATTAGATTTAACAAGCAAAGCGTCTTTTGACATCGCTGTTTTTATTAACCTAAGCCCAGACCATTTTGATCGCCATGGTGATATGAATAGATATTTCAAGGCAAAACAGCGAATTTTCCGAACACGCAATGAAGGATCACCTAAACAACTTGCTGTAATCGGTTTGGACGATAAGTACGGAAAAAAGGTGTATATCTCCCTTGAACAAAAGTCCAGATGGGAAATTACACCCATATCGATGTCCGAAACTCTTTCCTGTGGGTTTTTCGTCAAAGACGGATTTCTTTTTGAAGCAAAGGAAGGAAACGCCACAAAAATTTCCAACCTGAACCCTATAAAAACATTAAAAGGTACTCACAATTGGCAAAATGCTGCTGCGGCAACAGCGGTCGTCCGAAAATTGGGTGTTCATCCCCCAACAATTGGGCAGGCCTTAGCGAGTTATCCCGGATTACCCCACAGAATGGAATCAATTGCATCAGTAGAAAACGTCCAATTCATCAATGACAGCAAGGCAACAAACGTACAAGCAGCAGCTTTGGCATTATCTTGTTTTAATAAAATTTATTGGATCGCAGGGGGTAGAAAAAAACTTGATGATCTGAGAATCATTCAGCCCTACCTTCCCAATATTCGAGCCGTTTTCCTATTTGGAGAGGCAGAGGAAGACTTCGCGCAGACACTGGAACCATACATATCTATAAACCGGTGTGGAAATCTCGAAACCGCTACGCAGAAAGCATGTGAACTCGCTTTACGAAATCTAGGTGACGAAAGTGTAGTCCTTCTTTCTCCTGCTTGCGCCTCATTCGATCAGTGGCCGAATTTCGAAGTGCGTGGTGAAGCCTTTAAAAAATTCGTTAAAACGCTTTTGGGAAAACTCAAATGACAGCTTTTACTCGCATTTCCTTTCGAGTGAAGGCTGTGAAAGATACGTCTTTCTTGGGGCGTTGGTGGTGGACCCTTGATCATTGGACGGTGGCGGCAATAGCGTTGTTAATTGGATTCGGCGTGATAATGATTTTGTCTGCCACTCCACCGGTGGCGGACCGGCTTGGCTTTGACTTGTATTATTTCGTGACACGACAGTTATTCTTTTTACCTATAGGAATAATCGGGTTGACAGTAGTCTCTCTGATGTCTCCCCGTGGCATTCAACGTTTAGCAATAACTGCACTTATACTTAGTACAGGATTGCTTTTATCTACTTTTTTTATCGGGAGTGAAATTAAGGGAGCCCGTAGATGGATAAATATTTTAAGCTTTTCTCTCCAACCTTCTGAATTTGTCAAACCTGCATTTGCTGTTGTAACAGCTTGGCTTTTTACCATGCACCGTAACCAAGAAAAAATTATCGGGCGGAATTTAGCTATTTTCCTTTATGTTTCAATTGTAGCTATGCTGCTAATGCAACCTGATTTAGGAATGGCAGTAATCGTTTCTGTAGTTTGGTTTACCCAATTTTTCCTGGCCGGTTTGCCATTAATATGGGTTGGTGTTTTTGTTGCAATGGGAATTATAGGAGGGGTTTCAGCTTATTTATTTTTACCTCATGTCGCCAGCCGAGTAGATCGTTTTATCGACCCTTCCTCAGGTGACAGCTATCAAATTTCTCACTCTTTACAAGCCTTTATGAATGGAGGTGCTTTTGGGAGAGGTCCAGGAGAAGGCTCAATAAAAACTCGCCTCCCCGACGCCCATACCGATTTTGTTTTTGCGGTAGCCGCAGAAGAATTTGGTCTGATCGCCTGCCTTATTTTAGTTGGTTTGTTTGCATTTATTGTTTTACGTGGCTTTACGCGCGTGATTAAGGAAACAAATTTTTTTATTCTATTAGCTGTAACTGGATTGCTAGTGCAATTTGGACTTCAAGCCCTAGTTAATATGTGCTCAACCTTACGGCTGATGCCAACCAAAGGAATGACCCTTCCTTTTGTTAGTTACGGAGGCTCCTCATTGTTATCGGTCTCCTTGTGTCTTGGTATGGTCTTGGCTCTAACCCGATATCGTGCTGGGCAGGAGACAGGAATATGACCTCTGTCTGTTCAATTGCTCTTACCGCAGGAGGATCAGGTGGACACGTGTTTCCTGCAATAGCTCTATCTCATGTTTTAAGTGAACGTGGGTGGTCTATAACGTTAATGACTGACAAACGCGGACAAGCCTTCGCTAAAGATATCAGTGATGTCAAAATACGTTATATAAGAACATCTAATTTAAGGGGGGGTGTATCCAAAAAACTAATTGGGCTAGTCGAATTGGGTTCTGGTATCCTCCATGCCTACACATTATTAAAACGCATTAAACCAAGTGCCGCCGTTGGCTTTGGGGGTTATTCTTCTATTCCGACTGTCTGGGCCGCCACAGGGCTCAGAATTCCAACATTAATACATGAGCAAAATGCCGTTCTAGGGCGCGCAAATCGCCTTTTGGCCTCCCGTGTAGAAAGGATTGCCACATCTTTTCAAACGACAAAAAAGGTTAGCTCAAAAAATAAACACAAAATAATTTTCACGGGCAATCCTGTAAGGAGCGATGTTTCTGATATAGGTAGAACCGCTTACCCACCCATAAACAAACAAACCGGAATGAATATTTTGATTGTTGGTGGCAGTCAGGGAGCTAAAATCCTAAGCAAAATTGTTCCTAATGCCATTTCCACCTTACCCGGACATATAAGGTCAAAAATCTCAGTGGTTCAGCAATGCCGACCCGAAGATTTGGAAGACGTTAAACGTTCCTATTTAGGTGCAAACGTCAAAGCAATTCTTAAAACATTCTTTCATAATTTACCCGAAAAAATAGCCGTAGCCCATTTAGTAATTGCAAGAGCTGGAGCATCGACGATTGCCGAACTTTTGGCAGCCGGGCGCCCTTCAATTTTAGTGCCCTATCCCCACGCTATTGACCATCACCAAACAGAGAATGCAACCGCTATTCAAGCTTTGGGTGGGTGTTGGTTATTGAACGAATCAGAATTTACCGTGAAAACGCTGGCTGATCTTTTGTGCAGTTTTTTTCATGATTTCAAAACAATACAAAGAGTCGCTGCAAAATCCAAACTCATTAGCACCTCTAACGCTACTGAAAGTTTGGCTAATGCCATAACAGGTATAGCAACTAAAAAACCCTTCAACGATAACACCAAAAATTGGAGGGACACCGTATGAGAGCCCTTCCTTTATCGATAGGTGTCATTCATTTCTGCGGGGTTGGTGGGATAGGTATGAGCGGAATAGCGGAGGTGCTCCATAACCTGGGCTATTCGGTTCAAGGTAGTGACATTGACAAAAATAACAATGTCGTCCGATTGGCCGATTTAGGTATTATAATTCAAATAGGTCACTTTGCGGAAAATATTGAAAAAGCGGCCGTAGTGGTGGTTTCTTCAGCAATAAAAAAAGACAACCCAGAAATTGTTGAAGCAAGGCGTCGCCAACTTCCAATAATAAAAAGAGCAGAAATGCTAGCCGAATTGATGCGGCTCAAAAGGGCTATTGCCGTCGGAGGAACCCATGGCAAAACCACTACCACTTCTTTGATAGCGTCGATATTGGAAACCGCAGGCATCGATCCGACGGTAATTAACGGTGGTATAATAAACGCGTATGGCACGAATGCTCGACTTGGAGCAGGCGAGTGGATCGTAGTTGAAGCAGACGAATCTGATGGAACATTTGTTAAATTGCCAGCAACCATCGCTGTTATTACCAATATTGACCCGGAACATCTTGATTTTTTTGGTTCCTTTAATAATTTAAAAAAGGCTTTCACCTCTTTTATCGAAAATATCCCGTTTTACGGTTTAGCCGTGCTTTGCGTTGATCATCCAGAAATTCAAGCGCTTCTACCTCAAATTTCGGGAAAAAAGTTTATCACTTACGGTATGAGCCCTCTTGCAGATATACGTGCAGAAAACTTAAGACTTATGGAGGATCATACAATTTTTGATATTGTATTTTCTGGTCGATCAAACATCGCGGGGAAGCGATTAAACGACGTTTTTCTTCCAATGGTAGGGAAACATAATGCACAAAATGCACTCGTTGCAGCAGCCATCGCTCAAGAATTGGAAATTTCCACAGAAACATTAAAAAAAGGATTAGCGGAGTTTTCTGGTATTAAACGGCGTTTTACTGTGACCGGAAAAACTAATGGTATTTCAATTATTGATGATTATGGTCACCACCCTACAGAAATTTCTGCGGTACTAGCAGCAGCAAGAACTATAGCCCGCGGAGGAGTGATCGCGGTTTTTCAACCCCATCGTTTCAGCCGGGTCAAAAATTTATTCGAAGAATTTTGTACTTGTTTTAATGATGCTGACTTTGTGGTGGTAGGCGATGTTTACGCTGCGGGTGAAACGGCAATTGAGGGCATCGATCGAGAATCCATAGTCAAGGGTTTGCAAGCACATGGTCATCGCAATGTTGTTTCATTAAACCATGAAAAAGAATTACCGGATTTGATCGCTAAAATTGCAAACAACAATGACATGGTCATTTGTTTAGGAGCAGGCAGTATTACAAATTGGGCAAATCAATTGCCGGATGAATTAACAAAAATATTTAATAAAAACAAAAAGCTTCAGGCGTGCCCATCGTGACTTTTCCAGAAGAAATAACACCCCTTATCAATAAACTTCCAAGTGTTAAAGGAAATTTAAAGATCAATGCTCCAATAGCAAAATTTACATGGTTTCGGGTAGGAGGACCCGCAGAAATTTTGTTTGAACCTGCCGACCAGGAAGATTTACAAAACTTTTTAGCGAAATTGTCACCAGAAATTCCTGTGACGGTCCTGGGCGCCGGTTCCAACACAATTATCCGGGATTATGGAGTGGAAGGAGTGATAATAAAACTTGGACGCAAATTTTCCAACATTCAAATCCAGAATTCTACTGTTTCCGCGGGAGCAGGAGCAATGAACATTTTAATTGCACGTAAAGCAAAACATTCTGGAGTAGCAAATTTGGAATTTTTTAACGGAATTCCAGGTACGTTGGGTGGTGCATTACAAATGAATGCGGGAGCCTACGATTTTGAAATCAAAGATATTTTACTTGATGTTGATGCATTGGATCGTTTTGGCAACTTGCATCATGCAAATGTTAAAGAGCTCCAATACAACTACCGCAAATGCAATGCTCCTGAAGATTGGATATTTACCTCGGCTCGATTAAAGGGAAAAACAGATAATCCAAAAACCATTGCTGCACGAATGCGACAAGCTGCCAGTGTTAGAGAAAAAGCCCAACCCATTCGCGAACGGACCGGTGGCAGCACATTCAAAAATCCTCCCAACCAAAAGGCCTGGAAACTTATAGAAGTTTCTGGATGTCGCGGTCTTCGGAGAGGGGGGGCACAAGTCTCCAACAGCCATTGTAATTTTCTAATCAACAGGGGAAGTGCCACTGCCGAAGATTTAGAGAGTCTTGGGGAAGATGTAAGAGCCCGAGTCAAAAAAGAAACAGGCATTCTCTTAGAATGGGAGATTGTTAGAATTGGCAAAAATTTGTCGAAGGATCATCAAGATGAGTAAGAAAGTTTCTGTCATAATGGGAGGAACATCTTCGGAACGCGAAGTGTCCCTTATTTCTGGCGAAACAGTTGCTCAGGCCCTAAAAAACGCCGGTTATCAGGTTGGAACCATTGATATGGGTAAAAATATCTTTGGTCTTATTGACTCGTTAGACCCCCAACCAGATGCGGTTTTTAATGCCCTTCATGGCAAGTATGGTGAAGACGGGTGTGTCCAAGGTGTTCTGGAAGTTATGAAAATCCCTTACACGCATTCAGGGGTGCTTGCATCAGCACTTGCTATGCAAAAGCCGATGGCAAAAACCCTATTTAAATCGATTGGTATACCCTGTGCACAACATGTGATAGCCGATCGCGATACAGTGTTATCAGATTCGTTAATGGAAAAACCTTATGTTTTAAAACCTCTCAACCAAGGATCCAGCATTGGCATACAAATCATTGAGGAAGATAGTCAACTATCTGCCTTAATACAGAAAGAGTGGCCCTACGGTGAAAATGTCATGGTTGAAAAATATATACCAGGCAGGGAAATTACTGTCGCTGTTATGGGAAACCGTGCTTTAGCTGTCACCGAACTAATCACGAAAAATAAATTTTATAATTACGAGGCCAAATACACAAATGGGCGAGCAACTCATATAATTCCAGCCCCATTACCCAAACTAATTTATGAAACCGCCTTGGAGCAGGCGTTGGCCGCACACAACGTGTTGGGCTGCCAAGGTGTTACCCGGACAGACTTCAGATATAATGACACCGAAAGTGATCCTGGGACTTTGTGGATTTTAGAAATCAATACTCAACCGGGAATGACACCCCTCTCATTATTACCCGAACAAGCAGCATATGTAGGTATCGATTTTGGCTCACTCGTTTCTTGGATGGTGGAGAATGCCTCATGCGGATGTTAAATTTTTTTCGCCGATCCAAGCATCACTCTTTGGAAAAAAATGGGCCGAAACAAAAGATACGCAAAACCAGGCGGAAACCGTTTTCAAAAAGTGTTCAGAAAACAATTCGAATAACCAAAAGCATTGCAATTATAACCATTTTTATCGGCGTTCCTTTATGGTTTTGGGAATCCGGGAAGGTACAAAAACTAAATGAAGCTTCTTGGAAAATGTTTATTTTAGGATCGTCAAAATTAGGCTTACAGGTTGAAAAAATAAATTTGGAAGGTCGTGAAAATTCCTCTCGAAAAAAAATAATTCAAGCGGTTGGCTTGAGACGAGGACAGCCAATTTTAGCATTCAGTCCTAATAATATCCGTAAAAAACTTATTAGGTTACCTTGGGTACGCGATGCTGCAATAGAACGTTATCTTCCAAACACATTATTTATTCGTTTGTCAGAGCGAAAACCCATGGCGCTTTGGCACTATTTAGGAAGGGTGGTATTGGTTGATGAAGATGGAATCCCAATTTCTGGTGCTAAACTTAGTCGGTTCCGTGGACTTATCAAAATAAAAGGGGAAAATGCCCCCAGCGCAACTCCAAAACTACTAGCCTTATTAGCTACCCAAAGCATTCTCGCAAAACGAGTGAAATTAGCTACTCGTGTAGGCTCACGGAGATGGGATTTAAAACTTAAAAATAATATCCAGATAAGACTACCCGAAAAGAACGCCCATTTAGCATGGCAAAGACTCGCAAATCTTAATGAAAAACTTAGTTTGTTTTCGCGCGATATCGAAATAGTAGATATGCGAATTTCAAATAAATTTTTAGTCCGCCCAATAAAACGCCAAATTAAAACCATTAATTCTAAGGATCAAAAAACTTGAGATTAAGACTCACAGCAAACGGGAAAAGGTGTAAACGTTGAATAAAACTAGGATGGGACAGTTTGCAGCTCTTGATGTTGGTAGCACAAAAGTATGCTGTTTAATCGCCAACGCTAGCAGCAACGGTCCAATTCGAGTTATTGGGGTAGGACATCACGCAGCAAAAGGAGTGCGTGGCGGTGCAATCATTGACATGGATGCGGCCCAAAACGCGATTCTGACTGCTGTGAGCGCAGCCGAGCAACTTGCCGATGTCCAAATCCGTGACGTGGTAGTTAACGTTTCTGGGGCCAATCTAACCTCGCAAACATATGGCTTGGAATTTCCCATCTCCGGTCGAGAAATTAATGATTCGGATATGCGACGTGCTTTAGCCCAATGTAATGGTATCCAACAAAATTCGGACCGGGAAATTTTACACTGCTTGCCAGTTGAATATTCTATAGATTCAACAAAAGGTATAAGAGATCCCCGTGGTATGTTTGCCGAAAAGCTAGGTGTTGACATCCACATCGTAACCGCTCGTACCGCCACCCTTCGTAATTTGGCAAATTGTATTAACCGTTGTCATTTAGAAATCGAAATTGCCATCGCAGCCCCTTATGCATCGGGTCTTGCTTGTTTAGCTGAAGATGAAATTGACCTTGGTGTAACACTTGTTGATATGGGTGGCGGGACCACAACAATAGCTGTCTTTTACGATGGAGAGGTAATTCATACAGATTCAATTCCTGTTGGTGGACAACATGTAACTAGCGATATTGCCCGTGGTCTCTCAACATCCCTCACGCACGCAGAACGCATGAAAACCCTATATGGAACTGCACTTGGATCACCATCAGATGAAGGTGAATTGATTGATGTACCGTTGGTTGGAGAAGAAAATAATCACCAACCAAACCACGTTCCGAGGTCAATTCTAAACGGGATTATCAGACCCAGAATTGAAGAAACCATGGAATTGGTCCGTAGTCGTCTTAACGACGCTGGAATGAACCGGCGTGCAGGCCGTCGATTAGTCGTAACTGGAGGTGCAAGTCAGCTCCAAGGAACCCGTGAACTTGCTACCCTAATATTGGAAAAACAAGTGCGGATGGGACGTCCAAGGAGGATAAGTGGTTTAGCTGAAGCAAACAGTGGACCAGCATTCTCAACGTCAACAGGATTGCTCCGTTACGCTGTAGAAAAACAAACTGATACCCGTGACCAACTTGAAACTATCCCAGCGGGGATGGACAAACACATTTCTCGTTTCAGTCAATGGCTGAAAGAAAGTTTTTGATGCGAAAACAAAAATTCAATTCTAACCACCAACCACCATTTGCTGTCCTAATAAAGCGGCAATCCCTAGTAAAAAGCCAGAGTAAGTATGGAGGCTAATATGACTATTACATTTTCAACCCCAGAAGAAAACGAACAATTAAAACCACGCATTACTGTAGTAGGATGTGGTGGAGCCGGCGGAAACGCCGTTAACAACATGATTACCCAAAACTTGGAGGGTGTCGAATTTGTTGTTGCAAATACTGATGCTCAAGCCTTATCACAGTCCCAATCCGAACTGCGCGTTCAGCTGGGGCGAGAAATCACACACGGACTTGGAGCAGGGTCACGACCAGATATTGGACGTGCCGCTGCTGAAGAAGCCATGGATGATATAAATCAAATCCTTAACGGATCTCATATGGTATTTATCGCTGCTGGCATGGGTGGTGGAACAGGTACTGGTGCCGCTCCGGTTATAGCTAAACTGGCCCGCGAACAGGGTATGCTGACTGTCGGGGTAATAACAAAACCCTTTCAATTTGAAGGATCCAACCGAATGAGAATTGCTGATGCAGGTATAAAGGAAATGCAGCAATTTGTGGATACTTTGATAGTTATACCAAATCAAAATCTTTTCCGAATAGCTAATGAAAAAACAACCTTTGCAGATGCTTTCGCTTTAGCAGACGACGTGTTGTATTCCGGTGTCAGAGGCGTAACAGATCTAATGGTAGTTCCTGGTCTTATTAACCTAGATTTCAACGATATCCGAAGTGTAATGTCTGAAATGGGTAAAGCAATGATGGGGACTGGTGAAGCGGACGGGGAAGATCGCGCTCGTTTAGCGGCCGAAGCAGCTATCTCCAATCCTTTACTCGATGAAGTTTCTATGAAGGGTGCTTGCGGAGTCCTGATAAACATAACAGGGGGTCCTGATATGACGTTATTTGAAGTGGATGAAGCAGCTAATAGAATTGGTGAAGAGGTTGATTCTGACGCAAACATTATTTTCGGCTCTGCTCTTGACCAAGGGTTAGAAGGTCGAATTCGAGTTTCAGTAGTAGCGACTGGTATTGAAGTCGATGGAACCCTTAAAAACCGGCCGGTTTTGCGGGTAAACAATGATACTATCAACACAAATACTGACGTAGACAGCATTCAATTATCTAGCTCTTCCCAAAGTACACCAACTACCTCAACACCTTTTGTACCTGAAAGTTTAAATAAAACAGCTTGGCGAGAGACAGACCTTGTGAACCAAACATATCCAAAAGGTTCGGACTTAGAAAAAGTCAAAGAGACAAATTTGGAGAAAGAAGACACTCAAGTATTAGTGCAACCCAAAATGGATAACTTAGAAGAGGCTAAAGAGTTCTCCACAAATGAAATTTCAGGCCCAAAAGCCGAAACCCCTATTGAACCTGTCATCCCTTTAAATAAAACGGAACATATAGAATCTCTTTTATCCGAAGATGAACCCTTTATTCCTCCATTACCAGCCGAACGGGCAAACCCCGCACCGGAAAGGGCCAAAACTGAAGCCGATCCTTTTAGAGAAGCAGAAATGTTAAATGCTAGTCCAACTCAGGAGAAAAAACGTAGCCAAACCTTTTTGCAACGCATGACAGGCTCAAATTGGAAAAGAAGAGAAGATACAAAGAAACAAGACACTACAATAACCCCTGAGCCTACCCAAATGCCAAAACAAGATTTCGGTGATAACCCTGCGGGGCAGCAACAGGTTGAACAAAAAATAGTCCCTAAGGAGCCTCAGCCCACTCCTCAAGCAGTACAAAGGCACCTTACAGAGGAAGGTCTAAAAACTGAAAACGATAGATCACAAAAAGAAGAGGATTTGTTGGATATTCCAGCCTTTTTACGAAGACAAGCAAACTAAAATTAATTTTCGTAACATTTTGTAATAATAGTTGATTTGATGGTTTCGGAAGAAGTTTGATAACTTCTTCTGAGACTTTTTTTGTGTGGGATTAACACAGAATCAATTTTTAAAAGTTGGTAGTAAATTATAGTAATCAGGAGTAGTGAGAAAAGTGTTGGATGCAACAAATTTTATTAAAAATAAAGAGCAACATCCCTTGAACGTAGTTTTCCAAAAAACTCTAAAATCTTCAATCAGCTGTACTGGTATTGGTTTGCATACTGGGCAGAATGTATCAATGGCAATTATTCCAGCTGAAGAAAATCATGGAATAGTATTCCAAAGGACGGACTTAAAAAAAGAAGATGGTTTCATTCCAGCCTCCTGGGACCATATTGTTGATACTCAAATGTCAACCACGATTGGGAATGTTTATGGGGCTAGAGTTGCAACAATTGAACACTTAATGGCTGCCTTATCAGGTTGCGGAATTGATAATGCTGTTGTCGAAATAAATGGCCCTGAAGTACCTGTCATGGATGGTAGTGCGGAACCTTTTGTTTTTCTGATCGAATGTGTGGGTATAAAAGAGCTAACTGCACCTCGAAGAGCCATTAAAATTGTTCGAGATATTCAAGTAGAAGATGAAAATTGTTTTATCAATGCGAAACCTGAGGATTCTTTCTCTATTTCTTTCGAAATAGACTTTGAAGATGTCTTCGTCGGTCGACAACGTTTGGATCTTCAGTTCGTAAATGGTACCTTCAAAACAGACATTGCGCGAGCTAGGACCTTTGGATTTTTGGATGAGGTTAATGCTCTAAGGAAAGCAGGTCTTGCACGTGGTGGCTCCCTTGAAAATGCTATTGTAATCAGCGGAAATAGCATACTGAATAATGATGGACTTCGTTATAAAGATGAGTTTGTCCGTCATAAAATTCTCGATTGCGTAGGCGATCTGTATCTAGCGGGTGCCCCAATTTTAGGACGAATTGATGCTTTCCGATCGGGCCACGCATTGAACAAAAAATTCCTTAAAGAACTTTTTCAGAACGAACATGCCTGGTCTTATGTGGATTTTTCAGAAATTCCATCGGACGTCTTCGAACATACTGGCAAAACAAAAGCTCCACCTAGCGTAGCCCATATATAACCATCAACGCATTTTCTTAATCTGACTTTGGAGTTGCTGTACCCGGCTAGCGAATTCCATATACTAATGGTAAATTTTCAATACTGGAATAAACATAAATTTGCTTGTTTGTAACCAACTAAAACGGTAAGGGCAATGAGGGCTTACCAGAAATGAAGAAAAAAAAGTTCGCATTCATGCTTATAGGGTGTTTGGCGGTTTTAGCATGTGAAACAGATAATAAAGATGCGTTTGTGGAAGCACCTCCAGTCAACGAACTTTACACTTCGGCAAAAAACACGCTGGAGGCAGGTGAATTCAGTGAGGCAGCAGAACTTTTTGATAACGTTGAAAGAGAATATCCTTATTCTATTTGGGCAGGCAGATCACAGTTAATGTCAGCATATGCAAATTATGAAGCCAACAAGTATGATACAGCTATAATAGGGTTGGACCGGTATATTCAATTGCATCCCAGCAATAGGGATACCCCTTATGCTTATTATCTCAAGGCCTTATGTTATTATGAACAAATTACGGATGTTTCAAGGGACCAATTAATTACTCAAAAAGCACTGCAAGTTTTGCAGAAAATCGCTCGCCGTTATCCTGAAACCAAATATGCTCGTGACGCTTTGCTCAAAATAGACCTAACCCGGGATCATTTGGCGGGAAAGGAAATGGCAGTTGGTAGGTACTACCTGTTAAAGAGAAAATATTTAGCTGCAATCAATCGGTTCCAAATAGTAATAAACAAGTACCAGACAACTTCTCATGTTGCTGAAGGACTCCATCGCATCGTGGAAGCTTATTCAGCCCTAGGACTCACCGAAGAGGCAAAAAAAACAGCAGCAGTCCTCGGGTTTAACTATCCAGGGAGTACATGGTATTTTGACAGCTATTCCTTGATAAACAAAAAAAACAAAAATGTAGGAAAACCGTTTTTAAAACGTGCATGGAATTGGGTTTTTTAACACAAATGTTGGTTTCAATCGAAATTAACGGCATAATACTCCTAGATACAGTCAAAATAAATTTTGGCCCTGGGTTATGCGCCCTTACTGGAGAAACCGGCGCTGGGAAATCGATACTACTGGATGCACTAGGTTTAGCCCTGGGAATGCGAGCTAGGTCAGATTTTGTACAAAATAACGAATTTGCAAACAAAGCAAACCAAGCTGTAGTGTCCGCAACTTTCTCTTTGGATAACGATAGCCCCGTTTTTGATCTTTTATCTGAGTTAGACCTATTTGCTCCCAAATCCGGAGAATTTATGGTTTTACGTAGAAGTTTAGATAGTGAGGGACGCAGCCGGGCATATATCAATGATCAATCAGTTAGTGTATCAACGCTTCGGCTAGTTGGGGAAAATATTGTGGAAATACAAGGCCAATTTGCTAGCCAAGGCTTAATGAACCAAGCTTCCCATCGAGAAATTGTTGATAAATTTTTTTCTTTAGAGAAATTACGTAACGAGGTTACATTAAACTACCAAAATTGGCAAAACCTAGAATCTGAATATGCCAAAGCCGAATTAATTTTTAATGCGGAAAGAACAGAAGAGCAGTTTTTCCAGGATCAGGTAGCCGAATTAAAATTAATCAATCCCCAATATGGAGAAGAAACAGTACTAGCCCAAGAACGGGAGTTTTTAATAAATAGTGAGAAAATTATAAAAGCAATGGCGACTGCAGACACAATTCTCTCACAAAGTGGTGGCGTTGAAGAACAACTCAATGCAACACAAAAGTTACTCAGACAAGAACTTAGTAACTCGGCCGGCAAGCTTGATGCTGTTATGGATGCCCTCTCTCAAGCATCCGAGGGTGCTTCGGAGGCCCAAAATTTAATAAAAAGCATCATAACAGATACAGAGCTGAGTTCTAAAAATTTAGAAGCCTGCGAAGAACGTTTATTTGCTCTTAGAGCATTAGCACGAAAACACAAAATTTCTGTCGAGGAACTTCCAGAACTAATTCAAGTTTTGGAATCTCAACTAGAAGAAATATCTAATTCTAGTCAAAACCTTACTGTTTTGAGAGACAATAAAATTCATGCTTTTGAAATTTACAAAAACCAGGCGTTGGAATTAAGCAAAAAACGGCGAAAATCCGCTATTGAGTTGGACAAAGCAGTTGCAAAAGAGTTGCCTTTTTTGAAACTAGATAAATCGGAATTTTATACTGTAATTGAAAATTTAGAACAAAAACATTGGGGGCCATCAGGGGTGGACCATATTCATTTTGAGGTCACAACAAACCCGGGTATAAAACCAGGGCCATTAGAAAAAGTCTCTTCTGCGGGAGAACTTGCGCGATTTTTACTCTCACTTAAAGTTGTTTTACGAAACATTAGCGCCATACCAACCCTAATTTTTGACGAAGTGGACTCAGGCATCGGTGGAGCGACGGCCTTTGCAGTGGGAGAAAGGCTTGCAATGATTGCAAACGACGTACAAGTACTAGTTATCACTCATTCTCCGCAAGTGGCATCATTTGCATCCAGTCACTTACAAGTTATCAAGAAAGAAACCGCTGGAAAAGTTTCTACTAACATTTATTTGCTTGCTGATAAAGAACGTAGAGAAGAAATTGCGAGGATGTTAGCGGGTGCCAAGGTAACGGATGAGGCAAGGGCTGCAGCTGACAGTTTGATAAACGGGAAGTTTCCAAATTCGGCAATTCCAAATTACAACTAAAATTATGAAGAAACCAGTTGAAAAATTGTTGAAAGAGGAAGCAAAAGAAGAGCTTGCCGTATTATCTAAAGAAATTTCAGAACACGATGTTCGTTACTATCAAAAGAATGCACCCTCTATATCGGATGCTGAATACGATCTTCTGCGGAAAAGAAATGACGAGATAGAAGGACGTTTTCCAGAACACGTTAGGAAAAATTCCCCTTCTCGGCAGGTTGGAGCCGCACCCTCTGCTGGCTTTACTAAGGTTAGGCATAGTGTACCCATGTTATCTCTAGGTAACGCTTTTGATGAAACGGATGTCAAAGATTTTTTTGAACGCATCAAACGGTTTCTCAACCTCGATCAAAACGAACAAATTGAAGTTGTTGCTGAACCAAAAATTGACGGGCTTTCGATTGCACTTAGATATGAAAAAGGGAAATTCGTCACAGGTGCAACTCGAGGAGACGGCATCGAAGGGGAAAATGTCACCGCCAACCTTGGAACTATGCGGGAAATTCCTCCAGAAATTAAAGGTTCAGCTCCAACTGTATTGGAAATACGTGGAGAGGTTTATCTCAGCCGTGGGGCATTTGAAAACATTAACAAAATGCGAAAAATCCACGGTGAACCTGAATTTGCAAATCCACGCAATGCAGCTGCAGGATCACTTCGTCAATTAGACAGTACGATTACTGCAAAACGGCCCTTACAGCTATTTACGTACGCCTGGGGAGAAGTCAGCGAAGATTTTGGTCTAACCCACTCAGACCGCCTACTCCAAATGAAGAAATGGGGCTTTCCTGTTAATCCCTTATCCGGAACCTGTAACAATTCGGTTGAGGCGATCACATATCACCAGAAAATACTCAATAATCGGCATAATCTGGATTACGACATTGATGGAATTGTATACAAAGTAAATAGGTTGGACTGGCAACAACGTTTAGGTTTTGTAAGCAGGGCTCCCAGATGGGCTATAGCCCATAAATTTCCAGCTGAAAAAGCAACAACAGTTTTAAATAAGATCACCATTCAGGTGGGACGAACAGGAGCGCTTACCCCTGTTGCCAACTTGACTCCTGTTACTGTCGGGGGTGTTGTTGTTAGCCGCGCAACACTCCACAATGCAGATGAAATTAAACGAAAAGACATTCGCGAGGGAGATACAGTAATAATCCAACGCGCCGGAGACGTAATCCCGCAGGTTATTGAAGTTTTAACAGAAAAACGGGTACCAACCGCGAAGATATTTTTATTCCCGAAAAATTGCCCAGAATGTAATAGTCAAGTAGTCCGCGCGGAAAACGAAGCCGTACACCGTTGCACCGGGGGCCTTTTATGTCCAGCCCAGAAACTGGAGCGCCTCAAACATTTTGTGAGCCGTAACGCTTTTGATATTGAAGGATTGGGAGGCAAACATTTGGAAGGGTTTTTAAACCACAATATAATAAAAAATCCGGCAGATATTTTCAATATACGGACTTACACAAAATTCTTGCGAAGCCGCGAAGGCTGGGGAGATAAATCTGTAGATAACCTTCTAGCTTCAATTGAAGAACGTAGAAAAATTTCACTAGAAAGATTTATTTTTGCTCTAGGTATACGACAGGTTGGCCAAGCAAACAGTAAACAATTGGCTTTCCACTATCATTCAGCGGATATTTGGCTGCAAACCATGCAAAAAGCAGCCAGAGAACGGGGAAGCAATCGTGGAGAGCAAAAATCGACCGAATTTGTTGGAGAGGCTTTTGACACTTTGTGCAATATAGAAGGTGTAGGCATCTCTATAGCAGATGATATTGTTCTTTTTTTCAGCGAACAGGAAAACGTACGCTTTATCAAAGATCTTTTAGACTCAATAATGGTCGAAGATGCGGCACCAAAAGTGGAAGGTTCTTCCACACTTTCAGAAAAAGTTATTGTCTTCACTGGGTCCCTGAAAAAAATGAGCCGCGCCGAGGCCAAAGCGGTGGCCGAAACTTTAGGGGCAAAAGTTACTGGCTCTGTCTCCCAAAATACTGATTACGTAGTCGTTGGGACAGACGCAGGTTCAAAGGCCAAAAAGGCTATCGAATTAGGTATTACTGTTCTTAGTGAACAAGAGTGGCTTGTACTCAGCAAGGAATAGTTCAAATCGCTCTTGTAGCACTTTTTAACCATTCTGCGGTACCGTTATCAAGCAATGGGCTAAGCGTCTGTCGGACCCGCTCATGGTAATGGTTGAGCCAATCCATTTCTTGCTGTGTCATAATTTTGGTATTAACCAAATTTATGTCTATTGGGGCCAAAGTCAGAACTTCAAAACACAACATTTGGTGATTATTTAAACCGTTTTCCTTCAAAGGCGAAAAACGCACTATCTCCAAATTTTCAATTCTGATGCCAAAGGCGCCTTCTTTGTAATATCCAGGTTCGTTAGAAACTACCATTCCTGGCCTTAATGGTACATTGGACATTTGTTTAGAGATCCTTTGAGGTCCTTCATGCACTCCTAGATAAGAACCAACGCCGTGCCCAGTCCCGTGGTCAAAATCCAAACCAATATCCCACAAAGGCCTTCTTGCGAATGCGTCTAAATGACTACCAGTCGTCCCTACTGGAAAAGAAGCAGTAGCGATTCCAATGTGTCCTTTTAGGACACGGGTAAATCGGTCTTGCATTTCTAGAGAGGGCTTGCCTATTGCTAGTGTCCTTGTGACGTCTGTGGTCCCATCGGAATACTGAGCACCAGAATCAACAAGATAAAGAGAACCGGGCTCTAGATTTTTATTTGTCTCCGGCGTCACTCGATAATGCACCACTGCCCCATTTTCTCCATAGCTGGAAATCGTTTCAAAAGAAAGCCCTCTAAAAGAAGCTCCAGCAGAGCGATACTTATAAAGAACCTCGGCTGCCAAAGCTTCATCTACTTCTCTGGTTAGCAAATTTTTTGTAAGCCAAGAAAAAAACTTACAAAGAGCTACACCGTCTCGGATATGGGCATTACGCATCCCTTGCAACTCCACTGAATTCTTACACGCCTTAGGTAAAATACATGGATCCTCCACGTTCAATACTTTTGCCCCAGCTCTTTGTAGCTCGTTCATAATCCAACAAGGTCCATTAGAAGAAGAGAATTGTACGACAGTTTTTGTTTGTCCCAATTCTTGAAGGGCGGATTGAAATTCTTCAACTGGACGCAAAGAAACATTTTCCTCTAAAAAATCTTTGGTCTTTTTTAATAATTTCCGAGGATCCATAAAAAGTTGCACGTTTGAACTAGAAAATAGTATTGCGAAACCCAGCGCAACAGGAGTAAATGGCAAGTCTCCACCCCGTATGTTTAATACCCAAGCAATAGAATCAGGCGCTGTCAAAATTGCGGCGTTCGCCCCGTTTTTGGTTAGAGTTTCGGCTACAGATTTGATTTTATCTTTCGTAGATCGCCCTGCCAAACTTGTGGGATGAATGAAGACAGGCGCTAAAGGAGGTGCTGGTTGATTTTGCCACACCCTATCGATTGGATTCATCTCAATAGTGGCAAATTTTACTCTAGCAGGACTACACTGAGCAGTTAATTTGTTTAGACCATCAACCGTATGAAGCCATGGGTCGTAACCAATCTTAGTTTGTTTTTCTGCATTTTTTTTTAACCATGTTGCTGGCGGATCATCTACAATGTGTTTTATTTCAAACAGGTTTTGGTCCACCTGCCTCCTCACCTGCAGCGTATATCGGCCATCAACAAAAATGACAGCTTTATCCGTTAGAACGATTGCTAGTCCAGATGACCCAGTAAACCCTGTCAGCCACGCCAACCGTTGGGCTCTTAGGGAAGGAAATTCTGATTGATGTTCATCAGCCAATGGTACAAGAAAACCATCCAAACTTTGATCACTTAATTGATTTCGGAGAGCAGTTAAACGTTCTTTCGAATTTGAAGAAATTTTTAAATTCTTTTTAGTTTCCATACGGAATTTATCTTCAAATGTGATCAAACACTGTTTTAGGGATTCCGAGGGGTTATCTACAACCAGATTCATCCAAGCTGAGCAATCATATTGCATTGGTGCAGAAATTTGGCCCTCTATTAAGTTCTGAACATCCTTTAAAGAAAATGAGCTTTTCACTTCAGCTAAAAGCTTTAACAATTTGACGTCGTTTTTACCTTCAGGAAACATGATTTATAAACATACCCACCCTTTGAATTAGATCCCATTCCTGCGGTTTATGCAGCAACCTAATTTTTTTATTTTTTTCTTAAAACTACAAATCAACTCAATCGTCATTATTTTCAGATGGTTTAACTTAAACCGTATTTAGCGAAACATTTAATCAGACGACATAACTATTGTTACCCACTCATCACACAAAAAGCGATTCTTTAAAATTAAACCCGAATAGCCATACGCTTGTTCTACTTCTGTTTCCTGATAGTCCAAAATCCCTGACAAAACCAGTGCACCTGAAGAAGATAAGTACCTACAAATAAAAGGGGCGCTCTCAATAAGAGGATTGGCTAATATATTGGCACAAATTAGATCAAACGTTTCTTCTGAAGAAAATTCATTTTGGTTTAATAGATCATTTTTAAAAACCGAAATTCTTTCATTTGTATTATTTTTTTTTACATTTTCCTTAGCGGTTGTTACCGCAGTTAAATCGTTGTCGAATGCAAGAATTTGGGCATTCGGCCAGAGTCTGGCAGTAGCAATAGAAAGGATTCCAGAACCACAACCAATGTCGAGGGCCAACTTGACTACTTGATTAGATTTAAAAAGTGCTCCAAGTGCAAGAAGGCATCCCTTGGTGCTTTGATGTTTCCCGGTACCAAAAGCTAAACCAGAATCTATGGCGATTGGTGCAAGGTCTGGCGGTATAACATCCTCGAAATGGTCTGGGTAAACAAAAAAATTGCCGATTTTTAAAGGAGCGGTTTTAAGCCGAAATTCGGCGAGCCAATCCCTAGAACTAATCTTTTCTAGTTCTATTGGCGGTTCTAAAATACCAGAAGATGTTGCAGCAAAAGTTATCCTTTTTTTTAAATCTCCCAAATTCGGTCTTTTTACGAAGAATACAACAACATTATACGTCACATCGCCTTCGTTTTCCTGAATCAAAAAGGCGTCAGAAATTGGGTTTAAGGCAATTTCAAAAATCGAAATTGCAATTTTATCTCCAACCTTAAAACAAATTTGCCAACTATCGGTCAAATCAATCCCTGTTTAAAACTTACCTATACCGGCGAAACAAATTTATCTATCACCTTTTTTGTTCCAGCCTTTTCAAAATCAATATTAAGTTTGTTTCCATCTATTGATAATATGACACCGTAACCAAATTTTTGATGGAAAACTCGCATTCCACACGCGACTCCATTGGGATCAACTAATTCTTCAATTCTTTTTGATTTTCCTTCAATTTCTTTTTGACTTGCCCTTTTTTGACGAGTTTCTTGTAAGCGTGCATAACCTGGCCCCCTTCCTAAACCTGACCAGTCTTCCATTATGGTATCCTCTTGAAAAACATCTTTATGTAAATCAGCTCCGTATAGCCCAGTTTCACTTATCAAATCAAAATGTTCGGCGGGTAATTCATCGACAAACCGCGAAGGAATGGATGACTGCCATTGATTATAAATTCTTCGGTTAGCCACAAAACTTATATTAGCGTTTTGACGAGCACGGGTTAGCCCAACATACGCAAGTCGCCTTTCTTCTTCTAGTGATGCCTCCCCCCCCTCATCGATCGATCTCTGGTTAGGAAAAACACCTTCTTCCCATCCTGGCAAAAAAACAATATCGAATTCCAGCCCCTTTGCAGAATGCATCGTCATCAGACTAATCATTTCACTACTCTCTGAATCGCTAGCTTCCATAACCAAGCTAACATGCTCCAAAAATCCTGATAAATTTTCAAAGTCTTTCAAGGCACTGATTAATTCCTTCAAATTTTCTAACCGCCCGGGGGCTTCGGGGGATTTTTCTCTTTGCCACATTTCAGTATATCCAGACTCATCCAAAACTGTTTCCGTAAGCACAGCGTGGTCAATAGACCCGGCTAGCTCCCGCCACCGCTGAAAGTCACTAAGTAAAGAAGATATCGCCCTCCTTGCGGGAGGGCGAAGTTCGTCCGTTTCAACCAAAGCTAAAGCGGCTTCGACAAGTGAAATATTTTGCATACGAGCCAACCGGTGAAGCGTTTGTACCGTTGTCAACCCAATTCCTCGACGAGGTGTGTTAATTATGCGTTCAAACGCTAAAGCATCACCGGGTTGGTTAATCACGCGCAAATAGGCAATTGCATCTCTAATTTCCTTTCGTTCATAGAATCTCAGGCCGCCGACAACCCTATAAGGAATCCCAATTTTAAGGAATCTTTCTTCAAACTCACGCATTTGAAAACTCGCACGAACCAAAATTGCTATTTGATCAAGAGAATTTCCCCCACTATGCAAAGCCTCCACTTCTTCCGAAATTACTCGGGCCTCCGCTTCTCCATCCCAAAGCGACCGGAGGACAATTTTTTGCCCTTCTCTGCGTTCTGTCCAAAGAGTTTTACCCAAACGGCCTGTATTATTAGAAATCAACTTGGACGCTGTCGCTAATATTTGGGGCGTTGAACGATAATTTTGTTCAAGCCGTATAACCTCGGCGTTTGGGAAATCATGCTCAAACCTTAAAATATTTTCTATTTGTGCACCCCGCCAGCTGTAAATTGATTGATCATCATCACCCACACAACAGATATTGCCATGATCTTGTGCTAAAAGCCGAAGCCAAAGATATTGTGCAACATTAGTATCTTGGTATTCGTCAACTAAAATAAACTTAAATCGCTTTTGATATTCAATCAGGATACGACTATCCAACGAGAACAATTGGAGATTTTGCAACATCAAATCTCCAAAATCGCAAGCATTTAAGGTAACGAGACGCCGTTGGTAATCTCCATAAAGTTCTAAAGCTTTGCCGCCAGAAAATTCGATTACCTCAGACGTAGACACTTTTTCTGGAGCAAGGCCACGGTCTTTCCATTTCTGTATAATTGTAAGCAAAGCCCTAGGCGGCCATTTATTTAGGTCGATTTCCTTTGCCTGAAGAACCTGTTTAAGAAGCCTTAATTGGTCATCTGTATCAAGAATGGTGAAATTTGATTTCAAACCCACTTGCTCCGCGTGCCGTCGAAGGATGCGTGCGGCTATTGAATGAAATGTTCCAATCCACAAATCCTCTGCCATCGGGCCTAAAAGGGTGGCCACTCTTTCACGCATTTCACGAGCTGCTTTGTTTGTAAAAGTAACTGCGACAACTTGCCCAGGAAATGCATGGTGGGCGATAAGCATATGTGCCAAACGGGTGGTTAAAACCCTTGTTTTTCCGGTCCCTGCGCCAGCTAAAACTAAGACAGCCCCGTCAACAATCTCCACTGCTTTTCTTTGGGCTGAATTCAGTTCATCAAGATATGGCTCTCTATTTTGAAAACCTTTTCTCGTTAGTTGGTCAGATTTTTTTTCAAAAGAATTTGCCATAAATATAAATAGTATATCACTTTTTTTATTTTTAGGGGGATTAGAATGGGTGTTTTTACCGGAACCTAATTTTATGTAGTCTGGAAAAACTCGTCTATCTAATTATTCCGAAATGGAAGGAGTTTTTATCACTCTTCCGATGTATTTAACAGGCGGTAGATTTTTATGTGAAGCTAGTACTTTGGAGAGATAATTTAACTTTTCGATTGGCATTGGGGAAACCCGCCTTGTCGTTAAACTAACGTGAAGTGACAAAAATTCGCAAGTTGCAGCCAAAAAACCTTGCTTCTGATGATACATTTCGTGGTAGTGGTGTAATCTTTTTTCATCAAAACCAACCAAGCGTGACACGCATTCGACCGTATCACCTTCCACAACTTCTTTATTGTAGGTTATGTGGTGTTCTACTGCAAAAGTACTCCCAGAACTCGTCTCCCGATAATTTCGACCAAGGCCAATTTTTTCAAAAAAAACATCAACACCATGATCAAAAATAAGTGTGTAATATCCAACGTTCATATGACGATTGTAGTCTGTCCATTCTGGCAAAATCTTTTCAGACCAACCTTTTATAGGGGTCGTTTTAGTCATTTAAAACTTTCTTTTAATAATTCCTAAGAAGCCAGTGCCAAACGGCTCCTCACTAAAATATCCAGGACTTTAAAGGGGTCTCCAATTCGTGGAAATGTAGGTACGCCTTTGGGTTCAAGAAAAGCTTTTGCTTCCGCATTATTATTTTCATCGCCCGAAAAAGAGACATAAATTGGCTTTTTAGAAAATTGTTTGGAAAGTTCTACAATAAAATCCAATTTCATCGGCCCCAGTTCATCCGCTAAAATCAAGATAGTAACAACAGCATCAACTGAAGGATCACGCAGGAGAGCTATCATTGATTCACGCCAAGCAAATTCCATGCCGTTAACCGTTGCAGCGGGAAAAATATCCACCGGGTTGGCCACCTTAATGAAAGGAGGACTAATTTCTTCTAACCGAGATTGGGTTTGAGCACTGATTTTCGAAAAAACCAATTGTGTCCGCTGCAGGCACAAATCCAAAATATGTACGATAAAAGCGCCCGACGGCGAAACAAATCCAATTCGATTGCCAGCAGGTATTGGCATCATGGCTGCTGCCTTCGCAGCTGTAAATAAATCAGAAAAATCTTCAACCCTAACAACACCGGTTTGTTTTAGAGCGCCATCAAGAATGCTATCATCTGACCCCATTGACGCGGTATGCGATAGTGCAGCTTCGGCACCACCCTCTGTAGCACCTCCTTTTAGCATTATTACTGGTTTTTCGCGGGTAACTTTTCGAGCCAATTTTAAAAACTCCTTAGGCCGGTGGAGACTTTCTAGATAAATAAAAATTGCGCCTGTCAAAGGGTCCTTATGAAGGAATTCGAGTACATCAACCTCATCAATGTCAATTGTATTTCCTAAGCCCACACAACGTGAAACCCCGTAGTGTTCTCCAGTCATAATTGAGCGCATCAATGCACCAGTGAAATTTCCTGTTTGTGCAATATACGAAATGGGTCCACTCGGTATTTTTCCAAGAGGAAAAAAACTCGAGGTAAAATTTTGAGGTGTCGAAATATGGCCCGCCGTGTTAGGTCCCAAAACCCGAACACCCGTTCGAGAGATAACTGACTTAAGTTCCGCCTGCAAATCTTTTCCAAGTTGATCTACCTCGGCAAAACCGCCTGCTGCTAATACAATTGTTTTGATGTTTTTCGCCGCACATTCTAAAATAATTTGAGGAGCATTTTGGGCCGGCAACAATACAATTCCCATATCAATATTAGTGGGTAAAGCATCAGTAGATTTTATGACGTTTAATCCACAAATGTTACCTCCACCTGGATTTACAGGAAAAATCTTCCCTTTAAACTTATTTGCAATCAGATTTTCAATTACAGCACGGCCGGGCTTGCCGGGGGTTGAGGATGCACCTATAACGGCAACATTTCGGGGAGCAAAAAAGGAATTTAAATTTGACAAAATTTACCAATTACAAATAAAAAAAGGTAGCATAACAAACAAACTTGTGCCCGACAGAAAGTCCAAAATCCTAGTCTTACCATTCAGGAACTTATTATGTCATATACAAAAAAAATAATAAATGTACAGAAAAATCCCATGCAATGTTTGGTTTTTGAACCGTCGGGCCTTGGCCCTTTTCCAGCTTTTGTGGTAGCCCAGCACGTGCCGAATGCGCACGATGGGTTGGAAAAAGATCCTTTTACAATTGACATCGGGGAAAAACTAGCTGCCGCTGGCTATGCCAGTGTCATTCCCTATATATTTCACTGGTGGCCACCTGAAACCGATCTGACCGAAAAGCGGGCCGAGTGGAGAGATGATCGAACGGTAGCCGACTTAGATGCCGCCTACAATCTTTTGTTAACCACGGACAATGTGGACGAAAATCGCATAGGAATTATTGGCCATTGTTGGGGAGGCCGAATGGCATGGCTTGGTGCATGCCACAACCCAAATTATAAAATTTCCGCCGTTTTATATGGAGGACGAATTAAAATTGGGATGGGGGCTAATTGCCCACCACCTATCGATTTGACAGCTAGCATGAGATGTTCAGTTATAGGCATATTCGGTAGTGATGACAAAAACCCGTCACCAGAGGATGTTAAAGACCTTGAGGCTGCCCTAAAGGATGCTGAAATCGAATACGAGTTCCACAGCTACGAAGGGGCGGGGCACGGCTTTCAGGATTTTGTGAGCGAGGATCGTTTTCGTCCAGAAGCAACCGAGGATTCTTGGAAAAAATTATTCTCATTTTTTGAAAAAAATTTCAATTAGACCTATTCAGCCACTTAAAGCAGTCTGAAAACGAATAAATCCATTCCTTGACGCTAGGCATTGTCACAAATAAAATGTCTCTTGGAACAGGGGTGCCTTGTTAGAAGGCTGAGATCCCGCCAGCTAGAAGTGTTTGCACTTTAGGAACGCGGAGACCCTTAGAACCTGATCCGGATAATGCCGGCGTAGGGAATGGAATTCGATACATTGTCGCCCAAAATTTGCTGGAATTTCCGCTTCAAGTGCGCCCCTTAAGGACCTTTAGGCTGAAAGTTTTGGGATATGACAGAAGCACAGCTCGTAGATAATCTACTCAAGTTTATATCAGCCGGGGCTTCCACGGAGGAAAGCTTTAACCGTATGGCTATGCAAATTTTCGCATACCAGTTTGAAAACAATCCTCCTTACCATAAATTTTGTTTACAAAAAGGAACTACTCCACGAATTGTACAATCCTGGCAGGAAATTCCTGCAGTCCCCATCAATGGGTACAAAAATTTAACCTTGAGCTGCCGACCGCGAGAAAAAATAGAACGGGTGTTTATGACAAGCGGCACCACTAAAGGGAACGTTAAGGGAAAGTGTTATCACCCTTTTCTTTCTGTTTACGACCGCTCAATGATTATTAATTTTAAAAACCGTTTCATGAAGGAAAGGGGTAAATTACGTATGGGTATATTGTTTCCAACTGAGGAACAAATGCCCAATTCATCTTTAGCACATTATTTGGCGCTTGCACTTAAAGAGTTTGGAATGAGAGGCAGTTCCTATCTTCTCTTAAAGGAAGGTTTAAATTTTGAAAAAATATTTTTCGAACTAGCAAATTCGGAAAAGACTGATGAACCGTATGCATTACTGGGGGCAAGTTATAGTTTTGTTCACCTAATGGACCAAATGGAAAGCAAAGAACGTTCTTTCAGTTTGCCAGAAGGAAGCAAAATATTAGACACTGGGGGCTTTAAAAGCCAATCCCGTGAGATGGATTTGGATTCTTTTTATAGCAATCTGTCGAGAAAATTCGGCGTCCCTAGGTCTCAATGCACAAACATGTACGGAATGACTGAATTAAGCACACAGTTTTATGACTGGGGAAATGAGATATGCCCGCCTGTCAAATCTGGGCCTCATTGGATTAGAACGCGTGTCGTTAACCCCCTTAATTCTGTCGAATTACCTGAGGGAACCCCCGGAATTTTATTGCATTGCGACCTGGCGCATTTTAACTGTGTCTCCTCAATATTGACCGAGGACACTGGTGTTAAGGTCGGAGATGGATTTTTATTGACGGGACGAGCGTCAGGCGCAGAAGCCAAGGGGTGTTCTTTAGCTGTAGAAGAATTTTTGAAATCAGCAGGGGAATAAAAAGTTGAAAGTATTTTCTGGCTATCTCCCGGGGCTTTCACAAAACGACGTGGAATGGGAAACTCTAAAATTTGGTGATTTTGATTCCCCTGTTAAAGTATTTGTTCCAGTAGTCAATGACGCTCAAATGACTATGATGGCAAATAGGGTTAAACAAAACAGCCAAACTTTTCTAAAATCACTTTCCGTCTCCCAAATAATTAAAATTGTAGATAAGGTTATCGCACGCCTGTTGGACCGCAAGGATCCCTACAGGCAACTAGCAGAAAAATGGTTGCCCCTTGTTACGGGATATGACTCAGAAATGGTAAAGCTTGGGCTTACGGAATATTTGAAAACTTTTAGGAAACCGGAATTACTAAAGTTTCTCGCGGAAGATTTTGTTAACCCAAAAATATTAGATGAATTCCAGCCATTATCGAAGGGAGGGTTTGGGAAAGCATTTGGACCCGACCTTATAGGTCACATTTGGGCAGGCAATGTGCCTGGCCTTCCATTGTGGAGCCTTGTGTCCGGCTTATTAGTTAAGTCGGGCAGTATTGGAAAAGTGTCAAGCTCAGAACCCCTATTCGCTGGCTGGTTTGCAAAGTTACTGTCTGAGGTAGAACCGGAACTGGCAGAAAGTATTGCCATCGTTTGGTGGAAAGGAGGAAACCGTGTCAGAGAAAAAGCACTATTAAAGGAATCTGAACTTGTTATCGCTTATGGGAACAACGAAACCCTTAAGGAAATTCGGGAGCACACACCGGTAACAACGCGTTGCTTGACGTTTAGCCACAAAATGAGCCTTGGAATGATATCACGTGCCGCCCTTGTCAAAAGTAAAGCTTGGGAAGTAGCCCATCAAGCCGCATTTGATATCATCCACTATGATCAACAAGGTTGTTACTCCCCTCAAGTGTTTTTTGTTGAACGTGGTGGATCGGTTACTCCCAAACAATTCGCCCAATATATTGCAAATGAATTAGCGTGTTTTGAAACCAAATTTCCACGGCGAAAACTAACAGTAGAGGAGGCATCAGGTGTTGCGTCGTGGACCCAATCAGCCAAATTAAACGTTTTTTCCAAAAAAAATGATCTTGTCATGTCTGATCCCAGTGGGGCTTGGAGTGCAGTGTTTTCAGAAGATTTAGAGAGTTTTGAACCTACAGGCTTAAATCGAACAGTAAAAATTATAGGTGTCGATCATCTAGAAGAGGTAACCCAAACAATTCAACCCTACCGGACTCTGATGCAAACAGTAGGAATTGCTGCAGAACCGGAAAAATTATTTAAGCTTGCTGAGGCGTTGGGTAAAGTCGGAGTTACTCGCGTGAGTGCATTAGAGCGTATGACTTCACCCGAAGCTGGTTGGCACCATGATGGCCGATTTAACCTTCTTGATCTAATTAACATAACGGAAATCGAACATTCTGCTTCTGCAGCCGCAGATTCTTTCGCAAAATACGAAGATTAAGGGAAGGCAATGGGCTTTCTGAGTATCAAAGAAGCTTCCTTCGGATACAAACGGGAGGAAACTGTCGTCAACCGTGTTTCTTGGGCTATTCAGCGGGGGGAATTTCATTGCCTGGTTGGCCGCAGCGGTTGCGGTAAAACCACCCTTTTAAAAGTAGCGGCTGGCCTTCTCCAACCGACAAGTGGGTCAATTTTCATTAAAGGTCAGCGGGTCCCTGAACCCAGTGCCGATGTTGGTTTTGTTTTCCAGGCTCCTAATTTGTTAGAATGGCTTTCAGTTATTGATAACATCCTTTTGCCTATTTCAATCAAACTTAAGCCCCGTGTTGATCATCGAAAATATGCGATGGAACTCCTCGATTTAGTCGGTTTATCTGCTTTTTATAACCGTCATCCTAGAGAATTATCAGGAGGCCAGCAAAGCCGTGTAGCTATTGCCCGCGCACTCATCACTAAACCGGAAGCCCTGTTACTCGACGAACCATTTGCCGCAATCGACGCCATCACCCGCGAAGAGCTTCAAGAAGATTTGCTCCAGGTTTGTGGTTTGAGGAAAACAACTGTCCTTTTTGTGACTCACGATATTACGGAAGCCGTTTACTTAGCCGACAGGGTAGCCGTTATGGATGAAGGGCGTCTTAAACATTCCCTGAAAGTCAATTTTGAAAGGCCAAGGGAAAAAAATCTCCGGTATAGTGCACACTTTAATGAACTTTGTCTTTTAGTTCGTCAAGCTATGGATGAAGAGGCATGAACATTCGTATATCATCAATTGGTTTATTTTTAATTTTGTTGTTTGGATGGGAATTTTTCTGCCGGGTCTCAGGAATTTCTCCATTGGTTGTTCCAGCGCCAACAGCTGTTTTTGAGACCTTATGGTTCGGGTTAATTAACGGAAATTTGTTGCCGCACATTTGGATTACGACTACAGAAATGGTGCTGGGATTAGGTATAGGGTGTTGTATTGGGTTTTTATGCGGGATTTTACTTGCCGAAACCGAGTTTTTAAGACGCCTTCTGTACCCCTACATTATAGCCAGTCAGGTAATACCAAAATTGGCTTTGGGCCCTCTTTTTATAGTCTGGTTTGGTTTTGGCATGACCTCTACCGTCGTCATCACTGCATTAATTTGTTTCTTTCCCCTGCTCGAAAATACAGTAACCGGAATTATCCATGTTGAACCAGAAAAAAGAGAGCTATTTCGAATGCTGCGAGCATCGCGTTTGCAAACATTGTATCGGTTAAAAATTCCTTCCGGACTACCGGTAATCATGGCCGGGGTTCGTGTTGCAGTCGTCCTTGCTCTCGTGGGTGCAGTGGTTGGAGAGTTTATTGGTGGTAGGGCCGGGCTAGGAGCAAGTATCATCGCCGCTCAGGGCATGATGGATTCGACTTTAATGTTCGCCCTTTTTATTATCATTACTATATTGGGTATGCTGTTTTACCAAATAACAATTTGGACGGAACGTTGGTTACTTCGGTGGCATCCAAAGGAAGAAAGACAATGAATACAAAGCAAATTTTTGGTATTTTTTTAGTTTTTGTGTTCTTGGCATTGGGTTTAAACTCAGCCCTTGCTCAGAAATTAAAAACTGTGACCGTTGCGGGTTGGTGCAAACCCATCAGCGAAATAACAAACCTATTAGCGGAGCCCGATAAAAAATTTTTCAAGAAGCGAGGGTTGAAACTCATTTATGTACCTGGCACCGGTGGGGGTTCTGCAATTCGGAATATGTTAGCCGGGAAAGCTGATATCGCCTTCACTGACCCCGCTTCTTTTTACCAAGCTTTAGACAAGGGCGAAGAACTTATAGCGATTTATAATATATACCCGCAAAACGTATTTAATGTGGTTTCGCCCAAATTACGGAAAATCACAAAACCGCTAGACTTAAAAGGAAAGAAAATCGGCGTTTACAGCCTTTCAAGTGGCACCCGACAGAATTTACAGGTGTTATTACACCAAGTGGGGCTCACAGAAGCGGATGTTACCATTCAAGTAACGGGGCTCCTGAATTTTGCGCCAGTAATTCAAGGACAAGTTGATGCAACAGCTGCAACGGACACAGGCTTATTCGTGGGTAAAATAAGAGGTTTGAAAGATTTTAATGTTATTCAAGTTAAAGACTATCTGAACGTGCCCAGTGATATGTTTGTTGTTCAAAAAGACACCTACAAAAACAAAAAAGACCTCCTGAAAAAGTTTTTAAAGGGTTATCGTGATAGTGCCGTATGGATGATTAAAAACCCTCATGAAGCTGCAAAAATTGCGGTTAGACGCGCAATCAATGGCAGGGACCAAGCAATAAATTTGGGGATTATCAAGCTACGCAATATTTCTACCGTATCCAAAACAACGAGGGAGAAGGGATTGGGCGCGTTTGATTTGGATTTGCTGCAGAAAGGGGCGGATACTTTTAAGCAGCTTGGCCTAATTAAAATGCAAATTAATGTGTCTCACGTGGTTAAATCCGACCTCATCCCAAAGCCGGATAGGCGGTAAAAAAAAGTAGTTATTCCAAATGAATTTTAAAGGTAAAGTAATCATTGTTACCGGTTCAAGCCGTGGAATTGGGGCAGCAATTGGTAAGGCTTTTGCCGCCGAGGGCGGCACAGTAATTATTAACTATATCCAAAATCAAAAGGCAGCCGATGAAGTGGTAAAGGCGTGCAAAGAGCTCGGGGGCGATGCGTCTGCTATTAAAGCAAACGTTACATCCTCAAAAGAAGTTCAAAATATGGTAAGGTGCGTTCTAAATGATTTCGGAAAAATTGATGTCATCGTCAATAATGCCTTTAAACCGTATAAATTTGATCCTGATAATCGAAAATTGTTTTGGGACCTTGCTTGGAAGGATTACCAGGATCAAATTAAGGGTGTACTTTTTTCTACCTACACTATGTGCCAAGCCGTTTTAGTAAATTTTAAAGAAAATACAGGTGGGAGCATCGTCAACGTAGCCAGTGACCTAGTCGCAAAACCAACCATCCCTTACCATGAATATGCGACAGCGAAATCCGCTTTAATTGGTTTTACCAGAAATTTAGCAATGGAATTAGGACCGCTCGGGATTAGAGTCAATTGTGTAGCTCCTGGTCTAGTTTACCCAACAGATGCAAGCCGAGGGACAAAAGAAGTTGTGAAGGAGGGCATTCTTGCACAAACCCCCCTCCGACGTATAGCCACTCCAGAGGACGTTGCGGGACCGGTATTATTCCTAGCCTCAGATTACAGCCGTTTTATGACAGGTCAGACGCTTTATGTGGACGGCGGTTTGGTAATGAGATAACGGGGCCTGGATTTTTTAAAATCAGATTAGACATCCATCACTCCTTTAAACCGTTATACCAAATAAAAAGGAGTTCGGATTCTAGGTGTCCGTTATTTTTTTGTGGAATAACTTAAATTTTGTCCTAACCAGCGTTCTATTTCACCAACCGTCATACATTTACGTTCAGCGTAATCTTTGACTTGGTCTTTGTTTATCTTGCCAACACCGAAATAATGCGATTGGGGGTGACTGAAATACCAACCGGAAACTGCTGCAGCAGGATGCATAGAAAAAGTCTCTGAAAGTTTGATGTTGAATTTTTCGGCTCCAAGCAATTTAAATAGGGTCGCTTTCTCGGTATGATCCGGGCACGCTGGATAACCAGGTGCGGGTCGAATACCTTTGTATTGTTGCTGAATTAGATCTTCGTTCTGTAGTGTTTCAGCCTTTGCATAACCCCAATACTGGCGGCGCACACGTTCGTGTAGGCGCTCTGCAAATGCCTCAGCAAACCTGTCCGCCAAAGCTTTTACCATGATGGCATTATAATCATCATTTTCCGTTTTATACCTGTCAGCTACGTCATCCGCCCCAAAAATCCCCAAGGCAAATGCGCCTAGCCAATCAGCAAGATCCGATTCCTTAGGCGCTACAAAGTCCGCCAAAGCGTAATGCGGACGACCCTTAGTTTTATTTCCTTGCTGCCGCAATGTATGAAGGGTCGCTAAAATTTTTGCGCGCTTCACATCTTCAAAAAGTATAATATCGTCCCCATCTGCATTAGCGGGCCAAAACCCGATAACCCCGCACGCTGTCAAAAGCCTGCCAGAAACAATTTTTTCAAGCATTTCTTGAGCATCACGGTAGAGGTTTTGTGCTGCCTCGCCGACAGAACCGTCTTCCAATATACGGGGAAATGTGCCCTTTAGATCCCAAGCCTGAAAAAATGGTGTCCAATCAAACCTGACTACCAACTCATCAAGTGGGTAGTCTTCAAAAGTGGTTATTCCCAACGTTTGAGGGCGTGGAGGCACCTCTTGTAACCAATTGATCATGAAACGGTTTTTACGTGCCTGCTCTATTGAAACACCCTTAATGCCCCGGTCTGCACCCTCATAGTGAGCACGAACAGCAGAATATTCATCACGAGTTTTTCGGACAAATCCATCCTTATGGTCGTCAGATAAGAGTGATGAAACAACACCAACAGCTCTCGATGCATCTGTTACGTGTACTACAGGGACACTAGAAACGGGCTCAATCTTAACAGCGGTATGAGCTTTTGATGTGGTTGCCCCGCCAATCAGTATTGGTAAATCTAAGTTTAAGCGATCCATTTCAGATGCGACATACACCATTTCATCAAGTGACGGCGTAATAAGTCCAGATAATCCAATCAAATCAGCTTTTTTATTTATGGCCGTATCGATAATTTTTTGGGATGGAACCATAACGCCTAGGTCAATGACTTCATAATTGTTACATTGGAGTACGACACCAACGATATTTTTTCCAATGTCATGAACATCACCCTTTACGGTTGCCATGACTATCTTTCCCTTAGTTTGTAAAGCCGCCCCTTCTTTTTCTTTTTCAATAAATGGTATTAGGTGTCCGACAGCTTGTTTCATAACCCTGGCACTCTTGACAACTTGAGGTAAAAACATTTTTCCGGACCCAAAAAGATCGCCCACTACATTCATGCCATCCATCAAGGGGCCTTCTATCACCTCAATCGGCCGCTTAAACTGTTGCCGAGCTTCTTCAGTGTCTTGAACAACGAAATTATTAATTCCGTGAACCAATGCGTGGCTTAATCTTTCACTCACACCTTGCTTGCGCCAAGCCTGATCTTCTGTCTTTCTTTGACCTCCAGTTCTAAAATCACTGGCTATTTCCAAAAGGCGCTCAGTAGCATCATCGCGGCGATTTAAAATCACATCCTCCACACGCGCGCAAAGATCCAGGGGAATATCCTCGTAAACCGATAGTTGGCCCGCATTAACAATTCCCATGGTCATACCTGCTTTTACAGAGTGGTAAAGGAAGACTGAATGCATGGCTTCGCGTAAAAATGAATTACCACGAAAAGAGAAAGATATATTGCTAACACCTCCAGAGACTTGGACATGGGGCAAAGTTCTTCGTATCTCTCGAGTGGCTTCTATAAAGTCAACTGCGTAATTATTATGCTCCTCTATTCCCGTAGCCACTGCGAAAATATTGGGGTCAAAAATGATGTCTTCTGCGGGAAAGCCGACTTTATTTACCAAGATATCATAAGCCCTATTACAGATAGAAATTTTTCTTTCCAAGGTATCCGCCTGCCCTTTCTCGTCAAACGCCATGACAATAAGTGCCGCCCCGTGCCGACGGATTAATTCAGCCTGTTCGACAAATGTAGTTTCCCCCTCTTTTAGACTTATGGAATTGACAATGGATTTCCCCTGGACACATTTCAAACCCGCCTCAATAACAGTCCACTTAGACGAATCTATCATTGCTGGCACTCGGCTTATATTGGGATCACCTGATACCAAGTTCAAAAAGTTGACCATTTCAGCTTCAGAATTCAGCAAACCCTCGTCCATATTTACGTCAAGGACTTGAGCTCCGTTTTCCACTTGGTCTAGCGCCACTTCGGCAGCTATTGCATAATCATTTTCTTGAATGAGTTTTGCGAATTTTGCTGAACCGGTAACGTTTGTGCGTTCACCAATATTCACAAACAAAGAGTCAGCACCAACGTTTAGTGGTTCCAAACCGGAAAGGCGAAGCTGACAGGGTATTTCAGGAATCGAACGAGGTGGAAGTCCCTCGACTGTTCTGGCAATGGCCTCAATATGTTCAGGGGTGGTACCACAACAACCTCCAACTATGTTCAACAAACCCGCACGAGCAAAATCACCCAGTGTTTTTGCCATCATTTCAGGGGTTTCATCATACCCTCCGAACGCATTAGGAAGGCCGGCGTTTGGGTGACAAGACACCCTGGTATCAGCTATCCGGGAAAGTTCTTGAATATAAGGTCTAAGAGCCTTCGGACCCAATGCACAGTTCAAGCCTATAGAAATGGGTTGAGCGTGACGAATGGAATTCCAAAACGCTTCGGTAGTTTGCCCAGTTAATGTCCTGCCACTTTGATCCGTAATTGTACCAGAAATCATAATTGGTATATCAATTTGGTTTTGAGTGGAAAATTCATCAATTGCGTAAAGTGAGGCTTTGCAATTTAAGGTGTCAAATACCGTTTCTACCAAAAGTAAGTCTGCACCACCCTGAATGAGACCACGAATAGCCTCCGTATAAGTTTCAACTAGTTCATCAAATTTGATATTGCGAAACCCTGGATCATTTACATCTGGTGAAATGGAAGCTGTTCGGTTTGTTGGCCCGAGAACACCAGCTACAAACCTTTGGTGGTTTTTATTCTTCAAGGTGAAAGCATCGGCCGCCTCTCGTGCGATTTTTGCGCCCTGGAAGTTCAGTTCAAATGCCATTTCCTCCAGCAGATAATCTGTCTGAGCTATCCTTGTTGACGAAAAGGTGTTCGTTTCGACAATATCAACGCCAGCTTCCAAGTAAGAGGTATGTAATTCGTAAATTGTCTGTGGCTGAGTGAGGACTAGCAGGTCGTAATTTCCCTTTAGCGGACAAGGGTGGTCAGAAAAACGGTTTCCTCTAAAATCCTCTTCATCCAGTCCATAACTTTGAACCATAGTGCCCATCGCACCATCCATTATTAGAATACGAGTTTCAAGTTGAGTACGAAACTTGTCTAATCGATTGGCCCGTTTAAGCAAATTCAATTTTTCCTCACCCATCCCATTATTTTTTTGCCATACTGCTGTTTTGGCGGAGTAACAACCGAGGTCATTTTGCTTTGACTGTGTTGGAGAGCGATTTGTCCTTTTTAGGCCTAACTCCCAACATATGTGCAATTGCATAGGCTAAATCAGCCCGGTTAAGGGTATAAAAATGAAACTCCTTTACTCCTTGTGCGTATAGCTGTCGACATTGTTCGGCCGCTACAATCGCAGCAACCAGACGTCTTGTAACCGGGTCATCATCTAGTCCTTCAAAAAGACCCCCCATCCATTTGGGCACTGACGCACCACAGATAGCGCTAAACTTTATCAATTGAGAGAAATTTTGAACGGGAAGGATTCCAGGTATTATTGGGGCATCGATACCCACGGAACGAACACGATTGATAAAGTCCAGGAAAATTTTGACACCGAAAAAGTACTGAGTAATAGCACGGGTTGCACCTGCATCCAATTTTCGTTTCAGATTATCCAGATCCCTTTCCTTAGATTTAGCTTCCGGGTGTGTTTCAGGATAAGCTGCAACACTAATTTCAAAATCGGCAATCTGTTTGAGGCCTGAAACCAAATCCACAGCGTAGGAGTAACCTTTTGGATGGGGGTTGTAATTTGTGCGTCCTTCTGGTGGATCGCCGCGCAGAGCTACGATGTGACGAACACCAGTATTCCAGTAGTTCTGGGCAGCAGCGTTTACTTCTTTCATTGTTGCATTTACACAGGTTAAGTGCGCTGCCGGGGTAAGGCTGGTTTCTTCTAAAATTCTGGATACTGTGGCGTGCGTCCTTTCCCGAGTGGAACCCCCAGCCCCATATGTAACGGAAACAAAAGTTGGTTGGAGGGGTTCAAGACGCTGTATAGACGACCACAAAATTTCAGACATTTTTTCGGTCTTCGGTGGAAAAAATTCAAACGAAACTTTTAAATCTTTGGATATATCATTTGGAAATAACAAATCTGTCGATTTTTTGGGTTGTTTTATCCTCATGACGATTCAGCAGAAATTTTCCGATTGAACTCTATTTGATTTTCTCTCGTTTCTGTAAGTGTTGCCGTCCAAAGTCCAACAGTAAGGGGTTTCCCATCCAATTTTTTTGATGAACTGGGTAACAATCCCGCATCAGTAAACCAACCCGTTATTTCGTCCTCAGAAAAACCTAACCTAAGATGAGCGTGGTCTTGTCGCAAACCTTCTAGCTTATGAGGAGTAAAGTCCACAATAACTAGTAAACCCTTGGGCTTCATGACGCGTGCCGCCTCAAAAATTACTAGAGATGGATCTTCGGCGTAGTGCAATACTTGATGTATTGAGACAGCGTCAAAAGTTTTTTCACGTACAGGCAAGCGGTACATATCCCCATGCCGCACGTGGCAATTTCTGATTTCCACATTTTCTAAATTAGCTCGGGCTACGGAGAGCATCTCCCTCGATACGTCTATTCCAATACCTCGGACGACCCCCTTGGACATCAATTGCAAAATCCGGCCGGTCCCGGTCCCAATATCCAAAAAATTTTGGACTTTTTTAGGAAATGATAACAAAATAGCATTTTCTACTTCAGCCTCATCAACATGAAGTGAACGAATTTTATCCCATTTTAGCGCATTTTTCCTAAAATACTTTTCTGCATTAGCCGCCCTCTCCAACTTAATTTCAGTTAATCGTTCCCGATCCAACGCAATGTCTTTATCGGTTTCAGGTAGGAATTCCACAATTTCCTTTGCGAAGTTTGCCTCCATACTCAAATCATCCGCTAACCTGTAAAAAACCCAGTTTCCCTCCCGATATCTATCCAGTAAACCCGCATCACACAGAAGCTTCAGATGCCGAGAGACACGTGGCTGACTTTGTCTTAAAACTTTTTTTAAATCACTAACGGTCATATCGCTAGCAGCGCATAAAGCTAAAAGCCGAAGGCGAGTAGGCTCTGCTGCGGCACGCAAACATGAAAGAATCGCATCCATAATAGCAAAAACTTTAGTGTGAAAATCTTTTAAATTTATTTATATAAAGATATATTTATATAGTTATAATCAGAAATTCAAGTAAATTCAGCGCAAGATATTTCAGTTTCTACCGTTGACATAACCAAAATATCATTTCAAAAAGGCCTAGCCAAAAACAACGCTTCAACGTTTGTAACAAAATCTCAATGCGAAATTTTAAAAAATTTGGAATAAATAACTTACGCGTTGCAACTTTCTTGTTGTTTTTAATTCCAATTGCCTCGTCTCCTGTAATTGCGAGCCCCGATCAATTTATTAGCATGGTGGGAGAGGAAGCAATTAATGCTTTAGCCGATAAAAAAGTTTCAAACCAAATGAGGAAAACTAGATTTCGGAAACTCTTAAATCGTGCTTTTGAAGTCAAATTTATTGCACGCTTTGCTTTGGGTAGGTATTGGCGCCGTGCTAACAAAAGTCAACGCTCTGAATACACCTATTTGTTTGAAAATTTCATAGTCCAATCATATGCTAACCTTTTCAAAGACTATTCCGGAGAAACTTTTAATGTATTAAAAGTTAGAAGCATTAATGAAATCGACAACTTAGTACAGTCCGAAGTTTTTCTGAAAGACGGGAGAAAAATTAGGGTTGCATGGCGCGTTCGAGGAGGTGAAACATTCAAAATCGTAGATGTAATGATTGAAGGCGTCAGTATGGCTTTAACCCAAAGAGATGAATTTGCTGCAATTATTAGCCAAAACAACGGAAAAATTGAAGGGTTGTTATCTGCTCTTAGAAAAAAATCCACTAATTAAAGAATCAAACTAATTTAATTTTTAGTCAAAGGTTTATACTTTATCCGCTGTGACTCTTCATATTCCTCACCAAACCTCTTTTTTCGATCCAATTCATAATCGTGATAATTACCCTCTAAATAGACAACGGTATTTTGTTCTTCGAAAGCTAAAATATGAGTTGAAATTCGATCTAAAAACCATCGGTCGTGACTAATTACCACCACACAGCCCGGGAATTCACACAAAGCGTCCTCTAGGGCACGCAAGGTATCGACATCCAGATCATTGGTGGGTTCATCGAGCAAGAGTACGTTCGCCCCTGATTTAAGCATTTTAGCTAAATGTACCCTGTTTCTTTCACCTCCAGAAAGTTGCCCCACTTTTTTTTGTTGATCTGGTCCCCTAAAGTTAAAAGAACCAACATACGCACGGCTCTGTACCCTCCTCTTACCAAGATAAATTTCTGTCTCTCCTTCGGAAATTTCTTCCCAAACAGTACTTTCGTCATTTAGAGATTGTCGAGATTGGTCGACATAGCCTAATTTTACGCTTTCACCTATTCGTAATTCTCCCGAATTTGGCAATTCGCCACCCGTTATCATGTTAAAGAGGGTTGTCTTCCCTGCACCATTCGGTCCGATAACACCAATGATGCCTCCTGGTTGCAATTTAAAGCTAAGGTTTTCTATTAGGAGACGGTTTTCAAAAGCCTTTTTTACTCCTTTCGCTTCTATCACCAAATCACCTAGTCGATTGCCAGGGGGTATAATGATTTGCGCACCGGCGGGCGTAAGGTCATTGGACTGGGACAACAACTTATCATATGCAGCTATTCGGGCCTTGTTTTTAGCCTGCCTAGCCCGAGGGCTAGACCTTACCCATTCAAGTTCCCTTGCCAATGTTTTCTGGCGTCCTGCTTCCTGGCGTTCCGATTGGGCAAGGCGTTTTTCTTTTTGTTCAAGCCAAGAGGAATAGTTTCCCTGGAAAGGGATGGCCTTACCTCTATCAAACTCTAAAATCCAACCCGCCACATTGTCCAAAAAATAACGATCATGTGTAACTGATATTACCGTACCAGGATAATCGTCGAGAAAACATTCCAACCAAGCAACTGATTCTGTATCAAGGTGGTTAGTGGGTTCATCGAGCAACAACAGGTCGGGTTTTTGCAACAAAAGGCGGCAAAGAGCGACGCGCCGGCACTCCCCTCCGGAAAGATTTGACACACTTGCGTTACCTGGAGGACACCGCAAAGCGTCCATAGCTATTTCTATTGTACGTTCTAACTCCCAACCATCTACAACATCAATTTGTTCTTGAAGTTTTGCTTGTTCCTCTATCAACGAATCCATCTCAGAATCAGTGAGTTTTTCTGAAAATTTAGCACTGACTTTTTCAAAGTTTTCCAAAAGGATTTGAGTTTTCTCCATACCCTCAAGGACATTCTCAAACACGTCTTTACTTGGGTCTAACGTTGGCTCTTGCGGCAAATATCCAACTGTAGAACCCTCTGCCATCCTTGCTTCGCCAGAAAATTCTTTATCGAGCCCAGCCATTATTTTCATAACGGTAGACTTGCCCGCACCATTAACACCAAGGACGCCAATCTTAGCGCCACGCAAAAATGCCAAAGTTACGTTATTAAAAATTTTTTTTCCGCCCGGATAGGCTTTGGAAAGGTCCTGCATAACAAAAATGTAATCATTAGAATTCAAACTCAGTGTCCCCAGTTTTTGTTATTTGAAACAAGCCATACATCTTTTTAGCACCTTTTTAAAATGCCGATAACCAAAAAAGGTCTATTAATCCGTTCGGGCAATGTGAAAATCAAATTTTATTTGTCAATTGCGCTTTGTCTAAGCTGATTAAAGATAAAAAAACAAAATCATCGTTAAAAAGATGACAAAACTGATTCGAACACTTAATTTTTGAGGGATTTTCCTAACAATTACAAACAAATTTTTTACCCTTATTTTGGTTTGTTTTTTGACCTAAGAGTAAAACACTAAATTAAAGAGAAGAATTTCATGTCAACAAAAATTTCACTCGCTATCGATCGTTATGATCGCCATTTTCCTTTTTTTGACGGCACACTAACCTTACCCGAGGGCCTTCTTTTAGATGTTTTCCAAGCAGGTGAAACATCTTCCGAGCGAGATGGTTTGCACCGCCATCAACGAATGCTTAAAGAAGGTGAGTTCGATGCAGCTGAAGTTTCTTTTTCATCTTTCCTGATGGCTAAAGCGAGCGGTCTCCCTTTCACCGCTATCCCTGCATTTCCAAGAAGGTTATTCAGCCAAACACAAATGTACGTCAAAACTAATTCTGATTTGAACCACCCTAAGTCCTTATCTGGAAAACGGATTGGGCTGCAGAGCTTTCAAACTACGCTCGCTGTATTAGCAAAAGGAGATTTAGCTCACGAATATGGAGTTGATCTCAAAACTATTCAATGGGTAACACATTCTAAGGAAACAGTCGATTTTACTCCAAAATCAGGTTGGAATATCAGTTACGCCCCTGAGGATTTAAACCTCGATTCAATGCTTGAAATGGGAGAAATTGATGCTTTGTTTTTCTCCCGTGTACCACCAACCTTAAGGTCCGGTTCGGTTCGTCGTCTTTTTCTCGACCCTAAAAAAGCATGCACAGATTATTTTGGACGCAACGGATTTTTTCCAATTATGCATGTCATAGCCATTAAAGACGAAGTAATTGCCTCTAAAACCGACTTACCTTTGCTATTACTTGAACTCTACCAAAAAGCTAAATTAATTTCCGCTAATTATTTGGAAGATCCCGGATGGTCACAACTTGCTTGGGCCAATCTTGCTTTGGAGGATGAAAATAGAATTTTAAACGATAACCTGTGGCCGGTTGGACTCTCCGAGAACAGATTAAATATCGAACGTTTTATTCTTTACTCCTTTGAACAAGGGCTAATAAATCGGCGCCTAGAGCCTGAAGAATTATTTCACGAAAGTGTCCAATCCACTTAACGTCAAGATCAAGAGTAGGAGCAGTATAATCCGGAGTTTTGACTGACAAATTCAAAGTTTTACTGCATTTGATGAGCTATTCACTTTATTTGCATTTAACAGAATATATGGCAAGGTTCTTTCCTCAGATCACTCCCTGGGTTCGAAATTTATCAATCATAGATTGTTCAAAACCATTATCCCGCAAAATGGCATCAGTATGCTCCCCACACTCCGGGGTAGAATTTCTGATTTCCGGATCCGACCCACTTAATTGAAACGGCTGACCAACAACTGTCATTTTTCCTCGTTTTGGGTGCTGAAAGCTCCGTGCAATTCCTAAATGTTTTACTTGGGGGTCGGAAAATGTTTCATTAACCTTATATATTGGGCCACAAGGTACTCCCTTTTCATTTAACAATTCGACCCATTCCTCGCTAGAACGGAGGATCGTATATTGTTCGAGATCCGAATTTAGCTGATCACGATGTGCCAGCCTATCAGCCGCTGTTTTGTAATCTGGATTATCAAATAAATTTTTGGCATTAAGACCATCGCACAAACGAATCCACATCTGCTGTCCACCGGCAGCTATATTGATATGGCCATTTTTGGTCTTAAACACTCCCGTTGGTGTCGATTTAGGATGATTATTACCAGCCTGGGGTGGTACATCATTTTCAATTAGGTAACGGGCCATCTGAAAATCCATTAATGCTATTTGGGATTCGAGTAATGAGGTGTGTACCCATTGACCTTCTCCAGTTTGTTCCCGTTGAAGAAGCGCAATTAAAATTCCTATCGCACAATTCATTCCGCAAGTAAGATCAGCGATCGCAGTCCCAGCACGCACTGGCCCCTGTCCGGGTAACCCGGTAACTGACATAAAGCCGCCCATACCTTGCGCAATTTGGTCAACGCCCGGTCGGTTTGCGTAGGGACCATCCTGCCCAAAGCCAGAGATGCTACCCAAGATTATACGTGGATTACGTTTTTTAAGGGTATCAAAATCAATACCGAGCCTCTTTTTGACATTTGGCCGATAATTTTCAACAACCACATCTGCATTTTGGAGAAGCCTAAAAAAGATTTCCTTGCCTTCTTCTTCTTTCAAATTAAGCGTCATTGAACGCTTGTTTCGATGGAGATTCTGAAAGTCTGCAGATGTACGGCTGCCGGTATAACCATCATCCTGGCCCGGTTTGGGTGGCTGTTCTATTTTTATTACATCCGCACCCCAGTCAGCTAAAACTTTCACGCACGTCGGTCCAGAACGAACGCGTGTCAGATCCAAAACTTTAAAGGGGACCAAGGGTAAGCCATTTTTAGACATAATTACTCTCTTTCAAGGATCATTACTCCTGTTGACCTGTATAACAATAGAGAAAACCTGTTTTCCAGAATGAAAATTACTTGTTTCCGTTTTCAGTTATTTTTCTTTCAACGGGTCTTTGATCTAAAGAATTTACTCTTCGGTCGAAATCTCAACAACAACATCACCTAGAACTTTGGCCATACAGCACAAACGATCGTCAGCATCAGCATCCATAGTCTCTAGCGTGAGATCCTCAAAATCAGTCTTTTTTGAAAGATTTTCAGCACCATTCACAATTCGAGCAATATCCGTACCGCAAATTCCCTCAGTGCATTCATGAATGATTTTAATACCATTTCGGGTCGCAGCCAGGAGAATTGTCATTCCGACATCTGCCTCAATCTCACGGTTGGCGGGTAGAAATTTGATTTTAGGCATTTGTGTTATTATTTTTCTCGAGAAGCTCTACGGTAATGCACGAAGTTTCTCAATTGTTGTTTCAACCATCCAGTTAGGCGTTTCGTTGGCCCCTACCACACCAACTTTGTCTAGACCGTTGAACCAATTTGGATCGATATCATTGGGATGTTTTAACATAAGGACCTTATCACAATACATTTTAGCGGTTTCCACCATCCGATAGGCCATTCCTTCAGTCCATCCCACTATGACAACCGCATCTTGTTCACGAGCGAGTTCAGCCACCACAGGAAGGCGCTGGAGAGAATCAATGCATGCGGTATTACGAATATGTACGTTCGAAAACCTTTCTAAAATTTGTGACATAATGGCTTTATAAGTTTCCTTCCAAAACGTTGTCTGTACTATGACTCCAATTGGTTCTTGACGCATCAATGTAATTTTATCTACGTCTTCCTCTTTCTCCACTATGAAAAGTGGGCGATCCATTTTTTTTGCTATGCCTTCAATCCGGGTAGCACCATGATGGTTTGGATCAGAAAGAATGACGAGGTTGAGACCCTCTTCAAGAAACTTCAATGCTGCCTCTTCTTGCTCCACTACGTAAGGACAAGTTGCATCAGCAACAACTTCTAAACCACGTTTTGCAGCCTCTTCACGCACTTGAGGCGGAGCTCCTCTTACGCCAAAAATTACACTGCCGTCCACTTCATCCAAATCGCCAGTAGCGCTTAAACCCTTTCCCTCGAATTCCTTGGGATCATAAGCAAGAAATTCATTTTCTGGCCGCAAAGACCAGATTGTAAGCGGATGATTAAGACGGTCTGCAAACCTCTTATGCATAGTCCCTGCACGATGGATTCCAATACACAAACCATTCTTTGGAACACCTTTCAGCCCCTGAAGATCTCCTCTAATTACTTTCATTTGGTGCCTTCCAATTTTAATTTTGCGAATGATACGAAAAATTAACATGTTGCCTTCTTCCGTGTCCAGCAAAGTACTTTAAAACCGCCAGGTCCTGTTCCAAAAACAAATTCCATGCTAAATCGATCCAATGGCTACCCCTAAACATCATCGATTTATTTTTGCCACACTGGTGGTCGTTACGTTTATCTCCCCGTTTGCTAATCACATGTTTATTCCCGCAATGCCTTTCGTCAAAGAGGAATTCAAAATAGGTGATCCACTGGCTTTCGCTACTTTGTCCACAACAATGATTTCGATGGCCTTCACCACTATAATCTATGGTGGAATATCCGATGAGTGGGGAAGAAAAAAAGTTCTACTTGGTGGCCTTATACTCTACACTATTGGTGCCATAATTTGCTGGTTTGCTCAAAGTATTGAATCACTGCTTTTTGGCCGTGTGTTTCAAGGCGCAGGAGCGGGTTGCGGCATTGTTCTGGCAAGGGCCATTGCTCGCGATGTTTACGGCATGAAACGGATAACATCGGTTATTGCGAATTTGACTGCGGCCTATGTCCTGGGACCATTAATGGCTCCCACTATTGGAAGTTTTTTGGTCGGTTGGCAGGGTTGGCGTATCATTTTTATCGTTGTTTCTGTCATCAGCCTAATTCTAATTGCCGTAATATTTTTTACACTACCAGAAACCAACCCTCCAACCCGACAACGCCAAAAATTCAGTACAATAATTAAAAACCTTTTTAAAAATTATTGGGAACTTTTATCCGTACCAAGATTTACAGCTTACGCGATACTCCCTGGTTTTACGTCTGGAGTATTTTTTGCTAACGCCACTGCATCAGCACTTTTAGCACAGGAAGTTTTACAGATGTCAGTGGAACTTTATGGTATTTGGTTTTTATTGATGCCAGTTTGTTTTTTCTTAGGAAATTTAATTTCGGGTCAAATCGGATCTCGGCGATCGATCGGGTCTATGACAATTGGTGGTTCTCTTCTTTGTTTGCTTATTGTTGTAGGCCAGTGGGTTTGGCACGACTTAACTGGGTTATCCATAGAAGTTATTATGGTGCCTGGTGCGCTTCTTGGGTTTGCTCAGGGCATGTGTATGCCATATGCACAAACCGGAGCTATGCAGGTCAACCCCTCCCTTGCTGGAAGTGCCTCAGGAGCGGTTGTTTTTTGTCAGCTGTTTTTTGCTGGCATAGCAGAACAGTCGGTAGGTTTTCTAGCTGACCAAACCCTCCTTCCGGTATTATATGTAATGGTGTTTTTGGCGATCTCTGCGGTTTGTGCAGCTATTTTTGCGGAATATTCTAAGCAACCTTAAAGCGAAATTAACGAATTTTTATAAGGGATATGGTTCCAAAGCCCCAATTATTGTTGTTTGGTGAACAAAAACTACACCTTCATACATCGAGTGGAGTGGTCAGTTTTACACCTTCAAGTTTTATACCATTAATAATTTCACGATAAACCTTTGGAATAGGTCTTCCTTTGTCATCATGGAGCCAAAGCCGAAGCAGATGACGTTTTCGGGAAGGATCCTCCCAATCTTTAAAACTTCGCCTCGTATGCAGAGTAACATGACTACATAGAAACTGCAGGTCGCCTTGACGAAAATCTATTTCAAAGGAAAGTTTCTTTACCTGTTCCTTAAAAAATGTCAACGCTTCCAATTGCTTTTCAGTAAAGTCATCAACTCCTTCCATACCCTGTGATTCGTAAATTTGTTTGCTTACACCTCTTGCACTTAAATGTCCTCCTTCAAAACTGAACACGGGCATTTTGTAAAACGGGTCTTTGCCTGGTGGTATCTCACCCGTACGGCTCCAACAGAATTCTTTTAAAAGTTCTGCTACCAAATCGGGCCTTTGGCGAAGCATTTCATTATAAAGCGTAACCGAACTTGCGACGCAACTTTCTCCTCCCGATTTTGCGGTTTGCAGGCATAAAAGACCGACATAATCGCAGCGATCAGCGTGAAAGCCCATCTCTGCATTCGTAAAATACCCTCTTGTATTTTTTGTGAGATAATTGCCACCCAAATCTTTTACATGCCCCAACAAATGCCCTTTTCCATTTTGTGAGACAGCGACCCCTAAATAAGTGCCAACACCCCAAAGAGCTGTAGCGATTTGACCGCGAGACATTAGAGCAACAGGTAACCCCCGTAAAAGGGCTAAGCCCCGCCCGTTAACGCATTCATCCCTAATTTCTTGAAACCGACTAGACAAAACTGGACTTAACATAAAATCTGAACGGCGTATTTTTTTGATTTCCAAGCCGCGTTGTTCTACTGATACCACCGCCTCCAGAATTTCATTGCACTCGTTTTGAGAAAGCTCAAAAATCCAGTCTTTATTTTCCTTAAGTTCTATAGGGAACCAGCCGGCAGGATCTTCCACTGGGTTCATTGGAACTGCCGGCTCTCGCAGGTTTTTTTTTCGCTTTAAAACCTCGTTAAACAACGTCTTCTGCATCCAAGGGGGCTTTGGGAACAAAACCATCAACTTCTATTCCCATTAAATTCTCTCTAACAATTTCCGGAACCGGGCGCAACGCTTCATTATTCAGCCAAAGGCGCAATAAATGTCGCTTTTTTTCGGGTTCTTCCCAATCCTCATATGGCCTGCGGGAATGAAGGGTGACATGACTATTCAAAATTTGTAGATCTCCCTGTTCGAAGGGCAAATCTGCAGCTAGGTCAGGAATCAATTTTTGGTATAAACTTACCGCTTCCTGACGTAATTCACTCCAAATTTCTGCGCCGGGTAAAAATTGTGCTTTCCGTGCATGTGTAGAAGCACCGCGGGCACTAAAAAAACCATCAAAAAAACTAAAAACCGGCATCTTGTACCAAGGATCCTGTCCCGGTGAAATCTCGCCGTGTAGCGTCCAATAAAAGTCGTCACATAAATCTGCAACACAATCGGGTCGTCGTACTAATAATTCATTATATAAAGTCACAGAACTTGCTACTCTACTTTCTCCCCCTAACTTGGCTTTGTTAAGGCACAATAATGCAACCATATCGCAAGGGTCACTGTGAAAAGTCATAGCGGCCTTGGTCTGGTATCCCCGAACTAATGGATCCCGATAATCCTTGCCCAAATCCTTAACATGACCAAGCAAGTGACCCTCAGCATTTTGAGATGCTGGACTTCCAAAATAAGTACCCACCCCCCAAATAACAGCAGCAGCTTCCGCACGGGAAATTTCACTCACTGGTAATCCCCGCATTTGGACAAAACCACGCCCATTTTTTAGCTCTTCAAAAATTCCAGCAAAGGTCTTTGCAGTTTGAGGAAGAAAAAAATCGCTTTTACCTACTTTTGTTAGGTCACGTCCCCGGGCAACAAGCCCTTTTGCAGCCGAAATTATTTCCGTTATTTCGTTTTCAGGGAACTGATACACCCAACCTGTATTTCCTTCAATTTCCTCCGGTTGCCAACCGGCGGGATCCTTTATTGGATAAAGTTTTTCTGCCATTTTACGCATTGGAATTTTCCTACCTTTTCAAATGCGATGTTTAACATGTACCTTATTATACTAGAACAAAAACTGCATAATGCCACAAGATTCAGATCACACCGACAACTAAACTTTTTGATTGTTTCCCGTTGAAATCCTTGCCAACCAAATCGATGCCAAAAAGATTACTGTTCCCCCGATCCAGGTCCATATGTCTGGAACTTCAGCAAAGAACAAAAATCCAAATAATGCAGCCCATACTAATCTTGTAAAGTTAAAAGGTAAAACTACTGTTGCATTTGCTATAGCCATGGACCGATTAAAAGTTCGCTGAATTACTGCACCAAGATAACCAAGTACAACCATCAAAAGTGTCTCTTGCCAGGAAGGTGTAACCCAAACTAGGAACCCGGGAATCAGCCCCAACACTATGTGTGAAACAAAAAGCCATGCCGCAATTTTATCTGAAGAATCGTGCTTTAAAAGGCCTTTGATAAGCATGGCTACGATAGAACCCGCCATTACCGCCCCTAGTGCTAATAATAAGCCTGGATTAAATCCAGAAAAACCCGGTCGAATTACAATTAATGCGCCAACAAACCCTATAAACACTGCAAACCAATGAAAACTGCTAGCTTTTTCTCTAAAAAAAATTACCGCCAAAATTGACGCTACAATCGGCATCATAAAAGTAATTGCGGATACATCTGCCACTGGGGCATAGGCCAACGCCCCAAAAAGAAACCAAACGTTAGCAGCAGAGAACAAACCTCGGACCAAATGCATACCGAAATGCCTGGTCCTCATACCGGAAAATCCTACACGTGCTAACCAAGGCAACATAAAGAACATTCCAAACACATTACGGCCGAGAGCAATTTCAAAAACAGGTAAACGATTGGTCAAATGATGTGCGATTGCTATTGAAGCTGAATAACCAAATGCACTAATCACCATAAGCCATGCACCCTGCAACACAGGGGGTAAAACATTAAAACGTTGGGAAATACTACTAAAATAGTTCATAAATACCGTTGTGCGGAAGTTTTTTTCTGGAGAAAAAAGTTTTATCTTACCTTATTTCTTAACCGAAATACTAAATGTGCCTAAGAAAAAACCCAACCACGAAGCAAACCCAAATGTTATAAAACCAGCACACTCAGCAACCAAATTCTTTTGTAAAAATTTTATATTAAAAATAGGCTTAAATTGTTGTTTGGTGGGCCCGGCAGGACTCGAACCTGCAACCAGACCGTTATGAGCGGCCTGCTCTAACCAGTTGAGCTACGGGCCCTTTCAAAGGGTTTTAAAAACTCCCCTTTCTCGCCCAGTAAACATTCTTGGTCAAGCAATTCAGTTCTAAATTTAAAACTAAATGAGTATAAATAGAGATTTCGGAGTAAAATCTCAAATATGTCAAAGTTTTTAAAAACCCGGACCTCTAATTCCTTGCGAAATTTGTGTTGAATTCAACTAGCCGAGAAGAACTTGAAAGAAAGGTTATAATTAAGGAAAATTTGGTTTTTGTGGATCAGCACTTATCATTCGAAGAAATCACAGGAGCAAAATATGCCAAATAACCAACATGCCATTGATCTGAGCAGTACAAATATTTTTGATATCCAAAAAACTATGCGTGCCATGCGCAGACTTAAGCCTGACCCTATTCCCGATGAACTAATTGCAAAAATCCTGGAAGCTGGAATCTGTGCTCCTAACGGTGGTAATTCACAAACGTGGCGGTTTCTTGTGGTAAAAGACCCCGCCATCAAAGCCGCCGTTCAGCCATATTACAAACGTGCCTATGA
>JAYZBC010000001.1:0-7558 GCA_036339375.1 Pseudomonadota bacterium | reverse complement strand
GGATAGTCAAATGACGCACTTGATCGGGACGGAGATGTTTGTTCGCTGTCTGCATGCGTGCGAGTGCTTCTTTCAAGGTTGCATATTTTTTAGGTACGCGGCGGGCCAGTTCGCGTGATTCGTCGATCCAAGTGGTAAAGCGGTCATGTGTTGCTCGTGCCTCACGTTCTTTGGCGATTTGAGGCGGCGGGCCTAACCCTTCGATACCCACTAGCTTTAGCACATTGTCCGGATAAATTCCGGCGTAGCGTAAAGCGATGCCGCTGCCCATCGAGTGCCCGATGATCGTTAACGGTGCTAGCTGGAGCTGGTGAATGAGTTGAACGATGTCGTATGTAAACTCCGCCAGTGAGTAGCTACCCCCGACCATCCACTGGGAGTCCCCATGACCTCGTAGATCTGGGGCGATGATATGAAATTCGCTGCGCAGCGATTCCGCGACCCAATCCCAATTCCGGCAATGGTCCCGACCACCGTGGATCAATAGCAGAGGGGGTGCATTCTCGTTGCCCCAATCTACGTAATGAAGCCTCAAGCGCTGGGATTTATATGCGTGCGAAGTTGGACCGGGTATGGAAAGGCTCATTTATAAAGTCAATCTGACCAAATATTTGCGCGTCGATTAAACACAAGCGTTTCAAACTGTCAATAATAGCCTTGGGGTAATGATGATGCTTGACTTTTGCTAAATTTCTTGGCCTTTAACAAACCCTTTTCCATTCTATATGGGAAAATCAATTTTAAGTTTTAGTTTGATTCTTTTGCTGTGTTCTTTCTAACTCTTTAGCCTCTGCCGCTGTTTTACCCCACATTGGAGGATTTTTCATATATTCTTCTTCTTCAGGCGTGTTTAAACGGCCTAATATTTTATTGCGATGTGGAAAACGCCCAAATTTTTTTATGGCATCAAAATGGCCCTGAGCAGATTTTTTTGAGTTATCATCGCCTAGTTTCATAAACAGGGAAAGTGCACGTTCTTGATGTTCCAAGTTTTCACTGTGTTCAAAGGGCAGGTAGGTGAAAATTTTTTGCCGCAATCCAAATTCAGCGTCATAGCCCAAATCTAATGCCAAACTAGAAATTTCCAGCGCTTTAGGATCAGAAACGTAAGCTTTGGGAGTGCCACGATAAATATTTCGTGGAAATTGATCTAAAATGATTATTAGTGAGAGATATTCCCCTGGCATTCCCTTTAGGAAATCTAGTTTTCCTTCGGAGGCCCGTTTATGTGTTTCTGTAAATCGGTCTTTTATTTCCAGATCAAATTCTGGTGTGGAACGAAACCACACCTGTCGTTTTTCCAAAGGTTTGGCGAGATTCGTTGAGCCAAACCAAAAGTTTAATATTTCTTCAGCTAGATGATTCATTTATCAGCTTTTTTATGCACGCCCGAGCGGCAATGGGGAAGTATCATTAAGGGAGATCTGTTCCTGGATTAAACGCTCAAACATCATGGTTTTTACATCTTTGTACTCCTTTGTGTCCCACAAGTTTTTAAGCTCTCCAGGATCATTTTCTAGGTCGTATAATTCTCCCCAATTTTGTCCGTGATAGACGGAAAGGCGCCACGTCTTGGTGATCAGTGTTCTCGCTTTTGGGTTTGGTCCTAAACCCGGTAACACACGCTGATTATCCTCCTCGATGAGAATTGCATTTCGTGACCCCTTATCATCTGGTTTGTTTATCGTTGGCAACAAGCTCTTCCCTTGTAACCCGTTGTAGGGTTGTATTTTTGCGCGGTCCATGACCGTTGCAGAAATGTCTATTGTACCGGTAATAGCTTCATTCTCAGCTCCGTTAACGTCTGAACTTGGGTCAGACCAAAGGAAGGGTACTCTTACCAATTCTCGATAATGAGCAGGGCCCTTGCGTAACATACAGTGATCACCAAGATGGTCACCATGATCACTTGTAAACATTAAAACTGTATTATCGCTTAAACCATGACTTTCCAGTGTAGAAACTATTTTGCCAACGGCATCGTCAATCATTGCTATCATCCCGCATGTAAGCGCTCGGGCCTCGAGCGCCTCCTGAACATTAATGCCGTACGACATAATTCCGTCTTCAGGCGGTTCGCCGGCGTCTCTTCGATCGAGGAGCGCTTTTACATGTGGCGGAGGCTCCCAATCATTTATCCCGTATATGGCCGGAATTTCCATTTGTTCGGGTTTGTACATATCCCAGTACTGGCCTGGAGGTGTGAATGGATGATGGGGGTCAGGGAAAGATGCTGTAATGTAAAAAGGTGCATCATCGCCTGAGGCTGCATGATTTTTTATATAATTTTGTGCGTGATCGGCAATCCATGCGGTAGGGTAGAGTTCTTGAGGTACTGCAGTTCGCCAAGCCTGACGGAGTGAATAGTTGTGGGGCAACCCATTTTCTGGTCCTCTCAACTCGTCGGCGTCTGAGCGTTTTTCTTTGAGCCACCAATAATAATCACCGCCGCACATATCTCCGTGGTCAAAACAAAGGTCTACATGTTTATAACCATAAAACGGTAAAGATAATTTTGCGTCTTGGTTCTGCCAGTAGTCGGGGCGCTCCTGGGTGTAATCGCCATCCATGTAGGCACCAACTATAGCCTCCTTTAACCTTTCCTGTGTCGGTGTGTATCCTTGCTCAGGTTCTTTGGCCTTAGCTAAAGGTGGGTGTGCAGTAAAATTCTGTAAATGGCTTTTTCCGATAAGGGCAGTTTTATAACCTGCTGCCCGTAGCATTTCTACAAAGGTGTTTGAAGATAGGGGAAGAGGATTCCCGTTCTGTCTTACACCATGTACGGAGGGATTCCGCCCTGTCATTAAGGTAGCTCTATTGGGCATACAAATAGGGCTCGAAACATAAAAGCGATTAAACCGGACGCCATTCTGAGCGATAGAGTCTATATTCGGAGTTTTAAGAACCGAATGGCCGTAACATCCGAGATAATCTGCGCGGTGTTGATCGGTTATAAAAAGAATAAAATTTGGTCGATCACTCATTCGAATTTTTCCATTATTATGCTATTTATTCTTTATTCATAAACCATGAAACCCTTTGCGCCAAATTTGTTATAAATTTTTCTAACCTTTCGAATCTCTTAATTTTGAAAATAGAAACGCGACTAGGTTAAACCGGAGGAACCAATGGGCTCAATAGATGCCGACGCACACGTTGTGGAGTGTGAATCCACTTTTAACTTTTTAGACCCCGAATTTGAAAAATATCGTCCATTAGTTGTGCGGGCTAAAGGTAAGAAACATTCTATTCTAAGCAATGTTGGTGTGCTTCAACGCGAATTTTGGTTTATGGACAATCGGATGCAGCCTAAAGAAGGAAACGTTGGGGCAGATACGGCGAAAGAAGCGCGTGAGATGGAGGATATTGAGGGACGTTTAAAGCATATGGATCAGTTAGAAATAGATGTCCAAGTCCTCTATCCAACTGTATTTTTACGCCCTTGGACGATGAACCGAGAAGTCGAATTTGCCCTGTGCCGTTGTTACAACCGTTGGTTAGTTGATATCTGGAAAAGAGCCCCAAATCGATTGCGCTGGGTGGTGATGCCTCATCTCCTTTCCATGGAGCGTTTGCGTGAAGAACTTGAGTTCGGTAAAAAAAATGGGGCCTGTGGAATCTATTTACACGGTATAGAGTACGACATTCCTCCAAGCTCTTCGCAATATTTTCCTCTCTATGAAATGGCGCAGGAGTTGGATTTGCCAATTTGTTTTCACTCGGGCAATAACAGTTTTCTCCTGGAGGGTATGTATAAGGAAGATTGTGGTTTTGCAAAAGCTAAACTCCCGGTGGTTGCCACCTTTCACAGTCTTCTGATGAATGAAATACCCGCTATGTTTCCCAAACTTCGCTGGGCTTTTCTAGAAGTTAGCGCTCAATGGGTACCCTATGTCCTTAATGATCTTTCAATCCGACTTTCTAGAAGAGGGGTTGAGATGTCTAACAGCATTATGGCAGACAACAATATGTATGTTGCCTGCCAGGTTACTGACGACCTTGATTATGTCGTTAAGTATGCGGGCGAGACTCAATTAATGGTCGGGACCGATTATGGTCATGCTGATACCTCCACCGAGATTGAAGCTATGCGAAAACTGAGTTCAGATGGCAAAGTTTCCCCCGAAATTGCTGCAAAAATTTTAGAGGACAATGCGCGCGAATTTTATGGTTTATAATTCTTTATTGGGAAGTTTTTGCAAATGTATGGAAATCGAGCGAGGATAGGGTATACCTCACCGCCGGCGGCGACAGAGGTATTTCCCTACGAATTTTACAAAATTGTACCCAAAGGGGTAACACTGGTTGTGAATACTCTCCCCTTGGTTGATAGAACAGGTGATGAAGTCAATCGGGCCTATGATGTTAGTCTGAATGTCGCGCGTGCTATGGCACGTGCGGGTGTTGATTTATTTGTTTTCGGCGGTCTTCCAATTAATGCATCGCGCGGTTTTTCAAATGCCGGAGAAATGGCGAGGGCTACATCAAAAGAAATTGGTCTCCCCGTCATTACCAGCTTATCTGCACAAAAGGATGCCTTTGAAATTCTCCAAGCTAGAAGAGTGGGGATAATTCAACCTTACGACGATTCCCATAATAAACGTTTTGAAGGTTATGTGAGAGAACTCGGTGGGGAACCTGTCGAATGTGAAGGATTGGCAGCAGAATTTATTGAACTCGGACAAGTCAATGAGAAAACGGTACTTAATTTAGGGGTTAAAATTTGCAAAAACCACCCAGAGGCAGACACCCTTTATATCCCTTGTCCACATTTCGCGACCATTGGGGTAATAGAACCTTTAGAAAAAGAATTTGGGATCAAAGTCATCACTGCTCTTCAAGCAATTGTGTGGCGGGCATTAAGGGAATGTGGAGTTGACGATCCTATAAAAGGTTATGGGCAACTATTATATGCACATTAAATTGAGAGAGGCTTTGATATACCGTTGGCATCGAACAAAAATAAACTCTATGCTCAGTTATGGTATGTTGGAGTTCTTATTTATAGAAGAACACAGCACTATTTTGGCTTGCAAATCCAAGGCAATAGTTTGAGAAGTTGATTTGATTTCAGGTAAGTTTTTGTTAAATGGATTTGGATAAAAAATGTTAAGAACCACCAAGGCCTTGTTGGCCGCTTTATTGATAATTACTTTGAGCTGCAATGTTTTTGCAGCGCAGGAGAAAAAACACGTGGAAATAAAAACAAATCTTGGCAATATTGAACTTGAATTAGATGCCGAAAAAGCGCCAAAAACAGTAGAGAACTTTTTAAAATACGTAAAAACAGGATTCTACGATGGAACAATTTTCCATCGGGTGATATCCGGGTTCATGATTCAAGGTGGTGGGTTTGAACCAAATATGAATCAAAAAGAAACATTAGATCCAATCGAGAACGAAGCCGATAATGGCCTGTCTAATTTAGTTGGAACAATAGCTATGGCACGCACAAATGATCCACACTCCGCAACAGCCCAATTTTTTATTAACACAGCTGACAATCTTTTTTTGAACCATACGGAAAAAAACTCAAGGGGTTGGGGATACGCAGTTTTTGGAAAGGTGATTAGTGGTTTAGAGGTTGTTAAAAAAATTGAATCTACGACTACTGGAAATTCCGGTGGAATGGGTGATGTGCCCGTCGAAGCAGTGATCATTGAAAAGATAAAGGCAGAATGAAGATGTGAAGTAACCTATCTTTGTAGGCGCGGTGGGGTGCGTATGCGTTCCGGTACTGTGTTGCACAACCCGTCCTTTTGTGCCCGTTTATAAATTTCAACCGCCAACGCCAAATCAGAAATACCCATGCCCATTGCTTTGAAAAGGGAAATATCGCAGTTTTTTTCTCTTTGAATTTGATTGGCAATTATTTTTGAAATGGGTTGTATAGAATCCCACCCATCTTGATCCTCCTTATAATGCTTCCGGAATTCTGACGATAAATCACGAACACCTCGAAAGCTATCTACAGCTACAATATCGCTGCGCGAAAAAATGTCCTCAAAAAATTCTATGCGTGTTGGGACAATAGCCCCCATGGCGTTAATATGGGTGCCGGCTGCCACCATTTTTGATTTGAGAAAAGGTTCTGTGGAATTTGTAATCAAAGTGATGATGGGTACACCGGTAACCGCGTCCTCCAAAGAGGAGGCTTCCACAACCTCAAAACCAAATTCAGCCCGAACAGCCTCGGCAAACCGAGATTTAGAGGTTGGAGTTCTACTAAAGACCCGTAATTTTTTTAAAGGGCGAACAGCCGTGCAGGCTGCAACCTGGGTTAAAGCCTGTTTTCCTGAACCAATAACTGCCATTTCATTTGCATCTTTTGGGGCCAGCCACTTTGTACCGACCCCCGTCATTGCAGCGGTTCGCATCTGACCGAGCGCTGTCGCCTCGACTATTGCAAGCAGGGAGCCGTCAACCAAACTAAACAAACTAACAATTGTTGAAGATTTCCCGGCAATATTAACCCAAGTTTTGAACCCGCAAATGTCTTCGCCAGCAATAGAAGCCCCGAGGGCATGCATGGCATCATTTGCTCCCACCATTAGGTGAGTTTTTGGTAAATTGGCAGCTTTTTCGGCAGCCTCTAAAACTAAAATTTGTTCCAAGGCGCCTACTGCCTCAGGTAAGCTGATTAAAGAAACAACGTTGGCTTCTGTGATCCAGATTGGGGTGTTAGTCATTTGGCTGTAATTTGAGGAACTATGCAGATAGTTGGAAAGGAATCTGTTCTGGTCCGGGACCCTCAAAATATTTTCCGGTGTCTCGGTCATACCGTCCCTGCAATATTTTTCCGACAAGAACTCGGCTTCTAAGGATCATCGCTACTGATCTTTTCTTCCCGCCCTGTTCAGCGTGGATATCATAAGGTGAGACCAAATCGGCTTTTCCAGCTCTTCCCTCTGATACGCTTACCAATTCGACTTCAGCAAAACCTTCTTTTTGTTCCTCATTGGAGCGTTTAAACCTTTCGAGGGTTTCATTTCCGTCCAGCAGCCCATAAAGGACCCATGCGTCAGCGTGATCATGAACACTGCCGGTTCTTCCCGGAACACGAACGACGCCATTTATGACAAAGCCGTAGTCAGGATCTGTATAAAATAACAAATTCTTACGGCCTTCTGTAGAGGGCCAGGTCTTACAATGTTCTTTGAGTTCTTTATCCTTTAAAAGATCATTTTCCATAATAGAGTGGGCCCGTTTCATTCGAGTTTCGTCATCAGGAAATTCTTCCCAAATGTCACGAAGATTGTTAATAAATCTTTCTAGGGCGGGTAAAACATTTTTTGTCATCTCTTAATTCCCATTCACCAGCTTTAATGTTTTAAAAAATACCATGAGTGGATTAAACGAACAACAAAGTAACACTCGCTTTGATTGCAGGTGTTATCAGGGTAAATAAGAAAAACTTTTGAGGAGAACGAAATGGAACTCGGGATAAATGGTCGGAACGCAATTGTAACAGGGGGAAGTCAAGGGATTGGGCGAGCCTGTGCAGAATCCTTGGCAGAAGAGGGTGTCAACGTCGCAATTGTTGCACGTGATGCTGATC